>CAIMAQ010000105.1 GCA_903839035.1 uncultured Opitutia bacterium
CGGGTGATCGCTCTCGTGGGCGTCAAAGACCTGGTCGTCGTCGAGACGGCGGACGCGGTTTTGGTCTGCCACCGCAACGCGGTGGATGAGATCAAGAAGCTGATGCCGCAGCTGCCCAAAGACGTGCTCTGATCCGCCGCCGGCGGTTCAGAGGTTATGGGTGATCGGTGATGGGACAGCCTCGCTGAGCTTGTCCCGGTCATCGGCTATCCACCCATAACCCCTGACCTCTCACCCCGCGCGAAGCGCGTTCATCGCGCCGCCCACACCATGCCGCGGAGGGTGAGCTCCAGCTGCGAGGGGTAGGACGTGAACTCCGAGCAGACGTGGCCGCTGGCGGAGTAGAACACGCGGCCCTTGCCGTGGACTTTCTTCCAGACGAAGGGCATGGCGACGCCGTTGGTCCACGGGGCGCTGACGGACTGGTGGGTCGAAGTGGCAAGGAGCTCGTTGCGCGGGTCGGTGAGCATGTAGTACTGCTCGCTGCGGACCTTGAAATCGGAAATGCCCGCGGTGATCGGGTCGGTCTGGTTCACGATGTTGATCGTGTAGTCCTTGATATTGTCGGGGTGGGCGACGAACTGGCCGCCGGTCATCCACTGCCAGTCGGTGTTGCCGCGGAACGCGTCGCACATGCCGCCGTGAAAACCGGCAATGCCGACGCCGCCGAGGACGGCGTCCACGGCGCCCTTCGACTGCTCGGGCGTCATCGTGCCGCAGGTCCAGATCGGGACGATCAGGTCCACCTTGCCCATCTTGGCGGCGTCCGTGAAGACCTCGAGGGAGGCGGAGACTTCGACGTTAAAGCCGCGCTCCTTGAGCTTGGGTGCGAAGAACTCGGCGCACTGTTTCGGTTCGTGGCCATCCCAGCCACCCCAGACGATAAGGGCATTTTTCATAGGTAAGTCAGAAGTTTGTTTTTACAGGAGGTAACGGAGGGAACGGAGGAGGGAGATTGGTGCAGGCTAGTTGGATCGGGTCTCTGTTCTCTCCGTTACCTTCTGTAAGAAAAAAACATTTTCAGGCGTCGAGCACGTTGGCTGCGAGGTTGGTGGGCAGGGCGGCGGGGCGGGCGCAGGTGGTCGTCAGCATGATGTGGGTGCCGCTGACGGAGGATTTTTCGAAGGATTCCATGATCTCGACGACGTGCTCGGCGAGTTCGCCGCTGGCGCGGTGGGGACGTTCGCGGCGGAGGATGGAATAGGCCAGATCGGCCACGCCGGCGCTCCGGCTACGCTCGGCCGGGTGGGAGGGCGGGATCTCGTCGTAGGTCTTGCCATCCTTGCTGCGCAGGCGGACGGGGCCGCTGAAGTTGTTCGGGTCCGGCACTTCCAACGTGCTCTCGGTGCCGTAGACGAGGAGGCAGGGCAGCGGGTAGGGCCAGGTGTCAAAGCTCATCACGACGGTGGCGGTGGCGCCGCTGACGAAATCGAGCGTACCGGTGAGGTGGGTGGGGGTCTCGACGGGAATCCGGGTGCCGTTGAGCGGCTGGCTCGTGATGAGGCGCTCGGGGAATGCGGCGGAGGTCGAGCCGCCGACCCGTTTCACGGGGCCGAGCAGATTCACGAGGGCGGTGATGTAGTAGGGGCCCATGTCGAACATCGGGCCGCCACCCTTCTCGTAGTAAAACTGCGGGCTCGGGTGCCAGCTCTCGTGGCCGCGGCACATCATGAAGGCGAGGGCGGCGACGGGGCGGCCGATGGCGCCGTCGTCGATGGCCTTGCGGGCGGTCTGGATGCCGCCGCCGAAGAAGGTGTCGGGGGCGCTGCCGACGAGGAGATTTTTGCTCTTGGCCAAGGCGAGGACGGCGGCGCCGTCGTCGGAGGTGAGGGCGAAGGGCTTCTCGCAGTACGCGTGCTTGCCGGCGTTGAGGGCGGCGGTGTTCACCGCGGCGTGGGCCTTGGGGACGGTGAGGTTGATGACCAGGTCGATTTCCGGGTCGTTGATCAGCGCGTCCACCGTGGGACAGGCGCGGAGGCCGTATTTTTCGGCCTTGGCCTTGGCGCGGGCGGGGTCGAGGTCGGCGCAGCCGACGAGGTTGAGGATGTCGTATTTCTTCGTGCCGAGGAAATACGCGTCGCTGATGTTGCCGCAGCCGACGATGCCAACGTTCACTTTTCGTGCCATATGGAGCGGCTAGGAAACGCGCGTCGGGGGGGCGGCGTCAAGCGTGGGGCCGGGATGAGGTGGCGCGGGGTCCTAATAATCAAAGGCTTGCCGGGACGGAGCCTTCTGGGTTTGGCGCCCTACTTCGCCCGCTGGACGCGGGCTTCGAAGGGCCTTTTTCGCGCCGCGCAGCGGCGGCGAAAAATGGTGGCGAGTCCCGGAATCGAACCGGGGACACAAGGATTTTCAGTCCTCTGCTCTACCAACTGAGCTAACTCGCCGACTAAGGAGGGGCGAACAAAGAGCCCCCCCCCGGGCGCGTCAACGGGAAATTCCGGGTGCGCCGGAGCCGGCCTAGTGACGCTCGCAGTAGCTTTGCGAGGCGATGTGGCTCCAGCCGCGCAGGACAAGCTTCGAATTGACGTGGCCGTTGGTCGGCTCGATCTGGTCGTGACCGGAGTGCAGCTGCACCAGCACGTTCTTACGGACAGCGTTGGAGCGGTTGGGCATCGAGCCGTGGATCGTGAAATAGTGGAAGAACAGCACGTCGCCCGCCTCGGCCTCGATCACGGTGGCGCGCTCGAGCGGGTAGTTTTTCTCCATGAACTCGGAGTATTCCTGTCCGCTGGTGTGCTGGAGCCGGCCGAGCTTGTGCGTGCCGGGATAGACGCGGAGGCAGCCCATCTGGTCGGTGGCGCGCGTGACCGCGATGGTGCCGCCGATCATCGTGTCCTTGACCGAGGGGAAATACGACCAGTCCTGGTGCATGGGGAAGGGTGCGCCCTTCTCGGCGGGCTTCTGGAGAAGCTTGGTGTGGTGCAGCACGATGTCGGGGCCGAGGATGGCCTCGGCGACGTCGAGAAACGACGGGTGCATCAGGGCGCGCAGCCAGGCGGCCGAATAAAAATGCACCTGATGCGTGTGGAAAAAAGAGGTACCGCGGACATTGAGGCGCTCCACGGCCTCGCCCGCCCAGATCTTGTCGGGGGCGTCCTTGAGCCGGATGTTCTGCGCCACGATGCGGTCCACCTCCCGCTCCAGTTCGGCGATTTCGGCGGGTTTAAAAACGCCGCGGGCGAGGTAGTAGCCGTTTTCGTCGAAGAAGGCCTTGATCTCCTGCGGTGAGGGCATGGGCCGTGATTGGCGGTGGTGGGACGGTCGGCGTCAAACCTATCACGTCGACGCCCCCGCCTAAGCGCGGCGGCAAGGGGCGGGAATCTCGACTTCTGCTTCCATTCGTTGTCGCGGGACCGGAAGGTCCAAGGCGTGGCCCGACGGCGCTGGGGGGACTTGCAAAATATTGATGGAGAGAGAGCTCCGCGGCGCGGGTCACAGCTGAATTCTCCTCGGTTACCCCGCCGGGGGTAACTCCGTTCGCCAAGTGGCGGCATTGAGTCACCCCACCGTCAGTTCAAGAGCCGGTCCGAAGCCCATCTCCGGGCCGGCACTCTCCCGACCATCCACAGTCTTAGTCTCAACCTTAACCCTAATTCCTCCCTCATGAATCCGCCATACCTGCCTCGTCTACTCGGCGCCACGCTCGTGCACCGTCTTGCGCGCACGGAACTGGACCACTCCTGAGACCGTGCCCGCACCGGCCGGATTTCCCGGCCCTTCGCCGGAATGGCGAAGGGCCTTTTATTTTCCGGCCTGAGGCCCAACTCCTGAAGGGACGTGCCCGCCCGTCTCAGGAAGAGAGCAGCGACTTGAGGTCGCGCAGAGAGAGTTTCGCGGCGGCGGCATCGCTGGCCTCGAACACATCGGCGAGCAGGGCGCGTTTCGTGTCCTGCAGCGCGAGGACCTTCTCCTCGACGGTGCCGGTGGCGATGAGCTTGTAGCTGGTGACGAGTTTCGTCTGGCCGATGCGATGGGCGCGGTCGGTGGCCTGGGCCTCGGCGGCGGGATTCCACCACGGGTCGAAATGGACGACGGTGTCGGCGCCCGTGAGGTTGAGCCCGGTGCCGCCGGCCTTGAGTGAGATGAGGAAGACCGGCACGTCGGATGAGTCCTGGAAACGGTCGACGGCGGCCTGCCTCGCGCGGACGGGCATCGAGCCGTCGAGATAGCAATACGCGGTGCCTTGGGACTCGAGTTCGGCGCCGAGGAGCGCGAGCAGCGAGGTAAACTGGGAGAACACGAGGACGCGGTGGCCGTCGTCAATCGCCTCGGCGAGGAGTTCGCGGAAGGCCTCGAGCTTGGCGGAGTCGTCGGCGGGGGCCTCGGGCGCAACGAGCCGCGGGTCACAGCAGATCTGGCGGAGGCGCAGGAGCTGCGTGAGGGCGGCAAATTGCAGGCGGCCCTCGGTGGCGCCGTCGGCGGCGAGATCCATCAACTCGCGTTCGCCCGCCTGCTGCTGGTCGCGGTAAAGTTTCGCCTGCGCGGGCGAGAGTTCGCACCAGAGGATCTGCTCGAGTTTGGGCGGGAGTTCGGGGGCGACGGCCTGCTTGGTGCGGCGCAGGATGTAGGGCGCGGCCTGGGCGCGGAGCCGCTGGTCGAACCAGGCGCGTTCCTCGCCGCGGAGGCCTGCCGGCATCCGGTCGAGGTAGCCGGGGAGCAAGAATTCGAACAGCGAACGCAGGTCGTCGAGCGAGTTTTCCAGCGGCGTGCCGGTAAGCAGGAAACGGCTGCGGGCGGTCAGCGAGCGGAGCGCGGCGGCGTTCTGGGAGCGGCGGTTCTTGATGTGCTGGGCTTCGTCGGCGATGACGCACGTGAAGTTCACGCCGGCGAACAGCTCGCGATCACGGGCGAGGGTGCCGTAGGATGTGATGATCAGGTCAAACGCGGCGGCGGCCGCGGCGGCGAGGCGGGACGCGCCATGGTGGACAAAGACGCGCAGCTGCGGGGCGAACAGCGCGGACTCGCGCCGCCAGTTTTCCACGAGCGAGGCGGGGCAGACGACCAGGGACGGCGAGGTGAAAGTTGAAGGTTGAGAATTGAAAGCTGAGACGACCGGCTCAGTAGCTTTCAACTGGGCACTTTCAACTTTCACCTCGGCGCGAAGCGCCGTCAGCAGCGCCAGCGCCTGGATGGTTTTGCCGAGGCCCATTTCGTCGGCGAGGATTCCGCCCAGCTGGTGGCCGTGCAGGTGCCAGAGCCAGGCGGTGCCGAGGCGTTGATACGGGCGGAGCCGGGTCTCCAGGCCGGCCGGGATGGGCGCAGGGATAAGGGTGGAAAGCCGGCGGAGCGACTCGCTGCGTTCCCGCCACGCAGCGGGCGGCTGGAAGCCGGGGGAGAGCGCCTCGATGATTTCCTGCGCCTCGGCCGTGCGGGCGGCACTGACGCGCTGGGTGCGGCGGGTGGCCACACCTGCCCCGGGCTCGCCCGCGAGGGCGCGCTGGGCCGTGGCGAGATGGTCGAGCTGGGCGGCGTCGAGCAGGTAAATCTGACCGTCGCTTTCGACGTAGCCGCGATTGGAAGCGACGGCGGTGCGGACGGTGGCGTCATCGGCGCTGCCGGCTTTCAGGCCCAGCGTCACGTCGAAGTCCTCGCCGGCCGCGGTCGCGGTAACCGTCAGCTCGGCGGGGCGGAGGCGCGCGGTGGCTTTTTCAAAAGCTGGAGTGAACTGGGCGTCGAGACCGTCGCGGAGCCGGGCGGCGTGGGCGGCGAGAAAATTGAGGGTCTTGTGCCGGTCGCGCAGCCACCACTTGCGGTTGGAAGGCTCGAGGATGAAGCCGTGGGACTTCAACAGGTCGAGGGCGCTGTCGTAGGCGGGGTGCTCGCGCGAGGGCAGGGTGATGGCGAGGTAGTGTTCCGTGCCGTCCACGGTCATCGGCGCGGCGGCGGACGACGGGGCACGCGGCGGGGGCGAGACGCGGGGAGGAGCGGGTGCGGGGACGGCGACGGGGGCCGGAGTCTCGCGGAGGTGCTCGGACACGCCGATGAGCAAGGGCCCGAGCCAGAGGAGCGGCGCAGCCGGGGCGTTGAGGAGGAAAAACACCGGTTGGCGGTGCAGCGCGGCGATGAGCTCACGGAGCTGCGCGCGGGTGAGCTGGAGGAAGGCGGGTGGCGTGGGCGTGCCGCACCAGCGCTGGAGCAGGGCCAGCCCGGGCAGGATCGCGGGCGCCAGGGCGGCGGCGGGGTCGAGCTGCACCTTCACGGCAATGGCATCGCGCGGGGCCGCGGCGGCGAGATTGGGCGGGAGGAGCAGGCGAAGCATGTTGCGGTGCGTGATGTTTCCGGGAATAAACCCGGCCCGACGCAACTCTGAAACTTGATGAGCAACGAGGTCTTTACGCAATTGGTGGATGCGCATTACGCGCCGCTCTACCGTTTTGCCCTCAGCCTCGCGAAACGCCCGGCCGATGCGGGCGACCTGGTACAGCAGACTTTTTTCATCTGGGCGACCAAGGGCCACGGCCTCCGCGAGACCTCGAAGGCGAAATCCTGGCTGTTTACGACGCTTTACCGTGAGTTCCTGCACGGCCGCCGCCGCGACACCCGGGTGACCTCGCTCGAAGACCTGCCGCCGGGGGAGTCGGAGGTGGCGGCGGAGGACGTGGACCGCGCGACCAAGATGGATGCAACGGCCGTGGTGGCGGCGCTGCAGGCAGTGGACGAGGTGTTCCGCGCGCCGCTGACGCTGTTTTATCTGGAGGATCTTTCGTACACGGAAATCGCCGAGACGCTCGGAGTGCCCATCGGCACGGTCATGTCGCGGCTGTCGCGCGGCAAGGCCCAGCTCCGCGCCGCTTTGGCGCAGGAGGAGACGGCGGCAAAATCCAAGGTGGTGCCGTTTACCGGCGCCCAGGGGAGGAAACAATCATGAGTAACAACGAGGCGAAATTTGTGCTGGGGGCCTACCGGGCCAATGGCGCCGACGCGGGGGACGCAACCTTCGGCGCCGCGCTGGACCAGGCGAAGAATGATCCCGCGCTCGGCACGTGGTTTGCCCGCGCCCAGGCGCACGATGCCGCCGTGGCGGCGAAGTTGCGGGAGATCGGGCCGCCCGCCGGGCTGCGCGAGGCGATTCTGGCCGGGTCGCGGGCGAGCCGCGCGCCTCAGGTGGAGCGGCGGCTTCCGACGATGTGGTTCGCGCTGGCGGCGAGCGTGGCGGTGCTGTTGACGGCGACGCTCGCGTTCTGGCCCAGCCGCGCGGCGGCCGGGACGTCGCAGCTGGCGGCGTTTGCGATCAATGACACGGCGCACGCGCAGCATGGCAGCCACGGCGAGGCGGCCGGGGCGCTGCAGGTGATGCTGAGCCAGCCGGCGAACCGGCTGGGCGCGGGGTTGCCGGTGGATTTTGCGGCGCTGCGTGCGACCGGCTGCCGCACGCTGAGTTTTGCGGGCCACGATGTGCTGGAGGTGTGCTTCCAGCGCAACAGGACGGAGTTCCACTGCTACATCGTGAACTGCGCGGACTTTCCCGCGATGGCCGCCGGGACCGGTGCGGACTTCGACCAGCAGGCGCAGTTTGGCAGCGCGTCGTGGTCGGACGGCGTGCACCGGTTTGTGGTGGTGAGCAACGCCGGGCTCGAGGCGGTCAAGCGGCTGCTCTGAGACGGGACCGGAGTGGGCGCAGCCAGTCCGCGACCCTGCAAAAGCTCACCTCCTCAAGGGGTCGGCCCTTTTCTTGCCACCGACCGATCCCATGGGCACGTCCCGCGCCGCCGCCCTTTCCGCCGAACAGCGCCGCCTTGCCGAGGATTCCAGCCGCGCGAAAAACTGGAAGCGATGGGGGCCCTCCTTGCCGAGCGGCAATGGGGCATGGTGCGCGAGGACGGGCGCGGACCGCGAGGGCCGGCTGTGTTCCGCCTTGGCGCGGTGGAACGAGCGCGATCCCATCCTGAAGGAGCGGCTGCTCGGGCTGAGCGGCCCCGAGGGCAACCACGGCGAGGACGTGAAGGAGTGTTATTTCTGTCTCGATGCCACGCCGACGCACTCGTGGTTCCATGAATGCTTCCATGGCGAGCCCGGCCAGGGACTGGGGGCCAGCCACCAGACCGGGTGGACCGCGTTGGTGGCCAGACTGATAGAGAACTTCCCGGAATAGTGCGTTTTGCATGGTGGTCGAGGTTCCGCCGAAATGCCGGGTTTAGTTTGGCCCGATAACGAACAGCCGGAAGGGGGGTGGGTCTTGGGCGGGGATGAACCCGACCACCTTTCACCCGATTGCTTCGCGCCGCGGGCTTTTACTCGCGGTGGCTATGCTGGCGTTCTCCGTCCTGGTGCCCGCGACGCTCAAGGCGTCTGAGCGCTGGGAGACCTTGGAAGCCATTCACTGGATTGAAAACCCGCGCAACTCGCCCCGGCCCGGCCCGTACGGCGAACTGGGGGCCTACCAATTTCGCGAGGCCACGTGGCGGATGCACACGGCCGTGCCGTTTGCGCGCGCCCTGGACCGGGGGGCCTCGGATGACGTGGCGATCCGGCACTACGAGTGGCTGAAGCAGGGCCTCGTCCGCAACGGCCTCGAGGCGACACCGTATAACATCGCCCTGGCGTGGAATGGCGGCCTGAGCGCCACCGTGCGGGGCACCGTGCCGTTCGCAGCCCGGGATTATGCGGAGCGCGTGCTCAACATCGCCCAAAGCCTGCATCACACGCAGGTGGCGAGCAACCGGTAGGCGGGACGGGCGACGGGACTACAGACAACAAGACTACGGTCTGCGGGTACTGTCATTCCAAGCCGAGCAACCTCACTTATGATCGCCCCTAGTCAGTAGTCCGCAGCCCCGTCGTCCTGTCGTCCGCGCCAGCCGCGCGTCCTTCACTCCAAAAACGACGCCTGCTTGGGCGACTTGGCGGTGCGCTTGGCGGCCTCTTCCTCGGGGGTGGCGGTGAGATGGCGCGGGGGCTTCGCGGCCTTGAGCAACACGGCGGCTTCCCGGTCCGTCACGATGCGGTCGCAAATCTGGTGGATGTGCATGCGCAGCCACTGGGTCGTGTTGCTCGAGGCGGTGTAGTCGGCGGGGCCGTAGTGGTCGATGCGGCCGCTCTGGCGCAGGCGGTCGTTCTGGGCGAACTCGGCGGCATCGGCGGGGTTGTAGACGCCATACGCCCGGCCGCCGCCGCTCTTGACCACGGAGAAACTCGGCACGTCGCTCGGGCCGTCCGCGATGTAGATCATGTTCTGGAACGGGATGCGCCGGTCGCCGGCGGCCATCATGGCGTTCACGTCGATGGCGGGGTTCTTGTTGGTGCCCTTGTTGATCTCGAAGATGGCGCGCGTCTTGGTGGTGTTGTCGATCACCAGGCCGATCTGTGCGATCTCGGACTCCGCGCTGAGCGCGAGTTCCTTCTGCTTCAGGAAGCCGGGCTGGAGGGGGTTCTCGACGAACTCGCAGGCCCAGATTCCGTCGGTGTGCTTGGCGATGGCGCTGCCGCGGACCATTGAGGCGATGCCGGTGCTGACGATGTAGTGCTCGAGGGAAATCTCGTGTTTCACATATTCCGGCCGCTCGCGGACGAAGCCCTTGGCGCGGTCGAAAAAGTCCGGCAGGCCCGGGTAGAACCCGATCTCGGCGCCGCACTCCTGCAGGATCTTGTTGTTCAGGCCGCCGAGCGGGCCGGCGAGCACATAGGTCAGCAGGTGGTTGAGGTAGCTGATCTCGGGCGAGAGGTGGTAACCCCGCTTCTTGTAGGTCTCGACCAGCTTGTTCGTCTCGGCCCAGAAATTCGACTCATCGATTCCATAGCGCCGGAACAGCGGGGCCTGCATGTAGCCCGGGATAAGAGTCTTGTCGAAGTCCCAGATGCAGGCGATGATGTTTTGAGTGAAGAGCGTTGAGGCCATTGCTGAACAACCCCGCTAGGCTGACCGCCTGCGAAAGTCTCCCGGCAGCGAAGCCGCTCCCGGCGGCCCACGCAATTCGCAAATCACCGTTTCGCCGACCGAATCCCGTTTCATGGACCAACTTCCCGACCTTGCCCCGCTGGAGCGCCGCTGCGACGAACTCGACGCGCAGATGGCCGCGCCGTCGTTTTACGCGAACCCGCGCCGCGCGGCCGAGGTTTCCCGCGAGCAGCAGAAGCTCCGGCAGCTGATCGCCGAATACCGCGAGCATACCCGGCTCGAGCGCGAGATCGCCGAGGGCAACGCGCTGCTAAAGGACCCGGCTGGCGACCCCGAGCTCAAGGAGCTGGCGGCGGCCGAGCTGCCGGAATTGTCGCGCCGCCGGGACCAGCTGCGGCAGTCCGTCCTGCTCGCGATGATCCCGCCGGACCCGACCGATTCGCGCAACACCGTCATGGAAATCCGCGCCGGCACGGGCGGCGACGAGGCGGGACTGTTCGCCGCGGAACTGTTCCGCGCCTATTCCAAATACGCCGACGCGCAGGGCTGGAAGGTCCAGCCCATGAGCAGCAGCCCCGGCGAACGCGGCGGGTTCAAGGAGGTCATCTGCCTCATCACGGGCACGGACGTCTACAAGCAGCTCAAGTTCGAGAGCGGCGTCCACCGCGTGCAGCGCGTGCCCGTCACCGAGGCGAACGGCCGGATCCACACCTCGACCGTCACCGTCGCCGTGCTGCCTGAAGCCGAGGACGTGGAGGTGCAGATTGATCCGCAGGACTTGGAAATCACCGTGACCCGCGCGAGCGGGCCGGGAGGGCAGGGGGTCAACACCACGGATTCCGCCGTGCAGATCCTGCACAAGCCGACGGGCCTGCTTGTGACCTGCGCCGACGAACGCTCACAACTAAAGAACAAGGCGAAGGCCATGACCGTTCTCCGCTCGCGGCTGCTGCAGCGGCGGGAGGACGAGGAGCACGCCAAGTATGCCGCGGAGCGCAAAAGCCAGATCGGCTCGGGCGACCGCAGCGAGCGCATCCGCACCTACAGTTTTCCGCAGAACCGGGTCACGGACCATCGGATCGGCCTCACCCTCTACAACCTGCCGCAGGTGATGGAGGGCCAGATCGGGTCCATCATCGCGGCGCTGCAGAAGGCCGACTACGAGCAGAAACTCGCGGCGCTGACCGGCCAGGTCTATGCGCCGGCGCGTGCCGGCAACGACGGCGATGACTGACATGCTCACCGTCCTCGAGGTCATCAAGAAGACCACCGAATTCTTCGCCGCGAAGGGCATCGAGTCCCCGCGGCTCAACGCCGAGCAGCTCGTGGGCCACGCCCTCCGGCTCCAGCGCATGCAGCTCTACCTGCAGTTCGAGCGTTCGCTCACCGACTCCGAGCTGGAGGTCATCCGCCCGCTGGTCCGCCGCCGCGGGGCACGCGAACCGATGCAGTATATCATCGGCGAGACAGATTTCTTTGACCTGAAGCTGAAGGTGGACCGGCGCGCGCTGATTCCCCGGCCGGAGACCGAGCTGCTCCTGGAGCTGGTGACCGCGCGCCAGATCACGCCGCCCGACACGATCCTGGATCTCGGCACGGGCAGCGGCGCCATTGCGCTGGCCCTGGCGCGGCATTTCCCGACGTCGGCGGTGACGGCTGTGGACCTGAGCGCGGAGGCCCTGGCCCTGGCCCGGGAAAATGCCACGGCGGCCGGGTTGGCGGAGCGGGTGACGCTGGTGCGTTCCAACTGGTTTGCCGATGTGCCGCCGGCGCTGCGCTTCGATTTGATCGTGGCGAATCCGCCCTATCTCTCCGCCGAGGAAACGGCGGAGGCTGCGCCGGAGGTGAAGGCCCACGAGCCGGCGGCGGCGCTCACGGCGGCGGAAGGCGGGCTGGCGGACCTGCGCGCGATTCTGGCGGGCGCCCCGCGGTTTCTCACGGCGGGTGGCTGGCTGGCGCTGGAGACGGGTATTACGCAGCATGCCGAGCTGGCGCGGCTGGCGGCCGAAGCGGGTTTCAAGCGGACGGAATCGCTGCCGGATTTGACCGGCCGCGATCGGTTCCTGTTTGCCTGGCGGGAGTGACGAGGGCTCAGCCCTTCGGCTCAAGCTGCGCCGTCAGGGGCGCATGGTTGCTGGCCCAGTACTGCCGGTCCTGGCTCAGCCCGACAGCGTCGTTCACCACGCGCAGGCTCTCGCGGAGCGCAACGTCCACCTTGGCGTAGGCGTCGTTCTCGTCGGTGCTCAACTCGGACTCGTCGTCCTCGCCGTCCTCCTTGCTGGCATCCGGCTTCTTGACCGGCTTGATCCGGGGCGGAAGCGGCGGGCCGAGGCGGAATTCGCGGTACGGATAGTCGTGCTTCGCGAGCTGGGCCTTCTCGGTCTCGAAGGACTTGCGGAAGGTGTCGTCCGTGACTTTCTGCGCGCGGCGGGTCTCCAGGTTGAGCGAGATCAGCTTCTGGCTCTGGCGCATCTTGAACCAGTCGACGTTTTTGCGCAGGAAGAGAAATTCCTCGAGCTTGGCCTGGCGGGAGACGCTGGCGGCGCGCAGGGCCGAGGCGATCTTCGGGTCGAGGGGACGGCCGTCAAAGGAGCTGGTCGGAATCTCGTCCCACACCAGCGCGTGCGGGAGTGACGCCTCGCCGATGGGCAGGAATTCATCGACGGACGGCAGCACAATGTCGGGCACGACGCCCTTGAGCTGCGTGGAGGAGCCGTTCGGCAGGTAGTATTTCTGCACAGTGAGCTTGGTGGCGCCGGTCTTGATCGGAGACCGGGCGAGCTGGGGTACCAGGTTCTTCATCTCGAGCACGGTCTGGACGGAGCCCTTGCCGTGGGTGGAGCTGTCGCCGATGACGATGGCGCGGCCATAATTCTGCAGGGCGCCGGTGACGATTTCCGAGGCGGAGGCGCTGAAGCGGTCCACGAGCACGGC
>CAIMAQ010000106.1 GCA_903839035.1 uncultured Opitutia bacterium
GCTTCAGCTCCAGCTCCGGCCGTGGCCCGCTGCGCCAGACGCAGAGCCCCGTCTCGGAAATGATCGCCGGGTCCTGCCAGCCGACCCCGAGGTCGAGCTCCGAGCCAACCCCGTCCTTGCCGTTCAACAGCGCCCACGCCCCGCTGCCGCCCAGGCCCGCGTTCTTTTCAAAGGGCCAGTCGCGCAGCGAGACTGTCGGCGAAATCGCACAGTTGACCACGTACGCCCCCGCGCGCGCGAACCGCGGCACATCCAGCCAGCCACCCGCAAAGTCCACCCGTAGTGGCGCCTCCTCGGGCGCGCGGATGAACTTAACGATCTGCGTCGTGGACACCGGCGAGAATTGCGGCGGCGTTTTAGGCAGCACCACATAGCGCCCGCCGACCTGCGCGCAGAGGTCGCGCTTCAATTGCGCGTACTTGTCGTCCTCCGTCACCGCGAGGATCGCCGGCCGCAGCCGCAGAAAGTGCTCCTTGAAATCCAGGCCTTCCTCCAGCCCGTCACCTATCACCACCTCGTCCACCATGTTCAGCCCCGCCAGGAGCGCCCGCTTGTGGTCGTCCGGCAGCGAACTCCGCCGGTGCTTGTGCAGCCACAGCACCTCGGCCGACGCAAACGACACCGTCAAATGATCGCCCAGCGCCCGCGCCTCGCGGAAAAACTGCAGGTGGCCGGCGTGCACAATGTCGTAGCAGCCGGAAACAAATACGCGCGTCATAGGGTGCCTGTAGCTCGGCGGCGCAAACCAAACGCGTCAACCTGTCTTTGCGCGGCCTTCCCCGCCGGTTTGCCAGCTTAAGGTCAAAATCCTCCGTTCGGGATGGCTGCATTACACTCCCGGGTGCTAGCCCCAAGCCGGACCGCGAGAACATCGTGTCCAAGGCCCTCGACCGCGACCGGATCATCGCCGCCGCCGCGAATTACGACCGGGAACTGGGCCGCACCCTCGAGCACGACAATCTCACGCTCCCGAAGGAGTGAGGATCAGAGGTAGGGCGGGGCCTCAGACCCGCCCTTGCTTGTCATGGCGAGAAACCCCGCTCCGGCGGGACGACGAAGCAATCCATCCGGATGTTTCCCGGTTGGGAATGGGGCGACCCCGCCTCGTTCCGGTTTCCTCCGCGGCGGGGGCGCCGCAGCCCCATTTGATCCGCGATGATTTTTCTCCGCTTCGCGGCTTGCGCTCGGCGCCGGCGCCGCCTGATAACTTTGCGTGATGGGGTTGCGCCGCGCACCCCACACTCCTACCCCTCCCCTGCATGGCAGCCCCGCTTTCCCGGCAAAAACTTCTGCGCGAGTGGAAACTGTATCTTTTCGTGGTGCCCTCGCTCGTGATGGTGCTCGTGTTTGCGTACTTTCCGGCGGCCAGTGCGGTCTACCACAGCTTCTTCGAATGGGCCGGCGGCGACACCAAGCAGCTCATCGGCCTCGATAACTTCCGCCGCGCCTTCCACGACCAGGTCCTGCTCGACTCGTTCCTCACCGTCAGCGTCCTGATCGTCTTCAACCTCTTCAAGATGTTGCCCTCCATCCTGCTTGCGGTCCTCATCCACCGCCTGAAGAGCGACCGCTGGCAGTACGTTTACCGCGTCCTCCTTGTCGTCCCGATGATCGTCCCGGGCCTCGTCACGCTTTTCATCTGGAAGTTTTTCTTCGACCCCAACCTCGGCGTGCTCAACGGCATCCTCGACTTCACCGGCCTGAAAGGCGTCCTCGTCTCCGTCGACCACTTCTTCCACTGGGGCATCTTCTACGCCAACGTGCCCATCGGCTGGCTCTCGCAGCCCGAGCTGATCCTGCCGTCCCTGTTCCTCTGGGGTTTCCCGTGGATCGGCGCGGTCGGCGTGCTCATCTTTTTGGCCGGCCTGCAGTCCATCGGCCAGGACGTCTACGAGGCCGCGGAACTCGACGGGATCGGCCCGATCGGGAAATTCATCTACATCGAGCTGCCCCTGATCCTCACCCAGGTCCGCCTCATGCTCGTCCTTCTCATCGTCGCCACCCTCGGCGGCTACGGCCTGCAGCTCCAGCTGCTCAACGAATACGGCGGCCCCGGCGGCCGCGGCATGGTGCCCGGCCTGTGGATGTACAACCGCGCGTTCTACGCCGGTGAGTTCGGCTACGCCTGCGCCATCGGCATGATCCTGTTCCTCTTCATCCTCGTGCTCACCTTCGTGAACAACCGGTACGTCCGCATCGAAAAATGACCCCCGTCACCAAGCGCCGGACCGACTTCAGCCGCGACTGGACGAAGCACCTCTTCATCCTGTTCTTCATCCTGATCGAGCTGTTCCCGCTCTACATGATGTTCCAGGTGAGCTTCAAGGACAACGCCACCTTCATCCGCCAGCCGTGGCTGCCGACCAACCCGCTCACCTGGCACTGGGAAAACTGGTCCTTCGCCTTCCATCTCATCCTGCCCTATATCGCCAACACCGTGTTCGTCGCCGTCACCGGCACGGTCTGCTCGCTCTTCCTCGCCATCCTCGGCGCGTATTTCTTCGCCCGCCACAAGCTCCCGGGCAGCCGCCTCCTCTGGGCCGCGTTCCTCGCCCTCATGCTCATGCCCGGCGTCGTCAACATCACGCCGCTTTTCATGCTCCTGAAGTCGCTCAAGCTGCTCAACACCCTCTGGGCCCTCGTCCTCGTCGGCATCGCCGGCGGCCAGGTCTTCAGCATCTTTGTCCTGCGCAATTTCATCGAGGACCTTCCCCGCGACCTGTTCGAGGCCGCCGAGATGGACGGCGCCTCCCACCTCCAGCAGGTCTTCAACGTCGTCATTCCGATGTCCGGCCCGATCATTGGCACCCTCGCCATCCTCTCGTTCCTCGGGATGTGGAATGACTTCCTGCTCCCGCTCATCGTCCTGCGCGACAAGGAGCTCTTCACCCTCGGCGTCGGCCTCATCTACCTCGACGGCGAATACGTGAAACAATGGGGCCAGATCATGGCCGCCTATTTCGTCGCCTCCATCCCGCTCATCGTCGTGTTCCTCTTCACGATGCGCCTCTTCGTCCGCGGCCTCTCCGCCGGCGCAATCAAGGGCTAATGCCCGCGCCGTCGCGCGGAGATTAGTGGTGAGCCTGCCGAACCACTGAATTCGCGGCGGCCTTGGGGTGGAACGCGTTGGCCTGATTGGAGCCGCGGCTCCGACTCAGCCCTGAAGCGCGTGAGGGATAACGCGCTCCACCTTCCGGCCTCTGCGCGGGATTCGGCCGCATGCGTATTGCACGGAGAGCCTGTCCGCCGTCGCTCATTCTGCACGAAACAGGGCCGGTCACTCCGGTCGCACCCGGCCATAAATATTTTTAAGTGTTTGTTGTTAAGATAGTTGCAAATTGATCCGCCGCTGTTGGCACGCTTCGAGGTAGGTACAGACCCCGTATCAGCCGATCTCTAACTCAACTAGTCTATCCTCATGTACTCTTCCACCTGCGCCCTCGGTACCCCGGTCAAGGCCACGCGCGCCTCCGCCAAAGCCTCCGAGACGCCCAGCCTGTCCGCCCAAGAGGCCGTCATCGATGCCGGGCTGGTTCAGCGCTTCAACGCCGGCGAAGACGCCGCCTTCGTCCTGATCATGGAACGCTACCGCGCCAAGATTTTCACCGTGACCCTCGGCCTGCTCCGCAACCACGCCGACGCCGAGGAGATCACCCAGGACACCTTCATCCGCGCCCATCGCGGCCTCGCCCGCTTCCGCGGCGACTCCTCCCTCGCCACCTGGCTCTACCGCATCGCGGTGAACCTCGCGCGCAACCGCTACTGGTACTTCTTCCGCCGCCGCCGGCAGGACTCGCTCTCACTCGACTGCGCCCTCAGCGCGGACAACACCGGCACCTTCTCCGACCTCGTCGCCGATGTCTCGCAGGACCCGGCCCAGGAGGCCGCCACGGGCGAGTTCACCCAGCTGATCAACACCTGCATGGATAAGCTCGACGCCCGCCACCGTGAAATCCTGACCCTGCGCAACGTCCTCAACCGTTCCTATGAGGAAATCGCCAACGCCCTCGGCATCAATGTGGGCACGGTCAAGAGCCGCATCGCCCGCGCCCGCGAAAACCTCCGCGCCCTCCTTGCCGAGGCTTGCCCGGAGTTCTCCCCCGAGTCCTCCCCGGCTGACTGGTTCATCCCGACGCCCTCGTCCTACGGCCGCCCGACCATCGCCAGCGCCTGATTTTGTTCGTTGGTTTGGTTAATGCGACAGGGCCACGCGGGAAATTCCCGCGTGGCCTTGTTTTTTTCGCGCCGCCTCCCCTGAATGGGGCCGCGTGTCTCCCGTCCTGAAAGTCTCCCCCCTGGCCGCGCGGCGCTTTATGCGCCGCGCCCTGCTGCTGGATGCCCCCGTGCCGGACATCGCCACCGCGCTCGCCCACCACGGCTACATTCAGATCGATCCCATCAACGTCTGCGGGCGCATGCACGATCTCATCCTGCGCAACCGCGTCACCGGCTACCGCGAGGGTGGCCTCATGCGCCACCTCCACGGCGAAACCTCGCCCCTCCCGGCGGCCAAACGCACCGCGTTCGAACACCACCACCCCGCGACCCACGTCCTCGTGGCCTTTACGCCCGATGCCTGGCCCCACCTGCTCGGCGCCATGCGCGGCCGGACCAAGACCCCGAGCGCCTGGTCGGGCAAACTCACCCCGCGCGAGCGCGACCTCGCCACCCATATCCTCGGCGAGCTCGCCGCCCGCGGCCCGCTTTCGTCCGAGCACATCGAGGACGACCGCCGCGGCCGCCGCGCCTGGGGCACCGCCACCCTCGCCAAGGCCACGTTACAGAAACTTTTCTTCCATGGCCGTGTGCTCATCGCCCAACGGGACCACAACCGCCGCCTCTACGACCTCCCCGAACGCGTCCTCACCGCCAAAGTCCTCGCCTCACCCGAGCCGTCCTCCGTCGCCACCGCCCGCTGGAGCGTCCTGCTCAAGCTCCGCCAGCGCCGCCTCACCTTGCTCAAACGCACCGAGCTCGCCCTCGTGACCGACGCCGTCCAGCCCGTCTCCCTCGGCTCCGGGCCCATCTTGTATTGCTTGTCCACCGACCTACCGCTCCTCCACGCCGCCGCCGATTCGAAATTCGAGAATCGAAAATCGAGAATCAGCGCCAGCCTGCTGCTGGCGCCCCTCGACCCCTTGATCTACGACCGCGCCGTCAGCCGCCAGCTCTGGAATTTCGACTACACGTGGGAAGTTTACACCCCGCCCCACAAACGCACCCGTGGCTATTACGCGCTCCCCATTCTCTCCGGCCACGAACTCGTCGGCCACGTGGACCCCAAGGCCGACCGCGACGCCAAAAAACTCCGCGTCATCTCCCGCTCCGTCCGCCGCGGCCATATCGTCGCCCCCGCCGTGCGCGCGCTCGCCCAATTTCTCAGTCTCCGCTGAACCCGCCCGATGCCGACCGCTGCCCCGCCCACCCTCGACCAACTGCTCAAGCGCACCTTCGGCTACGGCACCTTCCGCCCCCTCCAGCGCGAAATCATCCAAGCCACCCTCGCCGGCCAGGACGTCTTCGCCCTGCTCCCCACCGGCGGCGGCAAGTCGCTCTGCTTCCAGCTCCCCGCCCTCGCGCGCCCCGGCCTGACGGTCGTCGTCTCGCCGCTCATCGCGCTGATGAAGGACCAGGTTGACGCCCTCCAGGCCAGCGGCGTCGCCGCCACCTTCCTCAACTCCACCCTCGGCGCCGACGAGTCGCGCGCCCGCCTGCGCGGCCTGCACCGCGGCGAGTACAAGCTCCTCTACGCCGCCCCCGAGCGGCTCATGCTCGAGGGATGGGTGGAAAACCTGCAGGCGTGGAACGTCACGTGCATCGCCATCGACGAGGCCCACTGCGTCTCCGAGTGGGGCCACGACTTCCGCCCCGAATACCGCCAGCTCGCCAAGCTCCGCACCGCCCTGCCCGGCGTGCCGCTCATGGCGCTCACCGCCACCGCCACCGGCCGCGTCCGCGAGGACATCATCACCCACCTGAAACTGCGCGCCCCGGCCACCTTCGTCGCGAGCTTCAACCGCCCCAACCTCACCTACCGCGTCATCCCCAAGGACCAGCCGCTCAAGCAGATCATCGACTTCGTCCGCCCGCGCGAGCACGAGAGCGGCATCATCTACTGCGCCAGCCGCGCCGCCACCGAGCGTGTGGCCGAGGCCCTCGCCGGCCGCGGTTTCCTGGCCCGCGCCTATCACGCCGGCCTCACCGCCGACGAACGCAGCGGCAACCAGGAGAACTTCCTGCGCGATGACACCCGCATCATCTGCGCGACCATCGCGTTCGGCATGGGCATCAACAAGCCCAACGTCCGCTGGATCATCCACCACGACCTGCCGAAGAACATCGAGGGCTACTATCAGGAAACCGGCCGCGCCGGGCGCGACGGCCTGCCGGGCGACTGCCTGCTGCTTTTCAGCGCCGGCGACATCGCCAAGCAGACCCACTTCCTCGACGAGATCACCAACGAGCAGGAACAGCAGGTGGCCCGCGCCCAGCTCCGCCAGATTGTCCACTACGCCGAGAGCTCCGGCTGCCGCCGCGCCGAGCTGCTGGAATATTTCGGGGAAAAATTCCCGCTCGATAACTGCGGGGCCTGCGACAACTGCCTCGAGCCGCGGGCCACCTACGACGGCACCGTCGTCGCCCAGAAATTCCTCTCCTGCGTCTATCGCATCGCCCAGAACAGCCGCTTCGGCGTCGGGATGAACCATGTCATCGAGGTGCTCACCGGCGCCGACACCGACAAGATCCGCCGCTGGGGCCACGACCGGCTCACCACCTACGGCATCGGCGGCGAGCTCTCCCGCCCCCAATGGTCCGCCGTCGGCCGCGAGCTCATGCGCCTCGGCTTCGTCACCGTCGCCGAGGGCGAATACGCCACGCTCCAGCTCACCGAGGAGGGCATGGCCCTCCTGCGGGCGCGTACGCCGCTCACGCTCACCAAGCCCATGGACCTGCCAAAGTCCAAGCGCGTCGTCCGCCGTGAGGGCGACATCGAGTGCGACGAGATCCTGTTCGAGCGCCTGCGCTCCCTCCGCAAGCAACTCGCCGACGAGCGCAAGGTCCCCGCGTACATCGTCTTCGGCGACACCACCCTCCGTGCCATGGCGCGCCAATATCCTGCCACCCCGGGCGCGATGGAGGGCATCCCCGGCCTGGGCGAAAAGAAACGCGCCGAATTCGGCGCCACCTTCGCCGCCGAGATCGCGCGCTACCTCAAGACGAATTCGAAGCAGTCATTTAACTGACCCCAACGGCGGCCGTTTCAACCACACCGCCATCGGCTGCAGTCCCCGGTTGTTCCACGCGAAGTAGGGAATCGCGGTGAAGGCCGGCTCCAGCTTTGGCTCTCGGGAGGTCAACATCGTAACCCCACCCAGCAGGTCGGGGCGGGCTTCGCTGGAAATTTCCCCGATCGACGGCGCCACCCATGTGGACGGCGGGCCTTTCCGGTCCTTCGCCTCGACACAGTAGACCATCGGTCCGCGCTCAAACGCCACGCGTCCCTGTAACGCGGACACCAGTGAATTGCTCCGCACCGCGCGCACCGGCATCGGCAGGTTGAGCTCCACCGTGTCAGCGGCGCGCCACTCGCGCGTAATCGCAAGATAACCCTGCTCGGGGGTCCCGTTCACGAGGGCGCCGCCCACCCGCACGCTCCAACCTGCGGCCGTCGCGTCGTCATAACGGTAGAGATCGGTCGGCACCGGCCGGCCCTGGACCCAGCCGGGGATCCGCACCCGCAATGTAAACGTCGCCGGTTTGGCCGGCGCCACTTCGAGCCGCACCGCTCCCGACCACGGGTAGTCCGTGGTCTGCGTCAGTTTCACCGCCGTGCCCGCCACGATCGCCGTGCCTTCGCTCTGCGCATAGAAATTCACGTACAGCGCAGCGTCCCGCACCGCGTAGAAATAACCCGTAAAGTCCGCCAGTGTGCGGATCACATTCGTCGGGCAGCAGGCGCAGTCGAACCACGGCGCCCGGCCGGCGCGGCCGTTGTTGTTCCGCGCAACGCCATTGTAGCTGAGTGGGTTCGTGTAGAAAAACCGGTCGCCCGAGAGGGAAACCCCGCTGAGGAAGCCGTTGAACGCCGTGCGCTCCAACACGTCCATGTACCTGGCCTCGCCCGTCAGCAGGAACATGCGGTGATTCCACATCATCAGCGCAATCGCCGCACAGGTCTCGTTATAGGCTTCGTTCGGCAGGTCGTAATCGGCGCCATA
This sequence comes from uncultured Opitutia bacterium, assembly GCA_903839035.1. GTDB lineage: Bacteria > Verrucomicrobiota > Verrucomicrobiia > Opitutales > Opitutaceae > Opi-474. Next base: position 8,220 of record CAIMAQ010000106.1, read on the forward strand.
CATCTCCCCGTGGGAGTCGGCGCCCACGCCGCCGGTCAGGTACAGCTTCCGGCCGGCCATGTTTTCCCAGATAGTCGCAATGGTGGCGGCATACCGAGCGTCGCCCCCGAGCGCCGCCACATCCGCCATGCCGGAGTACAGGTAGTTCGCCCTGACCGCGTGCCCGGTGGCCGCGACCTGGTCCACCGCCCGGCGGTCCTGCTGGCTGTAGAGTTTCCCGCCCGGGCCGCGCGCTTCGATCAAGCTCCGCGCCAGGTCGAGATAGCGCCGATCCCCCGTCACGCGGTAAAGTTTTGCCAGCCCCATCTCGATCACCGGGTGACCCGGCGCGATCCTCAGGCGGCCGTCACCAAAGTCCCGCCACACCAGTTCCGCGCTCTTCAGGCAGACGTCGAGCAACGTGCGTTTCCCGGTGGCCTGATAGTATGCCACCCCCGCCTCGTATAGATGCCCCAGGTCGTAGAGCTCGTGGCTCAGGTCCGGATCGTTGAGCCAGCGCTGCGGGTTGATCCAGACGTGCACCGGCTTATCCGGGTGCATGGTCCGGAACGTGTAGAGGTAGCCGTCCGGCTCCTGCGCCGCCGCGATGCGAGTGATCCACCCATCGAGATGTTTTTCCAGGGCCGAGTCGGCCCTCATGCTCAGGGCGAAGGCCGCGCCCTCAATGACCTTGTACACGTCCGAGTCGTCGAACGGATTCTGCGTCGCCGGCTGATTCTGGAAATGCCGCTCACCCACTGCGCGCCGGCGCAGCGTTTCCGCGGCCAGGTCGAAATTCCGCAGCCGGCCCGTCTCCTCGCACTGCCGCAGCGCAAAGGGCACCGTGACCGTGCGGTTCACTTCCTGCCGCGCCTGCCAGAGTCCGCCGGTGACACGCACCGCGGTGAACGGCACCGGCTGCACCGGGTAATCAGTGGCCGCCAGCCCAGTGGCCGCACTCACGACCCAGCCAAGGAAAACGACGCGGCGAAGAAACATCGGTGAAGGGGTGCGCCAGTGTCCCCGGCTCTCCGCCCGCCTGTCCAACCGATTATCGGGCGGCACGGTCGTGGCTCAGTCGGCAAATAGGTCCCAGAAGTCCCATGAGACCTATCCGTCCCATCAATCCCGCCCCGCCGGCCCCTCCATTGCCCGCCTCTCCCCAAACCTCCGCCACGGCTATCTCCTGCTCAGCGCAGAAACAGCTTGTACGCCTGGTTCTTCGTCTCGTCCCAGTACCGGTAGCCGAGCGTCCGGAGGAAGCTGCGGAAGACCTTCATCTCCGCGGGCGGCACCTGCAGCCCGACGAGGATCCGGCCGTAGTCCGCGCCGTGGTTGCGGTAGTGGAACAGGCTGATGTTCCAGTTCGGCGACATCGAGTTCAGGAAATTCATCAGCGCCCCCGGCCGCTCCGGCACCTCGAACCGCAGCAGCAACTCGTTCTTCGCCAGCGCCGAGCGCCCGCCGACGAGGTGCCGCACATGCAGCTTCGCCATCTCGTCGCCGGTCAGGTCGAGCGTCTTGAAGCCGTGCCGGCTGAAATGCGCCGCGATCCGGCCGCTCTCCGCCTTCCCGGCCGTCTGGATGCCCACAAAGATGTGCGCCGCCTTCTCGTCCGCGATGCGGTAGTTGAACTCGGTCACGTTTCGCTGGCCGATCAGGGCGCAAAACTTCCGCAGGCTGCCCGGCTCCTCGGGAATCGTCACCGCAAACAGCCCTTCGCGGTGCTCGCCGACCTCCGCCCGCTCCGCGATGAAGCGCAGGCGGTCAAAATTCATGTTCGCCCCGCACGCCACCGCCACGAGCGTCTCACCCTTCAGCCGGCGGCGCTCGACATACGCCTTCGCCCCCGCCACCGCCAGCGCGCCCGCCGGTTCCAGCACCGCCCGCGTGTCCTCAAACACGTCCTTGATCGCCGCGCAGATGTCATCGGTGCTGACGCGCACCACCTCGTCGAGGTGTTCGCGACAGAGCCGGAACGTTTCCCGCCCCACCTGCCGCACCGCCACGCCGTCGGCGAACAATCCGACCCGGTCCAGTTTGACCCGCCGCCCGGCCTTGAGCGACCGGTACATCGCGGCCGAATCGAACGGCTCAACGCCGATCACCTTGATTTTCGGGTTTAGCGCCTTCACGTAGGCCGCGACGCCCGCCGCCAGTCCGCCGCCTCCGATTGCCAGAAATATCGCATGGAGCGGTCCCTGGTGTTGCTGCAAAATCTCCCGGCCGATGGTGCCCTGCCCCGCAATCACGTCCGGGTCGTCGAACGGGTGCACAAAGGTCAGTCCCTGCTTTCTCTCGATCGCCCGCGCGCGCAGGTAGGCCTCGTCAAAGGTGTCCCCAAACAGCACGACTTCGCCGCCCCGTGCCTTCACCGCCAGCACCTTCACCTGCGGCGTCGTCACCGGCATCACGATGATGGCATGGCTGCCCAGCCGCTTCGCCGCCAGCGCCACGCCCTGCGCGTGGTTGCCCGCCGAGGCGCAGACCACGCCGCGCTTGAGTACCGCCGGCGACAGCTGGGCCATCATGTTGTAGGCGCCGCGCAGCTTGAACGAGAAGACGCTCTGCATGTCCTCGCGCTTCAACAGCACCGTGTTGTTGAGCCGCGCCGACAGGTGTGCCGCCTTTTCCAACGGGGTCTCCCGCGCCACGTCATAGACGCGAGCCGTGAGGATTTTCTGGAGATAGTCGATCATGGGGGCCCGCGGGGGTACCCCCTCGGAGGGGGTGTATGTGGCAGCTAATTTCCGCCCTGTCACGCCTGAAGGTAGGGCGGAATCGCTGGGCCCGCCGATCGCGCCGCCACCAAAGCGGACCCGCGCGCCCAGCGGTCGCGCCCTACCTCACCCCATCAATCCGCAAACCGCCAGCTCGGCCCAAAATCCCTCGGCAGCTTGGTCTGCTCCAGGTGCGCCCGCACCATCTCGATCGGCATGCTGCCGCCCTGCATGATGCCGTCGTGGAACTGCCGGTCGGTCATCTTCCCCGGCGTCACCCGCTCCTTGTGCAGCTCGCGGAGCTGGAGCGCGCCCATCATGTAGCCGACCTGATACAGCGGCGAATAGTCGCCGTTGAACGACCGGCGCACCTCGCCCGTCGCGCTCGCGCGCTCGTGGCCCACACGGTCCACGAGGAAGTCGATACACTGCTGCGGCGTCCATTTGCCGAGGTGGAAGTTCAGCGAGAAGATGATCCGCGCGCAGCGGTGCGTGCGCCAGAACAGCATGCCGATCCGGTCCTCCGGCGAGCGCGGGAACTTCAGGTCCCACATCTGGAACTCCCACCACAGCGCCCAGCCCTCGACCCAGAAGGGCGTCATGAAAAGCTGCCGGTGTTGGTTCGATCGCGCGAGGGAGTACCACTGCAGGTGGTGGCCGGGCACCAGCTCGTGGAAGACCGTGGCCCGCGCAAAGTGGACGTTGTTGGCGCGCAGGCTCTGCAGCTTCTCGTCCTGCTCCATCGTGTCGGTCGGGTACGCGATGATGATGTCGTCACCTCCGAGAAAGAACGGGTTTACCTTCTGCGCTGCGGGTGACATCATCTTCTGCTGCCAGAGGTCGGCCGCCAGCGGCGGCACGGTCACCAGGTTGCGGTCGGTCACAAACTTGATGGCCTCCAGGGCCAGGTCGCGCACGAGGTCGGGCTGGCGTCCGGGCTCAACATAGTCGTGCTTCACCTTCTCCAGCGCCGCCTTCCAGTCGTCGCCGTAGCCCATCTCCCGGGCCGCCCGCTTCCACTCCGCGTCGCACCAGGCAAACTCGCGGTTCGCGATCTCAATCAGCTGCTCCGGGGTGTAGGCGATCATCTCGTGCTCCAGCTCCGCCTTCAGGCCGTCGCGCCCGACGGGGTCGCCGATGATCGGCTCGTCCTTGCCCGCCTCCACGCCGACGACTTTCTCGCGCAGGAATTTTACATAGCCGTCCAGCCCGTCGTTCAGCGCCTTGGCGGGCGCCCGGGTCCACCAGTTGAACAGCGGATCGTAGCCGGAATAAAATTTGGACCAGTCATCGAGCGATTTCCGCAGCTCCGTCAGCCGGTTCGCCGCGCGGTAGGCCGCGATGCGCGTCACCGTGATGGGCGCGGGCTTCGCCTCCACCGTCTCCTTGGCCGCGTCCTTGGCGGCCTCGGGCTTGGTCGCGTCCGTCTGGTCGGCCTTCAACCCCGCCTCCAGCCCGGCCCGCGCCTTTTCCAGCTCCTTGCGCATCTGCTCCAGCATCGCCGCCGCGGCCTTCGGATCCACCGGCTGCATCAGCCGGCGCGACTCCTGCAGCTGTGCGATCTCCTCCGCAAACGGCAGCACCGGGGCAATCTCCCGCGCCCGCGTCTCCTCGCGATCGAGCAGGCGCAGCTCGTAGACTAGGTGGGTGCGCAGCAGCGTGTAGTCGATCCGGCCCTCGGCCCCCAAAGAGTCATAGGCCATCTGCCCGAGCCGTTGCTGCCAGGCTTGGTAAAACTCCCGCATCCGCCGCAGGTGCAGCGCCGACGTCTTCACGCTGTAGAAGCGTTCCAGTTCGTCGTGGTCGGTCGTGAACCGCTCGACCAGCTCGCGCAGCTCGCTCGAGGCGGGCTTCGTCATCTGCACCAGCTCGGGCGGCACGTACTCGGACGTCGCGCGCAGAGCGGCCGGGGAAGGAACGGCGGCCAGGGCCACCGACGCGGACAGGACCAACAGGGCGGGAAGCAACCGGGTGGAAAGCATCCCCCGATTACAGCCTTCCCGCCCCCGCGGTCAAATGCGCAGGGGCGTACTTGCCTGTCGTAGGTCGGGCTTTACGCCCGATATCTGATTCCGGATATCGGGGATAAACCCCGACCTACAACCGGCATCATCCCCCGCTAAAATTTCCACTCCGCCCCGGCAAAGGCCCCGAAGCCCAGCGCCGGGTAGCCGTTCACGGCCTCGTATTTCTCGTTGAGCAGGTTCTCGAACCGCACCTTGAACGTGAGCCGGCTGTTCACTTGCCACGCCGCGTACAGCCGCGCCACCGTGTAATCCTCCGCGTCAATCGTCGCAAAGGTCAACGCGTCCACATCCTGCCGCCCCGCGGCAAAGGCCACGCCCGCCCCGGCAGTCACGCCGTGGCCGAAATCATGCCAGGCATCCGCGCTGAACGCGTGCCGCGGCCGGCGCAGCAGCCGCGTCTGTGACGTGAGATTGTCCGCCTGCAGGTAGGTGTACGCGACCCGCGCCTCAAGCGCCCCGCCCAGCGTCGTCTGCGCGCTGAGTTCGAGCCCGCGCGTGCGGGCCCGGTCGGCATTCACCACCGTGCTGGGGAACACCGCAAAATCATAGACAATCAGGTCCGTGAAATCCGTCTCGAACCATGTCGCGCTCAGCGTCCCGCGCTTTTCCGGCAGATACCAGTCCACGCCCGCGTCCCAGCCGCGCGCCTTCTCGGGCCGCAGGTTGGGATTGCCCACATAGTACGTGTCACGGCCGTACAGGTCCAAAAAGCTCGGGGAGCGGAATGACGTGCCGTAGCTCGCGCGCAGCTTGAAGGTTTTCCCATCCGGCAGCCACGCCGCCGTCGCGCGCCCCGTGGTCGCCCGGCCAAACGTGTCAAAGTCGTCGCTCCGCAGCCCGGCGGTCAGAAACACGTTCGGCCGCGGCGTGAACTCATCCTGCACAAACACCGCGAGCAGCGACTGGCGCTGGTCAATCTGGCCGAACCCGTCGTTGCGTGTGTGCGTCTGCTCGCCCGTGAGCCCGGCGGTGATCCGGTGCTGCTCGATCCCGCTGAAGGTCGTCTGCCAGTCGAGCACGGCCCGGTGGTTCTTCACGGTGTTCGTCGCCGACGGGGAACCATACGGTGGATTGGGCGCGGGCGAGTCGGATTCAAACCGGCGTTCCTGGTCGCCGATCGTCACGCGGCTGAACCAGTGTTCCCCCGGCGTCAGCTCGGCGAAGACCGTGGCCAGCACGTTGCCCTCGCGGTTCGTGTTGTTCACGTCGTTGGTGTAACGGTCGCCCGGCTCCCCGGTCACGCCGTGATACCAGCGCAGCGTTCCGCCCACGCTGAGATTCGTCCCGACCGTGCGGTCGAGCCGGAGCACCGCGTTCGTATGGGTAAAGTCATTGTTCGTCCGGGCATTCGCCGTGCGCCCGGTGTCCGCCGAGAGCGCATAACCCCACTCGCCCGAGGCCCCCTGCGCCGCCACCGCGCCATTTACCGTGCCAAAGCTGCCGCCCTCGGCACTGAGGCTCGCCGTCGGCGCGCCCCGGCCGCGCTGGGCGCTGATTGAGACCACGCCGCCGATCGCTTCGCCGCCGTACAGCGTGCTCTGCGGGCCGTGCGCAATCTCCACGCGGTCCGTCGCCCCGAGGGTCGCCCCGCCGAGGAACACCTGGTAGTCGGTGTTGGCATCGTTCAGCCGGATGCCGTCCATCAGGAAGAGCGTCTGGTTGGAATTGGATCCGCGCAGGAACACCGACGCCACCTCGCCCGTCGCCCCGCTGGGCGTGACCGGCGTGCCGGTGGCAAAGCCAAAGATCCCACTGAGCAGCGTGATCTGGCGGTGGGAGAGTTCGTCGGAGGTCAGCACGTCGGTCGCCGTGCCGATCTGGGCCGCCGGCTGGGGTGTACGCGTGGCCGCGACGACATAAGTGTCGAGGGTGGCGGGCGTCTGGGCGCGAAGGGCCAGCGCCACAAGGGAGCCGGTCAGATATGAGGCCAGGCGCGTGAGCCGCGCCGATGATGGGATTTTCATGGATCTCTGCTGTTGATGGGGGCAAGAGCAGGAATCCCCGGACGCAAGCGGCCGGAGTCACCACCCTCACCTTCATTTTGCGATGAAGTTTGTGCCTCGGCCCGCCCCGCCAAAGCGGGACGATTTCCGGACACGTGAGCCTCCCGGGAACAGATATTCGGACTCCGCATATGTGCCCGGAACGACCAAGTGCCACGTTTCGAGGATCCGGACTGCGGGCGAATCCCGGCATTTGCCGTTTCCGCCCGCTCTCCTTCATTTGCCCCAAATGTTACTTGTTCGCCCCGCGCGCCTCACCCCCTCGCCTTCACCAGCGCCCGCGCGCTGATTGACTTTCCTCCCGGGTCTGGCCCGAGAGCGGAGGATTGTGATGCGATACCGCAGCGCAACTGTGGCCGGTTCTCACGGCCTTCCCTGTTTCCCAAAAGTTACAAAGAACCCAGACACGGGCACCTTGGGGTGAACTTTTGCCGAAGGACAAGCATTTCTACACATCAACGCATTAGGATTTATAGATATGTTGCTTGCAATGCTTTCCCAGGCGCCGCTAGTTTGCCGGCCTTCCACCCCATCATGCCTGCCCCCCAACCACGCTTGGCCGCTTCCTTCGCGGAATTGCGCGCGCTCTTCGCCGCCCGCATCGCCGTCCTCGACGGCGCCATGGGCACGATGATCCAAGACTACAAGTTGTCCGAGGCCGATTTCCGCGGCGAACGGTTCAGGGACCACCCGCACGATTTGCGCGGCAACAACGACCTCCTTTCGCTCACCCGCCCGGATGTCATCGGGGCTATTCATGCGGCTTATTTCTCGGCCGGGGCCGATGTCATCGAGACCAACACCTTCAATGCCACAGCCATCTCCCAGGCCGACTACAAGCTGGAGCCGATCGTCGCGGAGCTGAATCTCGCCGCGGCCCAGATCGCCCGTCGCGCCGCTGATTCGGCCACCGCCAGGCTCGGCCGGCGGTGCTTCGTCGCCGGCGCCCTCGGGCCCACCAACCGCACCGCGTCCATGTCCCCCGACGTCAACCGTCCGGACTTCCGCGCCGTCACCTTCGACACCCTCGTCACCGCCTACCTCGAACAGGCCCGGGCGCTCGCGGCCGGCGGCGTGGACGCCCTGCTCGTGGAGACGATCTTTGACACCCTCAACTCCAAGGCGGCGCTGTTCGCGCTCGAGCTGCTCTTTGACGAGACCGGGGTGCGGCTGCCGGTGATGATTTCCGTGACGATCACCGACCAGTCCGGCCGCACGCTCTCCGGCCAGACCGTGGCCGCGTTCTACAACAGTGTCCGCCACGCCCACCCGCTCAGCATCGGCATCAACTGCGCCCTCGGCGGTGCTCAAATGCGCCCGTACATCGAGGAACTTGCCGCCCTCGCCGACTGCCCCGTCAGTTGCTACCCCAACGCCGGCCTCCCCAATGCGTTCGGCGGCTACGACGAGTCGCCGGCCGACATGGCCCGCGTCCTCGGCGACTTCGCCGCGCAGGGCTGGCTCAACCTCGTCGGCGGCTGCTGCGGCTCCACTCCCGCCCACATCGCCGCCATCGCCGCCGCGGTCCGCAAGTCACCGCCACGCGGCGTCCCCTCCCACCCGCCCGTCATGCGCCTCAGCGGCCTCGAACCCCTGACCGTCGCCTGAATTTTTCACGCGGAGACGCAGAGACGCCAAGAATCCCAATCCTGACTCTGCGCCTCTGCGTGAGTCTTCCCCCATGCCCAACGCCGCTTCCACTTTCCTCATCATCGGTGAGCGCACGAACATCACGGGCTCGCCCAAGTTCGCCAAGGCGCTGAAGGCCGGTGACTGGGACGCTTGCCTCGCCATCGCCCGCCAGCAGGTCGAGAGCGGCGCCAACGTCATAGATATCAACGTCGACGAGGCCCTCATCGAGGGTGAGCCGACGATGGTGAAGTTCCTCAACCTCATCGCCGCCGAGCCGGAAATCTCGCGCGTGCCGGTGATGCTCGACTCCTCCAAGTGGACCGTCCTCGAGGCCGGCCTGAAATGCCTCCAGGGCAAGGGCATCGTTAATTCCATTTCGCTGAAGGATGGCGAGGCCGAGTTCCTCCGTCGCGCGAAGCTCCTCCTGCGCTACGGTGCCGCCGCTGTCGTCATGGCCTTCGATGAGCAGGGCCAGGCTTCCACCCGCGACGAGAAGGTCCGCATCTGCACGCGCGCCTACCGGCTCCTCGTGGACCAGCTCGGCTTCCCGCCCGAGGACATCATCTTCGACCCCAACATCCTCACCGTCGCCACCGGCATCGAGGAGCACAACAACTACGCCGTCGATTTCTTCGAGGCCACGAAGGTCATCAAGGCCACCCTCCCCGGCGCCAAGGTCAGCGGCGGCGTCTCCAACGTCTCGTTCTCCTTCCGCGGCAACAACCCCGTCCGCGAGGCGATCCACACCGTCTTCCTCTACCACGCGATCCGCGCCGGCCTCGACATGGCCATCGTCAACGCCGGCATGCTGGGCGTCTACGAGGAGATCGAGCCCGCCCTCCTGCTCCTCGTCGAGGATGTCCTCCTCAATCGCCGCCCCGATGCCACCGAGCGCCTCGTCACCCACGCCGAGGAAATCAAGGCCAAGGAAGCCGCTGAAAAGGCAGGGACTGGCCAGCCCATCGCCAATAACCCATCGTCCATCGCCGCCAACGCGTGGCGAAATCTCTCCGTCGAGGAGAGATTGAGCCATGCGTTGGTCAAAGGCATCGACACCTTCATCGAGGCCGACACCGAGGAGGCCCGCCTGCTCACTGCCAAGTACCCGCGTCCGCTCCATATCATCGAGGGCCCGCTCATGGCCGGCATGCGCGTCGTCGGTGACCTGTTCGGTTCCGGCAAAATGTTCCTTCCGCAGGTCGTGAAGTCTGCGCGCGTGATGAAGAAATCCGTCGCCTATCTCACGCCGTTCATGGAGGAGGAAAAACGCCTCCACGTCGCCGGCGGCGGCACCGCCCAGCCCCAGGGCCGCATCGTCATGGCCACGGTCAAGGGCGACGTCCACGACATCGGCAAGAACATCGTCGGTGTCGTCCTCGCATGCAACAACTACGAGGTCATCGACCTCGGCGTGATGGTGCCCTGCGACAAGATCCTCGCCACCGCGAAGGAGAAGCAGGCCGACGTCATCGGCCTCTCCGGCCTCATCACCCCGTCCCTCGACGAGATGGTCCACGTCGCCAAGGAGATGAAACGGACCGGCTGCACGCTCCCGCTACTCATCGGCGGCGCCACCACCAGCGCCGCGCACACCGCGGTGAAGGTTTCGCCCGAATACGCTGAGCCCGTCGTCCATGTCCTCGACGCCTCGCGCGTCATCGGCGTCGTCTCCGCGCTGATGAACCCCGCCAGCAAGCCCGCGTTCGCCCAGGAAAATCGCGAGAAACAGGACCGCCAGCGCACCGAGTTCGCCGACCGCCGCAACACGCGGAAACTCCTCCCTCTCGCCGAGGCCCGCGCCCGCCGCCAGCCCACGGATTGGAAGACGGTGGATATCCCGAAGCCGGAGTTCACCGGCACTCGTGTCTATGCGAGCGGGCAAGGTCATGGGTCAGAGGTCATCGGTCATGGGTCGGCAACCGATCACCCAGCACCCAGCACCCAGCACCTTGAACTCAGCGCCATCGCGGAGTTCATCGATTGGTCCCCGTTTTTCTCCGCCTGGGAACTCCACGGCCGCTTTCCCGACATCCTGACCGACGCCGTCGTCGGCGTGGAAGCCACCAAGCTGTACGCCGACGCCCAAGCGATGCTCGCGCGCATCGTGCAGGAAAACCGCTACTCCGCGAAAGCCGTCATCGGCTTCTGGCCCGCGAACGCCGTGGGCGACAGTGTCGAAGTCTATGCTGACGAGTCGCGCTCGCGCGTGCTCCAGATCTTCCCCTTCCTCCGCCAGCAGAACGAAAAGCCCGCCGGCCAGTTCCAGCACTGCCTCGCCGACTTCATCGCCCCGAGGGATTCCGGCCGGATCGACTACCTCGGCGGCTTTGCCGTCACGAGCGGACACGGCGTCGAGGAGTTCGCCAAGGAGTTCGAGGCAAAGCATGACGACTATTCCGCGATCATGGCCAAGGCCCTGGGCGACCGGCTCGCCGAGGCCCTCGCCGAGCTCATGCACAAGAAGGCCCGCGAGTTCTCCGACTACGGCAAGACCGAGAACCTCGAGATGAAGGACATCATCCGCGAAAAATACCGCGGCGTCCGCCCCGCCCCCGGTTACCCCGCCTGCCCCGACCATCAGGCCAAACCACCCTTGTTCGAGCTGCTCGCCGCCGAAGCCACCACCGGCATCCGCCTCACCGAGAGTTACGCCATGTTCCCCGCGAGCAGCGTCAGCGGTTGGTACTTCAACCACCCCGAGTCCAAATACTTTGCCGTCGGCAAACTCGGCAAGGACCAGGTCGAGGACTATGCCGTCCGCCTGGGCCAGCCCGTCGCCGAATCAGAAAAGTGGTTGGCGCCCTATTTGGATTATTAACGTAGGTCGGGCTTTACGCCCGATATCCGGGATCTCATGTCGGGCGTAAAGCCCGACCTGCGTCAGTCTCACTCCGCCCTTGCCACGCCAAAGTTCCGCGCAACGGGACAAAGGCAGGCCACTCGCCGCTTGCCCACCCCCGCCGACCGCGTTCACTCGTCCCATCACACCATGCGGTCCGCCCTCCTTTGCCTTTCCCTGACCGCTTGCCTCGCGGGCACCCACCCGTGTCTCGCCGCGGATTTCGAGGCTGACGCCAAGGTCTGGTCCGAACAGCACGCCTCCAACCTGGAGGATGCCGCCAAGCTCAGCGCCGAGGGTTATCCCACCGACGGCAACCAGATCCTCCTCACCCTCGCCGAGGAGGACGGCGGTCCCGTGGCGGCGTTCGTGATCGCCAACGCGCTCTACGGTTCCGACCCGGCCTCGTCCTACCGGCTGCACCTGCGCGCGCAATCCGCGCTGCCCGATGAACCCGCCGTCGCCCTCGGGGTCGCACTGGAACAGCACCGCCGGGGCGAGTATGCCGCGGCCAGCGCCAACTACCGGCGCGTGCTGGCCACCGGAAAGCTCGCCCATTTCTCCGCCCTGCTCGCGGATTGCCTGGTCCGCACCGGCCAGCTGAAGGCCGCCGTCACCGCCTGGAACCGGGCGGATCCGGTGCGGCACCACACCGAGGTCGATTATGCGATCTGCGCCGTCTACGGCCCGCTCCTGCCGACCCAGCGCCGCGGGGACCTGATCGCCCAGATCGAGAAGGGTGACCTGACCAAGCTGGCCAGCCTGATCCTGCTCGACCTCGCCTTCGATACCGACTGGTGGAACGCCAAGATCTACGAGGATGGCCTGAATCGCGACCTGAAGCGCGCCGCCGAATTGCTGGGCCGCAAGGACGCGCGCTACGTGGCGCTGGCACTCTACGCCAAACTGACCCAGGCCACGGAAAAAAAGGCCAGCGACATCCAGAAGGCGCTCCAGGACGCCAAACTCGTCATCGGCACCGGCGCGGAGCTGCCCGCCGACTCGCAGGTCGCCCGCGCCCTGTGTGAACTCGCGGTCACCGCCAAGCTCATCACCCCGGCCGAACTCTGGGCCGCCTATGAAACCCCGCTGCGGGCCCGCGTGGAGAGCCAGGACCGCGACGCCCTCCACCTGCTGTGCTGGCTCGCCGCCGCCAATCGCAACCCCGTCCTGACCGACCTCGACCGCCAGGGCTGGGAAGAATGGAACGACCCGGCGTTTGCCTCGAGCTACCTGGTGGACCTTTTTCGGGAAAAGAAAGTCACCTCGCCCCGCGACTCGCAGCTGCTCGCCGCGATGGCCATCGCACCCGACAATGCGACGCTGTGTAATCTGCGGATCGCCCTGGCCGGCGATGACGTGACCAACGACCTGATCGTGGACGCCATCAAGGCCGAGTACCGCAAGCTCTCCTTCGGCGAGACCCAGCGCGACTCCTCCCGCCTCAACAACCTGTTCGACGTGCTGGGCAAGCGGCTCTGAGCCCACTCCCGCCGGTCACGCCGCCCGCATGGCCGCATTCCACCCGCCCCCCGGCCACCCGCGCACCCGGACCGTGGGCAGTTTTGCAGAGCTGGCCGCCGCTTCCTTCACTGCTGGCGTGAATGCGCTCTGCTGGCCGCGGACGCTGCCCGGGGACTTTGGCGAGGTCGTGGCCCGGCTGGGTGACGGTGAAGGCGTCGTGTCACTCGACGAAACCCGGCTCCACGCCCTCCCGCTGACGCCCGCCGGACGGGCGGCGCGCGACTGCATGCTCGCGGATCTGGCGCTGCTCCGCGCCCTAGACCTGGCCCCCGAGTTGAACTGCATCCACGGCTACACCCGCGACGACGCGCGCGCCGCCGTGCCGACCGATGTCTATTCGTTCCACGCCGACAGCGCGACGGTCGAGTCCGCCACCTGGCTCTGCACCTACCACGGCCCGGCTTCGGAAGGCCTGCGCAACGAGGACGCCCTCCGGCGCGTCGAAGATCCCGCCACGCGGGCCGCGCTGCTCGGCGAATACGGCGGCGCGGACGACGCCGGTTTTCGCGCGTTCCTGCGCGACCAACACTATGACCTGCACTACGCGCCGCTGCCGGGGGCGCGTCCCTATGCCTTCGGCCTCGGCCATCTCTGGCGCATCGCCGTCGACTGGCCTGGCAGCGCCGTCCCGCCCTGCATCCACCGCGCCCCGCCCACCGGCCCCGGCGACCCGCCGCGCCTGCTGCTGA
>CAIMAQ010000107.1 GCA_903839035.1 uncultured Opitutia bacterium
GCGAGCAGCGTGAGCACGAGGAACAGCCCGAAGCCGAGGGCACAGTTGAGCAGCGCGCCGGCGTTGGGGATGTTTTCATCCGGCGTGTCCGGGCGGCGCCAGAGCTGTCCCGTGCCGAGGATCGCCGTGGCCACCAGCAGGAGGAAGGGGGCGGCAGGCGGGACGGTGACCCATTGGAAAGGATGGCCGAGAAATGGATCGTTCAGGGCCCAGACCAGACCGGTGACCGGGAGGACGGGGATGGCGGCGACCCAGAGGATCGGCCAACCGCCGCGGGAGCTGAGCCCCACGACGAGCACGGCGAGCACCACGAGGCTGGGCAGGACGAACCCGGCCGAGCCGACGGCGAGGGTGGCGATGCAGCCGGTGAACAAGGCGAGCGCGAGCAGCCACGGGCACCGGCGGCGCCAGGCGATGACCAGGTTGGCAATCACGGCCAGTACGAGCACGGCCTGGCCGAGGGCCGTGTCGGTTCCCAGCACGGGTCGCGGGCTGAAAAAGTAGAGGCGCAGGGTCGCAAAAAAGAGCAGGGCCATCGCCACGCCCCGGAGCTGGCCGGCCAGCGGCGCGAAGGAGTCACGCCAGCTCCGCGCCAAGAGCAGAAATCCCATGGCCAGGGCGTAACCGATCAACGAAGGGGCGGCGGCGGGCAGGCGCGCAAACGGCAGGGAAAGGGTGAAGCCGGCGCCGATCGCAAGCACGATGATGCCGATCCGGGCAAACCAGTTCTGGCCGACTTGAAACTCGAGGTCCTCCCCGGCCGGTTCGGGGGTCGGAGCAACGGCGGGGGTGACCTCAGTGAGCGCGGGAGCCGCGTCCGGTACGTTGTCGGGTGCGAGCCCGAGTTGGGCTTCCAGACGGGCGAGACGCTGTTCCACCTGGGCGAGGCGCCGGGCGGTGGGGTCGTCGGACGGATCCGGAAGCGGGGCGTGCATCGGGCGGCGCGGGGGAGCGCAAGTCGGGTTGGGGTGGGTCCGAGGGGCGGAGCAAGGCGCAGGGGGAGCACCTTACAGGCCTTACTTTCGTTTAAAACGGGCAAACCGGCTACCGCTGGCTTGGCCGAAACGGCGCATTTCTTGGTGTCGGTGATTCAGGTTGGAAATGATCCGGGGTGCGGCGGCTTCCCACGTGGGTGGCGCGCCACGTTGCGTGCGAGCACGCAACCCACAATGAGCCCCACAACGGGCCACCCACCACCTCTCCAGCCAAGGTCGCAGCTCGAACAACAAAAAGCCGCGGCACCCGAAGGTGCCGCGGCTGAAGCCGTGAGGAGAGATCAACCCGACCTTTAGAAGGCCTTGTCGAGTGAGACGTAGCCGATCGGGCCGTGATAGTTGGCGAACCCGCCCGACGTGTCGTTCTTGCTCTCGAAGTAGCCGACCTTGGCATTGCCGATGAGGGTGCTCGAGAACAGGTGCTTCACGCCGACGGTGACCGAGTAATCGCGAACCGCCACGCCGTAGGGCATGGTCATCGGAGCGAGATAGGCGTCGCCGTTGTCGGCGTGGTAGTAGTTGACCTGAAACTGCACGTCATCGGTTTTGCTGGCCACGAAGCCCGCGACCAGGCTGCCCGTGACGTAGTTGTTGTCGGAGTTCTGCACGATGCCGTCCGTGTTGAAGGCACTGACGGTGGACGTGGCCGGGGTGACCCCGGCGCGCGGGTAGGACGTCTGGATGGTCTGGAAGGTCCCCGTCACGTTCAGCTGCGCATAGAACTGGGCGTTCGGAGTCCAGTCGATGGACTCGCTAATCATGTAGTTCTTGGCGTCGAGCGAATCATAGGCCGGGAACGTCGGCAGGAAGCCGGTGACCTGCATGGTGCCCTTTTGCGTGATGAAGCGGGTGGTGAAGCTGAGCTCGTCGCTGAGCTTGACCAGGGCGGTGACCTTGAACCCGGTGTACTTCGAATCGAGCAGGTAGTAGTCACCGACGGTCGGGCCGGTGACGGCATAGCCGAGGGTATTGTCCTTGTGGCCCTTGTGGAACACCTCGCCCCGCAGCGTGAGGAAGCCTGATTGCCGCCAGTTGGCGCCGAGGGTGTAGTTGCCATGATCCTCGGAGACATTGTTGGTGGCGTTCGTGCCGTTCGTGGCCGTGAGCGGGTTGTAGGAGGACGTGTTGCGCTCATCCCCATCCAAGCTGCGCAGGCTGCCGTTGAAGTAGAGGGCGAGGTCCTTGATGCCGGTGTAACGAAGCTCCAGCACGGGGGTCTTCACGGTCTGGTTGACGTCGGCAAAGCCGGTGCGCGGCGTGCTGGCGATGGTCACGGCGGGCGTGCCTGAGGCCGCGATCACGGTGTAGCTGGAGGTGCCGTTGATGTATTCTTCCTGCACCCGGTAGGCCAGCTTGATGAAGACGGACGGGACCGGCACGTAATCGAGGGCGATGTTGGCGACGTAGTCGTTCACCTTGGTGCCACCGTTCAGGCCGTAGTAATTATCCGTCGAGACTAGCACGGGGCCGGTGGACGTCGGGGTCGTGGTGATGAGCGGCCGGCCGCCGGCGATATCGGTGTTCACCAGCTCGTAGCTGCCGCTGACCTTGAGGGTCAGCTTGCTCGAGACCACGGTGCTCGTGGCCACGGTGACACCGGATGACTTGGTCTTCATCGCGTCATTCTCCGCGATCACCACCTGGTTGTTCCAGTTGGTGTAGGCAACCAAGGCCTTGGCGGCCGGCTGCAGAGAGCTCGACAGGCTGGCGATGGACCACGGAATGGTCTCACCGGGGAAGCGGGTGACAAAACGGTTGTCCGAGTTGTCGGTGCTGTCCCCGAACAGGACGACCTCGATATCGGTGTCCTTGACCTTGTAGTTGGCCGAGAGCTCGAGGCGCTCGTGGCGCTCGTTCACTTCAAGGTAGCTCGGGGCGAATTTGCGGACCTGGCTGATGGGATTCGGCGCCACCGTGAAGGGCAGGCCGGTGTTGTCGGTGTCACCCCAGATGGTGGAGTCCTTGCGACCGTCGCGGAGCTCATTCGTGTAGCGGAGCTTGAAGACCGGGGCGTTCGGCAGCGCAATGGTGCCCTCGACCCAGAACTTCGAGCGGTCGATGTGCAGGTCCTCGTTGGTGAGGGCCAGCCACTGGTTGTTGGTCGGGAAGAAGCCGCCGGCGCCGTCGTAGAACGTGCGGAAGCTCTTGTAGCCGGCTTCAAAGGAGCCGACGTCGGTTTTGGAGATGTTCAAGCTCAGGAGGTAATCCTCGGAGCCGGTGAGGGCCCGTCCGTCGACCACCGTGGTGACGGTTTTGGAGAGATCCTTGCTGAAATGCATGTCCTCAATGCCCACGCCGCTATTGCTGGGCAGGGAGTTGCGTTTCTGAAAAGCGGCCTCGTTGCCGCTGATGGTCGCCGCCTGCCCGCTGATCTTGATATAGCTATCAAAATTAGGGAAGGCGTCGGAAGGAAGGGGATCCGCGGCGAGCGCAGGGGATCCCGTGAGGATCAGCAGTCCACCGGCAAGGATGCCGGCGGGACGGATGAAGTCGGAAAGGTTAACTTTCATGGCGGGGATGGGATCGGGTTGGATCAGTTGCGGAAGTGGAAGCTGACGTTGGAACCGTGCGGTTGCTCGTGGCAGCCGGCGCTCCAGCAGGTGCCCTGCATGAGGCGGGAGTTATGATTCTCCGTGGTGTGCCGGATGGCGTTGGCGTTGATCTCGCCGCTGGAGCCGGGCGTGGAAGCTTCCAAGTGGCAGCGCAGGCAGAGGTTGGCGTCGCGGGCGACCAGCATCTTGGCGTTGATGGAGCCGTGGGGGTTGTGGCAGGCCACGCAGCCCTCGCGCATTGCGCCGTGCTCGTAGACGAACGGACCCTTCTGTTCGGTGTGGCACTTGGTGCAGGTGGCGTTCTGGCCCTCGAGGTCGACGCCGGTGCCGGCGATCGCATTGCCCTTGTGGACCTCATGGCAGTCGGCGCAGCTCATCTTGCCGTTCAGCACCTGGTGGGTGTTGGGCAGGCTGAACTGGGCTTTCTTGTCGAGGTGGCAGGCAAAACAGGCCTCAGGCGACTTGCCTGGGTTGACGATCGAGCCCTTGCCGCCGCCAGCGGCGACGTGGACGCTGCCGGGACCGTGACAGGCCTCGCAGCCAGTCTCACCGACCTTGGGGTCGGCCAGATTCAGGCGGGCGTGGCTCGCGGTGGCGAAATGGTCGGTTTGGTCGGTATGGCACTGGGCGCATTCCTTGGTGCCGACGTAGTGCGCGCCGGGGATCTTGGGCGGCGCGAGCACGGCGCGATTAACGCCGATGCAGGAAATTAGCAGCAGGCCCCAAATGATGGTGCCTCCGAATATCAGGGTGTTTTTGCTCCAGCGGTTTTTCATGGTCATGACGGGTGAAAATTGCAGTTGGTCGAGGGGGTGAGGGGTCGGTGAATGCCTGATTTAGCAGTGTCAATATGCCAGAATGGGGCAGGGCCATCGCCGCATGATTTGGCGACTTATGCGCGTGAATTGCTCTGCGGATTCGCTGCAACTAATAGCGGGCGAACGTTACTGCGCAGGTTAAGCCCTGCTTCTAGCTCCCCGGAGATGCGTTCACGCATGGCGTCGCGATAGGTGTTCACGGAACCAAAAAACTCGGACATCATCAACATCAACCAGTACATCCCCCGCTCGGTCAGTTGCCAACCCCGGGCGGTGCGACGCGCCGCCCCAAGCAGGCGCAGGGTGGCTAATTCGCCCCAAACGGTGCGGAAAAACCGTGATCCGTAGCGGGCCCGGGCCCATTCCCGGTCCAGACCGAGTCCGAACATCCTGACTAGTAGGGTGTAACGAATCTGATCGCCCGCACTCAGCTGGTGGCGGGCGGTGATGCCGGTCAAACCTTGTCCCACCTGGGTCGCATAGTGGGCGAGCGAGAACGTCGTGGCGTAGAGGATCCCGTCGAGATAGCTGAAGGCGCCGCTGCCGACGCCGACATAGTTCTCGGCGGCGACGATATACTCGTCGCCGGCGGTGCCCTTCCGGGTAAAGCACCAGGCGGATGTGGGGGTGAAGTCGGGTTGGAGGCGCCGGAGGATCGTGGCAAAGTACGGCCGCAGGCGCCGCGTGTCCGGCACGCCCATCGCGGTCGTCATCCGGCGCTTCACGCTGGGCGCCGTCATCAACGGATAGCACGAGACCTGGGTCACGCCGAGTCCGCGGATGAGGTCGAGGTCGCGCTCCAGCGAGGCGAGGGACTGGTGCGGCTGATTGAAGATCAGGTCCACGTTGAGCGTTGGGAACATACCCGCAGCCAACTTGAGGCGGGCGATGATTTCCTCGGCGCTGCCGTATTTTTCGTAGCGCTCCATGTCGCGCAGGAGCTGGTTGTCGAAGCTCTGCACGCCCACGGACAGCCGCGTCACGCCGGCCTCGCGCAGCAAGTTGAGCAGGGGCGGCTGCAGTTCGTGCGGGTTGGTCTCAACGGAGATTTCTTTGACGCCGAAAAGCTCCCGCACCAGCGCGATCGTCTGCCGCAGCTCCTCCGGCTCGATGGTCGGGGTTCCGCCGCCGAAATATACCCCGGTGAACCGGTAACCCGCCTCGTGGTAGAGCCGGATCTCGGCGCGCAGCGCGGCGAAATACGGCACGGCCTGGGCGTGGCAGTGTTGCACGCGGTGAAAGGAGCAGAACGGGCACAGCGAGGCGCAGAAGGGAATGTGGACGTACAGGTAGCACTCGCCGATAGGGGGAGGCCGCGGCACCTGCCCGGTCGCATCCACCATCTTCAGGAAGCCGCGGGTGCGGAACCGGAAGAGGCGGATGAGGGCCGAGTCGATGAGCGGCCAGGCGGACATGGCGGGTGAGGCAGGCAGCCTAGTGGCCGAGCCGCGACAGGAGCGCGTAGACCATCAGTCCGAGGATCAGCACGCCGATCCCGAGGAAGATGAAGCCGAGTGTCTTGTAGAGCGTCTTCCGCGTGGCCCAGTCACTGTGCAGGACGCGGTGCTCCTCGAGCCGGCCGCTGGCGACCAGGCGGTCGTACCACCGGCGGCGCTCCGACAGCATCTCGGTCTTCG
This sequence comes from uncultured Opitutia bacterium, assembly GCA_903839035.1. Lineage (GTDB taxonomy): Bacteria > Verrucomicrobiota > Verrucomicrobiia > Opitutales > Opitutaceae > Opi-474. The sequence continues at coordinate 6,003 of CAIMAQ010000107.1, forward strand.
AGATGTGGCCGGAGAAGATCACCGTATCCATCGGGAACTTGTCGAAGCGGAAGTGCGTGTTGAAGAAATGGAAGGTGAAGATGAAGCCCGCGGCCAGCAGGGCCTCATCGGAGTGGATCACGACCGCGATGTTGATCATCCAGCCCGGCAGGAAGGCCGTGAAGAAGCGCGGGAACCAGAGCACCAAGCCGGACAGGCCGATGATGGCGACGCCCCAGAACACCGCGAGGTAGTCGAAGCGCTCCCAGTAGGTCCAGCGGTCCCACGACGGCTTCGGGCCGCGGCCGACGAACCATTTCACGTGGGCGATGAAGTCGCGCCCGTCCTGCAGGGACGGCACCATGGAGTCGGGGCCGAAGACCCCGCCCCACACCTGGCGCAGGGAGAACTTGCCGGTGACCGGATCATGCAGGGCGCGGCGGTTCCGCCACAGGCTTTGCACCACGTTGGTGATGTGCAGGGCGAAGTAGAGGAACGTCACCATCGCGGCGAGGTGATGCAGCACGCGCGCGGCCTCGGGTCCGCCGAGGATGTTGAACAGGGTGTGGGCCCAGTCCGTGTAGTAGAACTTCAGCGGCATGCCGGTCAGCACGAGCATCAGGAAGCTCGTGACCACGAGCATGTGGAGGAAGCGCTCATACGGGTTGAAGCGGCGGTACGTCTCGGCATCCGCATGGGCGGCGAGCCGCGCGGCCCGGAAGCCGGCGGGGTTGCGGAAGTAGGTGATCGCGAAGCGCGTGATCCAGAGCAGCGTGTGCAGGCCGAAGAAGGCGAACACGCTGACCAGCAGCGTCGTCATCGCCAGGTACACGGCGTTAAGCGCGGCGTAGTGCTTGCCGTCGGTGGGATCGGCGTGCGGCTGGTACTGGGCAAACGAGGCGGTGGCGCCCTCGTGGCACTTGGCGCAGGTCCCAACGATGTGGGCCGCGGAGAGCTTGGAACGGGCGTCGGTGTGCTTGAAGATGTCGTGGTGGCCGTGGCAGTCGTAGCAGGCGGCGACCTCGGCAGCCGAGTTGGTCTTGCCGAGGAACATGGCCTTGCCGTGGTAGGTCTCGCGGTAGTTGGCGAGGCGCTCCTCATGGCAGGCGCCGCACTTGGCGTCGCTGGTGGCCTTGAAGTGGGCGTTGCCCGGCCGCTCGATCTCGTGCGCGGTGTGGCAGTCGGTGCAGACGGGGCTCTTGCGCCCGTTCCTCTCCAGCAACGTGCCGTGCACGCTCGCGGCGAAGGTCTTCTCGACGCCGATGTGGCAGGCACCGCAGGTCTGGGCCAGCGCGGCGCGGCTGGTGTGGGCGGTGCGGTCCTTGATCGACTTGATGTCATGCACCCCGTGGCAGTCGTTGCAGGTCGGGGAGACGTTGAGGCCCATCTGGTAGAGGCCCTGGCCGTGGATGCTGTCGCGGAAATGCGCGACGGCGCCGTTGTTCTTCAGCCCCAGCTTGGAGGCGTCGCCCTCGTGGCACTTCGCGCAGGTCGCGAGCAGGTTGAATTTCGCGACCGGGGAGTCGGTGTGTTTCACCGGCAGCAGCGTGTGGGCATCACCGTGGCAGGCGGCACAGGTGGCGGCGGCGGGGCGGCCGTTGGTGCGGCTCACGCCGTGGATACTCGTGGCAAACTGGGCGACGGCGCCCGCGTGGCAGGAGGCGCATTGCGCGGGCGGGAGCTTCGAGTCGTGCGGCGTCTCCTTGAGTGTGGCGTGGCAATCCACGCAATTCACGCCGGCGTGGACGGACTTGGCGAAGAGCTCGGACCGCACGCCGATCCACCCGGCGGCCTCGCCCTTCTTGCGCGGCTTGAACTCCGCCTCATGGCAGTCGAGGCACTCGGAGTTGGCGACGGCGGGCGGCGTGAGCGCGGGGCCTGCGAGGGCGTGGTCGGGACCGGCCGGAGTGGTGGTTGCGACCGAGACGAATGGAGTGAGCAGGGCGAGGGCCGGCCAGAGGAAAAACCGGGAGAAAACTTTCATGGGAGAATGCCAGAGCATGCTCCCATTACCCAGACCCTGCTCCGCAGGGGTTGGCCGAACGCACGCGTTTCTTGGTCTGGCGCGCGCCGGCCCCGGCTCCGCTTATTTCTGGATGCCGCCGTTGTGGCAGTCCGAGCAGGTCAGGTCGGAATCAACTTCGCCGCCCGGGTGCTTGAAGGCCTGGCCTCGCGCGTTGAGCAGTTCGAACTCCGATCCCTTGCCTTGCGCCAGGATGGTATGGCAGGAGGAGCAATCCGAGGAGCGCACCGCCTCGCCGGCGGAAGTCTTGTGCTTGTCGTCATGGCAGCGGAAGCAGCCGGGCCAGTCCTTGTGGCCGATGTTGTTGGGATAAACCCGCCAGTCGGCCTTCCGCTCCGGGAAGATGGAAACGGCGTAGATTTTCTGCACCTCGGCGATGGCGGCGGGCAGGCTGGGGGCGCCGGTGTACTTTGAACGCAGGTAGTCGGCGATCTTCTGGGCGGCCTCCGGGCCGGTGGTGATGTCGGGCTGCAGCATCGCCTTGACCGCCTCGCGCTTGAGGTTGGGGAGGTTGGCCGGGAGTGTGCCGGCGGTGAGGGCGGCCTCGATGGCGTCGTTGGCCGTGGGGAAGACGTGGGCGGGACGGTTGTGGCAGTCCATGCAGTCCATCGTGCGGATGGAACCGGCGGGCGGCTCGCCCTTGAAGGATTCCATGCGGTAGACCCGGGAGGTGCCGTCCGTCTTGTTGGTCACACGCGTCCACGGAATCTCCTGCCGCTTGTCGTCGGTGGCGTAGTATTCGACCTTGGCGTTCTGGTTCACATGCCAGTGGATGCCGCCGGCGGGGGCGCCGGGGCTGGTGGTGTTCACCCGCAGCAGCAGGCGCACACTGTAGGGGGTGTTGGCGCGGTCGGACAGGAAATGGGAGAAGCTGACATCAATGTTGCCGTGGAATTTCTCGGGCCAGTGGCATTTTTCGCAGATGTCCTGGGCGGGCCGGAGGTTCTTGAGCGGGGTGCCGATGGGGCGGCCGTAGTTGTTCAGCGTGTAGGCGATGAGCTGGTGGGTGCCGTTGATCTTCGCCTTGATGAACCATTCCGCCCCGGAGCCGATGTGGCAGTCCACGCAGTCCACCCGGGCATGGGCGCCGCGCTGGTAGGCGACGAACTCGGGGTTCATGGCGCGGTGGCAGACCTGGCCGCAGAACTGGACCGACTCGGAGTAATGGTAGGTCTGGTAACTGCCGAAGGCGCTGAGCATGACGAAGCCGATGGCGCCGATCACAAACAGGATCAGGCTGCGGCGCTGCGCGGGATTGGAGAAATTCAGCCGCCACTTGTCGGGCATGGTCGCAGCGTGCTTGATCATCCAGCGGCGCTGCGCCCACGCGCCGAAGAACACCATCACGAGGCCCGTGATCAGGAACCCGGGCGCGACGATGTACGTGAAGATGCCCAGGTAGGGATTTTTGTCCCCCTGCGTGAAATCCATCCACACGAGCAGCGCGAACGAAAACAGCGCACCGATGGCCACCACGCCGCCGATGGCGCTGATCCAGTTATTGAAGAGGGAGCGGGAGGTCGGCGAGGAATTCGCCGGAGGCGTGGATTCGGACATGGCGAAAGGGGATCAGTGCAGGACAGGGAGGGGGAGACGGGTGGACGGGAAACCCGCCGACGGGATGCGTCGGCGGGGTCGGTCGAAAAACGGGCGGAAAGGATCAGGCCTTGAACTTCCGGATGTAGGCGACGAGGTCCTTGACCTCGGCGGGCGTGAGATCCGAGTAGGCCTTCATCTTCTCCTTGCCGGTCTTGTCCTTGTAGCCGTCGACAATGACCTTGGCCATGTCCTCGTCCTTCAGGTCGGCCTGCACCTTGGCATCCGTGTAGTCCTTCAGCGAAAGTTTCTTGCCGACCTTGGTCAGGCCCTTGCCGTCGGCGCCGTGGCACTTCGTGCAGAGGTTTTCCCAGTTTTCAGAGGCGGGAGCGGCATAGCCAAGGGCGGAGCCGAGGAGGAAAAGGAGGCTGAGCGCCGTGATTTTGGAGCTGGTTTTCATGATGAGTGAGTTGATATTTTTTAGCTGAAATCAGCCGGTCGCATGGCACCGGACGTTTCGTTGTGGAGAAACCTTAGCACAATTGGGACCCAGCGGCTGCGCATCGCTTGCGGAGCTTCACGCAAAGCTTGCACAGGAGATTAGGGGAATTCATCGGCCGGGCTGGATTTTCGTGGAGCCCGGGGTGCGGACTCGCTTTTTGAGGATTTTTCGCAAGGAGTGGGCACAGCTGCGCAAGAAATGCGCAGTCGTCCGGACTGACTTAGGTCATACTGTTAACCGCACCATGTCACGGTTCCAATTCTCCCTGCCCCGGTCCCACGTTTTGCCTCGGCGCGCCTCAATATCGGGTCTCACCGCCCGTTCATCCGGCCTGCTCCGGACCCTGCTCCTTGCCCTTCCGCTCGCCGCGGGGGCCTGTCGCGAGGGCAAGATCGAGGACTATCGCATTGCCAAGGAGTCGGATGCCCCGGCGCCCGCCGCCGGTCCCGCCGCGACGGCCATGCCGCCAGCCGGGGCCCCGGGCGCCGACCACAACGCACCGTTTTTGACCTCCCGGCCCGGCACCGCGCTGGTTTGGACCGCCCCCGCGTCGTGGAAGAAGAAGCAGAATTCGTCCATGCGCAAAGGCAGCTACACCGTGGGCGAAGAGGGCACCGGCGGCGACCTGGCGATCACGGCCTTCCCCGGTGACGTCGGCGGCGACCTGGCGAATGTGAACCGCTGGCGCGGCCAGGTGGGGCTGGCCCCGATTGCGGACTCCGAGTTGTCGGGGGCCCTGACGCCCCTCGAGGCCAATGGCCTGAAGATCGAGTATGTCGACCTGCTTGGTGGCACGCCGGAGCAACCGGTCCGCATGCTGGGCGCCTTGGTGCCCTACGACGGCTCCACGTGGTTTTTTAAGCTCACCGGTCCCGCGGCGCTGGTCGCGCAGGAAAAGCCCGCCTACCTCGAGCTGCTCCGCTCGGTAAAGGCCGCGCCGACTCTGGCCGTCGACGCTTCCGTTCCGACGGGTTCAACCCCGCCGGTATCCGACATGGCCAGTTCCGCCGTTCCCACGGCTGGCGGTCCCGGTCTCAAGTGGGTGGCTCCCGCCCATTGGCAGAGCAAGCCCGCCTCCGGCATGCGCAAGGCCACGTTTGTGGCCCTGGGCGACGCCGGGACGTTGGCCGAGCTTTCCGTGACGGCTTTCCCCGGCGCCGTCGGGGGCGAACTGGCGAACATCAACCGCTGGCGCGGCCAGCTGTCGCTGCCGCCGCTGGGTGAGGCTGAGCTCGCGGGAGCGATCACCCGCGAAACCGTCCACGGCCTCGCCGTGACGTTGGTGGATCTCACCGGCGGCCCCGCCGGCAAGCCGGTGCGCCTGCTCGGCGCGATCGTCCCGCACGATGGCGCGAACTGGTTCTTCAAGTTCACTGGCCCGCCGCCGGTGGTGGCCAAGGAACAGGCCGCCTTCCTCGAATTTGTACGCTCCCTGCAGGCTCCCTGACCATCATGAAGAACCTCGCCACCCTCCTTCGCGATGCCCGCGACCTGATCGTCTCGCTCAAGCTGACGGTCGTTCTGATCCTGTTCTCCATCATCCTCGTCCTGGTCGCCACGCTGGACCAGGTGAACCTCGGCATCTGGGTGGTGCAGCAGAAGTACTTCAACACCTTCGTGGTGTTCTGGAAGACGGGGAACATGTCGCTCGCGATCTTTCCCGGCGGCTACACCATCGGCGGCCTGCTGCTGCTGAACCTCCTCGCGGCGCACTTCTACCGCTTCAAGTTCAGCTGGCGAAAAATCGGCATCTGGCTCGTCCACGCCGGGCTCATCCTCCTCCTCATTGGCCAGCTCCTCACCGGGCTCATGCAGGACGAGTACCAGCTGCGCCTGGACCAGGGGCAGACGAAGAATTTTTCCGAGAGCTACCGCAACGTCGAGCTGGCGATCACGGACATCACCGACCCCAAGTACGACGAGGTCATCGCGATTCCCGAGGACCGGCTGGTGCACCAGACCCCGATCCAGCACCCGCGGCTGCCTTTCCGCGTCGCGGTGAAAACCTATCTGCCCAACGCCACCCTGCAGATGGGCCTCCCGCCGGCGACCACCGCTGACACCACCGCGACGCAGGGCGTCGGCCCGCAGATCCTCGCGACGCTGCAACCGCTCACCTACAAGCAGGACGAGCGCAACATCCCGGCGGCCTACGTCGAGCTGACCGGCCCGGAGGGCGTCATCGGCACCTGGCTCGTGTCGCCGTTCCTCGACGACCCGCAGCATTTCACCGCGGGCGGCCGCAGCTGGAAGATCGCGCTGCGGTTTGCGCGGCATTACCAGCCGTACTCGCTCACGCTGCTGAAGTTCAGCCACGACAAGTACGCGGGCACCGACATCCCGAAGAATTTCTCCAGCCGCCTCCGCCTCACGACGCCCGACGGGCGCGACGACCGCGACGTGCTGATCTACATGAACAACCCGCTGCGCTACGCCGGGCTCACGTTCTATCAGGCGGGCTTTCAGAACAACGACATGACCACCGTGCTCCAGGTGGTGCGCAACCCGAGCTGGCTGATCCCGTACATTGCCTGCGGGGTGATGACCCTCGGCCTGATCCTCCAGTTTGGCCTGCACCTGGTCGGCTTCATCGGCAAGCGCCGCGCCCTCGCGGCGGGCGCCCGTGCGCCCCAACCGGCCGCGTCCGCTCCGAAAGTGAAGGTTCCCTGGACGGCGGCGCGGCTCTTTCCCTGGATCACGCTGGGCGTGGCAGCCCTGGCCGTGCTGTTCTCGCTGTTTCCGCCGCGGGCCGGGGGCGTGTACGACCTCGCCGGCTTTGGCCGGCTGCCGACGCTCGTCAACGGCCGCATCAAGCCGCTCGACACCGTGGCCCGCACGTCGCTGATGGTCCTCCAGGCCCGCCAGCGCGTCAAAGCCGCCGACGGCCGCTCGGTCAGCCCGGAGGAGTGGCTCCTCGACGTCCTGTACCGTCCCGCGCAGGCGAACGCCTACCCGGTGTTCAAAATCGTCCACCCGGACGTGCTCTCTTTGTTCAACCTAACGCTCGAGGACGGTACGCCCGAGCTGCGCTTCACGTTCAACCAGCTGCTGAAGGGTCTGCCCGAACTCGACCGCCAGTCGAAGATGGCTGACTCGGTCGAGTCCGCCCTGCGCAATTCCTTCCAACGGGGTGTGATCCAGCTGCGCGACAACATCGTCTTGTACGAGAGCCTCGGCGACAGCGTGGTTGCGCCAGGCGTGGACGACTTCCTTGGCCATCTGGCCCATTTCAACGAAACCGCGCCGGCAGGATGGGCGGCGGTCAAGGCCAAGCAGGCGGGGCAGCCCCATGATGCGGCGGCCGCCGCGGCCCTGCTCGAGCTGAGCAACACCTTCTCCAGTTTGGAGAGCCTCGCTTATCTCCGCCCGATTCCCCCTGCGACGGGCAAGACGGACCCGAAGGGCTGGATGAATCTCGGCGCCGCGTTGCATCAAAGCCTGGAACACGGCCGGCTTGACGGCGCGTCGGCCACCTATGTCGCGCTGGGCCTCGCCTGGCGGGACCAGCAGCCGGCGAAATTCAACAGCCTCGTGCACGAGTATCGCACCAGCCTGGAGCCGGAGATTCCCGGCTTTCTGGCCAAGGTGGACCTCGAGGCGCGCTTCAACGCCGCGCAGCCGTTCTACACCAGCACGATCCTGTACGTGTTTGCCTTTCTCCTGGCGGTCTTCTCCTGGCTCAAGTGGCCCGAGGCGCTGGGCCGCGCGGCGCTCTGGCTGACCGGGCTCGCGTGGGTGCTGACCACTGCCGGCATCGTGACCCGCATGTGGCTCGAGGGCCGCCCGCCGGTGACCAACCTTTATTCGTCGGCCCTGTTCATCGGCTGGGCCGCGGTCGCGTTGTGCCTCCTGCTGGAGGTCACCTACCGCAATGCGATCGGCAGCGTGGCCGCGGGGCTGATCGGTTTTGCCACGCTGCTGATTGCCCACCACCTGGCGCTCGGCGGCGACACGCTCGAGATGATGCGCGCCGTGCTCGATTCGAACTTCTGGCTGGCGACGCATGTCGTCACCGTGACGCTTGGCTACTCGGCGACGTTCCTCGCGGGCTTCCTCGCCCTGATTTACGTCATCCGCGGCGTCTTCACGCGCTCGCTCGATGCCGCGACGGCGGATTCGCTGAACCGCATGGTGTACGGCGTGGTCTGCTTCGCCACGGTGCTGAGCTTTGTCGGCACGGTGCTGGGCGGCATCTGGGCGGACCAGTCCTGGGGCCGCTTCTGGGGCTGGGACCCGAAGGAGAACGGCGCGCTGATCATCGTCCTGTGGAACGCGCTCATCCTGCATGCCCGCTGGGGCGGCCTGATCAAGGCGCGCGGCCTGATGGCGCTGGCGATCTTCGGCAACATCGTGACGGCCTGGAGCTGGTTTGGCGTCAACATGCTCGGCGTGGGCCTGCACAGCTACGGCTTCATCGACGCGGCGTTCTGGTGGCTGCTGGCCTTTGTCGCCAGCCAGCTGGCCTTCATCGCGGTGACCGGCCTGCCGCTCCCGCGCTGGCGGAGCTTCCGGTCCGCGATCGGTTGAAAATCTTGGTCACGGATTACGTGACCAAGCCGCGCTGAACCGCGGGCCCTCGGCTCAAACCCCGGTCCAAAGTCGTTTTTCACCCCGCGTCGTTTTCACTTAATAGATGAAAATGACGCGGAGCGCCGCGCGCCATCGACCCTGGGTCGTTTTCACTTATTATGTGAAAATGACGGGATGGACTCACGGCCACCGGTTGGGCGTCGTTTTCACGTATTAAGTGAAAACGACACGGGGGAATGGGGCTGGCCTGATGGGCGGGCGCCGTCGGCCTGGTGGCGCGGGGCGCGGGGTTCCTGCGTTGGGCGCGCGGCGGGGCGGAGCGACGGCGAAACGGCGGCGGGGCGGGACGGCTCAGACCGTGCGCGAGTGGCGCTTGGACTCGGGGGCGTAGTACGCGTCGAAGCAGACGGCGATGTTGCGCAGGAACAGCCGGCCGAGGTCCGTGACCTGCAGGCCGCCGGGTGAGAGTTTGACGAGCCCGTCGGCCGCGAGGGGCGCGAGCCGGGCAATCTCCTTGGCGTACTTTTCGGCGAAATTGCAGCCGAACTCCCGGGAAAGCTGGGCGTAATCCAGGGTCAGGTGGCACATCACGCGCATGATGATCTCACGGCGATGGGTGTCCTCGTCGCTGAGCTCCACGCCGCGGATGGCTGGCAGCTCGCCGCGGTCGAGGGCGGCGTAGTAGGGCTCGAGGGTCTTGTGATTCTGGCGGTAGCTGTGCGGCGTCTGGGAAATCGCGGAGATGCCGAGCGCGAGGATTTCCACACCGGCCTTGGTGCTGTAGCCCTGGAAATTGCGCTGCAGCGTGCGCGCGGCCTGCGCGACGGCGAGTTCGTCGGTCTCGCGGGCGAAATGGTCCATCCCGATGTAGACGTAGCCGCTGCGGGTGAGCGTCTCCGTGATGACCTTGAGCATGGCCATCTTGGTCTCCGGGGACGGCAGCGCCGCCTCGCGCTCGAGGAGCTTTTGCGCGGGTTTCATCCACGGCACGTGCGCGTAGCTGAACACGGCGAGGCGGTCGGGCTGGATCTCCAGCACCTGGCGGAGCGTGTCGGTGAAGGATTCGACGGTCTGGTAGGGCAGGCCGTAGATCAGGTCGATGTTGATGGAGGTGAACCCCTCTTCGCGCAGCCAGCGGATGGCCTGCTCGGTCATGGCGCGCGGCTGGATGCGGTGGACCGCGACCTGCACCTGGGGATTGAAGTCCTGCACGCCGAGGGAGGCGCGGGTGAAGCCGCTCTCGCGCAGGGCGACCACCTGTTCCCGGCTCAGCCGGCGGGGGTCAATCTCCACGCTCAGCTCGGCGTCGGGGGCCAGTTGGAAGTGTTTCCGGGTGATCGCCGCGAGGCGGGCGAGCTGCGGGGCCTGGAAAAAGGTGGGGGTGCCGCCGCCGTAGTGGAGCTGGACCACCTGGCGGCCCGGATGCACGCGCTTGGCCATGAGCTCGACCTCCTTCTCGAGGTAGTCGAGGTAGGTGTCCGGCAGCTTGTGGTTGGTGCTGATCACCGTCGTGCAGCCGCAGAACCAGCAGAGCGTCTCGCAGAACGGCAGGTGGAAATAGAGCGAAAGCGGCACGGTGGCGTCCACGTTCGCCCGGTCTAGGTGCGCCAGCAGCGGGTCGGGCGTGGGGAAGTCCTTGAACTCCACCGCCGTGGGATAGGAGGTGTAGCGCGGGGCCGAGATATCGTATTTCCGGACGAGGTCTAAATCGACGGTGATCAAAGTGGTAGGAGGTTGGCTGAGAATAGCAGACGCCCGGCAATCCGGCCACGCCCCGGTTGCTGGAGGCTGTGCATTTCTTGCGGTGATCCCGGACGAGTCCAGCCGGGAAAACGGCGATTCCGCCAAGATCTGCGTGATGATTCGCAAGCGCTGCTGGGCCGGAGACCCGGAATCCTGCGATGATGTTACCCGTCAGATTCCCCTGTTCCATGATGAACCCTTACCCCCAGGTCGCCCGGAAGGTGTCGCCGATTCCCCCGGTTTCGGCTGCGCCAACGCCGCCCTGGACGGTTGCGGGCTAGCAATAGCACCCGATGGCCACCTCCGCCGATCTCTCCGGACTCCAATGTCCCGTGCCTTTACCGCATCGGACGGAGATCACCGTGGGACACGGCGGCGGTGGCCGGCTGACACAGGACCTGCTGGACCGGGTCTTCCGGCCGGCCTTCGGCAACCCGGCGCTCGATTCCCAGCATGACGGCGCGATGTTGATGCCGCCGGTGGGCTGCCGGCTGGCGTTCACGACGGACTCCCACGTGGTCAGTCCCCTGTTTTTTCCCGGTGGCGACATCGGTGAACTGGCGGTCAATGGCACCGTCAACGACCTCTGCATGTGCGGGGCGCGGCCCCGTTGGCTCAGTGCCGGCTTCATCCTCGAGGAGGGGCTTCCCATCGCCACGCTGGAGCGCGTGGTGGCGTCGATGCGGGACGCCGCCCAGGCGGCCGGGGTGAGCATTGTAACCGGCGACACGAAGGTCGTGGAGCGCGGCAAGGGTGACGGACTTTATGTGACCACGTCCGGGGTGGGCGTGATCGAAACCCCACTGGTGGTGGCGCCCTCTTCCATCCGCGCCGGGGATGTCGTGATCCTGAGCGGTGACATCGGCCGCCACGGCATCGCCATCATGGCGACCCGGGCGGGCCTGAGTTTCGAAAGCGAAATCCAAAGCGATTGCGCGCCGCTGGTGACACCGGTGCACGCCCTGTTGGGCGCGGGCCTGGAAGTCCATTGCCTGCGCGACCTGACCCGCGGCGGACTCGCGACGGCGCTGGTCGAGCTGGCGGAGACAGCCCATGTGGGCATCGAGATGGACACTGCGAACGTCCCGGTGTCCGAGCTCGTGCAGGGCGCGTGTGAAATCCTCGGGCTCGACCCGTTGTACGTGGCCAACGAAGGCCGGTTTGTGTGCGTGCTGCCCGAGTCGCAGGCCACGCGGGCGTTGAGCATTCTCCAGAAGTCGGCGCTGGAACAATCCGCGGTGATCATCGGCCGCGTCACGGCCGGTCCGGCCGGGCAGGTGACGCAGCGGAGCATCATCGGCTCTGAGCGGATCGTGGACCGCCTGAGTGGCGAGCAGTTACCGCGGATTTGCTAGGCCGGGCCGGGATTCCGGGCTCAGACCACGGTGACCGCGGCGGGCGTCTCGAGCCGGTGGCGGTAACGGTAGTAGGCGGCGCAGGCGCCTTCGCTGGAAACCATGGGGGCGCCGAGCGGGTGCTCGGGATTGCAGCGCGTGCCGAAGGCGGGGCAGTCATGGGGCTTTTTCACGCCGCGCATGATGGCGCCGCTGATGCATTCCGTGGCGCACGTGGCGCCCGCCTTGGCCAGCGGGAAGCGGCGGCCGGCATCGTAGGCCGCGTAGGCCGGGCGGAGGGCCAGGCCGCTTTGCGGGATGACGCCGAGCCCACGCCAGTCGCGGTCGCAGACTTCGAAGACCTGCTCGACGATCTGGCGGGCGGGGGCGTTCCCCGCGGTGCGCACGGCGCGCGAATAGGCGTTTTCAATCTCGGCGCGGCCGGACTCGAGTTGCTGTACGCAGCGCAGGATGCCCTCCATGATGTCCACCGGCTCGAAGCCGGTGATGATGATCGGTGCGCCGAATTCGCGCGCGATCGGGCCATACTCCGCGGTACCCATGATGGCGCACACGTGGCCGGCGGCGAGGAAGCCCTGCACGCAGTTTTCCGGGGAGCCGAGGATGGCGCGCATCGCCGGCGGCACCAGGACGTGGGACGTCAGGATGGAAAAATTCTTCACCTGCTCGCGCTCGGCGCGCAGGACCGACAGCGCGTTGGCCGGCGCGGTGGTCTCGAAGCCCACGGCAAAGAACACGACCTGCTTGGTGGGGTTTTCCTTGGCGAGGGTCACCGCATCGAGCGGCGAGTACACGATCCGGACGTCAGCGCCGCGGGCCTTGGAGGTGAGGAGGTCCACGCCATTGCCCGGCACGCGCAGCATGTCGCCAAACGAACACAGGATCGCGCCATGGTGCAGCGCGAGCTCGACGGCCTGGTCAATCAGGTCGGCGCTGGTGACGCAGACCGGGCAGCCCGGGCCGTGGACGAGCGTGACGAGCTTGGGCAGCAGGTCATCGAGGCCGAACTTGACGATGGCGTGCGTCTGGCCGCCGCAGATTTCCATGAGTGTCCACGGCTTCGTCACCGTGCGCGCAATCGCTGCGGCCAGCTGGTGGACGAGGGCGGCGTCGCGGTATTCGTCGACGTATTTCATGACGGGCGGGTGCTGAGGACGATGCGTTTGGCTTCGTCCGGTGGCGGGGAAGGGGGGATGTCCAGGCCGTCGAGCTCGCCCATGGCCCGGAGGTAGCGGTAGGTTTCCTCGGCCTCCTGCGGGTCGATGACGCTGATGGCGACACCGACGTGAACGAGGACGAAGTCGCCGAGGCGGGCCTCGGGGGTGCAGGTGAGGCTGACGAGCTTGATGACGCCGGCGAAGCTGACCTTGGCGGCGCGGAGCAGGGGATCGTCACCCAAGATTTCGAGAATTTTACCGGGAACGGCGAGGCACATGGTGGGGACGGGTTGCGGGGGTTACGAGGGAAGTGAAACGGAAGACAGTTGCCAGAGGGCCGCGAGGGCCTGGCCGGCGGCGATGGAATTGTCGTTGGGGGACAGGCGCTGGTGGACTAGCACGCGGAAACCGGCCGCGGTGAGGGCCGCGGACGCGAGGGAGTGGAGCAGGGCGTTCTGGAAGCAACCGCCGGTGAGCACGACGGTGCCGGCGCCGGCCTGTCGTGCGACGTCCACCATGGCGCGGACCAGGCCGCGGTGCAGGGCCGCGGCATTGGCGGCCGCGTTGTGGTACGGGTGCAGGAGCTGGCTGACGGCGAGGCCCCAGTCGACCTCGAGCCGGGCGCCGCGCGTGGCGGACGGGATGACGGGGAAAGGCAGCGCCTCGTCCGAGGGCGCGGCGGTGGTGGCGGCGGCCTCGACGGCGAGGGGCACCTGACCCTCGAAGGCGTTGTTCTGACCCAGGCCGAGCAGGGCGCCAAAGGCATCGAACAGCCGGCCCGCGCTCGAGCACAGCGGGGAGTTGAGTTGCTGGGCGAGCATGGTGCCGAAGAGCGCCGTCTCGCGCTCGCCGCAGTGCAGGTGCGCGGCCACGTCCGGGAGGAGATTCAGTTCGTGCGCCAGGCCCAGCGCCACGCGCCGCGCGTCGCGGACGGCGGCGCCGCTGCCGGGCAGACGGAAGGGACGCAGCCGGGCGAAGCGCTCGGCCTGGTTGTTTTGGAGCAGCAGGAATTCGCCGCCCCACACGGTGCCGTCGGGACCATGACCCGTGCCATCCCACGCAATGCCGAGGACGTCATGGGCGGGCTGGCCGTGTTCCAGCAGGCAGGCGAGCACGTGCGCGAGGTGGTGCTGCACCGCGAGGCGTGGCAGGCCGGTGCGTTCGGCGTAGTGGGTGGACGCGTAGTCGGGGTGCTGGTCGTGAACCACGGCGGCGAAGTGCGCGCCCTGCAGTTCACCGAGGGTGGTGATCGTCTGCTCGAACAGCCGGTGGGTCGCGACCCCCTCCAGGTCGCCGAGGTGGGGACTGAGCACGACCGAGGTGCCTGCGGCCACGGCGATGGTGTTCTTCATCTGGCCGCCGACGCAGAGCACCGGGGCCGCCAGCCGGCCGGGCAGCGCCAGCGGTGTGGGGGCGTAGCCGCGCGCGCGCCGCAGCAGGATGGGGGCGTGGTGATCGGCGAGCCGGACCACTGAATCATCCACCGCCCGCGCGATGGACCGGTCATGATCGAGAAACAGGTCCGCGATTCCCGCGAGCCGCCGGTGGGCCTCGGCGGGATCGGTGCACAGCGGCTCCTCGGACAAGTTGGCACTCGTGGCGACGAGGGGAAAATTGACCGACTCGAGCAGCAGCACGTGCAGCGGGTTGGACGGCAGGAGCGCGCCGATCCAGGGATTGCCCGGGGCGATGCCGGCGGCGAGAGCGGCGTGCTTGGTGTCGGTGCGGCGCGGCACGAGCACGATAGGGGCGGCCGGCGACCGGAGGAGATTGGCGGCGGCGGCTGAGACCGTGGCAAAGTGGCGGAGCTGGTCGAGGTCGCGGAACATCACGGCCAGCGGCTTTTCATCGCGGTGCTTGCGCGCACGAAGCGCGGTTATGGCCGGCCCGTTGGTCGCGTCGCACATGAAATGGTAGCCGCCCACGCCCTTGACCGCCAGGATCGCTCCGCCGCTGAGAAATTCACCCGTGGTGCGGAGCGCGGCCTCGCGCTCGGCCTTCACCCCGCCGTTGGCGTCCGTGAGGCTGAGATGGGGTCCGCAAACCGGGCACGCGTTGGGCTCGGCGTGGAAGCGCCGACTGGCGGGATCGTCGTATTCGCGCTGGCAGTCCGGGCATTGGCGGAATGCGCGCATGGTGGTGTGCGGACGGTCGTAGGGCAGGCGCTCGATGAGGGAGTAGCGCGGGCCACACTGCGTGCAGTTGATGAACGGATAGCGGTGGCGCCGGTTGGCGGGATCGAGGAGTTCGCGGCGGCAGTCGTCACACAGGGCGAGATCGGGCGGGATGGCGGTGGTGATTTCCCCGCCGGGACCGCTGAGTGCGATGGCGAACCGCGCGCCCACGGGGGCGTCGGCGGGACCGGGCTCCAATTCGTCCAGCGCGGTGACGACCGCGGCATCCGGGGCGGCATGCACGAGGGCCTCCTCGAGCGCCGCGACGTGGCGGGCGTCACCGGCGGCGCGAATGAGCACGCCCTCGGCGTCATTGCGCACCCAGCCGGCGAGGCCGAGGTGCGTGGCGGTGCGGTGGACGAACGGCCGGTAGCCCACGCCCTGCACCGTGCCGCGGACGCGGATCAGCACGTCGGTGACTGGCGGGGTGGCGGGCATGGGGTGAAGGGAAACTCAGCGCCGGCCGGCGCGGGCCTGCAGGAAGGCGTACCATTCCGCCATGCCCTCGCCGGTGCGGGCGGAGAGCTGGATGATCTGGGCCTGGGGGGCGATGCGGCGGATGTTCTCGACCGCGACGTCGCGCTTGAAGCCGAGCACGTCCGCCACGTCCACCTTGGTCAGGAGAACGAGGTTGGCGGACTTGAAGATCGGCGGGTACTTGAGGGGCTTGTCCTCGCCCTCGGTGGTGGAGAGCAGCACGACGCGCACCTGCTCGCCGAGGTCGAACGAGGCGGGACAGACGAGGTTGCCGACATTCTCGATGAAAAGGATGCGCACGCCGTCGAGGTCGATGGACTGCGCGGCGCGGGCGATCATGCCGGCGTCGAGGTGGCAGACCGTGCCGGTGGTGATCTGCGCGACGGGGGCGTGGGGCCGGCTGAGGCGGATGCCGTCGTTGTCGGTCTCAAGGTCGCCGACGAGCACGGCGCAGCGGTTCTGCCGGCCGAACTCGTCGAGGGTGCGCTCGAGCAAGGTGGTTTTGCCGGCCCCGGGGGAGGACACGAGGTTGAGCGCGGTGAGGCCGCGGCCGAGGAAGTAGCCGCGGTTCCGCTCGGCGAGGATGTCGTTCTTCTCGAGGAGCGGAATGTTCACGTCGACGGAGCGCACGGCGATCTCGCCGTCGGGGCTGGCGGCGAAGGCGGCGTTGATCTCGGCGGACAGCGGTCCGGAGAGGTCGCGGGTGGAGCCGGTGGCCGCGCCGGTGAGCGCATGGATGCGATAATCCGGGGCGGACTCAGGCGTGGCGGGGAGGGGGGCGGGGGAGTTCATGATGGGTTACGGAAATTCCAGGCGGGCGATGCCCAGTTCGCGGCCGGCGCGGATCTCGCCGGAGAATGCGTGACATTGCGGGCATTCGAAAATGAAGCCGCGGCCGGCGCCGAATTCGGTGTGACAGGAGGCGCAATAGGCGCGGGCCGGCACGGATTCGATTTCGAGCACGGCGCCGTCGGCCAGGCTGCCCGGCGTCAGGGCCTCGTAGGCGAAACGCAGGGCTTCCTGGTCGACCCCGGCCAGGGTGCCGATGCGCAGCACGATCCGCGAAACGCGCGTGGCGCCGTGGTTCACGGCCTGCTGCCGGATGGCGTCCAACGCCGACTGCATGATGCCGACCTCGTGCATAAGGCCAATAGATGCACAGTGCAATCCTTGGCGTCCAGCGTGTGGGGTCGGATTCGCAAGATACGCTCAGTTTTTGCCAAGTGACGCACAACAGCGCGCCGCCGGTTTCGGTACTGTGGCCCAACCCCGAACCCTGTGTTGTAACCCTCCTCCCCCCGCGCTGCGTGCCCGTTTCTGGCCGCATTCGCACCTTCCCTCCCATGTCCCTCGAACTCGAAACCCTCCCCAAGGAACAGACGATCTACGACCAAGTCATCGCCCGCGGCGTGTCGCGCCGGGAATTCCTCGGCTTCTGCGCCTGGATTGGCGCGTGCATCGGCGTGCAAGGTGCCGGTGTCGACCAGGTGGTCAAGGCCCTCGAGACCAAGAAGCGCATCCCGGTGATCTGGCTCCATTTTCAGGAGTGCACCTGCTGCAGCGAGTCCTTCCTGCGCAGCTCGCACCCGATCGTCGCCGACATCCTCCTCGACAAGATCTCGCTGGACTACACGGAGACGCTGATGGCGGCCTCGGGCCACCAGGCCGAGCAGTCGCTCCAGGATGTGATCGCGAAGTACAAGGGCGAATACCTCCTCTGCATCGAGGGCTCGGTGCCGCTCGCCGAGGACGGCGTCTATTGCTGCATCGGCGGCAAGTCGGCCAAGAGCATCGCCGAGGAAGTGGCGGAGCATGCCAAGGCGATCATCGCCTGGGGCAACTGCGCCTGTTCCGGCTGCGTGCAGGCCGCGAAACCCAATCCGACGCAGGCGATGCCGATCAAGAAAGTCATCGCCGGCAAGCCGATCATCAACGTCCAGGGCTGCCCCCCGATCGCGGAGGTCATGGCCGGCGTGCTGGTGCACCTGCTGGCCTTCGATGCCATCCCGGAGCTGGACAATCTCGGCCGCCCGAAGGCCTTCTACTCCCGCCGGGTCCACGACACGTGCTACCGCCGCCCGAACTTCGACGCCGGTCTCTTTGTCGAGAGCTTCGACGACGAGAATGCGCGGAAGGGCTATTGCCTCTACAAGGTCGGCTGCAAGGGCCCCACGACCTACAACTCCTGCGGAACGATCCGCTGGAACGGCGGCGTCAGCTTCCCAATCCAGTCGGGTCACCCGTGCATCGGCTGCTCCGAGGAAAACTTCTGGGACAAGGGTCCGTTCTACGAGCGCCTGCCCAACTTCCCGGGCTTCGGCGTCGAGGCCACGGCCGACACGCTGGGCAAAGTCGCCCTCGGCGCCGCGGCGGTGGGGGTGGCCGCACACGCGGTCATGACGAACTTCCGCAAGCGCAACGAGATCGGCGAACAGACCGGCGAAAACGCCGAGAAGGCGGAAAAAGCCGACACCGCCGTGACCGACGACCATTCCATCTAACTTCTACCCCCCAGCCCCATGAGCACCCGCATTGTAGTTGATCCAGTCACCCGCATCGAAGGCCATCTCCGGATCGAGGCCGAAATCAAGGACGGCAAGATCGTTGACGCCTGGAGCGCCGGCACGATGGTGCGCGGCTTGGAGATCATCCTCAAGGGTCGCGACCCGCGCGACGCCTGGGCGTTCTGCGAGCGCGTCTGCGGCGTCTGCACCACCGTGCACGCGCTGGCCTCCGTGCGCGCGGTGGAGGACGCCATTCAGGTCCAGGTCCCGCCCAACGCCGAGCTGATCCGGAACATCATGTTCTGCGCGCAGTACATGCAGGACCATGTCGTGCACTTCTACCACCTCCACGCCCTTGACTGGGTGGATGTGGTCAGCGCGCTGAAGGCCAATCCCGCGGCCACGTCGACGCTCGCGCAAAGCATCTCGCACTGGCCCAAGAGTTCGCCGGGCTATTTCTCGGATATCCAGAAACGCCTGACGAAGTTCGTCGAGAGCGGCCAGCTGGGCATCTTCGCCAACGGCTACTGGGGCCATCCCGCGTACAAGCTCCCGCCCGAGGCCAACCTCATGGCGGTCGCGCACTACCTCGAGGCGCTCGAGTGGCAGAAGGAGATCGTCAAGGTCCACACCATCTTCGGCGGCAAGAACCCGCACCCGAACTACCTGGTCGGCGGCATGCCGTGCTCGATCAACATCAACGAGGCGAATGCGATCAACGCCGAGCGCCTCGCGATGGTGGGCGATCTGCTCAAGCAGGGCCAGCAGTTCATCGAGCAGGTTTACATTCCCGACGTCCTCGCGGTCGCCCCGTTCTATCTGGACTGGGCGGGCATCGGCGGCGGCCTGGACAATTACCTCTGCTACGGCGACCTGCCGACCAACGGCTTCTCCGACATCAGCAGCTACAAGTTCCAGCGCGGCGCGATTCTCGGCCGCGACCTCAGCACCGTGCACCCGGTGGACCCGCGCGACGACACGGGCATTCAGGAATTCATCGACCACTCGTGGTACGAATACGAGGGCGCGGCCGCCGGCCTGCACCCGTGGAAGGGCGAGACAAAGCTCAAGTATTCCGGGCCCAAGCCGCCCTACGCCAATCTCGACACCGATGCCAAGTACAGCTGGCTCAAGACGCCGCGCTGGAAGGGCCACGCCATGGAAGTCGGTCCGCTGGCCCGCATGCTCGTCGGCTATGCCGGGGGCAATGCCGAGATCAAGGATGCGGTCACCGCCACCCTGGGCGCGCTCAACGCGCCGCCTTCAGTCCTGTTCTCGACGCTCGGCCGCACCGCGGCCCGCGCCATCGAGTCGCAGCTCGCGGCCCGCTGGGGTCTGGATTTCTACAACCAGCTCCTCGCGAACATCAAGGCGGGTGATACCCGGACGTTCACGCGCGAAAAATGGGAGCCTTCCTCCTGGCCGAAGCAGGCCAAGGGCGTCGGTACCAGCGAGGCGCCCCGCGGCGCGCTCGCGCACTGGATCGTCATCAACGAGCAGAAGATCGAGAATTACCAGCTGGTCGTCCCGAGCACTTGGAACGCCTCGCCCCGCGATGCCAAGGGCCAGCGCTCCGCCTACGAGGCTGCGCTCATCGGCACGCCGGTGCACGATCCGCAACAGCCGCTGGAGATCATCCGCACGATCCACTCGTTCGATCCCTGCCTCGCCTGCGCGGTGCATCTCTATGAGGACAAGAAGGAAATCGCCCGCCACGACGTGATGGTCAACTGAACCGGAGGCCCACCCCATGAACGCCTCGCACGATTACCAACGCGTCTACGTGTGGCAGCAGCCGGTGCGCTGGTTCCACTGGATCAATGCCCTCGCGATCATTACCCTCGGCGTCACCGGCTGGCTGATCACGCATCCGCCGGCCCTGATGAATTCCGGGGAGGCCTGGACGAGCTTCTGGTTCGGCAAGGTGCGTTTCGTGCACTTCACCAGCGGCTACGTGCTGCTCGCGAACTTCCTGGTGCGGATCTACTGGTCCTTCGCCGGCAACAAGTACGCCAGCTGGCGCAACTTCCTGCCCCTCACCAAGGCGCAGGTGCGCGAGATCTGGCAGGTGCTCAAGGTCGACATCATGCAGTCGAGCGACAAGGCCGTGCATGCGCTCGGGCACAACGCCGTGGCCTATTTCACCTATGCCGCCACGGGCTTGCTGACGGTTTTCCAGGTGGGCACCGGCTTCGCGCTCATGGCGCCGACGAGCCAATCCTGGATCCCGCGCCTGTTCACTTGGGTGACGCCCCTGTTCGGCAGCGAAGGCACCGTGCGCACCTTCCATTACGCCGGCATGTGGCTGTTCGTCATTTTCACCTTCATCCATGTCTACCTCGTGTTCTACCACGACTACGTGGAAGGTCACGGGGTGATGTCCTCGATCATCGGCGGCTGGAAATTCATGGAGAAGCACAAGATCGCCGCTCAGGAGGCCACCGGCATCTCGGGCCTGCCCACGAAATCCCGCCAGACCGGGTCGCGGCCCAAGGTCTAGCGCCGGGCGGATCCTTCCGACTTGCCCCTCCCACCGCCACCCCCCCGCCCTGTGATCAGCCTGATCGATACCACCCTGGTGGGGGAAAGTTTTGCGATCTGCCCGCCGATCAACGCCAGCGACCGCATCCTGGTGCTCGGCGTCGGCAATCTGCTGATGGGTGACGAGGGCGCGGGCGTGCATGCGCTGCGCTGGCTCGAGGCGGAGCCGCCGCTGGCGGGGGTCCGCCTGCTCGATGGTGGCACCGGCGGCGCGAACCTGCTGGGAGAATTTGAGGGCCGGCGGGCCGTCATCCTGATTGATGCGACCCGCGATGGTTCCGCGGCCGGCACCGTGGTCTACCGTCACCTCCAGCTGGGCCGGAGCTTTGATCTCCCGCCGAGCCTGAGCGCGCATGACTTTGGCCTGAAGGATCTCTTTGCCGCCGCGGCCCTGATCGGCACGCTGCCGGAGATCCATCTCTACACCATCGCGGTGCAGACACTGCACCCGATGTGCACGGAGCTGTCGCCGGAAGTGGAGGCTGCGATCCCGGAAGTCGTGCACTCGGTGCATGCGCTGGCCGCCCGGCTGACCGCCTCGCTGGATTGAGCCGGAGGGATGGGCGAATCAACGGATCAGCCGGTGCGCAGGGGTGGTGTTGGCGGCTGGTTTTACGGAGAACGGACCTTCCCTGAACCGGTGGCGCCGCCCCAAAACTACTCCGCCGCCCACTTCCGTGGACGGCGGAAAAACCACACAACGAAATGACGTGGGCGTCAGCTGGCGAGGAGACCCGCGCCAACGGCCGCGATGCCCCAGCCGATCAGGCGGGGAGCCCGCTCGGAGAGGCGGGCAGCGCCGAGACCCAGGCCCAGGCCGGTGACGGCAAGGAGGGCGGAGGCACTCATCAAGCCGGCGCCATAGGCGAGACCACTGCTGGTGGCGGGCATTTCTGCCCCGTGGGCAAAACCATGGAACACGGCAAAAACCGAGGCGAGGGTCACGCTGGCGACGAGCGGCAGGCGGCCGGCGCAGCCCACGAGCAGACCTAGGGCCAGCACGGAGGCGGCGATGCCCTGGTCGAGCCCGGGGATGACCCCGATGAAATGACCGCCGACGGCTGACAGGGCCATCACGCCGACAAAGGCAGCTGGCACACGCCAGCTGGCGCGGCCACCGAGTTGGGCGGCCCACAGGCCGATGGCGATCATCGCGAGAAGGTGATCCCAGCCGGTCAACGGGTGGGAGAAACCGCACGCGACACCATTGGCCTGCGCAGCGCCCGGGTGGGCCAACGCGGCTGACGTGGCAGCAAGAAAAAGGGAGGTCGCCAGCAGGGAGGAAGATTTGATTTTCATGGGGTAGTGGAAGGGGTACGGGACAGAGGATAGTCGCAAACCCCCGCCGGTGCATTGCGGTTCTTGCCGTACACTCCGCACCAATTGTCCCGCACTTTTTGCGCATCACTTGGCGAGTCCTGCGCATCAATTGTCCTACGGGCTGTGTTCGCTTGCCCGCCCGGGGGTCGGGGCGTAACCGACAGGCATGCCCGTACCCGACGCTCTCCGCCCGAAACGCACGCTCGTCGACCAGCTCCGTGCCTCGCCCATTTACCGCGACTATGCGAAGGCTTTCCGCGAGACCACGGGTCTGCCCCTGAACCTGCGCGAGCTTGAGAGCTTCGACCTGCCGTTCCACGGCGACCCGAATCAGAATCCCTTCTGCGAGCTGATGGCCGGGGCCAACCACACCTGTGCGGGCTGCCTGCAATTGCAGCGGAAAGTGGAGGAGGGTGCGGGCGGGGAGGCGAAGACCCTCACGTGTTTTGCCGGGCTGAGCGACTCGGCGGTCCCGGTCAAGGTGGGGGAAAACCTGGTGGCGTTCCTCCAGACCGGGCAGATCCTGCTGCACGAGCCGACCGCACCCCAGTTGCAGAAGCTCTCGCGGGTGCTGCGGAAATACGGCGTGGCGACGGAGCTGGAAAAATACGAGGCGGCCTACCGCCGGAGCCGCGTGGTGCCGCAGCGGCAGTACCGCTCGATCCTGCAGCTCCTGACAATTTTTGCGCAGCATCTCTCCACCCTGAGCAACCAGCTGGTGGTCCAGGATGTGACGGAGGAGGCCCCCGCCATCAGCCGCGCGCGCGCTTTCATCACCGAGCATCACGGGGAGGAAATGACACTCACGGGCGTGGCCCGGGCGGTGAACATGAGCGCCTTTTATTTCTGCAAGAGCTTCCGCAAGGCGACCGGGCTGACGTTCACCCATTATGTCGCCCGGGTGCGGGTGGAGAAGGTCAAGGACCTGCTGCTGAACCCGAACAAACGGGTGAGCGAGGCCGCCTACGAGGCCGGCTTCCAGTCCCTGTCCCAGTTCAACCGCGTCTTCCGCCGCATTGCCGGGGAGCCGCCCTCGACGTACCGGGAGAAAGTGCGTTCCGGAGCCCTGACCTGAACGCCGGGCCGGCCGCCTCAGGCCGGGATATGATGCACCGGGTGGTGCTCGGGATCCGCGAGGAGGGACAGGGCTGCGGGCCTGACCTCCGGGCTGGCTTTGTCCGATACCTCGCGAAACAGGCAGATGGCACAGAAGGACTGGATCTCACGCTGGGCGATGTGACTGAACACCTGCTCCAGGCAGGTCAGCGCCTCGTCCCGCTGCGGTGCGGTCAGGCCCGGGGCGAGCACCTGCGCCAGCACGAGACCCTCGCGCAGGGCCTGTCGTCCGGCGGAGAAATAGGCCAGGAGGGGATTGCGGCCGCACGGACAAGGCGGTTCCGCGTTGCGGGTGTGGAGCCGGCGGGCCGACCAGATCCGCAGGGTCGAGAAGACCTCATTCAACGTGGTGTCGAGCAGGTGGACCAGCGTGTCCGGATTGGCCAGGGGCGAATTCATCCGCTCGATCCGCAGGAGGTTCTCCCAATTGGACCGAATGCAGGGACGATGCGCCTCTAGGGCCTGCAATATTACCGTTTCCACAAACGGTAATATCCCAGAAAGCCCCGCCCCCCGCTCATCACCCCTTGGCAAATGGTGGCTGTCTTTTGTTGTGCATGGATTGTCTCCGTCCTCACCTGGCCGGGCGCAGGGTCCGGCAGTCGCGCTCCAGTTCCGCCCGGAAGTCGGGATGCGCGATCGAAATCAGGGCGGCGGCGCGTTCCCGCAGCGTCCGGCCATGGAGGTTAACGGCGCCGTATTCCGTGACCACCCAGTGCACATGCCCGCGCGTGGTGACCACCCCGGCGCCGGCCGAGAGTTGGAAGGTGATGCGCGACACGCGGCCGCTGGCGGCCGTCGAGGGCAGCGCAATGATCGGCCGGCCGCCCGGCGACAGCGCGGCACCGCGGATGAAGTCCATCTGACCGCCGATGCCGGAGTAGATCCGGTGACCGATGGAGTCGGCGCAGACCTGGCCGGTCAGATCGATCTGGATCGCGGAGTTGATCGCGACGACCTTCGGATTCCGGCGGATCACCGAGGTGTCGTTCGTCCAGTCGCAGGGATGGAAAGCGACCAGAGGGTTGTCATGGACGAAGTCGAAGAGCCGGCGGGTGCCATTGATGAAGCTGGTGACGATACGGCCGGGGGAGACGGTCTTGAGGCGGTTGGTGATGACGCCGGCCTCGACCAGGTCCACGACGCCGTCGGAAAACATCTCGGTATGGATCCCCAGGTCATGCTTGCCGTGCAGGCGGGCGAGCACGGCGTCGGGAATGCCACCGATGCCCATCTGGAGGGTGGAACCGTCCTCCACGAGCCCGGCCACCAGCTCCCCGATGCGGGCCTCGACGGCGGTTTCGGGGGCGGGCCGGTGCTCGACCAGGGGACGGTCGGTGGCCACGAAGGCATCGATCTGATCGAACGGCAGGACGTTGTTGCCGTGGGTGCGCGGCATCTGCTCGTTGATTTCCGCGATGATCACCCGGGCCGTCGTGGCCGCGGCCCGGGCGGCGTCGCAGGAGGTGCCCAGCGAGCACATGCCATGGCGGTCGGGCGGCGAAACCTGCAGCAGGGCGACGTCGAGCGGCACGCTGCCGCTCAGGAACAGGGCGGGGATGTCGGACAGGAAGATCGGGATGAAATCGGCGCGGTCCTCGGCGACGGCCTGGCGCAGCGGGGCGCCGGTGAAGAGGGACACCGAGCGGAATTCTCGCTCGCGGCCGGTGGCGGCAAACGGCGCGGGTCCGGCCGTGTGCAGGTGGTAAAGCTTCACCCCCTCTAGGTCATGCCGGTCGCAGAGCGCCTCAATCAGCGGGGCAGGCGTGGCGCACGCCCCGTGGATGAAGACATTGGTGCCGCTGCGCACCAGGGCGGTGGCGTCGGCGTGGGACACGGCGGAGGATTTCCAGTCGGGACTCATGGGAGGATAAGTTAAATTGATACTGGGCGAATCACCCGGGAAGCGAAGCGCCGAAACTGAGCTTGGAATGGGAAATTGTCCGCATTTTTTGCGGTGCGCCGGCGAGGGCGGATTTTGGCCGGCCGGACGACGTCCCGGTTCGTCCGGCCCGGGCCGCGGCCCTGCCGGGTTTTCGGCGGTTTTTGGAGTGCCGAAATGAACCTTGCCCGGTGGCGGCGTGCTGGCCACGGTGCGCGGCAGTGAAAATCGGATTTCTTGGCGGGAGCTTCGACCCCGTGCATTTCGGCCACCTGATGGCCGCGCAGGACGCCTACGAGCAAAACCAGCTTGACCGGCTCATCTTGGTGCCCGCGGCGCAGGCCCCGTTGAAGAACAACGATGTGCAGTCCTCGGCGGAAGACCGCCTGGCCTTGCTGCGGGCCGCGGTGGAGTGGGACAAGCGGTTTGAGATTTCCGACGTTGAGCTGCGGCGGGGCGGGGTGAGCTACACGATCGACTCGGTCCGGCACTTTCGCGCGCTCTACCCGAACGACGAGCTTTACTGGATCATCGGCGGGGACCAGCTGCCCAAGCTCCACCTGTGGAAGGACATCAAGGAACTCGCGAAGCTGGTGGAGTTCATCTTCCTCGAGCGGCCGGGCCATCCGGTGAAGGCGGTGCCGGACATTCCCGGGCTGCGCCTGCGCCGCTGCGACGGCCATTTGCTCGCGATCAGCTCCACGGAACTGCGGGACCGGGTGAAACGGGACCTGTCGCTGGACTATTTTGTGCCGCACAAGGCGATTGTATATATCCGCGACCACCGTCTTTATCGCTGATCTACATGAAGGGAAAAAAATCAAACGCACTTTTGCTGGTTAAACTCTGCTGCCAGGCCTTGGACGAGAAGAAGGCCGTGGACCTGCAGGTCCTCGACGTGAGCGCACAGTCCTCGATCACCGATTACCTCGTGCTGGCCACGGGCACGTCGGAACCGCACCTCCGCGCCTTGCGCGTCGAACTCGAGAAGGCGATCGATGCGAGCCAGCATCCCATCCTCGGCATGGAAACCGCCCAGGAAAGCGGCTGGATCGTGGTCGATGTCTTCGACGTGATGATCCACCTCTTCACCGCCGAGGCCCGGGCCAAATACGGCCTTGAGAACCTCTGGAAAGACGCGGTGAGCGTGTCAGTGCCCAAACTTCTGGGGATCGCGCCCAAGGCAAAAAAGCGCAAGCCGGCTGCTGTGCCCAAGAAACGCAAAAAAGCCGCCAAATAACGGCTGGTCCCCGTGGCCTTAAAGGGTGCTTCGGGGTTGTAAAATTACCTTAAGATTGGGGTCAGAATATAGGTAATATTACCTATATTTGATCCATTTCAGTGGAAATATAATAGGCCCGTCCGGGTGGCTTCACCCGCTTGGGACTGGGGGTATTAGCTGTGCGGAGAGCCTCTTTAACCGGGGTAGCTTTAATCCTATAAAACTCTATTTTATAGATAGATAGGAAATCAGATAACTCCTTTTATCCGACGGATTGGTCATCAATCTTTAGGGATGACATCCAGATTGAACGATAATCCGGATGCGCCGGTGCCGCTCAGACTAAGTAATCCACCACAGAAAATGGTCTTGTTCTCGTCGGGTGGGTTTGCTTGAGTGTTATGAAGCTCAAGTCCGAGCCATCATATCCTAATCATTACAGATATATACCTATGAAAAATACCAATAACTCCAACAAGGGTTTCACCCTCGTCGAAATCATGATTGTCGTCGTCATCATCGGCCTTCTGGCCGCCATGGCGATTCCCGCGTTCCAGAAGGTGCGCTCGGCCTCGCAGGACAAGACCGTGTTGAACAACGCGCGTCAGCTGTCCGCCGCCGCCGACCAGTACTACCTGGAAAACGGTGTCTCCACCGTCACGATCGGCAACCTGATCGGCTCCACGAACTACGTGAAGGCCCTCAATCTGGTCGCCAACGAGACCTATCCCCAGGCGTTCACGCAGGGTATCGCGATCTCGATCGTCGGTGTCGCCGGCGTGCGCACGATCACCTACGCCCCGTAATTGGGTCGCACGGTTTAACTCTCAAGCCGTCCGCGTCAGCGGACGGCTTTTTTGTGCCCAAATGACAAGGGGTGCCCCGGCTCCAAGGCGACGGAGGCCCGCCCGCCTCGCCTGCCAAGAAGCTTTCATTTTTCACCCCAACCGCCCAATCTGCCTGCGCGCATGACCCAGCCTGCTTCCCCGGCCCTGCTTTCCGACAAACGCGTCTGGCTCTTTCTGCTTTCCGGCGCCCTGGCCGTGGTGCTCGGTTTCTTCGCGATCCCCGGCTACGCCGCCATCAACCTGGTGTCGAAAACCGGCTACTGGTTTGAGCTCGTGGCGTTCGTGCTGTTTCTGCGGGCGCTCTGGCTGACGTTCCGGGACGACCTGCGGGCGCTGCACTGGCGGCGGCTGGACTGGGCCTCGGTGGCGGTGGTGGCCCTCGCCGGCATCGTCCTGCTCGTGCACGAAACCTTCGGGTTCAAGATCATCATGGACGAGCTGATGCTCCTCGGCACGTCGATGAGCATGCACTTCGACCGGGCGGTGCTGACCCCGACGCGCGGCAACGACATCCAGGGAGCCTTCGTGATTCTCGACGGGATCATGGACAAGCGCCCGCTGTTTTTCCCGTTTCTGCTTTCGCTGCTGCATGACCTCACCGGCTACCGGCCGGCGAACGCCTTTGTGCTGAACGGCGCGCTGACCTTCATCCTGCTCGGCCTGACCTACATGTGTGGGCGCATGCTGGCGGGCCGGCGCGCCGGCTGGCTGGGGGTCCTGCTGCTGGCCGGGCTGCCCCTCCTCGGGCAGAACGCCACCGGCGGCGGGTTTGAGCTGCTTAACATCGTCATGATCCTCACCACGCTGTTGCTCGGCGCGCGGTTCGTGCAAAAGCGGGACGAGGCCTCGTTCACGGCGTTGTGCTTCTCGACGCTGCTGCTGGGCCAGGTCCGGTACGAGTCGCTGATCTACGTGCTGCCGGTGGTGATCCTGATCCTGTGGGTCTGGTATGATGAACGGCGGGTCATCCTCTCTTGGCCGGTGATTTTCGCCCCGCTGCTGCTGCTGCCCTATCCGCTGCAGCATCACATCTTCGAGCTGCGCTCCACTGCCTGGCAGATGGGCACCGCCGTGGGCGACAAGTCCAACGCCACCGTGCCGTTTTCCCTCTCGTACGTCGCCAACAACCTCACCCACGCCGAGAGTTTCTTCCTCGCCCGTTCCACGGATCAGCCGAATTCCCTGACGCTTTCCCTCATGGGCGGGGTCGGGGTCGTGTTTTTCCTGTTGTTCGCCGTCAAGCGGCTGCGGTCCCTGCGCACGGAGCCGCCGGTCGTGGTGGCCTCCATCATCTTTGCGACGGGCTTCATCGTCCAGTTTGTCCTCTTCATGGGTTACTTCTGGGGCCAGTTCGATGATCCCATCATCCGCCGGCTCAGCCTGCCCACGCATCTCGGGATGGTGATCGCGGTGATGACCGTCCTCCCGCAATTCGCCGCCGCCGGCTTTCAGCGCCTCCTCCTCGGCGTGGCGGCCTTCGGCCTGATTGCGAGCGGCGTGCCCTCGATGGCCGAGCATGCCTACTCCCAGGAATACCTGCCCGGCAAGGAAACCGCGTGGCGCCGCCAGTTCATGGCGGACCAGCCGCGCCATGACTACCTCATGATCGACAACGACGCGATCCTGTGGGTCTCGCACCTCGTGTCGGCGACCACCGTCCCGCAGGCGATCAAGCGCCGCGATGCGGTGGTGTTCACCCTGCGCAACCACACTTTCTCCGGCATCTACGTGTTCCAGCGTTTCAACATCAACGAGACCACGGGGGTGCTGACCCTGCGCGATGGCGATGATCTCGGGCCTGATTTTGTGCTGGAAACGGTGTGCGAGGAGCGGCTGCAGACGCTGACGCTGACGCGCATCAGCCGGATCAAGGAGGTCCGCGAGGGGAAGGTTTCCCTGACGGCGCCCGATGGTGGCAAGCCACCGGTGGTGACGCAGAATCGCGCCGAGATCGAAAAGATGCGCAAGGCCTACCTCGAGAATTTCATCAAGCAGCTCCCGTGAGCCCACGGGCCCGACCGACCGCGCGATGAACCTGTTGAGCCCATTTGTCCGGGACCCGGCGGCGAAGAAGCGGCTGCTGCTGTTCGCGCTGTGCGGCGGGCTGGCCGTGGTGACCGGCTTCAGCGCGGTCACGCCCCACCTCGCGGAGGTGCTGATCGTCAACGGCGGCTACTATTACATGCTGGGCCTGTTCGGCCTGTTCGTTTTCTTCGCCGCCCGGGTGGCCCGGGCGCGGCGCGAGGTGTGGTCGGGCTGGCTGCGCCGCCCGGGCTGGCCGGCGCTGGCGATCGCCGCCGCGACGGCGTTTGCGCTCTGGTCCGACCCGTTCCAGCACAAGGTGCTCTTTGATGAATACGTCCTGCAGGCCACGGCGTTTCACATGCACATCACGAAGGAGATCGGCACGGTGATCCGGGCCTACGACATCGGCGGCACCTGGCTGCCGATCGACACCTTCCTCGACAAGCGGCCCTACTTTTTCACGTTCTTGCTTTCGCTGGTGCACGACCTCGCGGGCTACCGGATCGTGAACGTGTTTTTCCTCAACGCCGGCTTCACCGCCGCCTGCCTCAGCCTGGCCTACTGGTTCGGGCGCGAGCTGACCAACCGCGCCGGCGGGCTGCTCGTGGTGGTGCTGCTCTCGACGATGCCGCTGTTTGGGCAGAACGCCACCTGTGCCGGCATGGAGATGCACAACCTCACCATGCTCCTCTTGGTGATGGTCCTCGCCTTGCTTTACCTGCGCGCCCCGGACGCCGACCGCCTGGCGCTGCTCTGCCTCGCGACGGTGCTGCTGGCGCAGAGCCGGTATGAGTCGGTGATTTTCGTCGTGCCGGTCGCCGTGGTCATTGTGGCCGGGTGGTGGCGCGTGCAGCGCGTGCTGCTGCCCTGGGTGGCGGTGGCGACGCCGCTGCTGCTGGTGCCTTACGCTTGGCACAACCGCTACGTCTCGGCGGCGCCGCTGTTGTGGCAGCTGGGCGAGGGGCAGAAGTCGCGTTTCAGCCTGGAGTACCTGGCGGGCAATTTCTGGAACGACCTCCAGTTCTTATTCAGCTTCAGCAACGCCTACGCCAACTCTTGGTATCTTTCGGCGTTCGGCTGTGCGGGCCTGGCTTATTTCCTGTGGGGCGCGATCCGGTGGCTGCGCCGGCGGACCCCGCTTTCCCCGGTGGCTTGGGTGGCCGTGCTGTTCGGGACGGCGATCGCCGGCAATTTTGTCCTGCTGCTGTTTTATTACTGGAGCCGCCTGACCGATTCGATTGCAGCCCGTTTCGCCCTGCCAGCCTGCGTGCTGTTTGCCCTGCTGGCGGCGGTGCTCGCCCGCGGCCTCGACCGCCGCTGGCCGGCCATGCGCGTGGCATTCCTGGGGGCCGGCGTCTATCTGCTCTTCTCGTCCGTGCCGGCCATGGCGCACCGGTTTTACACCAGCCAGAATCTGGTGATGAAGGAGGTCGACTGGGAGCACGACTTCGTCCTGCCCCGCCAATCCGGCCCGGTGCTGT
Organism: uncultured Opitutia bacterium; assembly: GCA_903839035.1. Lineage (GTDB taxonomy): Bacteria > Verrucomicrobiota > Verrucomicrobiia > Opitutales > Opitutaceae > Opi-474. Next base: position 36,418 of record CAIMAQ010000107.1, read on the forward strand.
TCATTTCCAACAAGTCCACCATCCCCTGGGTCCTGTGGCGGATCCCGTCCCTCATCATCGGGGTCGCGCGCCAGCGCGGCGATCAGCTGCGCTATCACATGGCGCAGGGCACGTTTCACGAGGTTCTCGTCGCGCAGGCGCTGCGCCCGACCACGCCCGAGGGGAAATTTGGCGTGGATCCCGATGACGTACTGCCGGACAACTTCCGGCTCGAGCTGCTCGCGGAAAAACGTTTCGGCGGCCGCATGGCGCGGCTGAGCCGGCTGGTGGCGGTGGATCCCGCGCCGGTGGGGACCGTCCAGCCGAAGCGCCCGCCGCCTCCGCCCAGCTTGACCCCCGACTCATGAGTGAGGTCCGTGACAGCGGAACGGCCGCGCCGGTCCCGGCCCCGGGCGGGCGTTTTGGGCGGATGGGCTGGGGGCTGCTCGTGCTCCTGACGGTGGGGTACTTCGCCGCCTTCGCGTACGAGCCCAACTTGTTTTTTTCCCTGGGCGTGGCGCATTACGACGGGTGGTTCATCGACACGTTTGCCCTGCTGGCGTCGAGCGATGCGGTCACCCGCGGACTCGATCCCTATGCCCCGAACCCGCTCGATTATTTCAACCGGCCGCACGTCTATTCGCACTGGTGGCTGCACCTGCGGGACCTGGGGCTGACCCGGGCGGATTCCTTCCGGCTGGGCCTGGGCCTGGTCATCACCTTTCTCGTCGCGGCGCTCTGGCGGCTGCGGCCGCGGGTTCCGCTCCAGCTCCTGTGGTATCTGGCCGTGATCTGTTCTTCGGCGATCCTCCTCGCGCTGGACCGGGGCAATAACGACCTCGTGATTTTCCTGGTCCTCACGCCCCTAGTGCCCTGCCTGCTGAGTCCGCGGGCGGGGGTGCGGTTGATCGCGCCGTTCCTCGTCACCGCGGCGGCGATGTTAAAATACTATCCCGCGGCGGCGGGTCTGGTGTTGCTGGCGCAAGCCGGGCGCCCGGAACTGCGATCCCGGCTGTGGATCACATTTTTGCTGCTGGCGGCGGCGGGTGGCAGCGTGGCAGGTGACTTGGCGGGTTTCGGTCCGGTGGCGCCCCAGCCGGCGGGGTTGATGACCTTTGGCGCGACGGGATTTTTGCACGAGCTTGGCTGGATGGGGCTGGGTCCGAAACTGGCCGTGGCCGGCCTCGGCCTGGCCGGCGTGGCCTGGACCTGGCGCCGCGCGGCGCTGGGTGACTGGGAACCGGCAGCGGCCCAGCGCTCCGACTGGCTGCACTTCATCCTGGGGGCCGTGCTGCTCGCCGGCTGTTTCTTCACGAGCATGAATTTCGGCTACCGCTGGGTGTTTGCGGTCTGGCTGGCACCTGCGCTGTGGGTGCTGCCCCGGGACCCGGACACCCCCGCGCCCGTTCGCCGGCTGGCCCGGGCGACGAGGTGGCTCCTGCTGGTCGTGCTGTGGTGGCCGCCCCTCTGCTGCCTGGCCGTCAACCATTTCATCGGCGTTGTGCCGAGCCCCACGATCATGTTTCTGGCCAAGCTCTCCTTCCTCGTGGAGCAGCCGTTCGACTGGGCGTTTTTTCTCTGCCTGCTGGTTTTCCTGACCCACTTCACCCGGCGCCGGCTCGCCGTGCTCCGCGGCTCAGCGTGAGCCGTGACCCGCGGTGCGGTCGATGAGCGCCTGCCACTCGGCCAGCGAGCCGGTGGTGGCCGCGGCGATTTCCGCGGCCGTGAGGCGATAGATGAAAATCGAATAACCGATGTTTGCGTCGGGTGTCCGCGCCCGCAGGTACTGGCAGAGCCGCGCGAAGCGCAGCAGGTCGAGCCGGGTCCCGGCACGCCGCCATTTGTCCGGGCTCGCGGCCCGGTCCATCTCCGCGCGCTGCTGCGGGTCGCCGTAGTAAACCAGCAGGGCCGGCTCCAACGCCCGTGCCTGCTGGTATTCCTTTTCCAACGCGGCGGTCCACGGCCCGCGGATCGGGCTGTAGACGTGCTCCAGCATGGTCGCCCCGATGCAATACACCCCGGGCTCGAGCGGGACCCACGGCTGGGTGATCTTGAAACCGTTCACGAACGGCAGCCGCCGGACATAAAGGTGATAATAAGCCGGCTCGCCCGTGCCGAAATAGGAGAGGTAAACCGGCTCGCCCGGCGCCACGGACGTGTCGATCCAGTCCTTGAGCCCCGGCAGGTCCTGGCCCCAGTCGAGCGAACTGTCGACGAGGTGGCGGTGGCCGTTCTCCGGACCGCCGGCGAGGGCGTTGAAATAAGCGATGAAGTGGGGCGCCACACGCGCGGACTCCGTCACATGCCAGCCGAGCAGCACCACCACGGGGAGCACCCAGGCGGGGCGCCGGGAAGCGAGCCAGGCGCCGAGCGTTCCGGCCGCGATGAACAGCACGGGGTAGGTCGGCAGGATATGGCGGTGGCCGATGTTCAGGTGGCTCGTGATCGAAAACGCCCAGTACACGACAAACAGCGCCGCGAGCGGAGTGAAGCGGTACCACACGTCGCGGGTGCGCCGCACCAGCAGGACCAGGGCGGTGCCGCTCGCGACCAGCAGCGCCAGGGTGGTCTTGTAGGCGAAGGCGTAGACGAAAAACGCCGGCCAGCCGGTCACACTGTAGGCGCCGTTCAAAAACGCCGAGCGGACCTGCATCGACGCCTTCACGTAGGCCATGCCGTAAATGTAGGCCTCGGGCAGCACGCGCCAGGCGGCGAGTGCGCGGAAGAGCTTGCCGCTGGCGCCGAGCTCGGCGTCGAGCGTCGCCCACGGCCAGATGAAATTATCGAAGGGTGGGAGCGCGGGATTGGCGGCGGCGAAGCGGAAGCCGAAGGCGGCCCAGATGATGAGACCGGCCACCAGGCCCTGGCCGAGCGCGGAGAGCGCGGCCGCGCCGAACTTGCCACCGCGCGAGGTCCACGTGAGGCCCAGGAGCTGGAGCGGCGCCGGGGCGAGCGCGCGCACCAGCGCGAGTGCAACAAACACCGGCAGCAGCAGCGGCGCGGAGAATTTCGCCACGCAGGCGAGCCCGAATGTCCCCGCGCTCAGCCACCACCAGCGCGCGCGGCCGTCATGCAGGTGACGCCACCAGGCGCCCACGCTCGCGAGCAGGAAAAACGCGGAGCAGACATCGCTGGTCACCAGCGCGCCATGGGCGAGAAAGGTCGGCTCGAACGTGAAGAAGACCAGTGACACCACCGCCCCCGCGTCGCCGAACAACCGGCGGGACCAAAGGAACACCAGCAGCCCCGTCGCCACGCTGAACAGCGCGATCATGGCGCGCCCCGCCATCAAGCGCGGAAAATGGTTGTCGCCGGTCTCATAGAAAAACTCGTGGCCGAACCCCCACACATCGCTGGTGCGCCACCGGGGATTGCCGGCCAGCGGGGGCTGCTTCGTGCCGGCGAGGACCGCGGGCAGCGCCGCCCAGCGCTGGGGGAGGATGCCGTTCTCCGGCTGCAGCCGGTAATCCTGGTTCTGCCAGTAGCTGAAGCCGGCCGTCAGGTGCGCCAGCTCATCCGAGGTCGTGCTCTCACGCTCCTTGCTCCCCACCGCGAGGGCGAAGTGGATCGCGAGCAACCCGGCGACGAGCGCAAAAAACCACGGGCGGCTGGCGGGTTGGGTCATGGGGAAAATGGCGGGGGTCCGTCCAGCAAGGCCCTCACGTCGGCCTCCGTCAGCCGGAAAATCAGGATTGAATAACCCACCTCGGCATCGGGCGACCGGCGGTGCAGTCCCGCGCACAGCCGGCCGAAGCGCAGGTGCTCCAGCTCGATCAGGCGCGGTATGGCGGCGTCGCGCGGCATCGCATCCCGGCCCGCCCGCCACGCGTCCAGCCAGCCGCGCAGTTCCGTGTACCGGCGTTCGTGCTCCGGCGTCCAGCCGTGGCGCACCAGCGTGTAGGGCTGCTGGAACATCGTTGCGCTGATGCAGTAGACCCCGCCGGTCATCTCCGGCAGCAGTTCGCGTCCGCGCAGGTCAAAATAGCCGTCGGCGATCCGCGTCGCGCTGATGCCTTCGAGCGCGGGCGAACCCGAGCCGAAGTACGAGAGGTAGGTTTTTTCGCCGCGCGCGTGCGTCGCGAGCCAGCGTTTCAGCCCCGGCAGGTCCTGGCCCCAGTCGAGCGAGCTGTCCACGAAGTGCTCATAGCCATGCTCCGGGCCGCCCAGCAGCGGGTTGAAATAGGCGAGGTAGTGCGGCCGGATCGATAGGGACGCCGCCGCATGTCCGGCCAGGAGAATCGCCAGTACCACCGCACCCCAACGGCGCCGCGGCAGCCAGACCACCGCCCCGGCCAGGAGGTACAGCACCGGGTAAAGCGGCAGCAGGTGGCGCACGCCGATGTTCAGGCGGCTCGTGAGCATGACCGCGCCATAGATCACAAGGAACACCAGAAGCGGCGCGAGCCGGTACCAGCGCCGCGCGGATTTCAGCCGCGCCAGCGCCACCGCTGCCAGCGCGAGGAGGGCGAGGGCCGGGAGCGTGGTCTTAAGCGCAAATCCCACGGGGAAAAACGCCAGCCAGCCGTGCGTGCCGTATTCACCCATGAAAAACGCCGGCCGGCCGCCCGCAAAAAACAGCGTGTGCGCGAATCCCTGCAGCCACGTATCGGGCAGCAGGTGCAGGGCCCGCGCCCAACCGGTCACCCGCACCGCGAGGCCGGTGCCATAGTCCGCCCAGGGATGGTTGTAGGCGCCCGCACTACGGAGCCCGTCGAAGCGAAATCCGTAGGCCGCCCAGATCGTAACCGACGCGATGAGCAGCGCAGCCAGCGCGGCCACCGCCAGCACGCCCACGGCGCGGCCGCCGCGCACGCGGGTCGGGCGCGAGCCGAGGTGCACGGGCAGGGCGGGGTGGCGCACGCAGCGCACCACGAGCATGGCGGCGAACATCACGGCAAACAGCGGCGCGGAAAATTTCGCCAGCGCGAGCCCGCCCCAGGCGAGGCCGGCCAGGACCACCCGCCCGGGTGTCACGCGGTGCAGCAGCCGCCAGGAGGTCAGTGTCGCCGCGAGGAAACCGAGCGTCACCGCCATGTCGCTCGTCGCCAGTCCGCCATGTGCCAGCAGCAGCGGACAAAAGGCATACAGCCCCGTGGCGATGAGCGCGCCGGTCCGGCCAAAGAGCGACCGCGCCCAGAAAAACACCAGCAGCCCGCAGGCAACGCCGAGCAGCGCGATCATGGCGCGAGCGGAGGCGAGCAGGCGCGGCAGGTCGTTGCCCGACTCATAAAAAAACTGCTGGCCGATCTCCGCGACATCGGCGCTGCGCCAGGCGGCCTGGCCGGTGGCCGGGAAATGAACGTCCGTGGCCAGCAGCGGCAGCGCGGCCCAGCGCTGGGGCAGGTTCCCATTCTCCGGCTGCAGGCGGTAGTCACCGAGCGTCCAGTAGCTGTAGCCGGCGGTGACGTGGAAAATTTCGTCGGCTGTCGTGCTGTGCTCGCGCGACACGGATGCGGCCATCCACCAGAACAGCGCGAGCAGCGCGCCCGCGACCAGCGTCGCTCCGGTGCCGCGCATGGTTCAGCTCCGCGGACGCGGCGGTTTCACGAGGTACACGGGACGCTGCTTCACCTCGTCATAGACGCGGCCGAGATATTCGCCGAGCACGCCGATGGCGATGAGCTGCACGCCGCCGAGAAACAGCACCAGCGCCGCGAGGGTGGTGAAACCGGTGGGCGCGGTCTCGATCGCGATGAGGCGCTTGATCACGTAATACAGGCCGAGGCAGAAGCCGATGAATCCGGTGAACACGCCGGAGTAGGTCAGCAGCCGCAGCGGCAGGTGGGAAAAGCTGAACACGCCATCGAGCGCGTAATGCACCAGCCGCGAAAAGGTCTGCTGCGGCTGCCCCGCGGCCCGCTCCTGCCGGTCGTACGGCACGTCGGCCGTCGGGAAGCCGATCCATGCGCGCAGTCCGGGGAAGAACCGGTTGCGCTCGGGCAGCTGGTGGAACGCCGCCACCGCATGGCGCCCGAGCAGGCCGAACGTGCCGCTGTTCGGCTCGACCGGGTAGTCGGACAGCGTGCCGAAGAGCTTGTGGAAAAAATCAAAGCCCACGCGGCGCAGGCCAGTCTCGGCGCGGGTGCGGCGGGTGGCGCGCACGACCTCGGCGCCCTCGCGCCACGCGGCGACGAGCGCCGGGATGACCTCGGGCGGATCCTGCAGGTCGGCGTCCATTGTCACGGCCGCGTCGGCGTTGCTGGCGGCCGCGAGGCCGGCGGCGAGGGCGGCCTGGAAGCCGAAGTTGCGCGACAGCTCGACGAGTTCGAAACGCGGATCGCGGGCGGCCTGCGCGCGGATGAGCGCGGCGGACGTGTCGCGGCTGCCGTCGTCCACCAGCACGGCGGTCCAGCTGCAGCCGGGCTGGGCATCGAAGAGCGCGGCCAGCCGGGCGATCAACTCGGGCAGCACAGCCGCTTCGTTGAAGACGGGGATGACGACGGCGATTTTGGCAGCGGAGACGGGCATGGTTTCAACCGGCGCGCCGGGCGGCGCGGGCAACGGCGAGAGTGATAATCCCGGCGAGAAGTGCGAGCACAAGTGCGGCGGACGGCTGGAATTCATCCCGAAAAAAAACGAGATGATTCACCAGCTTGCCTGCCGCATTCATCAGGGAGGTTTCCGAGTAGCTCCGCAAAATGGCCTCGGGGGCCCGGTTCGGCGTGAACCAGCGGTCGAGCGCGTAGTTTTGCACGGCAAAATGCAGGGCGATCCCGAGGACAAAATCGACGGCCGCACCGGCGATCAGCACCCGCTGCCAGCCGCGGCCGAGGCCGGCCCAGCGGGCGGCGAGAAACGCGAGCCCGAGCAGCACGAGCGCCTGCAGGCAGATATGGGCCAGGCCCCACGTGTCGCGCGCGCCGTGTACCGCCACGCCGAGGATGATCACTCCGCCGGAAAACAAGGCCCAGAACCACCGGCTCCGGGGCGTCGCGCCGGGCCACCCGCGGCCGAGCTCACGGCCGAGCACCAGCCAGCCGACGGAGCCAAAGACAAGGAACAGGTTGAGCTGATACACCTGGAAGAACCAGTCGTGCCAGTAGCCCCAGCGGCTGGTTTGGGTGATCAGCGCCCCGTCCAGCGGACGCAGGAAGTGCGGCACGAGCGTATCGCGCAGGTTGAGGGCAATTTTTATGAACTGGTTCCCGGTGTGGACGTCCTTCACCTCCACACTGGAGTTGGACAGCAGCGTCGTGTGGGCACCGTAAACCGCGAGGGACCAGCCGAACCACGTCGCGAGTACGAGTCCGCCGATAAGGCCGAGCCCCGCGGTCTGGCGCCAATAGGTCGCGTCCGCCCAGCGGGTCCGGGATAGGAGGAGCCACGCGAGGGCGAGCAGCAGGACATAGGGTCCGGCGGAAAAATGCGCGAGCAGGGCGGCGGCCAGGGCGGTCGCACAGAGCGGACCCGCGGACGGGGGCGCGTCGGGGTCCCGGGCGCGCAGGAAAAAATACAACCCGCCCAGGATGAAGCAAACGGCGGTGAGTTTCGTCCACGCGAACGTGGCGTTTTCCACGAACGAGGGGTTGAGCATCAGCAGCACGGCGAGCACGGCCATCGCGGTGGAGCCGGCAACGCCTCGGGTGGGCGAAAAGCGCCGGGCCAGCAGGGCCGCCGGGAGGAAGGCCAGGCTGCTGAGCAGCGTGGTGAACAGCTGGTAGTGCGCGAAATTGCCCGGGGTCAGCGCCAGCAACGCGCCGGTGACAAGATTGGCGAGCGGCGGTCGGGCGGGCAGCGCGTAGACGCCGAGAAATTTGGTGTCGAGCGGCCAGTGCCCGAGGAAAAACCGCGCGCGTTCGCAGTGTTCATACCAGTCGCTCGTCCAGCCGCCACCCGAGTAGCTCGCGATGA
>CAIMAQ010000108.1 GCA_903839035.1 uncultured Opitutia bacterium
ACTGACCCATGGGCTCCTTCCTCTTCGATTTCTTCGCGATCTTCACGGTCATCTGCGCCGTGGGCACCGTCGTGAACAAGAACGCCGTCAACGCGGCGATGTGCTTCCTGCTCTGCCTCGTTGGCGTGGCGGGGCTCTTCGTCCAGCTCGACGCCTACCTTCTGGCCTTCCTGCTGCTGCTGGTTTACGCGGGCGCGGTCGTCGCGCTGTTCCTCTTCATCATCATGCTCCTCGACGTGCAGGGGAAGTCGGCGGTCAGCTTCAAGCGCGTCTCCACCGTGGCCGCGGTCATCGCCGCCGGGCTGCTGGCGGTCGGTCTCTGCTCCTTGGCCACGCGCGGCCACCTCGAGGCCCCCAATCCCAACTACACCTTCGGGGTCGGCGCTGCGCTCAAGCCCTACGCCTACCAGCTCTTCACCACCTACCTCCTGCCGGTGCAGATCATGGGCTTCCTGCTCCTGATCGCCATGCTCGGCGTGATCGTGCTGAGCAAAAAGATCGACCCCACGGAGGCCGCCAAATGATCCACGCCGGTCTCAACGCCTACGTCCTGCTCAGTGCACTGCTGTTCGCCATCGGCTTCTTTGGCGTGCTCCTGCGGAAGAACACGCTCGTGATCTTCATGGGCCTCGAGCTCATGCTCGTCGCCTCGACCCTTGCGCTCGTCGCGTTCTCCCGCTTCAACGGCACCCTGGACGGCAACGTCTTCGTCTTCTTCATCCTCACCATCGCCGCCGCCGAGGTTGCCGTCGGCCTCGCCATTATCGTGGCGCTCTTCCGCTCGCGCCGCACCGTGCAGGTGGACGAGCTCAATGCGCTGAAACACTGACCTGTTGTCCATGCTCCAGCACGCCATCCTCATCCTCCTGTTGCCGCTGTTGTCCGCCGCGGTCATCGCGCTCTTCCTGCGCCGGCAGGGCGGAATCGCCGCCATCGTCTCGACCTTCACCGCGGCGTCCATTGCGGCCATTGCCCTGATCCTCGCGCTGCACGGCGGCCGGGGAGAAAACCACGTGGACTGGCTGACGCTCGGCACGTTCACCCTCTCGCTCGGCGTCAAGTTTGACGACCTCGCCGCCCTGATGCTCGTGATCGTCGGCATCGTCGGTCTCTGCGTGCACGTCTTTTCACTCGGCTACATGCACGACGACGGAGCGAAGGCCCGCTACTTCGGCGGCCTTTCGATCTTCATGTTCTCGATGATCGGCATCGTCCTCGCCGACAACCTGTTCATGATTTTCATCTTCTGGGAGCTCGTCGGCTTCAGCTCATGGGTGCTGATCAACCACTGGCACGAGAAGACGTCCGCCAGCGACGCCTCAAAGAAGGCCTTCATCACCAACCGCGTCGGCGACTTCGGTTTCCTGATTGGCATCATCTGGTGTTACTGGGCCAACGGCACCGTCAATCTCACCCAGCTCGGCGAGCATCACGTGTTCAGCACCGCGATCGCGCTGCTGCTGTTCTGCGGCGCGGTCGGCAAGTCCGCCCAACTCCCGCTGCAAGTCTGGCTCCCCGACGCGATGGAAGGCCCGACGCCCGTGTCGGCCCTGATCCACGCCGCGACGATGGTCGCCGCCGGCATCTACATGCTTTGCCGCATCCACGTCCTCATGGTGCCCGACGCGCTCACCGTCATCATGTGGACCGGCGCCGCCACCGCCCTTTACGCCGCCTGCTGCGCGATCGTGCAGAGCGACGTCAAAAAGGTTTTGGCTTACTCCACGCTTTCCCAGCTCGGCTACATGGTCGCGGCCTTTGGGTTGGGCTCACTCGTAACGGAGGAAAATGGAACCAAGGTCGTCATCGCCGCCGGCGTCGGCGCCGCGATGTTCCACCTGACCACGCACGCCTTTTTCAAGGCGCTGCTCTTCCTCGGTTCCGGCTCGGTCATCCACGGCTGCCACCACGAGCAGAATATTTTCAAGATGGGCGGGCTCCGCACGAAGATGCCGCTGACGTTCTGGACGTTCACGCTCGGCGTTGCCGCCATCATCGGCCTGCCCGGCCTCGCGGGTTTCTTCTCGAAGGACGCGATCCTCTACCTGGCTTTTGCCAACAACAAGGCGGTCTTCGCCGTCCTCGCTTTCACCGCCGTCCTGACCGCGCTCTACATGACGCGTGTCTGGCGCATCACCTTCTTCGGTGCCGCGCGCAGCGAGTCTGCCGCGCATGCGCATGAAGGCGGGCTGACGCTGACGCTCCCGCTCATCGTCCTCGCCGTGCTTGCGGTCATCGGCGGCTACGTCGGAATCTACCCGAAAGTCTTCACCGGCGTCTTCGAACTCATCCCCGAGGCCCATGGCGCCGATCACACCACCATCCTGATCACCAGCCTTGTGGTCCTGATCCTCGGCGCGGGCTCCGCCCTGCTGTTCTACAAGCCCTCGGCCACCGATGCGCTCGAGGAGCGCTCGCCTGGACTGTTCCGCCTGCTGGCCTCGAAACTCTGGTTCGACGAGATCTACCAGTGGTACCTCGACAAGGTGCAGCAGCGTTTCGCCCTGCTGCTCAACTTCCTCGAGCAGATTTTCCTCGCGGGGTTTATCGTCCGCGGCGGCGCGGGACTCGTCGGCCTGTTCGGGCTCGGCGCCCGGGCGCTCCACGTGGGCAAGCTCAACGTTTATCTCTACTGGTTCCTGGCCGGCGTCGTCGTTCTCTGGCTGTTCGCCACCGGTGTCCTCTAATCTGCAATGAGCAACCTGCCATTCGACCCCCTTCTCCTGGCCATCGCGATCCCGCTCGCGGTGGCGGTCGCCATTGCCTGCGGCCTGCCCAAGCGCTGGTCCATCCGCCTCGCCTACGTCGGCTTCGCCGCCCCGGCGCTGATGGCGCTGCACACCTGGTTCTATTTCGCCGGACAGACGCAGGTCCACGGCTACGCCTATCTGACCAATTATTCGACCGGACTCGACGGCATCGACGGTCTCGGCATCAGCCTGAAGCTCGGCCTCAACGGCATCTCGCTCCCGCTCTTCGTGTTGGCCGGCCTCGTCGGCCTCGCCGCCGGCCTTTACGCGATCCAGTCCACCGCCGAGCGCCTCAAGATCTACCTCATGCTGCTGCTCGTCATGCAGGCCGGCCTGATGGGCGTGTTCGCCAGCGTGGACGTCGTGTTTTTCTACCTCTTCCACGAACTCGCGCTGATCCCGACCTTCATCATGATCGGCATCTGGGGTGGACGCGACCGCAGCTACGCGGCGATGAAGGTGACCATTTACCTCACGGCCGGCGCGATGCTGTCGCTGATCGGCCTGATCGCGCTCTACGTGAAGAGTGGGGCGCCGTCCTTCGACCTCATCACGCTCCGCCAGATCATCGCGGCCCGGCCGCTCGGTGAGACGGTGCAGAACAACATCTTCGCCCTGCTGATGTTCGGTTTCGGCATCCTCGTCTCGCTCTGGCCGCTGCACACCTGGGCGCCCCTCGGCTACGGCCAGGCCCCGAGCTCCGCCGCGATGCTCCACGCCGGCGTACTCAAGAAATTCGGCCTCTACGGCCTCATCCAGATCGCACTGCCGCTGCTGCCCCACGGCGCGGCGCACTGGAGCCACACCCTCGCGGCGCTCGCGGCGGTGGGCAACGTCCTGATCGTCGGCTTCATCACGATGGCCCAGCGCGACCTCAAGCAGGTCATCGGTTACAGCTCGGTGATGCACATGGGTTATGCCTTCCTCGGCATCGCCTGCTACTCGGTGCTCGGCGCCGGCGGTGTCGTGCTGCTGATGGTCGCGCACGGCCTGTCCGTCGCGCTCTTGTTCCTGCTGGCGACCAGCATCTTCCACCGCACGCACACCTTTGAGCTCACGGAAATGGGCGGGCTCGCCCAGAAGACGCCGGTCCTCGCGGCCTTCTTCGTCGCCGCGACTTTCGCCAGCATCGGCCTGCCGGGCTTCGCGAACTTCTGGGGTGAACTCACGATCTTCGTCGCGCTGTGGCAGTATTCGCACTGCCTCACCATCATCGCCATCTCCGGCGTGGTCATCTCGGCGGTCTACGGCCTGCGCGCCGCGGCCAAGGTGTTTTTCGGCCCGCCGACCGAGGCGTTCGCCCGTGTCGCCGCCCAGCATCCGCCGTCCGACCTGAACTGGCGGGAGAAGCTCCCCGCCCTGATCCTGCTGGCCGCGCTGCTCTTCATCGGCTTCTGGCCGAAGTCCCTGTCCACGCCGCTCGACGCCACCCTGCACGCGGTTTACGCCGCCCCCGCCGCCGTCTCGGGCAAATAACGCCGCCATGGATATCGCTTCCCTCCAAACCCTCGCCGCGAACAACGACTGGCTGGCCATCATGCCTGAGCTGTTGCTCGGCTGCCTCGCCCTCGCGCTCCTGGCGCTCGAGATCATTTTGCCCGCCAAGCTCCACTCGCGGCTCCCCGCCGTGGCGCTGCTGGGGGTGCTGGCCCTGCTGGTGTTCCAGCTGCTCGGTTTCACGGCCGGCTTTGTGGAGTCGGAGAGTTTCAACGGGCTGCTCGTCCACTCGCGCGAGGGCCAGGTGATGCGCGTGTTTTTCTTGCTGGCCGCGCTGCTGGTCGGCGTGATCGGCACCATCAGCCTCGCCAAGCAGAAGCTGCCGCATACCGAGTTCTACCACATCCTGCTCGTGGTCACCGCGGCGATGATGCTCCTCGTGCAGAGCAACCACTTCGTGATGCTGTTCGTGGCGCTCGAGACGGTGACGATCGGCCTGTATATCCTGGTCAGTTACTTCCGCAGCAGCCCCCTCACGCTCGAGGCCGGCCTGAAGTACCTCATCATGGGCGCGCTGAGTTCCTCGATTTTGCTGTTCGGCATCGTGCTGCTCTACGGCGTGGCCGGCAACCCGGAGCTGACGGGCCACACGGCCTCGGCGATGAACCTGGACTCACTCCATGCCTTCCTCGCGGCCAACCGCCACAATTTCCTCGCCAGTGTCGGCATCGTGCTCGTGCTCTCGGGCGTGGCCTTCAAGATCGCGGCGTTTCCCTTCCAGATCTGGGTGCCGGATGTCTACCAGGGTGCGCCCACGCCGGTGACGGCCTTCCTGGCGGTCGCCTCCAAGGGTGCGGGATTTCTGGTGCTGCTCGTGCTCGCCCGGACGTTTTCGCCCTACGCCTGGCTCCTGGCGCCGGTGCTTACCCTGATGGCGGCGGCGACGCTGCTGTTCGGCAGCCTGGGCGCGCTCACGCAGCACAACGTCAAGCGCCTGATGGGCCTTTCCGGCGTCTCGCACGCGGGTTTCCTGCTGATGGGCGTCGTCGCCGCTGGCACGCAGTCGATGGCGATCGGCGCGATTTATTTCTATCTCTTTGCGTACCTGCTCGCGTCCTTTGCCGTGTTCGGGGTGATGGCGCTGGTGGCCGGTCCCGATGACGCGGACCAGGAAATCAGCCACTATGCCGGCCTCGCCAAGGACAGTCCGTTCCTCGCGCTGGTGCTCGCCATCGGCCTCGGCTCGCGGGCCGGCATCCCGCCGCAGGCGGGGTTCATGGGGAAGCTCTTCATCTTCATCGCCGCCTTCAAGGCCGGCCTCTACGGCCTGCTGACGGTCGCCATCGTCGGCGTCGTGATCTCGATCTACTACTATTTCAGCTGGATCCGGGCGGCCGTCTTCTCGAGTTCGACCTTGCCTGACGGCGACGCAAATGCGCGGCCGGCCCGCACCCCCGTGAGCTTCACCACCGGGCTCGTGCTGGGCTTGCTGGCGTTTGGCACGGTGCTGCTGGGACTGTACCAGGGTGTGCTCGGCCAGTGGCTGAACACCCGCTGAGCCGGCTGCCGCTCATAAAAAGCCCGGGCCAGAGGTCCGGGCGGGTCGAGTCAGTTTCGCCGGCCTTAGCGCCAGCTGCCCTCGATGAAGATGTAGGAATTGCCGCGGCGTTCATAGCGCGGGGCATTCCACTTGCCATGACCGTGCGGGGGACGGTCCCAGCGGCCGGGCACCCACTCATAACGCCGCCCGTGCCAGGCCCAGTAGCCGTCAATCCAGACATAGTCCGGACCCGGCCGGTAGCCCGCATGCTCGCGGCGCAGTTGCGGCGGGGCTTCCATGATGACAATCGGGGTCGGGGGAGGCGGGGGCGGGGCGAGCTCCCAATGGCTCTCAATCCAGTTGCGGGAGTGTTCGTCCCAGCGGCCCGCGACATAAATGGTGTTGGGCTGCGGCGGCCGGACCCAGGTGCCAGGGAACCAAGTCCACCGGCCGTTCACCCAGGAATTATGACCGGGGATCCAGACAAAGCCGGGGCCGGGGGCGCTATACTGCCGCTCGACGATGACCGGCCGCGGCGGCGCCTCGCGCACAACGATGGGCGGGGGCGGTCCGAGCCGGAGGCCCAGCTCGATGCTGACGTGGGTTTCCGCCCGGGCCGTGACGGCCAAGGCTGCGGCACAAGCCGCGGCGAGGAGGGTAAACGTGGAGGGCTTCATGGCGGGGGTGGGGAGGGTGGAGTGGTGCATGCTAAACTGACGTCTGCGTCTGGGCTGGGTTACCAAGGCCGCAGGCGCGGTGGGCACAGACCGGTCGAAAAGACATTTGTTTCCGGCCGCGAATGCTGCCTCAGTGGCGTTGCTGCATGAAAGTAACCGGCCTCGCCCTCGTCCCGCCCCCGACCGCCGCCGACCTGCCCAAGGTCACGCCCGAGCTGCTGGCCTCCGTGCTTGCGCGCTACTCGCGCAGCAACGAGGGACTCGCCTCCATCCTCACGAAGGTCGATGTCAACAATCCCGAGGCGTCCATCGACCGCATCCTCAAGTTCGTGGACTACGGGCACGCCTCCATCGGCGGCCTCACCGGCGGCCTGGCCATCGCGCTGGACGGCGTCTCGATGTGGCTCGCCTGGAAAATCTTTGAGATCGCGACGATGGCCGACGGCCAGGAGTCGAGCACGCGCTACATCACGATGGACGCGGCGAACCTCCCGTCGCCCGCGGAGATCGGCATCCCGGCGGATCTCGCCACGCGCTGGACCGACGTGATGGCCGCGGCGTTTGCCGCCTATCATGCCGAATACATGCGGCTCGACCTGCTCGCGACGGCGAAGCCCGAACTGGTGCGCCTGCCGCCCGACGCCAAGCCGGCCGTCGTCACCCGCCTCCGCAAGAATTACGCGCTCGACCGCGCGCGCTACTTCATCCCCTTCGCCACGCGCACCAACCTCGGGCTCGTCCAGTCCTCGCGCATGTGGGCGACGACGGTCAAGCACCTCGACTCGCTGCCCAACCCCGAGGCCCGGGCCGCGGCCGCCCTCATCCGGGAGGAGCTGATCAAGCAGTCGCCCCGGCTCATGCGGCACAGCTCCGCGGAAAAATCCTACGAGGAACAGGCGCGCCAGGAACTCGCCGCGAGCCTCAAGCTCGGCCTCGAGCGGCTTTCCGCGCAGCCGCTCGATGACGAGGTCTGGGTGAAGGTGGACCGCGAGGCGCCGCCGTGGCTGCCGGAGACGCAGCCGGTGTCCGAGGCACTGCGCCACCGCGCGAACCGTTACGGCCACCAGGGCCTCGCGACGCGCCGCACGCGCGTGACCTTTGCGTGGAACAACATGGCGCTGGCTGAGCTGCGCGACCTCAACCGCCACCGCACCGGCCACCGTTTCTCCCCGCTGGTGCAGGGCGGCTTTTACCTGCCGCCCGAGATCAAGCACTCCGACCATGCGGAGCTGCTCAAGCAGCAGCTGGAACTCACGCGTGAGCTGCTGCGCCGCGGCTCGCCGGCCTACGTTTACTCGCTGCTGCTCGGCGCCCAAACCCCCTTCGAGCATTCGACCCAGGCGGACAAGTTCATCTACGAGGCGGAGTTGCGCACCGGCATGGGCGCCCACTTCCGCTATGCCGAGCACCTGAGCGCCGCCTTGCGCGAATTTTTCCACCAAATGCCGGCGGCACGGTCTTGGGTGGTCGAGGGCACGGCCGAGCCGGAATAAATGATTTGCGACCCAATTCCGCTGCTGCAAACAATCGGCCAACCCCCGATGACGTTACCCGGTACTGCCCTCGTGGTGTCTGGCCGGTTGGATCATGGCTGCTGCGGTGGCGATGATGTGCAACCCGTGACCCCGCGTCACCTGCCCCGATGAGCACGTTCCGGGTCCTGCAGTTCAACATGCAGTTCGGCCAGATGTGGGATGACACCTATCCCGACCGCGCGCCGATCCGGCTGGAGTACACCCTCGAGGAAATTAGCCGGCACAAAGCCGACCTCATCATGCTGCAGGAGGTCGAGCAAACGCCGCCCGGCGGCGTGCAGCTCCAGCCGCCGCCGAATTTCACGCGGCTACAGGCCGAGCTTTCCGCCTACGACAGCTGGTTTTCCTACCCGAAGGCCGACGTGCGCGAGCTGCCGTTCGGCGTCGGCCTGGCGATCTTTTCGCTCACGCCACTGCGCTCGACCATGCGGCTCGACCTGCCGTCGCCGCCGATCGAGTTTGAGTTTTTCGGCAAGAAAATGACGCCCACCGACCGCGTGATGATCGGCGCCGACACCACGCTCCTCGGCCGCGACCTGCGCCTCTTCAACACG
>CAIMAQ010000109.1 GCA_903839035.1 uncultured Opitutia bacterium
AGCGAGAGGCGGGTGGTCACCGGGTATTTCGAGAGCTCGGCGCGGATGTCCGCCATCGGGCGGTTGAGGTCGACCTTGACGATGTTCCCTTCCGCCAGGGTGCGCTGGCCGGCGGGAATGAAGCGGCCGGGGTTGACCTCGAGTTTTTCGAGAAAAATGCCATCCCGCGTGATCTTCGCCTTGATGTTGCGGTCGGCGGAGCAGGAGACGCCGAGCCCGACGGGGCAGCTGGCACCGTGGCGGGGGAGGCGGACCACGCGCACATCGAGGGCGAAATATTTCCCGCCAAACTGCGCGCCGATGCCGCTCTGCTGGGCGATCCCGAGGATTTTCTTCTCCAGCTCGAGGTCGCGGAACGCCCGGCCGTGTTCGTTGCCGGAGGTGGGCAGGCTGTCGAGGTACTTGGTGGAGGCGATCTTGACCGTCTTCAGGCAGGTCTCCGCGCTGGTGCCGCCGATGACAAACACGAGGTGATACGGCGGGCAGGCGGCGGTGCCGAGATAGGCGAGCTTGTCGGTGACGAATTTCTCGAGGTTCTTCGGGTTCAGGAGCGCCTTGGTTTCCTGGAACAGGAAGGTCTTGTTCGCCGACCCGCCGCCCTTGGCCACGAAGAGAAACTCGTATTTTTCGCCCTCAGTGGCGTAGAGGTCGATCTGGGCGGGAAGGTTGGTGCCGGTGTTGGCCTCGCGCCACATGTCGAGCGGCGCGGTCTGGGAGTAACGGAGGTTTTCCTTCGTGTAGCACTCGTAGATGCCGCGGGACAGGGCCTCGGCGTCATTGCCGCCGGTCCAGACTTGGCCGCCTTTTTTCCCGATGACGATCGCGGTGCCGGTGTCCTGGCAGAACGGCAGGATGCCCTCGGCGGAAATCTCGGCGTTCTTGAGCAGGGTGAGCGCCACGTAGCGGTCGTTGGCCGACGCCGCGGGATCCTCGAGGATCGCGGCGACCTGCGCGAGGTGCTTCGGGCGCAGCAGAAAGGAGCAGTCGTGGAAGGCGTGCTGCGCCACATAGGCGAGGGCCTCCGGCTCGACCTTCAGGATTTCCCGGCCCTCAAAGGTGGCGGTGCTGACGCCCTCCTTTGACAGCAGCCGGTACTCGGTGTCATCGGGACCGAGCGGGAAGGGATCCTGGTAAACGAAGGGCGGGACGGGCATGGCCTAGAAATTGCGCGGTTTTGGGCGCAAGTAAAGCGGCCGCCGGGCTACTTGCCCGCCATCGCGCGCACGGTGTCGCGGAAACGGGGCAGGTCGGCAAGGGTGACGACGGCGCCGGGTGCGCGACCCCAGCCGCTTGAGCCGGGCCAGGTGCCGCGGACGAGGAAATTTTCCTGCGCGGCCTGCATGCCGGCGACATCCACGTAATCCTTCTGCTCCTTCGCGTCGCGCACGGCGGTGACCAGCGCGGGCGGAAAGGAGGTGATGTGAGCGCTGGACACATGCGCGAGGTCGTTCAACGCCACGAACGGCCGCGTGTCCGTGAGCAGCGTGGCCGGCCGCGCGCTTTCCCCTCGCAGGTAGCGGTAGTAATCGAGGTGGTTCTCGGCGAGACCGTCGAAATCACTGAACGTGATGCGTTCCGTGCGGCCGTCGTGCCACCTGATCTCGGCGTGCTGGCCGACGATGTATTTCAGCGTGGCCTTCTCGCAGAGGACCGTCTCGGCGTGCGTGCCGGCGCCGGTCCCGGTGTGCGAGAGGGCAAAGCGCAGGTTCACGCCGGTGGTTGTGTCGGCCTCCACAAAAAACGTGTCCGCCCCCTCGATGGCGTGGGCCCGGTAGAGCTCGGCGCGGACGGCGGCGGGCTGGGCCCAGCTGTAGAGCTCGGGGCCGCCGGCCCAGAACAGCAGGTTGTGGACAAAGTGGGCGTTGGCGTTGCCGAAGCAGGAGTCGAGCACGACGCGGTCGTCCATCATGAGCCGGCCGGCCCAGCTGTTGCGGCGGAAGTAATCGGCCGGCCGCGGCCAGAGGGCGACGAGCGTGGCGCCGCGCACGGCGCCGAACTCGCCGGCGAGGATGCGCTCCTTCAGCGCCAGGCGCGGCTTCTCGATGATGAAGTTGAAGCCCACGAACGACGATTTGCGCGCCGAGCGGTCGCGGACGATCATTTCCTCCAGCTCGAGGTAGTCGAGGGTGGGCGGCTTCTCGAGGTAGACCGGCAGACCGAGCTCGACGCCGGCGCGGTGCATCTCGGCGTGCAGTTGGATGGGTGTCGGCACGACCAGCAGGTCGAGCTGGCTGCCGCAGGCGGCCAGCATCGTGCGGTAGTCGGGAAAAACGCTCACGCCGCGGGCGTTGAACTTCCAATCCTGCTGCTGCTGGGCGAACTGGGCGGCCGCGGGATCGCAGGTGCAGATCAGGCGGGCTTGCCCGCGTTCCTCGAGCTTGGCCACGGTGTTGTGGTGCCAGCCGGCGAAACCTCCCATCCCGACGATGCCGATGCGGATGGGGGTCGTCACACGATTTTCAATTTGGGCAGATCCTGGCCGTCGACGAGCCCGACGGGCTGGCCGCGGGCGTTCACGACGATGAGGTCGTCAATCTTGTGGAGGGTGAAAAGGCGGAGCGCGTCCACGCCGAGCGCGTCGTCGCGCACGGTCTTGGGGGAGCGGGTCATGAACGTGGCCACGGGCTGGCGCAGGAAATCCGGTCCCGTGAGGGCGCTCCGGCGGAAGTCGCCGTCGGTGAGGATGCCGGTGAGCTTGCCGGACTTGGCCTGGACCAAGGCGATGCTGCCGGACTTCGCCTTGGTCATGGCCAGGATGGCTTCCTGCAGCGTGACGGTGTCCGGCGCGATCGGGAGCCGGTCCGCCGTGCGCATGATGTCGCGGACCTTGAGCAGGAGTGCGCCGATGTTGCCGGCGGGGTGGTATTTCGCGAAGTCGTCCCGGGTCAGGCCGCGCGCCTCGAGCAGCACCATGGCCAGCGCATCCCCCAGGGCGAGGGCGGCGGTGGTGCTGGAGGTGGGCGCGAGCTCGAGCGGGCAGGCCTCGCGCGGCACGCGGTAGAGCAGGAGATGGTCGGCGTTTTGCGCGAGGTCGGAGTCGGCATGGCTGGTGAACGCCACGATGCCCACGCCCATGCGTTTCAGCAGCGGCAGGAGCCGGAGAACCTCCTCGGTCTGGCCGCTGTTGCTCAGGATGAGGGCGAGATCCCCCTCGGCACACAGCCCGAGGTCGCCATGCAGGGCCTGGGTGGGGTCGAGAAAACACGAGGTCACGCCAGTGCTGTTGAAGGTGGCGGCGAGCTTCTGGGCGATGTGGGCCGATTTGCCAACGCCGCTGAAAATGAGCTTCCGGCCCGCGGCGCTGACGGCCTCCACCGCCCGGGCGGTGACGACAAACGACTCATCCAGCCCCTTGGCTGTGGCCGTCAGCGCGGCGGTCTCCAGCCGGATACAGGCGCGGGCACGGGCGAGGGCGGATTTGGATTGCAGGGCCATTTAGGGTTTGAGTCGCAGGGCGAGAGTGCGGAATTTACGGTGAACCTTTTCCCGTTCAATCCCATTCCCTGCCTGAGATGAGAAACCGCCTGAACATTCCCGCCCTCCTGGCCGTGCTGGCCATGCTGCTGGCCGCGGGATGCGACCGCGGCGACAGCTTTACGCTCTCCTCCGAGACCGATGAGCCCTTCTACCGTCAGGGGCAGCAGCTCTCAAAGCAGGGCCGCAACCAGGAGGCGCTCAATGCCTACCTCAAGGTCATTGCCAAGCGCGACGACACCGCGCCCGAGTCGCACCTCGAGGTCGGCCTCATCCTGCTGCGGCACGTCAAGGACCCGATTGCGGCGATCTATCATTTCCGCAAATACCTCGAGCTGCAGCCCAACTCGCGCCAGGCCGTCTATGTCCGCGGCCTGATCGACACCTCGAAGCGCGAGTTCGCGCGCACGCTGCCGGCGACGCCGCTGGAGAGCCAGGCCGACCAGCTGGAGAAGCAGGACCAGATCGACCGGCTGCTGCGGGAGAACGACCAGCTCAAGGCCGAGCTGACCGCGCTGCGCGGGGGCGTGACGGCGCCGCCCGTCCGCAGCCGCGCCGCCCTGGAGAATGACGGCTCGGGCGCGCCAATGATCACCCTGCAAACGACTGCGGCTGAGTCCACCCCGCCCGCCCCGGCAGCCACCGACGAGTCACCCGTCACCTACGCCCCCGTGCCTTCCGTGCCGGTGGAGGAGGAACCGGTGGTGCAGGCGTCGCTGGCGATCACCAAGCCCACGCGGCCCACGGCGAAACCTCCGACGACTTCCAGCCGCCCGACCAACGCCAATTCGGGCCGCACGCACACCGTGGCGAAGGGCGACACGCTGTTCAGCCTCGCGCAGAAGTATTACGGCAGCCGGTCCAAGTGGCGGGACATCTACGCGGCCAACCGCGACGTGATGCCGAACGAGACCGCGCTCAAGCCCGGCATGCAGCTGAAGATTCCCTGAGCCGTGCCGCGCACCTCGAAACGCACCGCGATCTTCACCGAGTCGCTCATCCGCGAGATGTCGCGGGTCGCGGCGCAGCACGGCGCGATCAACCTCGCGCAGGGCTTTCCCGACTGGGATCCGCCTGCGGAGCTGATGCAGGCAGGCAAGGACGCGATGGATGCCGGCCGGCACCAGTACGCCGTCACCTGGGGCTCGCCCGAGCTGCGCTCCGCGCTCGGAGCGAAACTGACCCGTTTTATGGGCGTGCCCGTGGACGCGGGGGGCGAGCTCGTCGTCACGTGCGGCGCGACCGAGGCCATGATGGTCGCGATGATGACCGTGTGCGACCCCGGCGACAAAGTCGGGCTCTTCACGCCGTTTTACGAAAACTACTCGGCAGACGCGATCCTTACGGGTGCGGTGCCGGTGCACGTGCCGCTGCACCCGCCCGAGTACAAGTTCGACCCGGCCGAGCTACGGCGGGCGTTTGCCAGCGGGTTGAAGGCGTTTGTCCTCTGCAACCCGTCGAATCCCTGCGGCCGGGTGTTTACGCGCGCGGAGCTGCTGCAGATCGCGGCGCTGGCGGAGGAGTTCGACGTGTTCGTGCTGACCGACGAAGTCTACGAGCACATCGTCTACGCGCCGCACCGGCACACGTATTTCGCCACGCTGCCGGGGATGGCGGCCCGGACGCTGATGTGCTCGTCGCTCTCGAAGACCTTTTCCATCACCGGCTGGCGGCTCGGCTACGTGCACGCGGCGCCGTCGATCATCGCGCAGGCGCGCAAGGTCCATGATTTCCTGACGGTCGGCGCCGCGGCGCCGCTGCAGCACGCGGTGGTCACGGCGCTGAATTTCCCTGCCAGCTACTACGACGAACTCGCCGCGAAGTATGCGGCTTCGCGGGACATCCTGCTCGGCTACCTCGACCAAACCGGGCTGAGTTACACGCGGCCCGAGGGTGCGTATTTCGTGATGGTGGACATCTCGGCGTTTGGTTTCGCCGACGACGTGAAGTTCGCGCACTGGATGGCGAAGGAGATCGGCGTCGCGCCGGTGCCCGGCTCGAGCTTTTTCGCCCCGGGAGAAAACCGCTACATGCGGCTGAACTTTGCGAAGAAGCCCGCCACGCTGCACGCCGCCGGCGAGCGGCTGCTGAAGCTCAAGCGCGGGTGATCAGGAGAGAGTCGCGCGCAGCACGCGGGCCTTACTTGTCACTGCGAGGAAGCCCAAAGGGCGGACGAAGCAATCCATCGGATGGATTGCCACGTCGACCTGCGGTCTCCTCGCAATGACAAATCGGGCGACTCAGGCCGTAACGACTCAACCCACGGCCTGCCGTAGCGCGCGGGCCTCGGCGAGGAGTTCGTGCGCGGCGGCCGCGGCGTCACCGCTGGCCGTTTCCACAGGTGCTGTCACCGGTGCGGCCGAGTGATGGCCGTGGTCATCAGGGTCGCCCAAGCCCGCCTGGCGGAACTGGCGCAGGCGCTCGAGGATGAGGTCGCGGATTTCGTTCGCGTTGTTGACGCTATGAAAAACCCCGGTGTGCAGCGAATCGCCCTCCCGGCCGGGTGAGTGGTCGCCGGCGCCGCCGGCGGACTGCACGTGCACATCGGCGAGTCCCAGCAGCCGCTGAAGCGGACCCTGCTTCACCTCGACCTGCTGGAGATTGGCGAAACTCATGGTGGATTCCTGCAGCCGGAACAGGCCGGTGCGGATCCGCAGGCTGCGGTCGGTGACGATGTACCAGTGCATCTCGAACTCGAGCCGCACGGCCGAAAATGTCACGGGCAGCTGGACCAGGAACAGCAGGATGCCGCCGAACTCGAAGAACTCGATGACCGGGATGACCCAGCCCGGGGTGCGCGCGGCCATCCGCCGCAAATCCTGGCGCGGATCGCGCTTGGGCCTGGCGGCTTTTCGGCTGGGCGATGGCGAGGCGGCGGGCGCCAGGGTTACGGCCGGAGCTGGGACGGGCGCGGCCACGACCGCCGATTCGCGCGCGACCTTGGCTGCGTCCACCTCGACCTTGAACCAGGCGAGGAAGGTAAGGGAAAACGCGATGCCGACCACTGCGCTGATCTGGCCGATCCCCCAGCGGGCCAGGCGCAGG
The DNA here is from genome assembly GCA_903839035.1 of uncultured Opitutia bacterium. Taxonomy (GTDB): domain Bacteria; phylum Verrucomicrobiota; class Verrucomicrobiia; order Opitutales; family Opitutaceae; genus Opi-474. The sequence goes on from CAIMAQ010000109.1 coordinate 6,520, forward strand.
TTGTAATAATTCCGGCCGGCGCGGAACACGCGGATGGACCCGGGCGCGCCGAACGGCGGCTCGGGGTCATGCGGCACCCGCAGAAACTGCAGCACCTGCTGGCGGATCCAGTTAAACATGGCCGGAGTCCTTGGTGCCCGGGGCGCGGGTCGACAGGGCGAGACGGGTTTCGCGCAGCTCCCGGGCGACCTCACGCAGCGCGGCGGCCAACTCGGCGTCCTGCGCAGGGGTGGCCGCAGGGGTGCCGGCGGACTTGTGCGCGGGATCCTTCACGCCGCGCATCTTAGAATAGAGAAAATCCCGCACGGCCTCGAACTCCTGGAGGCCCTCGAGGGTCATCTCCGCGCCGGCGCTGCCGCTGGCGGTCTGGATGAGGACGCGGGCGAGTCCGAGCCAGCGTTCGACTAGATTCGAGCGCAGGTGGATGTCTTGGATGCGCGCGTAGTTGATGATGATCTGGCGGCGGAACAGGATACCCCAGCTCATCGAGATGCCCTCGTCGGTGAACTTGTACCGCATCGAGTGGTAGCGAAACCAGCAGTAGGGCAGCAGGATGGGCAGGGCCGGCGGGACCGCCAGGCTGCTGATCCAGTAATACGTCCAGAGGCTGCGGTGCGGCCGCTCGATGGCGTGGATCGCGGCTTCGGTGGGCGGTGGATTCACGACGCCTGATATGCCGGGGCCGCCCCAGGCGTGCAAGACCGCGGAGGAGAGGCGTGTTTTAAGGGGAAGCCAGGAAACCAGGAATCAGAGGTGGTCCGACCACCACTGAGGGTCTTCCTCCTCGCATCATGGCTTCCCCTTAAAAACGGTCTTTGCGCGGTGGTACGCGCCTGCTCTGCTGCCGCGTCGCATGTCCCCCTCTGCTCCCGCTCCGACCTTTCGCGAAGCCCTGCGCTTCTGGCTGAAACTCGGCTGCATCAGCTTCGGCGGGCCGGCGGGGCAGATTGCGGTGATGCACCGCGAGCTGGTGGAGCGGAAACGCTGGATTGATGAACCGCGGTTTTTGCATGCCCTGAACTTTTGCATGCTCCTGCCCGGGCCGGAGGCGACGCAGCTGGCGACGTATTGCGGCTGGCTGCTGCACGGGATCCGCGGCGGGCTGGCGGCGGGGGTGCTGTTTGTGCTGCCGGGGGCGCTGACGCTGTGGGTGCTGAGCTGGATTTATGTGACGTACGGCGCGGTGCCGGTGGTGGCGGCGGCATTTCACGGGTTGAAGGCAACGGTGCTGGCGATCGTGGTGGCGGCGGTGATTCGCGTCGGACGCAAGGCGCTGAAGGGCCCCGTGGCTTGGCTTTTGGCGGCGCTGGCTTTTGGCGGGCTGTTTTTCCTGCGGCTGCCGTTTCCGCTGATTGTGTTCGGCGCGCTGGCGGTGGGATTTGCCGGCGGGAAACTCGCCCCGCGGGCGTTTGGCGTGAACCTGAAGGCGGAGCCGGTGCCGCCCGGGCCGGTGGTTTCGACGGGGCAGACGCTGCGGCTGGCGGCGATCGGCGGAGCACTGTGGTTCGCGCCGGTGCGGCTGGCCTCGTGGATGCAGGGCGGGGATTTGTATGCGCAGCTCGGCTGGTTTTTTAGCAAGGCGGCCGTCGTCACGTTTGGCGGAGCGTATGCCGTGTTGCCGTATGTCGGGCAGCAGGCGGTGGAGCATTATCACTGGATCACGCCGGGGCAGATGCTGGACGGGCTGGCGTTTGCGGAAACGACGCCGGGGCCGCTGATCATGGTGCTGCAGTTTGTCGGCTTTCTGGCCGGATGGCGTCAGCCGGGCGCGCTGGCCCCACTGGGCGCGGCGACGCTGGGGGCCGCGATGACGACCTGGGTGACGTTTGTGCCGACGTATCTTTTCATCCTGATCGGCGCGCCCTACGTGGAACGCGTGCGGGGTGATGTCCGCCTGAACGCCGCGCTGGCGGCGGTGACGGCGGCCGTGGTGGGCGTGATCCTGAACCTCGCGGTCTGGTTTGCGCTGCACGAGGTGTTTCCGGCGCACGCGGCGGTGGACTGGTTTGTGCTGGCGGTTGGAGTCGCGGCGCTGGTGGCGATGGAGCGATTCAAGGTCGGGATCGTGCCCGTGGTGCTGGCGGGCGGTGCGCTGGGTCTGATCTGGAGCTTTGTGCGATGAAAAATGTGCCGCCCGGCGTCCAGACCATCCGCGGGGTAATGGGCGTCTGCCATCTGCTCGTGGACGGCGAGGGCGACGCGGTGCTGCTCGACACGGGGCTGGTCGGCGAGCCGGCACAAATCCGCTGGCGGCTACGTCAGCGCGGGCTCGGCCCGGAGAACGTGAAGGCGATCCTGCTGACGCACGGCCATGTCGACCATGCCGGCAACGTGGCGTGGGCGAAGGCGTGGACCGGTGCGCCCGTCTATGCGCACCCGGCGGAGCAGGCCCACGTGGACGGCACTTACCCCTACACGGGCATCAACCGCTGGTGCGGCCGGCTGGAGCGGGCGGCGCGGGCGGTCTTCCGGATCGGCCAGCCGGCACCGATCGACGTGGCGCTGGCGGACGGAGATGAGCTGCCGTTCTGGGGCGGACTGCGGGTGGTGCACCTGCCGGGCCACACGCTGGGACACTGCGGTTTCTACAGTGCGCGCCACGACCTGCTGTTCAGCGGGGATCTGTTCGCGAGCTACTTTTTCAACACCCACATTCCGCCAGCAATCCTGAACAGCCGACCGGAGCTAATCCCGGCGAGCCTCGAGAAGGCCCGCCAGCTCAACCCCCGGCTGATGGTGCCGCAGCACTACGACGTGCTAGATGGCCTGCTGCACCGGCGGCGATTTGACCGGATGCTGGTGCGGATGGCGCGGCGGCGGCAGAAGGTCTGGCCGGTGTGAGAGACGAAT
>CAIMAQ010000110.1 GCA_903839035.1 uncultured Opitutia bacterium
CTCGACGTCTACCTTGGCAAGGTAGTGCTCTACCAACTGAGCTACGCCCGCAAAAACAGGGTGTCAGAACTAGGCCGCGGCCCGGCTTCGTCAACTGCTTATTTTGCCGCCGGTTTGCCGTCGGCAAAATAAGCGGGCGCAAGGAGCCGGGAGCAGGGGGCAAGCCTTCATCCCCGCCCTGCAGGGCGGGAAAATAGAGGTAGCCAGCCAACCCGCGGCACGATGCCAGCCTATATGGGCCATTCCATTTCCTGTCCCCTGCTCCTTGCCCCCGGCTCCGGCTGAATCCGCCGCTCCGGCGGCTTCAGCTGAGCTTCAGCTCATCCCCGCCGCGGCTGGGTGACTTGGGTTTCGCGGCCGACCGCCGGCGCTTGCCGCTCCCCTCGCTGTAATACGAATAATTGTTCGTGTAGTAGCCGTAATCGTCACCCGAGTTAAGCGGGACCTGGTTGAGCACCACGCCGAGCAACGGAGCCTTGAGTGATTCCACGATCTGCTGCGCCCGGACGACCATGCTCTGCGGGTTGCGCCGGTGCTGGATGAGCAGGACCGTGCCGTCCACGGCGCTCGCCAGCACGCTGGCATCACTCACCCCGATGATGGGCGGCGAATCGAAGACGATCTTGTCGTAGTGTCCGCGGAGCGTGGCGATGAGGTCCTTCAGCCGGTTGAGGTGCAGCAGGCCGAGGGTGAAACCCGGGGAGTGGCCGCTGGGGATGAAATCGAGGTTGGGGGCGATGGACCTCTGGATGACCTCGTCGAGGCTCTTCAGATTGAGCATGTATTCCGACAACCCGGGCTCGCGGGGCCGGTCGGCCAGGCGGTGCTGCGTCGGCCGGCGCACGTCGGAATCAATCAGGATCACACGCTCGCCGCCCGCGGCCATGACGCGCACAAGGCGGTGGAGCGTGGTGGACTTGCCCTCCCCGGGGCCGGCGGAGAAAAGCACGAGGCTCGCGGCCCGGCCGGGTTGCAGGGCGAGGTTCAGGTTGGTGTGCAGGACGCGGAAGGGCTCGGTCTCCGCCGGATCGCCCTCCTCGTCCAGCGGGTCGCGGTGGAACGGGATGACGCCGAGCACCGGGAGCTTCAGGCGGTTCTCGACGTCCGCCACGTTGCGGAAACTGGTGTCGAAGTACTCCAGCAGCACGGCGGCCCCGACGCCGAGGATGGTGCCAAAGAGCGCGGCGAAGGCGAGGTTGAGCGGCCAGCTTGGCCGGCTCGGGCGGCGGGCGGGCTCGGCGGTGTTGAGGATCTCGATCGTACGCTTGGGCACCTGGAAATCGATTTCGCGCTGGCGGAGGGTGAGCTTGAGGGTGGTGAGGAGCTTCGTCTCGTCCTCGAGCTTCTGCGCGGCCTCCTCGAACGGCCGCATGCGGTCGCGGGCGGAGAGGATCTGGTCCACCTTGGCCTGGCTGAGCTGGCGCTTGAGCTCGGTGACGCGCGACTCGGCCTCCTTGTACGCGATCTCGAGGGCGTTTTCGTAGCCGCGCAGCTGGGCGTCGAGCTGCTCCTTCACCTTGGCGCGGTTATCGATGGCGGAAATGAGGTCCGGGTGCGCCTCACCGAGGCGGGCCTTGAGCTTGGTGACGTTCTGGTCGGCGAGCAGGTAGGCCTGCAGGAGGTTCTGGATGTTGATGTCCGGGATCAACTCCGAGTTGACGAGGCTGACGCGCTCCTCAAACGGGATGTCCTTGAACCGTTCCCAGCGGGTTTTGCGGCCGATGGCGTCCACGCTGAGCGCGATGAGCGAGTTCTGCATCTGGCGCAGGGTCTCGATCTCCATGTCGGAGTAGCGGGCGTTGAGGTCGACGCCGGAGATGTTGAGGTCCTTGCGGATCCTTTCGACGGTGTCGCGCTGCTGCATGACGACCTGCTCCTGCGCGATGAGCTCGCCGCGCAGCTTCACGAAGCCCTCGCGCTGGTCGGAGGTGGCCAGGTTGATGCGGTCGTCGGAGTAGACGCGCGCAATCTCGTTCGCGATGACGGCACCCAGCGCGGGATCCTCGGAGTAGACGCTGATCTCGATCAGGGACGAGCTGCGTTGCGACTCCACGCGGAGCATCTTTTGCAGCAGGTAATGGTAGGTGATGGCATCCGGGAGCGGCCCCGGCGAGTCGAGCGCGGGTGCCAGCACGGTGCTGAGCTTCAGGTTCTTGATGACCGGATAGAGGATCTTCTCCGACTGCAGGATCTTGAACTGGTCCTGCAGGAAGTAAGGGTCGTAGCTGCTGTTGCTCTGGGCCTGGAACAGCTTGACCTCGCTCTCGGGCTTCTCGACCCGGATCTTGGCCGTGGCCAGGTACCAGCGCGGCAGGAAGGCGGTGACCGCGACCGTGGTGATGACGACCAGGGAAAGGATCAGCAGGATCAGGGACTTGCGCAACCGGAGCAGGCGCAGGAAATCGGCGAGCGTCGCGCTGTCCTTGCTGGCGGAAGGTTGGGCCATGACGGTGAAGGAAGCGAACGCCGCCGGGGGAAGCCCAGCAAGCTCATTGTGCCCGCGCCCGCGGGCGCCGCCGGCTCAGTAGGTGTACGTCGCACTCAGCCCGGTGCGCTCGCGGTTCTGGCCGCGCGACGGGACATCCGAGGAGATGCTGTCGTAGTCGTGACTGGCGGTGATGCGCCAGTTCTTGGCGGGGAGATAACTGAGGGCCAGGCCGAAGCGGGTGGTGGTCTCGTTCGCATTGGCCACGCCGCGGCGGCCCTGCAGTTCGGAGGGCTCATAGTCCAGAGAGCCCGAGGCGATCAGGAGCGGACTGAGGGCGTGCTGCACGTTGAGAAAGAGGCGGTTCACCTTCGTGTCGTTGTAGTTCGTGACATCGGAGTTTTCCTCGAAGGTGTAGACGTAGCCGGCGCTGATGAACGACTGCAGGTCGTAATCGTACTTCAGGGACAACTGGACGTAAGGCGCCTGCGCGCTGTTCTCCCCGGAGCGACGCCGCCATTCATAACCGAGCCGGCCGCTGGCGGTGGTCTTCTTCGCCACTTTGTAATCGACGCCACCGATGACAAATTCCGAGTGCTTGTCCTTGGTGCTGCCCCCGTTGTCGTAAAGGATGTCGGAGTGGCGGAATTCACCCACAGCCTTCAGCTCAGGCAGTACGTCATAGCTGCCCGACAGGCCAATGAGGTACTCCGCATGGTCGAGTTCGGTCGCCAGGGTGTTGTCGTCGTACGCGGAGTTGACGGTCTGGAACTTCACGGCCGTGCCGAACTGGGGCGCCAGGTTGCTCTCAAACCGCGCATCGAACGCATTGCGTTTGAAGGACTGGTCGGTGTTGAGCGTGAC
>CAIMAQ010000111.1 GCA_903839035.1 uncultured Opitutia bacterium
ATAAAAAACGACTAGGTACTAGTGTACGTAGTAGTAGTATTGATGATACTGCAACAGAACGTTTAAATCAAGAGGCTAGATTGTACTACCCGTCTCCTGAAAAATCAGGTGGCCAAGTTGTGCCAACAACTCTAGATTATTTAGGTGTTGGACATGAAGATGTAACAAAACCGATTCCACCTGATGTTGGCAAAATATGGGATTTAATTAGGTCTGACACTTCCTCAACCTCCGCACCGTCTGCGACCAACCGAACTAGGTTAGCGACCTTCTTTTTGACCTCTGCTACCTCCCCTTCCAGCTTCTCAATCTTCACCAAGTCCAATTCTGCTACTGCCATAGACTCCGCAATCTGGCCGGTTGAACCAACTACCGCCCGTTCAATGAAATTGACGGGGATAGCGACTCTGAGGCATCCACCGTTGACACTGTTCCAACAGATAAAGGAACCACTTTCCTTAGCGTTGTTGATGCCCATGCTTCCATGACAGTAGGGACATTTGATAATGCCGCTGAATAAATTGGCGTCCTCTTTCTGCGGGCGACCCATCTTCGTAGGGTTCAACTTGAACTTAGCCTGCACACGGTAGAAATCTTCTTCCGAAATAATAGCAGGATAATAATCCTTAACAATTTGGCCGGTCTTTACCTTCTTACCCTTCTCTCTCTTTCCGGCGTGATACTCACCAATCACAGAAGGATTTTTGAGCAGGAATTTGACGGAGGTTTGAACCCACTTCTTGCCGGTAGGTGTCAGTTTATTTTCCGTGTTCATCCTCCGAGCAAGTTTGCCGCATCCATCACCAGCCAAGAACCGCTTGAAAATCCATTGAACCAACTCGGCATTACGTTTGATAACGGAAAATTTGTTATCCTCTAACGTGAGCCAGTTGGGGTAGTTGTTCGCAATTTTCTTGGTGCCAGCTTTCGCCTGAGCCTTCTTCCAAGCGTCCGCTATCCGAATCCTCTTCATTTCGGACTCTTCGTTAGCCCGAGAAAGAACCATGATACTAAACATCAAATCCATTGGGTTCTTATTGACGCTGTTTTTATCGTAGAGCTTCCCATCACTGAGAGTAACCACCCGCACACCGGCGTTCAGAATCCGCATGAACATCGGAAGAGACTTGGTAATGAAGTCGCGGGAGAGACGGTCTAAACTCTCAATGATTAGGGTAGAACCTACAGGGATAACGTGCTTCTCAATCGCCGTAATTAGGGCGAAGAAGTCGCTACCCTCTTCCAAGTTCTTGCCGTGGAAGGCGGATATTCCCAAATCTTCGTAACCTTGCGGGGACAGAAAAAGCCCGTGCTCTTTCGCGTATTTCTCCGCCGCTTCCAATTGACGGGCGACGGTGTTACCTTTCAGTTGTTCCTTGGTAGAACAACGGATGTAGCTGTAGGCAGTGGTATTCATCGCTGAGCCATTATCCTGCGTAGCTGTGATAAGTCAACACCGTGTCCCTGCGGCTACCTGGGTGACAAGAAGCATGCGTGCCGCTGTATGCCGGCCCAGATCCAGCGCTACCGCTCGCGCATCAGCGGGCCGCTGCTCGACCGCATCGATATCCATATCGATGCTCCCGCGCTTTCCCTCACCGAGCTGCGCTCCGAGAAGGCCGGGGAAACGTCCGCCGCCATCCGCACCCGGGCCCATGCCGCCCGGACCCGCCAGCAGGAGCGGTTCACCGGCACCAAGGTCACCGCCAATGCCCGCATGACCCACGCGCAGATCCGGCGGCATTGCCCGATTGACTCGATGCTGGGCGATTTGCTGCAGCAAGCCATGGAGCAGCTATGCCTGTCCGCCCGCGCCTATGATCGCATCCTCAAGGTCGCCCGCACCATCGCCGACCTTGCGGGCCGCGAACGCATCGAGGCGCCCCACTTGTTGGAGGCCATCCAGTACCGGAGCCTCGACCGGACCCTGTTTTACTAATTGAAACTCGCGCTTGACGCGCGGCGGGAAAACCGAACCCTGTCCCCTCCGATTTTCGCCCTCATCGTCTATCGGTTAGGACATGGGATTCTCAATCCTAAAAGCGGGGTTCGATTCCCCGTGGGGGCACTCTTTACATAGGTAGCGGCTTAAGTTCATACAATTCCCATACGGTTTGAGGGTGCGGGTAATAAGGCTACCGAGCCTGCACCCTACCGGCGCGGATAAGGCGAAGAACCGCCGCAGTTCTGCCGGTAACACGATGTTACCGCTAGAAAAACTATTCCGGCCAACTGCTGGCCGGGATGGAGATGGAGGGCCGGCCAATTAGCTGACCGCGCCTTTTCCAGGACGCGGAGGCGCAGGGTTCCGCGGCTCACGTCATCCACAGCACGCGCACCATCTGGGCCGTGGCAATGGCGCCCGCGAGAAGCGAGGCCGACCAGAGCCAACGCTTCTTCATGATCAGCGTGATACCGCCAAACGCGATCGCGAGTTGGAAGAGCGAGGTGGCCGTGCCCAGTTCAGCGCCGCGCCGGGCGGACAGCGTGGCCGCGGCATTGGCCTCATCGCGCTTGGCCTCGAGCTTCTTCGCCTCGACCGCGATCTCCTTCTGTTCGTTGCCGTAGCGCTCAACTTTCTTCTCTAGGTCGGAGAGACGTTTGGGGTCGGCTTTGCCGGCGGCCATCAGCACGTCATGCTCCTCGGCCGAGATAGCCGCCTTGACGCCCTTGGCCTGATAGTAGGACCACTGGTCGGAGGCCTGCGCTTGGTTGAAGGTCGCGACGTTGAGCTGCTTCATGGTCGCGGACGAGAAGCCCGCGCCCTTCTGCGTGGCGATCGCCGCGAGGACGGCGAGCAGGATGGTCGAGAGCGAAACGAATCTCGTCCACGCATCGCGCTTTTCCTTGTCCTTTTGTGCCTGCCGCTCGCTCGCGATGGCAGCAACCAGTCCTTTGAGTTCGTCGAGATTGTTGATCATGGTGAAATTGACCCGCTCTAAGAACGCAAATGCCGCGGCTTGTCACGAATTTTCAACCGGGCGCGGGTGCTCCGGCGCGCACGCTCGCCCCGGGTACGTCGCCGGAGTGATGAAGGCCAGCGGTCTCGACCCCTGGCGAAATGTTTGCCCTTGCGCTTTGCTGTCCGCCTCGGCACAAGCAGACCCGCCCATGAAACTCATTACCCCCAAGTATTTGGTCCTCATCAGCGCGCTGGCGCTCTCATTCGCCGTTTCGGCCCGCGCCGAGGGCACGAAGCCCACCAAGGTGCAGCCCGCCGCCGGCGCCGCTGCCGAAACGGCCGCGATGAAGGCCGACAAAGCCAAGCACAAGGCCGCGCACGAAGCCAAAGAGAAGCCCGCCCAGGCTCCCAAGAAGAGCTAACTCTGGCGGAGTTTTATCTTCACCAGCCCCGGCTTAGACGCCGGGGCTTTTTTGTGTCCGGGCAGTCTGCCTGTGAAAATTCCTCCCGTGTCCGGAATATATTAATCGCGTACTCGCACAGAAGTCCGAAGTGCGAAGCCCCCATGATCTGGAGGGAAGGCAATTTCCGTTCTTTCTGGGGCTGCTCCGCCTAACCTCGCTGCCGCGTCACGTTAAAGCACGCAGGCGCGCGCTAAAGCGCATGAGCCTGCGCCCAGAAGCTTATTCGGTCATCGGTGTCCGTTTTCCGTCCGTTTTCTTGTTCTCAAATATTTTTCATAGGAGGAAGTGAGCCCCGTGGGGGCACCACTTTTTAGAGGCTTCAGAGGTAGATCGGGATCGAGTTGAGGACACAAACAGCCCGTGACAGGGAATTAGGTGTCCATCTAAGGATGCATAAAGCCCCTCGATTTTCCGATCAGCGTCCGGGAGCAATCGGTCGTTGTAAAATCTACCGCCAGAAGGCCCCTACGACCGCCTGCGGCTTCTCCTGTGTCGTTTCCTGGATCGGGCCAGCCGGTCCGGGGACCGATCTCAGGGCTGGAACTTGAGCGAGTACAGGTCCGCCTCGCGCAGTTCGATCCGCAGGCGTACCGGCCGGCCGGCCAGGGCGCTCACGTCCGATTTGTTCTGCCACGTCACCGTGCGGTTCAGCGTGTCGCCAAACAGGTCGTCACAGTCCCCCAGCGCATAACCCGGGATCGCCTTCCCTGCCGCATCCTGCAGTTCCACGCGCAGCGAGCCCGCCGCCGTGGTCGCGAAATTCAGCGTCAGCTGCCGGCCGGTGAACTCCAGCACCGGCGTTAACAGCTCGCCCGGCGTCTGCCGCGCATGCAACGAGACAAAGCCGTCGATCCGGAGCGTGTAGCGCCGGACGGTTTCCCCGTCCTTCCAGTGGCCTTCCACGGCATAAAAGCTCAGCTCCGGCTCCGCGGTCGGATCTTCCGCCAGGGTCTCGACCAGCCCGAGGCTCTGGTAGCCATCGCCGTACACCCAGTTGTTGCTGCGCTGCGGGCCGGGACGGATGAAAGTCTCATCCCAACGGTGAAAGGTATAGCCGTCGCGGCTCGTCATGAACTGTCCGTCCGTTACCACGGTGCCGTAGCGCGGGGAGAAGCTGCTCCGGCGCTGCCGGTGTACCGGGTCGGGCAGCGCCGCCATCGCCGCGGGCGAAAACGGCCGGTCCACGTAGCGGGTGGGAAACCCGATGAACAGGTCCGGCGCACGGTAGTACGGCTCGACTTGGTTGGTGTAGAGCGCCTCTTCGGGCGAGTCGGTGAATTTCAGGATCTGCGGGATCGTCCAGTGGCGGAAATCCTTCGACGTCGTCACCCGGATGTCGCGGATGCCGACCACGCCGCCGGGGGTGTCCTGCACCGCCTGGCCCACCGCGTCATGAAACCCGCGCACATAGCACCAGTACTGCTTCCGCTCGGCATCCCAGAACGCGTTGTTCTGCGTGTCGAACTTGCCTTCGGTGATCACCGGCTGCTCCGATATCTTCGCCCAGTGCAGGCCGTCGGCGGACTTGAGGGCATAGAGCACATGCGCGCTACCCGCGCTCATCGCCTTGTAACGTTCGTCCGGGGGACAGTCTGGGTTCGTGTCCAAGAACGGCGTGAAGTTGTCCAATTTCGGCTCGCTCCACACGATGTTGTTGTGCTTCGACCCCGCCTGCGTGAACAGCCCGAGGTCGGGCCGCCTCCAGTGGACGCCGTCCTTGCTCTCGACCACGCAGGCGACGACCGCCCCGCCGCCGATCTTCTTGCCGTCGGTCGAGGTGAGCTTGGTCGCCATGTAATACATTCGCAGCGTGTCACCCACCCGGATCAGGCGTTCGAAATCCGACCCGCTACCTTCCCACGGCGCGTCGAAGGTGAGCACGGTTTCGCGCTCGCGCGGGGCGTGCAGCTTCACCTCGAGGCCCGTGCGCTTCGCGACCAAATAGTCGTCCACGAAAAGCACCCGGTGGCCACCGAGGGCGAGGGGGCTGGCGGCAAGGACCGCAGTGGAGAACACCAAGGCCAGGCTGACCGGGAGTAGGATTTTGTGGTTCATGAAAAGGGAGGACGCACGCAACCACCTATCGGCAAACTTTAGCGAGGCATGGCCATTTAGGAGTTGGCGACTGCGGACGCGATCTACGTAAAACCTCGAATGTTCCCGGCGGGGCAAGGTAATTTGTATACTCGCTGCACGCTCCAGCCGATGCCGTGTTATCGCTGGTTACACCGCCGCAGCAAGGGGCGTCTCCCGACCGGCAGGGATTTCCGAGGCCTTCCCGCGCTTTGGAAAAGCATTTCCCGTTCCTCAGCAAATGACTTGGATCCAATGGCTCGCGCACGTCTTGATGATGCGCGCGCGTCGCTGAATTGGATGGACGCGCACACAGACAAGACCAAACATCCCACAATAATTTCCGGTTTCTCCACCTATGACAGAGCTAATACGATTCCCCGCGAGGGCACCACTTTTTAGAGGCTTCAGAGGCAAATCGGGGTCGAGTTGAGGACACAAACAGCCGGTGACAGGGAGTGAGGTGTCCGTTTTTGTCCGTTTTTAACGGATTCCAAAACTGGCTCGTTTTCCGATCACCGGCCGTCGCTTCGCTTATTTTATTTTTATGAATCCACGAATCCAGGTCGCGGGATTAAATATTGCCGCGCCACTGCACGATTTTGTGGAGCACCACGCCGCCCCAGGCAGCGGAATCGCTCCAGCGGATGTTTGGTCAACTTTGGCAAGCTTAGTTCGTGAGTTGGCGCCTACGTTGCGCACCCTGCTCGAAAATCGCGCGCGGCAGCAGATCAAAATCGATGAATGGCATCGGGCACAAGGCGATCAGCCTTTTGACCCGATCACCTATCAACGTTTCCTCGTCGACCTCGGGTACCTTTTGCCCGAGCCCGCTGAATTCAGCGTCATCACCGACCATGTTGATCCAGAGATTAGCCAGATCGCTGGGCCGCAGTTAGTCGTACCAGTAAACAATGCGCGGTACGCACTCAATGCGACCAATGCCCGGTGGGGAAGTTTGTACGATGCGGCGTACGGCACCGATGTCATCAATCTGCAGACAGCGCCAATAACTTCTGGGAAGTATAATCCGGTCCGGGGCGCTCACGTAATCGCGCTGGCCCGCGATTTTCTTGACCAAGTGACGCCGTTGAGTGCGGGTCTGCATCGCGATGCGATCGCCTATTCGGTCGATCATCAAAAACTCAGCGTCCGCCTAGCCGATGGCACGATCACCGGTTTGGCGCAGCCGGAAAAGTTTGTCGGCTACACTGGGACGACGACCGCGCCGACCGTGATCTTACTTTGCAATCACGGTTTACATTTTGAAATCCAGGTCGATCGATCTCATCCGATTGGACGCACCGATGCGGCCGGCATCAAAGACGTCATTCTCGAATCAGCGATCACGACGATTCAGGATTTCGAAGACTCGGTGTCCGCCGTAGATTCCGCTGATAAAATTATAATTTACCGCAACTGGCTCGGTTTGAGCCGAGGCGACCTGACCGCCACTTTTGAAAAAGATGGCCGCCACTTTACCCGCGCACTCAACGCTGACCGCCAGTACACCCGACCGTCGGGCGCCGCCTTAACTTTACCCGGACGCAGTCTCCTGCTGGTGCGTAATGTCGGTCATCATATGTTTACCGATGCCGTCCTCGATCAAGCAGGGGCGGAAATCCCAGAAGGCTTTCTGGATGCACTCATGACGTGCCTCATCGCAAGACATGACCGAGCTAATGGCACGGCCGAGCGGCCGCGCAACAGCCGGACGGGAAGCATTTATATCGTCAAACCGAAGATGCATGGGCCGGAGGAAGTCGCGCTCACTTGCGAAATATTCAAGCAGATCGAAGCGGGTTTGGGACTGCCCCCGCTGACGATCAAGCTGGGGATTATGGACGAGGAGCGCCGCACCACGCTCAATTTGCCGGCCTGTCTAAAAATTGCCCGGGAACGCCTAATCTTCATCAATACAGGATTCCTTGATCGAACCGGTGATGAAATTCACACCAGTATGGAAGCTGGGCCGATGGTGCGAAAACACCTCATGAAGCAGCAGCCTTGGATTTTAGCCTACGAAGATTGGAATGTAGATATCGGGCTGGCGGCGGGCCTTCGCGGTCGGGCGCAAATCGGCAAAGGAATGTGGGCGATGCCTGATCTCATGGCCCAAATGCTTGCCACAAAAATTGGTCACCCCCAAGCCGGCGCCAACACCGCCTGGGTCCCCTCACCCACCGCGGCCACGCTGCATGCGATGCATTATCATCGAGTGGATGTAGCTGCCCGCCAAGCGGCGCTCGCTTCGCGTCCCCGCGCTCGCCAACAAGACCTCCTCACCATTCCATTACTGACTGCCGCGACACTGCCAGCGGCTGATTTGCAGCAAGAATTGGATAACAACGCGCAAAGCATCCTCGGTTATGTGGTGCGCTGGATCGACCAAGGGATCGGCTGCTCGAAGGTGCCGGATGTTAATAATATTAGTCTGATGGAGGATCGCGCCACCTTGCGTATTTCCAGCCAGCACATGGCCAATTGGCTGCGCCACGGCCTCTGCAGTGAAACCCAAGTTCGCCAAACACTAGAGCGAATGGCCGCGATCGTAGATCGTCAAAACTCTGCCGACGTGAATTACCGCCCGATGGCGCCAGATTTTTCGCAAAGCCTCGCTTTCCACGCGGCCTGCGATCTCGTCTTTGAAGGTTGTCGCCAACCCAATGGTTACACGGAACCCATCTTACATCGTTATCGGCGCGCAGCCAAAGCCCGCTCGTCGAAGCCAGTGACGAAGACATGACCGCATTTGCGACCCGCCTCTCCGCCCTGCTTCCGCCCGAGCGTCTGCTCTGGGAACCGGCCCAGCTCGCGGCTTATCAGAGCGACGCCTTAACCGCCTATCGCGCTGAGCCAGTAGCCATCGCGATTCCGGAGACAGCTGATGAGGTCATCGCGCTGGTTCGTTTTTGCTTCCAGGAGAAAATTCCTTTCGTGGCCCGCGGCAGCGGAACCAGCTTATCCGGTGGTTCCCTGCCCGTAGCGGGAGGCATCGTCATCGCCTTGAATCGGCTCAACCGCATTTTACACCTTGATCCGCTGCAACGGACCGCCGCCGTTGAACCTGGGGTCATCAATCTTGCCGTCTCCACCGCCGCCTCGCCCCACGGTCTCTATTACTCCCCAGATCCTTCCAGCCAGTCGATTTGCACGATCGGCGGCAATGTGGCCTTCAATTCCGGCGGCGCGCATTGTCTGAAATACGGCATGACCTCCAACCATGTGCTCGGCCTCAAGGCGGTGCTGGCCACTGGCGAAGTGGTCACCTTTGGCGGTTCGAGCCGCGAACAATTGGGTGCCGATTGGTGCGGACTATTCACGGGCAATGAAGGGCTCTTCGGGATTGCGCTGGAGATAACGCTCCAATTATTGCCAAAACCCGAGTGCTATCACACCGTATTGGCCGGCTATCGCACCTTAGAAGAAGCCGGTGATGCAGTCTCGGCCATTGTCGCGAGTGGACTCTTACCGGGTGCGATTGAGCTGATGGACGCCTTAGCATTAGAGGCGGCAGTGGCCGCGGTTCATGCCGACTACCCCGCGGGCTGCGCGGCAGTTTTAATAGTAGAACTCGAAGGGCCACGTGAAATCGTCGCCAGCGAACGCGGGCGCTTAGATGCGATTCTGGCCGCGAGTAAACCGGTAGAAATGCGCCCGGCCCGTGATGGCACCGAACGGCTCGCCATCTGGAAAGGCCGCAAGAGTGCTTTCAGTGCGGTCGGGCGGCTCTCACCTGATTTTATTGTGCAAGATGGCGTCGTCCCGCGGCGTCGACTGGGCGAAGCGTTGCGGCGCATCGGCGAAATGACAAAAGACGCTCAGCTGCGTTGCGCCAACGTGTTTCATGCCGGTGATGGTAACCTCCATCCGCTGATCCTCTACAATGGCCGTAATCCCGGTGAACTTGAGCGCGCCGAAGCTCTGGCCGGACGGATTTTAAAAATGTGCGTGGAGCTAGGTGGCTCGATTACCGGCGAACATGGGGTCGGAGTGGAAAAGCGCGACTACTTGCCCGAGATGTTTAACCCTGAGGAGATGGCCTGTCTGCATCGCATTCGCGATGCCTTCGATCCTTTGGGTCTAGCTAATCCAGGAAAAATGTTTCCGAACGGTCAAGCGCCGGCGCTCGTCAGCCATGGCCTGCACCCGCTGGAAAAAGCCGGCCTCATCTCACGCGAATGAGCCCGCTCCTGACGCCCACTTCCGTGGCGGAATTCGCCGAGGCGATCCGCGCTCATTCGGCGGTGCTGGCTATCGGCGCGCAAACTAAGCCCCGCCTCTCAGCGGTGAACGATGAGGTGGTGCGCTTATCTACACTCAAACTCAGTGGCATCGTCGAATACGAGCCTGCTGAATATACTTTTACCGCTCGCGCCGGCACTCGGCTCAGCGAGCTCGCAGCCACTCTCGCGGAGAAAGGCCAGTATCTGCCCTTCGATCCGCCGCTCGCGGGAAGCGGGGCCACGCTGGGCGGCACGGTGGCGGCAGGACTGAGCGGACCTGGACGTTTTCGCTACGGCGGCCTGCGTGATTTTATCTTAGGGGTTCAATTTATCGATGGCGCCGGACGCATCCTCCGCCTGGGCGGTAAGGTCGTTAAAAATGCGGCGGGATTTGATCTGCCTAAATTCTTTGTCGGCAGCCTTGGTCGCTACGGGGTACTCACGGAATTAACACTCAAAGTTTTCCCGCGCCCCGCCTGTGCGCTTACGCTCCGCCTGCCCGTTGCGACAACCAGCGCCGCCGTGGATATATTTACCACAGTCGGCCGCAGTCGATGGGAGGCCGAAGCCGTCGATATTAACCCGAACGGTGATGCCGTACTCGTGCGTTTAGCTGGTCCGGCGGAATCGCTATCACTAATCGCTCAAGAAATTTTCAAGCGTTGGCCCGGCGAAATCCTGACGGATAGTGGAGCTAGGCAAATTTGGCACGAGCTCGCCGAATTCAGCTGGGCGGAGGCCAGCAGCTCTTTGTTAAAATTAGCCGTCACCCCCGCGCAAATTCCCGCTCTGCTTACCGCCACGCGACAGTACGGCGGACGAGCGCACATCAGCGCAGGCGGCAATCTGGCTTTGGTTGCCCTGCCCGCGGGCGTCGAGCCCACGAGTCTGGGTCTACCGTCGCTGATGCTCCGCGGAGTAGGCCCACTCTGGTCACACGCCGTTTTACCGCGTCCAACTATTTTTACCGCGGTGAAAGCAGCGCTGGATCCGGAAAATCGTTTCCCCTTGGACAACTAAAATGCTGCATAAAATAAATTCTTCCGCGTATGGTTCGCTCGGAGTCCCCATGGCGCATGCGGTTGATGCCTGCGTGCATTGCGGTTTTTGCCTCGCAGCGTGTCCGACCTATGGGGCGCTCGGCCAAGAGATGGACTCGCCGCGCGGCCGGATCGTTCTGATGAAAGAAGTTTTAGAAGGCACGCTGCCCTGGGTAGCCGCCCAACCGCACGTCGATCGCTGCCTCGGTTGCCTCGCCTGCGAACCCGCTTGCCCCAGCGGTGTCCCCTATCGCGATCTCATCAGTCCGTTTCGCGCCGAGGCCCAAGCAAGATTTAAGCGACCGTTTAGCGAAAGGCTCCGTCGCTGGCTCGCCGCGCAAACCATCCCTTTTCCCGCCCGGTTTCGGGTGGCGGCCATCGTCGGCCGCGCAGTTAGTTTTCTCCGTCCCCTTCTTCCTCGCGCCCTGCGGCCCATGTTAGATTTGATCCCCGCCACCTTGCCACCCGCCGAATCATGGGGTGAAGTAACTCCGGCGATTGGCCCGCGACGCGCTCGCGTGGCGCTGCTGACAGGTTGCGCCCAGCAGGTGCTCGCCCCCGATATCAATACCGCGACGATTGCGGTACTGACGCAGCAGGGAGTCGAAGTGGTGGTCCCACGTGAACAAGGTTGCTGCGGCGGCTTAGCCTGGCACACCGGCGACCGTAAGGCGGCGCAGGCTTTTGCGCGGCGCAATCTCGCGGCTTTTCCGACTGAGGTTGACGCTATTCTCACCAACGCAGCTGGGTGCGGCTCGGCCATGCACGAATATCACTTGATTTTAAGCGGCACAACCGATGAAGCGAGCGCCGAAGCTTTCCGTCATCGCGTCCAAGATGTCAGTTTATTTCTAGCAAAACTCGGGTGGCGCCAGCCCACGGATTCACCGCAAAAAAAGCTCCGCGTCGCCTACCACGACGCCTGCCACCTCGCCAATGCCCAAGGGGTACGAGCCGAACCGCGGTCGTTGCTCGCCACCATTCCCGGCATCGAGCTTCTCGAGCTCCCAGATGCGCATCTTTGTTGCGGTAGCGCCGGCACCTATAATCTGGATCAACCGGCTATAGCTGCTGGTCTTGGGGCGCAAAAAGCTCGGGCCATCATCGCCACCGGCGCCGAAGTTTTAGCCTCAGGCAACATCGGCTGTCTCACGCAACTCGACGCCCACCTCCAAAAACTTGGTTCGCCAGTTCGAGTACGGCACACCATGCAAATCTTGCGGGACGCGTACCAATAGTACTTTTATCGATGGTCTGGGATCGTCCCAGTCTGAACGGATCCCTTTTTTCGGTCCAACCACTAGCGGGCGGTGAAGACGAGAACATAGGATGAGAGCCATGGGCATCCCCACGCGCGGGACGCCTAAGTTCACAGTGCGCACTTCGCTCAGTGAGCGGCTCCATCAAACTCCACCTTGCCGTTGCAGATCGGGCTCACTTGGTCGATCAAATCCTCATGGCTCGGGTGAAGAACGGTGAAATGTGATTCGCTCACGCTGAGGACCGGGTTGCGCGATGCGAGCGAACGCCGGATTTCGAGGTCAATCCGGCACTATGGGACTGGCGGCAAGGGCCGCGGAGGAGAACCCCAAGGCCAGGCAGACCGGGAGCAGAACCTTTTGGTTCATGAAAAGGGGAGGACGCTCTCCATCACCTATCGGCAAACTTTAGCGAGGCATGGCCATTTAGGAGTTGGCGACAGCGGACTCGATCTGCGCAAAACCTCGCATGTCCCCCGGCAGGGCAAGGTAATTTGTATACTCGCGGCACGCTCCAGCCGATGCCGTGTTATCGCTGGTTAAGCCTCATCACCAGGCCGAGGGCGCAGTGGCCACAGGATCGCATCCAATTCGCAATAAATCATATTGTCGCTGATCTTCATTGGGAGGATTGTGTTTCAGAATTGGTGACGGTGTGCGCGACTGATCAGATCTTGGCCGGTATGGTCCAAGGTCACGAATCGAGACGGCAGTAACTGTTGGGCAAACCCCACATCGCCCCCACGTCCATTACACAGATGCGAACTCACAGGTGTGTTTATTACACCCCGGTTTGATGGGTTCAGACTAGACGTCGGTAGGAGTATTGTGAGTTACGTAATGCGTAGCCATGACACCCCATCACAACTCTGCACGGGGAATTGTCACGGTCAGCATTCTTGAGCGCAACGAGACCCTGCGCCACAATCTGTCAGTCGTTTTGTCCCGTTGCCCCGGCGTGGTGGTATTAGATCTCTGCGCCGGACTAGAGCAGGGAAAACGCTGCATTCATGAACGTAAACCCTCCGTGCTGGTGGTTGGCGACAAACCGGCCGATGGCGACGACTGGGACATGCTGATCGCGGCGCGCAGCCTGGCGCCCAACGCATTCATCATCGCAATTTCCGACCTGTGCAATTCCGACCATTTGAAATGCGCCTTTCGGCAGGGAGCGGTGAGCTATTTGTTGCGCAGCACGGCGGCCATTGAGATTCATCAGGCCTTGGTCGCGGTGACCAACGGCGGTGCCTGGATGTCGCCAAGTCTTTCCCTCGTACTGGTGCGATCCATCGCGGAGCCGCGCAAACCGAGCAGCCGGCTCACCACTTTGTCCAAACGCGAACACGAGGTGCTGAAACTGTTGAGCTCCGGGGCCCGCTACAGCGAAGTGGCGAATCAATTGGAGCTGAGCCGCGATACCGTGCACTCGCATGTGAAGCAAATTTACCGTAAACTGGTCGTTCGCTCGAAGACTGAGGCCTCGCTGATTTTCAATAGCAGCTACTTCCCCGACGAACTCGCCCGCTCCGCCTAGTCGGACCGCATGGCCGGGACGACCGGCGCATCGGGGTCATTACCACGGTCCCCGTCGGCCGCTGCTTACTTTGTATCACCCATATTGGTGAGAGATTTGGGATGACGTTTGCGCAGCATAAACCTTGGGGCATGACATGGCCAGAATCCACCCATGGCTATCGATGGCAGCATTCGCGCAGAGGTTCAGGCGTACACCGCCAAGCAAGGGGTAGACGCGCCGATCGCGGATGCCATCCGCCAAGAAGGGCGCTTTCAGGGTCAGACGGTGTTGGAAATCGACGTAAACTCGGCGGCCCAGGATGCCGCCGAGGAAATGAGCTTCGCCGCCGCTGAGACGGTTGAGAAAAAACTATCCGAACGCAAAGCGGGTTCGAAGGAGGCGCTCCGCCTCAGTGCCGCCGAACTGCCCCAAGAGGTCAACTCCACGGCGGAGTCGCAGCAAAACCGCAAGCTGCATGAGTTTATGGATGCGCTGCAGGGCCTCTCCCCCTCCGCGACCGAGGAGGACATCCGCCAGTTGGTTGGGGAGCATTTCAAGGACTCCTCCGACCAATATGAGGCCTTAGAGTACGCGGAGAAGCAACTTGCGGAGCAAGGCGGGCAGGAGGAACTGCTGACCAAGCTGACGTCCGCCAAGCACAAGCTGATGGAGCAGGCCGGGCCGGCGATTCGCGCCGGGCTGAACATCGCGGCCGACGTCCTCAAGTACGCGGGCAAGGGACTGGAGGGCACAGAAGCCCTGCGCAACCTGTACCGCTTTTCCATCCTGGGCGGGCAGTCGGTCAACTCGATCTACACGTCCATCATGGACCGCTACGGCCCCACGCAATTTACCCAGACGCTGGAGTTTTTATTGCGCGCCGCCGGCAGCGATCTCGACGGCAAGATCATGGGTTCATCGCTGGAAAAGCCACAGCTGAAAAACGCGATCGACGACATCTACCATGTTCAGGCGTTGGGCAATACCTTCAAGTCCCTCGGAGACCTGCTGCAAAAGACGCAACAGCTCTACGGCAGCTAACCGCCATGTCGCCGCCCGCCCCGTTTACCGCCCACGACTTGATGAAGGCCATCCTGCACCTGCTGGCGCAACGCTCGGCCGAGCCCGCGCGCTTCACGCAGCTCATCTCCGCCGCCGGCATCCGTCCACTGGAGGGTCGGATCTATTTCCTCACTCAGCTGCGCGAACGTCTTCGCCAGCTTCCGCTCAAACTATTTCTGACCCCCGACACGCGCGAAAAACTGCTCGAGGCACTGCAGACCGCCCTCGACCAGGAAATTGCCCAGGAGGAGGCCACATGAACCAGGTTCAACAAACCCTGGCCGATTTCGGCCGGTCCATCGGGGTGGATGATCTGCAGCTGCGCGAGAACGGACAAGTGGTGCTGACAATCCAAAACATCGGCACCCTCGCCATTGAGGTGGCCGGCGCCCGCGGTGAAGCCGTCCTGGTCAGCCTCGCCCGCCCGCTGGCTGGCGGCGAGGACCAAAGTCTGGCGGCCTGGCTGACGACGACCCATTATCGCGAGAAGCTCACTTGGCCCGTGCACGTGGCCATGCTGCGCGACCAGCGCGTGCTCGCCGTGCTCATGGTTCCGGAACAGCTCGACCAGGCCGCGCTCAATGAGATTATCGGCGAGCTCGACCAACTTCACAACGCGCTGGGAGGTTCGGCATGAAGCCGCTGCTCCCAGAGGCGTTTCGGCAGTACCTCGGCCTAAGCAGCATCGCGCTGATCGACGAGACCCAGAACGGCGCGCAGCTCCCCGAGGACCATCGGCTCCAGCCGATTGATGCCGGGGTCGAGGCTCGGCTGCAGGCGCTGCTCCAGGCGGACACCTTCGACACGATGATCCTCGAAGCGGTGCGCCCCAAGGTTTTCGACCGCAATGTACTCGCGCCCTCGCGCTTCCATCAGCTCTGCGCCGACGTCACCGCGCAGTTCGCCAGCCGCCTGCCCTTGGCCGCGGGGAATGCCGCCACGGAGGAACTGCGCGCCGCCCTCGCGGTGCTGCGGCTGCGCAGCAGCGAACAGGAACTCGGCGAGGCGCTGCGCTATGCGCTGCTCAAGGGATGATCGCCGCGAGCCCCAGTCGTCTAGCCTTCACCGCCCACGAGCGCGACACGCTCTTGGTTCTCGGCTACCTGCACCTTGAGCAACGCCGGCCGGCCGAGGCGGCGGTGCTGCTGCGCCCGCTGCACCGCTCCTACCCCGAGGACGGCGAGGTGGAACGCTGTCTGGCCCTCGCCGAATTGTCCTCCGGCCACGTCGAGCGCGCCGCCGTCCTTGCCGCCCACGCCTACACGCTCGCTGACGCCGCCGACCGCAAGGCCATGGGCCTGATCTACGCCAAGGCCCTTTGGCTGATCGGCGACGAGGAAGGTGCGCGCGCCGTCCTCGCCAAGATTCTGGCGCCCGAAGAAATTTCCCTATGAAAGCCAGAATTATCCAACTGCAGAACAGTCTGCTCGGCGTCACCCGCTACGCCGATGTCCTCCTGGCCATCGCGGTCGTCCTGATCCTCTCGATGATGATCCTGCCGATCCCGCCCTTCCTGCTGGATCTGCTCCTGGCCACCAACCTCTCCCTGTCGATCCTGATGCTCGTCATCGCGATGTATGTGCCGAACATCCTCGCCTTCTCGACGTTCCCCTCGCTGCTCCTCGTCACCACCCTGTTCCGCCTCGGCCTGAACATCACCACCACCCGCCTCATCCTCCTGGAGGCTCACGCGGGGGAAATCATCTTCACCTTCGGCAACTTCGTCGTCGGGGGAAACTTTGCCGTCGGCGTCGTCATTTTCCTCATCATCACGATCGTCCAGTTCATCGTGATCACCAAGGGCGCGGAGCGCGTCGCCGAGGTCGCCGCGCGCTTCACCCTCGACGCCATGCCCGGCAAGCAGATGAGCGTCGACGCCGACCTGCGCGCCGGCACGATCGATCAGGCGGAGGCCAAACAGCGCCGGTCCGACCTGGAAAAGGAAAGCCAGCTGCACGGCGCGATGGACGGCGCGATGAAATTCGTCAAGGGCGACGCGATCGCCAGCATCATCATCACCGCCATCAATGTGCTGGCCGGCGTCACCATCGGGGTGATGCAGCGCGGCATGGAGATCTCCAAGGCGCTGTCCACCTACTCGATCCTGACGATCGGCGACGGTCTCGTCTCGCAGATCCCCTCGCTGCTGATCTCGATCACGGCGGGCATGATCGTGACGCGTGGGGGCGGAGGCGTCGAATCCACCCTCGGCGGCGATGTCGGCAAACAGCTCCTGTCCCAACCGAAGGCGCTTTTCATCGGTGGCGGCTTCATGGTGGCCTTCGGTTTGGTGCCTGGCTTTCCCCCGTTCCCCTTTCTCGTCCTGGGCTTCACCGCGCTCGCCGGCGGCTTCGCCATTGTGCGGCGGGACAAGGCCGCCGCCCCGCGCGACACGCGCGACCTGCCCGCCATGGCCCCCGCCGTCCAGAAGGTCCCGCTCAAGCGCAAGGACTCCAGCGACGAGTTCTCCGTCACCGTGCCGCTGCTGATCGATGTCGCGGCGGCCAGTCAGGGTCACATTGATGCTGATGCGATGAACGACGAGCTCATCCGCGTGCGTCAGGCGCTCTACCATGACCTGGGCGTGCCTTTCCCCGGCATTCACCTGCGCTTCAACGAGGGACTCACCGCCGATCACTACCGCATTCTGCTGCATGAGGTGCCGGTTGCCGAAGGCTCCTTCCGCTCCGGCCATGTCATCGCCCGCGAAAAACCTGAGACGCTCAAGATGCTCAAGGTTCCGTTTATCGAGGACAAACCCTTCCTCCAGGGCCTCAAGCCGTACTGGGTCGCCGATGAGCATGTGGAGACCCTGGCCAAGGCCCGGGTGCCGTTCCTCCGGCCCACCCAGGTGTTGACCCACCACCTCAGTGTCATCCTCAAGCGCTATGCGGGCGACTTCGTCGGCCTGCAGGAGACGAAATACCTGCTCGAGAAGATGGAGGCGCAGTTCCCGGAAGTCGTGCGCGAGGTGCAACGCGTCCTCCCCGTGCAAAAGATTGCCGAGGTGCTTCAACGGCTGGTGCAGGAAGACGTCTCGATCCGCAACCTGCGCACGATTCTGCAGGCCCTGATCGAGTGGGGCCAGAAGGAGAAGGAAGCCGTGCTTCTGACCGAATATGTGCGCTCCAACCTGCGCCGTTACATCAGCTACAAGTTCAGCCGCGGTCAGAACATCATCGCCGCGTACCTGCTCGAGCCGGACGTGGAGGAGAAGATCCGCAAGGCCATCCGCCAGACTTCCTCCGGCGCGTACCTGGCCCTCGACCCGGTCAGTGTAAAAAAACTGCTCCAGTCGGTGCGCAAACAGGTCGGCGACCTTGCCGACAACAACCATCGGCCCGTGCTGCTCACCTCGATGGACGTGCGCCGCTACACCCGCAAGTTGGTCGAGCAGGAGATGTACGACCTGCCGGTGCTCTCGCACCAGGAATTGACCGAGGAAATTACCATCCAGCCGCTCGGCCGGATCTCGATGTAACGCCGCCATGAACGACCTAGCCACCGCCCTGCACCACCTGTGCGACGCCCTCGCCGTGCCCACGCCACCGCCTAACGCCGAGGCGCGGTATGAACTGCGTCTGGATAACGTCGGCCTGCGCCTGACCCGCCACGGCGCGACCCATGCCGTCCTCGAAGCCGACGTGCTCACGCTGGGCGAAGCCGCCGGATTGGCGTGGACGGCCCAACAGGACCTGTTGCGCCACCTGTTGGCGTGCAACCTCGCCCGGCTCAAGGGTCAGGCCCGGCCGGAAGTCCTCAGCTACGATGAGCAGGAGAACCGACTGGTGCTCTGGCGCCGTTGGCCCTGCGACGCCCGGTTGCCGGCAGCCGTGCTGGACGGCGCCGAGGGGCTGCTCAATGAGCTCGATTTCTGGCGCGGCCAAGTCTCCACCCTCCTCCCCAAAGTCGCCCACCTGTGAAAACCCCATTCCTCGTCTTCTTCCTGCTCAGTGTGTTGGTTAGTTCGGCCGCCGCGGCTGACCTGACTTGGAGCAAACCGACCTACTCCACCAAGGTGGATCAGTTGCCCGCGCGCGACCTGCTGCGCGCCTTTGCCGTTCAGCAAGGCTTGCCGGCCGATATCTCCGACC
This sequence comes from uncultured Opitutia bacterium, assembly GCA_903839035.1. Lineage (GTDB taxonomy): Bacteria > Verrucomicrobiota > Verrucomicrobiia > Opitutales > Opitutaceae > Opi-474. The sequence continues at coordinate 18,637 of CAIMAQ010000111.1, forward strand.
GGGCCGCGACGCCAATCTCGGGCGAATTCCAGAACGTGCCAACCGGCCAGTTTCTCGACGCCGTCTGCGCCGCGAGCGAACTGCTTTGGTTTTGGGATGGCACCCGTCTGCACATCGACCCGGTCAACGAAACTGAATCGCGCATGCTCAACGTCACCGCCGTCACCCCCGAGCAGGCCAACACAGTCCTTCACTCCCTCGGCTTCGAGTCCGGCCCGGTTGCCCACCGGACCACTGTGCGGGGCGTCGCCGGCGTCCTCGCTCTCAGCGGCAGCAAAAGATTCCTCGAGCTCACCGAGCCCGTTTTGAAGGCCTATGACGAGTTGCAAGTCGCCCACCTCGCCGAGGCGCGCGAGAATGCCGCCCGCGAGGCGGAGCTGAACCATATCCTCGAGGGCCAGCTTGAGGTGCGCGTGTTCCGTCTGACTTATGCCTCGGCCGCCGACATCACCCTGCGCGGCGGCAACGGTTCCCAGTCCTCGATTCCGGGGGTCGCTCGCGCGCTCCAAACCCTCATGGGCTCCAACCCTGGAACGAACCCCAGCGCCGCAACTTCCTCGGGGCGCAAGCGCCAGCTCACATCCCTGCGCGGCTCCGGCCTGGCCGGCACGGCCGGTACGGCCGCCGCGTCCGCGGCAACTCCGCCCAAATCCCCGTCTCGAGGCGACTCCCAGGAGGAGGAAAACCACGTGATCATCCAGGCTGATTCGCGCCTGAACGCTGTCATTGTGCGCGACACCGCCGGCCGCATGCCCGAATACGAGGCGCTCATCAAGAAACTGGATACCCCCAGCCTGGTCATCGAAATATCGGCTGCCGTCGTCGACATCGACTCCAACAATAGCAAGTCCTTCGGCACCCAATTTCTCGGGGCCGGCAGTGGTTCCAGCAGCCTCCTGCCCCGGATCGGCAGCGGGGCCGATCCCAGTTTCAACCAAACCGGCAACGGCAGCACCGGCTCGGCCACCTTCGTTGACGGCCCCAACTTGGTGCGCGGCCCGGGGATCAATGCCTCTGCTCTGCTCACGCTCAGCGGCTTTCAGCTCTTGTCTCGTATCCAGGCGCTCGAAGACAAGGGCGAGGCGCAGCTGGTCACCAACCCCTCCATCCTCACGCTCGACAACACCGAGGCCAACCTGAGCCAGCAGGACACCGTCTATGTGCGCGTGGCCGGCAGCGGCACTGGCGCCTCCTCCGACCTCTACAACATCCACACCGGAGTCCAACTGCGTGTCACGCCCACCCTCATCCGCGAAGGGGACGAGATTTCCTTTCGCCTGCTGATCGACGTGCAGGACGGCTCGTTCAACGCGTCCGAACTCACGGTCGACTCGATTCCTGGCACCCGCGAGAGCTCGATCACGACCCAAGCCGTCGTGCCGGCGAATAAGACTCTCCTCATCGGCGGCTATTTTGTCGACAAGCGGCAGAACGCCACCCGGCAGGTCCCCGGTCTCGGCAGCCTGCCCATCGTCGGCGCACTCTTTAAGACGACCGATAAAGCGAGCTCGCGCGCGCAGCGCTTCTATTTCCTCACGCCGCGGCTGGTCGATGTGACGCAGGAAGCCCACCTGAGCCGACGGCCCGCTCCCGGCTCTGCCGCGCCGCTGTCCGCCGCCGTGACGGACTCTTCGCAGGTGCTCCAGCGGGCCCGCGAACTGGTCGGCACGTCGCTTCTCACCACCCCCTCCACCGCACCCGCGGCGACAAAACCTTAGTATAACCAAACATCATGGCTGACACTGCCGAATGGATCCTAAAAATCATCTCCGGCCCTCATCAGGGTGTGGAGGAGATCATCAAAGAGGGCCGGATGCTCGTTGGCGCTGCCTCGGAATGCGATATCGTCCTGCACGACGTCCTGATCGCGCCGCAGCATCTCGCCTTCACCCTGCACGCCGGCCAACTCACGGTCGAGGCCATCGAGGGGCGAGTCTACTGCGCGGGCAAACGCGTCCAAGCACCCACGCGGGTTGAGCCGTTTAGCTTCATCACCGCCGGCACGACCCATTTGGTTCTGGGCCCGCTCCAAGCCCGCTGGCCGCTGCTCTCAACGGCGGACGCCCCGGAGCTCGAGAAGGACCCACTGGCAGTCGACCCCTCGGCGATTCCCCTGACGGACGCACCAGCCATTCCCGCGACTGACTCTCCGTCCGACAAGACAGCTCCGACTCCGGGCCAGCGGAAACGCGCCTGGTGGATGGCAGGTTTCGGGGGCTTCATGCTCATCGGTTGGCTTGTCTTGTGGCTGGTTTGGAAACCCACTGCCGCCCCGCTCGCAACCATTGCCCACCCCGATGCCCGGGAGCGGGCCGAGCAAGTCATTGCATCGTTTGCCCAGTCCGGCCAAGTGACACTCGAGGAGCGAGCCGACCACTTGGAGGCCTCAGGCTACCTGGCCTCCGACGCCGAAGATCGGGAACTCACCGCCGCCCTGCGCGCCGCCGCCCCCGAAGTCACCCTGCGCCTCTGGAGCACCCCGCGCCTGGTCGCCACGGCCCGCTCACTCCTGGGCGATCGCAAGCTGCCGTTCGAGGTTGTCGCCGGCCAGGCCGGCGAATTGCGGGTCCGCGGCGTCGCGACCTCCACCGCATCGTGGATCGGCGCTCGCCAGATGCTGCTGGCCGAGGTTCCAGGTCTGCAGCGGATCATCGACGAGGTCTCCGTGCCAGCCCCACGGAATGCGCCCGCCGACCCAACCGCTCCCGCTCAAGCCCCCCCCCCGAGCCCCATCGACCCAATGGCACCGACGTCGGACGGGCTGACCATCGTCGCCCTCCAGCCGCTGAACGACGGCCAAGGCTGGCTGCGGTTACGCAATGGCCATGTGCTGTTCTGCGGCGCCCAGCTCGCCAACCACACCCGCCTCAGCTCGATCTCTGAGGCCCAGGCCCACTTCGAGCAAACCGGTCGAGTCTTTTCGGCGGGAGTCGGCGATGATCTCGCAGAGTTGCTGGCTCCGCCAAGCCCCCCCCTCGCCGCCAAATCCGCGGCGCAGCCGGTCAGGTCCGAGGCGCCCATAAAGAAATAAAATAACCCAAACGGGTGAAGAAACCCCCTTAATTCCATACGAAGGTTGACCCAAAAAAACCTCGCTGACTACCTGCGCCACACGCCCCCCATGATCAACATCGACGTCCCCGACTTTGACGAAGCGCTGCAAGCGGACCATGACGGTTCCTTTCACCGCGCGGCCCAAGACCACCTCGCCGAGGCGGCGTCCAATCTGGGCGCCACCATCCAGGGCGGCCTCGCGCCCCTCGACTATGAGCGCGCGCTGAAGCTCAAGGCCGCCCTCCAGAAGGCCTCCGAGATCGTTCGCTTCTCCGCTACTTTTCCGCGTCCCAACTAAAACCCACACCCATCATGGCAGTCCTCCCGAACAACACTCCGATCAACAGCACGCCGATGTTTGGCGCCGGCAACTCTGATATCTGGGATACGATCACCAATATGGCGACGATCGTTGCCAACCAGACCAACAACGTCATCGCGGCCTCGTCCTCGACCGACTTTACCGATCCGGCGGCCGTCATCACCTTGCAGATGCGCGTCAATCAGGTGACCAACGCCGCCACCGCGGTCTCAAATTTGGCCAAGGCCATTCAGGATCCCTCCAAGAACGCGGTCAGCAATCTGCGCTAAACCGTCGCGCAGCATTCCGGATCCGCCCACCCCTAACTCCCTCCTCGTATGTCCGTCCTTGCTCCTGCCCCCATCAGTACCTCGCCGATCTTCGGGACCAATTCCAATATCTGGGATACCATCCAATCGATGGCCGGCACCATCGGCACGCAGACGAACAACGTCATTGCCGCCTCCTCTGGCACCGATTTCACCGACCCCGGTGCCGTCATTCTGCTGCAGATGCGCGTCAACCAGGTGACCAACGCCGCCACCGCGGTCTCGAATCTGGCCAAGGCCATTCAGGACCCGTCCAAGAACGCCGTCAGCAATCTGCGCTAAACGCTACCTATCGTCCATGGAAACCCCCGCTCCCACGGTCCGCCTCCTCATGCGCCTCGGCTACTGGTCGGTCTGGCATGGGCTTCACGCCGAAGCCGCCGTGTTGTTTAGCGGCGCGCAGGCGGCCCGGCCCGCTAGCGAGGTCCCGGTCCTCGGCATGGCAGTGCTCGCGATGGTCATGAATCAGCCCGCGCATGCGGTCGAACTGCTGCGGCAGTCGGCGGCGGCCGCGCCAAACGAACTGATCGACGTCCACCACGGCTGTGCCCTGCGCCTGATGGGCGAGGAGGTCGCCGGCATGGAGATCCTTCAACGCGTCGCCACGACGGGCCAGACACCCGATGCGCGCCAAATGGCGGCAAACCTCGCCGCGCTCGGCGCCGCGCAACTCCATCCGCAACTCGCAAAAATTCTATGAACGTCGCCGCCCTCAGTGTCCCGCTTTCTGCCGCCAACCCCGCGCCCATTGAGACGCTCGCGGCATCGAGCCCGACCGACTTGGACCGTTTGCGTTCGCTCATGCAGTCCGCCGCCTCGCAGACCGCCAATCCGATCGGCACCGCCGCGCAGCTTGAGACCGCCCCAGTCGCCGCAACCCGCAGCTTCGGCGATTCCATCCTCGACGGGATGCTGAAGTTTCGCAGCAACTACCAAAGCTCCATCGATTCGATCAATACTCAGGTAAATACCCTCGCCAGCAATGAGGCCGCGGGCCTGAACGATTTCTCCGAGATCATGGCGCTGCAGATCAATGTCTCCAAGTGGTCGATGTCCGTCCAGGGCGTCGACAACGCTTCGAAAGCTGGCGCCAACACCGTCAAGGAACTCAGCCGCGGCTGACCCCACCGACGGCCACGCGGGCAGACTCGGGGGCGGACCGTTCCCAGCCGGCCCGTTGCTGGCCTTCTCCACCCTCATGCTCCGCCACCGCTCCCTCCGCCCGCCGCTCCTCCTCGCGGTCGCCGCCCTGTCACTCTGCCTGCTGCTCTCCGGCTGCGGGGAGATCATCGTGTTCACCCAGCTCGGCGAGACCGAGGCCAACGAGATGATGGCCGCTCTTATCCAGAACGACATCGCCTGCCTCAAGGAGGCAGGGAAAGAGGATACTTGGACGCTCAAGGTGCCGGCGACCGACTTCGCCCGCGCCGTCGAACTGCTCAAGGCCCAGGGCTATCCTCGGCAGAAATTCGCCAAAATGGGCGAAATTTTCCAAAAGTCCGGTCTGGTCAGCTCCCCGACTGAAGAGCGCATCCGTTACATGTATGCCCTCTCTCAGGAAATCTCCGATACCCTGACCCACATTGACGGCGTCATCAACGCCCGCGTCCACATCGTCATCCCCGACAATGACCCGCTGGCCGACAAGATCGTGCCATCCTCCTGCGCTGTCTTCATCAAGTACCGCGCGGGCTTTGATTTGGAGAGCCTCGCGCCCCAGTTGAAGAACCTCGTGATGCGCAGCATCATGGGCCTGAACTATGAAAACGTCACCCTCGTGATGTTGCCAGCCGTGGCGGTGGCGGTTCCGCCCGCCGCCCGGAATGAGCCAGGGACGCGTCAGGACTCGAAGAAAACCGCGATACTGTTTGCCGGAGGCGTCGTCGGCCTTGGCGGGATCGGCTGGTGGCTGCGGCGCCGCGCCCTCCCACTCAGCAGTGGCAAACCGGGCCCCGCATGAGCACGGCCCACTGGTTCTCCTCCCTCGCCCGGTCTAACCCGGAACTGCACCGGCTCGTCTACGACTTTAACCACTACCCGCACCGGTGGGCGCGGACCGAGTGGCTCGACGGCTGCGTGGCCAGCTCGCCCACCATCGCGCTGCTCGAGCAGTCCCCGCGCGGCCGGACCCGGCTGGGGCGACATTACTGCGCCGCGCTCGGGCTCAAGGACAATTTCTGGGAATTCGAAGCCCGCCACCGTCGGCTCGCATTGCTGCCGCATTCCGCCCTCGCCCAGTTGGGCTTGTTCGTCGGCGCCGCGCTGCACTGGATGAGTCTCGCGCGCTGTGTCACGCAGGCCGAGCATCGCGCGACCATCGAGCAGATCGGCCACGATGCGTATTCCTACGGCCTGCGCCGCGGCCGCACCCTGCTGGGGGCCTCCGGACTGGGCACGCCCAATCTTCCCAGCACCGAGGGCCACGCCAACCTGCCCGTCGCGGGCTGGAAGATTCTAGCCGCCTGTCTGCAGCAGGAGCCGCCCGCCATCTTCCGGCGCTTTCGCCTAAAATCACCCCGCGACATCGAACTGCACGATAGCGGTGAGCTGGCACTCTCCCCCGCCACGGCGTGGGCCATTGTCCAGCCGGTCATCACGGACATCCTGCCGAGGAGTGAGCAACAATGCTTCGCCTGAAAAATACGGGCGGCGATCTCCTGGTCCAAGGGCCGGTCCTCAAGGCCGCTGACTTCGCCGCGATCCTAGAATCTCGCGAACTCGTGGCCAAGGCCGAGGCGGAGGCCGCCCACATCCGGGCGGAGGCATCCGCCCACTATGACGCGGAGAAAAAACGCGGTTACCAAGAGGGCCTCGAACAGGGCAAGGCCGAGATGGCTGAGCAGGTCGTCGCCACTCTGGGCCAGTCGACGGTCTATTTTTCCAAGGTGGAAAAAACCCTCGTCGACGTCGTGATACAGGCCCTTCGCCACATCATCGGCGAATTCGAGGAACGGGAGCGCGTCGAGCGCATCGTCCGGCAGGCCCTCGAGTTGCTCAGCAACAACAGCCAGGTGCGGCTCAAAGTGTCGCCCTCCCAGGAGGCCTGGATGAAGACCCGCGTCGAAGCCCTGCTCAGTTCCTTTCCCCGGATTCAGTTTCTCGAAGTCAAGAGCGACACCCGGCTGCCGGCGGACGGCTGCATCCTCGAAACCGAGTTCGGCGTGATTGACGCCACGGTTGAGACTCAACTCCGCGCAATTGAAAAAGCGTTGGTGCAAGCCCTGCGATGACAAGCCCACTGACCGACTCCGAGACCTTTTCGGCCAAGCTGCGTCAAGGCGTCGCGGCGGCCCAACCCCTTGCGGTGCGCGGCCGCGTGGCGCAGGTGCTTGGGACCATCGTCCGGGCGCATGCCCCCGGCGCAAAAATCGGCGAGCTGTGCGCCCTCCGCAATCCATGGGAGGAAACCCAAATCCTCGCTGAGGTGGTGGGTTTCGCGCAAAACCTCGCCCTGCTCACTCCGCTCGGCGAAATAGTCGGAGCCTCGTCCTACACCGAGGTCATCCCGCTCGGCGAAGTCCACCGCGTACCCGTCGGCCCCGGCCTGCTGGGTCGTGTCCTCGACGGCCTCGGCCAGCCCATCGACGGGGCCGGTCCACTCGAGGTCGCTGACTACTATCCGGTCTACGCCGATCCGCCCAATGCGATGACACGCGAGCTGATCACGCAGCCGCTCAACCTCGGGGTGCGCGCACTCGATGGCCTCCTCACCTGCGGCGAGGGCCAGCGCATGGGCATCTTCGCGGCCGCCGGCGGCGGCAAGAGTACGCTGCTCAGCCAGATCGTGCGCAACACCGAGGCCGACGTCATCGTGCTGGCGCTCATCGGCGAACGCGGTCGCGAGGTCCGCGAATTCCTCGAACGCGATCTGGGCGCGGAGGGCCGCAAGCGCGCCGTCACCATCATCTCCACCTCGGATCGCCCCTCGATGGAACGGCTCAAAGCCGCCTACGTCGCCACGGCCGTCGCCGAGTATTTTCGCGACCAGGGACGCAAGGTGCTCTTCCTCATGGATTCGGTTACGCGTTTCGCGCGCGCGCTGCGCGAGATCGGACTCGCGGCCGGCGAACCGCCGACTCGCCGCGGTTTTCCGCCTTCGGTCTTCGCCACGCTGCCCCGCCTAATGGAGCGCGCCGGCTGCGCCGAACGCGGTTCCATCACCGCGCTCTATACCGTGCTGGTCGAAGGTGACGACATGACCGAGCCGATCGCCGACGAGACCCGCTCGATCCTCGACGGCCACATCGTGCTTTCCCGCAAGCTTGCCGCCGCCAACCATTATCCCGCCATCGACATCCTCGCCAGCGTCAGCCGCCTGATGACCGCGATCACCACGCCCGACCACCGGCGCATGGCCGGCCGGGTCCGCCAGCTCATGGCCAAATACCAGGAGGTCGAACTCCTCGTCCGCATCGGCGAATACAAGGCCGGCAACGACGCCGTGGCCGACGAAGCGATTAAGAAGCTCGACGCGATCAACGCCTTTCTCAAGCAGGGGCTGCAGGAGCAAACCAGCCAGGCTGAAACCCTGCAGGGCCTGATGAAAATTGTCCAATGAGCCTTTACCCGCTACAGGACATGGTGCGCGTGCGGGCCCATCGCGAGGATCAGGCCTCGCAGGCCGTTACGCGGGCACGGCGCCTGCTCATGGAAGCCCGCGCGGCAGTTCAACGCCAGCAGGAGGAACTGACGGCCTACACCGCCTGGCGCCTGGCTGAGGAAATACGCCAGCTCGACAGTCTGATGCGGCGGCTACTCAAGCTCGGCGAGATCTCCGACGTGCGCCACGCGATCAGTCTGCTGCGCGACCGCGAATTCGAGCTCCAAGACCTGCTTAGGCAGGCCGAGGGCGCCGTAACCAAGGCCGAAGCCCAACTTGAGGAATGCCGCCAGCGGCAGGTCAAGGCCGTGCGTGACCTCGAAAAACTCCACGAGCACCGTAAACTCTGGGAGCAGGAGCGCGCCCGGGAGCAAGAACTGGCCGAGGATCTTGAACTGGAGGAATTCACCCCGGTCGCTGGCGGTCGCTTCGCCGCCGCCGCCCAAACTTTGAACTATGGATTCAACTAGCCCCAGCACAGATGCCACGCTCCGCGCCAACTCTGGCTATGCGTCCAACGCAAGCCCGGCGGATGCATGGACCGCCATCGAGCCAGCCCAGACCGCGCTGGCTGGCGGAACTGAACCCTCCGTCGCCATGAGCGATTTGGTCGAGACGTTTAAGCAGGCGATGACCCCGCTCGTTGCGCCCGGGCCGGGCCGCCGAAATGCCACTCCCGGATCACCGCTGGATGCCGCTGATGAACCGGCCCCTTCCGCGTTTATCCTTACGGCGGTCTCATCCACCGCGGCCAGCATTCCGCCAGCCGCCACCCGTTTCGTCCAACTCACCGCCCCGACACCGGACACTCCAATGATTGCAACGGAGTCGCCACGCGATGTTGACCACGCGACCCCGTCCGCTGCACCCACTCCCCTCGCTGCCACTGAGCTCAACCTCACGCAGTCCGATCCACGTGCCGTCGAAAATTATCGGTCCTCGCCTTCCCTCCTCCCGGACCCGGCGACCGAAAGCAACCGCCCCGCTGTCCCCGTGGCCCTGGCCGGGCTTACCCCTGCCACTGAGCCCAACCTCACGCAGTCCGATCCACGTGCCGTCGAAAATTATCGGTCCTCGCCTTCCCTCCTCCCGGACCCGGCGACCGCAAGCAGCCGCCCCGCCGACCCCTCGGCTCTGGCCGGGCTTGACCGCGTCCCCATCGCCACTGCGCCGGCGTACACGGTGAGCACGCTGAATCGGTCAGGTGCCAAATCCGACGCCACCGGCTTCATCCACCTCAAAGGAGGCGCAACTCCTGAAGCCCCGATGGATGAAGATCCCGAGTCATCCACTCCCGCAGCTGATTCCACCGATTTGTTGGGCGACGCCGTGCTCCAGTCCTTGATGGCGCAAAGCGGTGCCGCCGCGCCTCTCCCCCGTCCCGCTGTTACTGGGGTCACGACAGCTGAACGCACCGAACAACTGGCCCGCACCCTCGCCGACACCGTGACGAGGGTCTTGGTCTCGGACCCATTACATGACGGCAACCGGGAGCTCCGCATTGATTTCGCACCGGAGGTGCTGCCCGAAACGAGCGTCCGCATCTGGCGCAGCGAAGGCCGTTTGAACATCGAGTTCATCTCCACCGCCACGACCGCCGACAGCGGCCTGCGAGCCGGCCTGCCGCAACTGGCCGAGGCCATCCAGCGGCAGAGTCCGCAGGGCGACGTCCCCGTCATTTCCCTGCGCCTGGGCGACACCGCCGGTCAACCCGGCGACGGCCGGTCGCGCCAGCAGTATTTTACCGACGAGGACAATGGAGAACCCACATGATCGAGACCGCTGAGATTATCCCAAAGGCATCGCCCTCACCCTTCGCCGCCTTCCCCCGGGCCAACGCGGAAAGCTTCAACCTCACCGCGGGCACGGGCCGATCACTCGCATTCTCTTGGGCGGATAAGCCTGCCGAGCTGCGCTTCACCGCCCTGTCGGCGACCCCACACGTCACGGGCTACCTCCAAGTCCGGCTCGACAGCCACGATGTCACTCTGGGTTTCTCCGCTGTACCGGAGCCGTCCGCTCTCGGCGTAAATTTTGCCGGCGTGGAGGCGGCGGGCTTGCCCGACGATCTGCGCCTGGGCGTCCTGGAGGCGTGCCTTGAGGAGGTCCTGACCGCGGCCGGGCGCCAAGGCGTTACCCTCGAACTCATCGCGTGGGGCCCGCCGCCCAAGAACCAGCCGGCGCAGCTCGGCTGGGAACTCGATCACGCGGGCCTCCGCCTCTCGGCCGGAACGCTCCACGGCGATGCCGCCGCCCTCGCCCATCTGACAAGCCTCGCCGCCCGGGCGCAGCCCCAGCCGCGCAGCACGGGCGACTCCTTGCCCATCGATCTGCACATCTGCGTCGCCGAGATGGCGCTGGCCGTCGGCGCGCTGGCCGCGGTCGACCTCGGCGACGTGCTGCTGCCGGGCCGACTGCTGCAGGAATGGCACCTCGGCCAGTGCACGATTTGGTCCGCCGACCGCTGCCTTGGCCAGGCTTTGCGCCAGGCAACCGAAGTTAGAATCCTTACCATGACACCGTCCTCCACTCCCCCGCCACCGGCGACCCCAGCCGCCCCGCTCAACGTCGACGACCTGCCCGTGCAACTGCTCTTCGAGGTCGGGCAAATTGCCTCCAGCGTCGGTCAACTGCGCACGCTCGGCGCGGGTTTCACGTTCGAGCTTCCGGCCGTGCCTGATCGTCTGGTCACCATCCGGGCCAATGGCCGCGTCATCGGCCAGGGCGAGATCGTCGACCTCGGCGAAAAATTCGGCGTGCGCGTCACCACCTGGGATTTGACATGAACATTACGCTCCCCGATCCGCTCACGCTCATCATCCTCACTGCGGTGCTGTCCCTCGCGCCGTTTTTCGCGGTCATGATGACTTCGTACGTCAAACTGGTCGTCGTGCTCAGCCTGGTGCGCAACGCCCTCGGCATCCAGCAGATCCCGCCCAACCTCGTGATCAACGGCCTGGCCATCATCCTCTCGGTTTACATCATGGCGCCCATCGCCACGACGACCTTCGACATCGTGACCAAGGAGGATCTGCGAAAACTTGACTCGCCCACCATCGAGCGGCTGCTCGCCCACGCGCAGGCACCCATCCTAGGCTTCCTCAAGAAGCACGCCAACGAGACCGAGAAGCGATTCTTCCTTGATACCACCAAGCGCCTGTGGAGCAAGGAGGCCGCGGCCACGGTCAACAAGGACAGCTTCCTGATCCTCGTCCCCGCCTTCACCGTCAGCGAGCTGACTTCGGCCTTCCAGATCGGCTTCCTGCTTTACCTGCCCTTCATCGCCATCGACCTGATTGTCTCCAACATCCTGCTGGCGATGGGCATGATGATGGTCTCGCCGATGACCATCTCCCTGCCGTTCAAGCTGCTGCTGTTTGTCCTGATTCACGGCTGGACGCGGCTCATCCACGGCGTCGTGTTGACCTACGCCGTGGCCGGCAACTGACCCCTCCCGCGATGAACGAGGCGTTTCTAATCGACCAAACTTCCAAGGCGCTGATCTTGGTGCTGTTGCTGTCCCTGCCGCCCATTCTCGCGGCGACTCTGATGGGACTGCTCGTCAGCCTGCTGCAGGCGCTCACCCAGGTGCAGGAGCAAACGCTCAGTTTTGCCGTAAAACTCGTCGTGGTGACCGTCGTGCTTCTCTTGACGATGACATGGATGGGCGCCGAGTTGCTGCGGTTCGCCGAGAATATCTTCGATCTCATCCCGACCCTGACGCAGCCGCATCACGGTTAAAGGCCCCGATGCCAGCGAGCACCTCGCATTTGCGCCTGAAGCCCCGCGGCGCTGGGGCCAACCCGACCGACCGTCCATGACCACGAAGCTCCCTTTTCAGGACTCGCTGGTGATGCTCACGCTCACCCTGCCCCGCCTCACCGCCGCGCTGATGATGTCGCCGTTTTTCTCGGACCAGTTCATCCAGGGCATGGCACGGCAGGTGGTGATCATCAGCCTGACGCTCATTGCGGTGCCGATCGTGACCTTCTCGTCCGGACCGGTCCAGCTGACGGAGCAGAGCGCGCTGTTTTACGGGATTATCATCGCCAAGGAAATTTCCCTCGGCCTGCTCATCGGCTTCGCCAGCGGCATGGTCTTCTGGATTGCCGAGGGCACCGGCTTCTTCATCGACAACCAGCGCGGCAGTTCGATGGCGGAGGTCCAGGACCCCGTGTCGGGCAGCAGCACCTCCCCTTTCGGCATCCTGCTCACCAAGGTCATCGCCGTCCTGTTCTTTGTCGGGGGCGGCTTTCACGCCTTCCTCACCGTCGTTTACCAGAGTTACCAGGTCTGGCCCGTGCTCCAATACTTCCCTTCCTTCCGACCCACCCTGCCGCTCGCCGCCCTTGGCGTCCTGGACGGGGTCGTCGGCTACGTGGTGCTCTTCGCCGCGCCGCTCATTCTGTCGATGTTCCTGGCCGAATTCGGTCTCGGCCTGATGAACCGCTTCAGCCCCCAGCTGAATGTCTTCTCCCTCGCGATGGCCGTGAAAAGTGCCGTCGCCTCCGTCCTCATCATCCTGTATTTAAGCGTCCTGACTGGCCTGCTCCGCGCCCAATTCGTGAACCGCGAAAAGATGCAGGAATTTTTCCAGGCCTTGTTTCGCTAGGCCCCATGTCCTCGGAAAAAACCGAACAGCCCACCGCCAAGAAGGAGCGCGACGCGCGCACCAAGGGACAGGTGGCCAAGAGTCAGGATGTGACCACCACTGTCCTGATGGTCTCCCTCTTTTGCACCATTGGCTTGCTGTGGGACTGGCTGCTGACGCAGCTCAAGGAATTGATCCTGCTGCCGACCCATTTTTATGCGCTGCCCTTCGAAGTCGCGTTCCCGGAGGTCATGTACGGGGTCCTGGTGAAGGCGATCCTGATCTCCCTGCCCTTCCTGCTGGTCGGGTTGGTCGCGGGTGCCAGCGCCAGCTTCATCCAGATCGGCCCCCTGCTCTCCTTCGAGTCCCTCAAGCCCGATTTGAACAAGCTCAACCCCTTGGAGAAGGCCAAACAGATCTTCTCGATCAAGAGCGTGGTCGAATTCCTCAAATCCTCGCTCAAGGTTTCCATCATCGGCTACATCGTGTTCTCCATCGTGCGCTCCTCCGCGGACGGTCTCACGCGGGTGCCCTACGGCGGACTGCCGGCCCTCCTGGCCAGCGTGGTGACGATGATGAAGACCATGGCCATCCGCGTCAGCCTCGCCTACGCGGCGATCGCCGCCTTCGACTACTTCTTCCAGAAATACGAGCACACCAAGAAACTCAAAATGTCCAAGGACGAGGTGAAGCGCGAGTACAAGGAGTCGGAGGGCGACCCCCAGATCAAGGGCAAGCGCAAGCAGCTGCACCAGGAGATGATCGCCAACAACCAGGTGCAGCGCACCCGCAGCGCGACGGTCGTCGTGACGAACCCGACCCATTTCGCCGTGGCCATCTACTACGAGGAAAAAAACAACCTGTTGCCCACGGTGCTCGCCAAGGGCGAGGATCATATTGCCCGGCGGATGGTCGCGATCGCCCGTGAGCACGGCATCCCCGTCATGCAGAACATCCCGCTGGCGCGCGCGCTCTACGCCGACGTGGCCGTCGATCACTACATCCCCTCCGACCTGATTGAGCCGATGGCCGAAGTGCTGCGCTGGGTCAAGGAGCTGCGCCCGGACGGCCCGCCCTGATCCCGCGGCCCCTGCTCCGTTCCCCATGCAACGCGACCCGTTCACCTGCTGGCTCGACGTCCACCGGCCTGACCTGCGACCCGTCCGGTACCAGCCGGCTGCCATGCTGGGCGCGGCGCAGATCGGTTGGCAGATCACCCTCGGGCGCACTCGCTTCGTCTACCGCATACCGCCGGATCGCCCGGACATTTTTTATATCGTGCTGATCGAGCGTGGCGCCGGCCCACGCAGCCTGCGCAGTCCGTTCAGCGACCTCGTGCGTCTGCTGCTGCTTTTGCAGCGCAGTCAGGCCGGCATCCGCTGGATCCGGGGTCACGTGCAGCCTACCACGCGCACCCACGCCGATGCCCTGCCTGCCACGCGCATCCTCGCCTTCTACCAACGCTACCTGACCACCGTCAGCGACGGGGTGGAGAACGGCGTGGCCTGGTATGGCGGCGACCTCACCACCTTCTCTTGGGCGGCGGAAAAGACCAAAATCCGGCGCCCCGCCCTTCACCCACCCGGAATGTGACAGTTTAATCACCCGAATAGGTGACTTTTGCCCGAATCAAGGCAGTGGCATTTGACCCTCTTTCCGGCCGCCTGTTTTCCTTTTGCAGTGTTTAATCTGTCCAGCACCCAGATCAGCCAGCTTGAACGCATGGATCCCGCCTTGGCTTATCAGTCCATGGTGCAATCCGACGACCTCAGCTCCTTGGAATCCTCCGCCGCGGGCGTGAAAAGTTTGATCGAATCACTGGGGTATAACTCCGGGTGGTACACTGCCATACTTAACGCGGCGATTGAGACGGGTGGTGCGGAGGCCGTCTCCCTCAGTTTGCTGACTCAGCCGAGTTGGGTCGGCGCGTCCTCCCCCGTCGCCAGTGCCTTGACTGCGAGCGTCACTACCGCCTACGCCACGGTGCTGGACTCAGTGCAGATCCACGCCACGGCCGCCATCGGCCTGGCCAACACGGCGCAGGCTTCCGCCGCCGCCGCCTCCCCCGAGCTCACCCTCGCGGACGACCTCGTGGCTTCCGCGACGGTGCTCCAGACCGCCCTTGGCGAGCTCGCCGCCAACCAGACCACCCTCGCGCTGCAGGACTTCGCCGCCGTCGCCACCGCGGCCAACGCCGACCTCGCCAGCGCCCAGACCCTGCTCGCGTCGCTCCAGGCCGACCCTGCTCCCGACGCCGCGCGGATCGCCGTCACTCAAGACGTGATCGCCGCCGCCCAGGCGCTGCTCACCGTCGCAGCCGAGGGCGTTACGACGGCGAACACCGCCCTCGCCCGCGTCGCCGGCACCTCTCCCGACAGTTACCTGCTCACCGCCGGAAATCCGCCCCAGACCTACCTCTCGGTCTGGGGCAACTCCGGCACCGTTTCCCTCACCGACGCCAGTGGGATCGGCATCCTCATCGCGCCTGACGGTCGCGTCGACACTGTGCCGCCGAGCGGCTCGGGCTGGCAATTCCTTACCGACTCCACCTTCGTGCTGCCCGACGGCGCCAAGATTTCCGTCACTCCGGGCGTCCCCGCCAGCGTGCTGGCGACTCGCGGCGAGCAACAGCTCGTGATCGACAACCTTGTCCCTGGCACGACTCCCTCCGTCACACTCGCCGCCGCCGGCGGTCTCGCTGCCGATGCCGCCCGCAACGATGGCTATATCCTGAACATGGGCGTGAACGCGACCGCGTGGACCCTGCTCGGCGCGCCCTTGGGCGCCACCCCGGGCACCCGCGAGACCGTAGCAATCACGACATCCTCCAACGAATTACTGATCGATGTCACCACCCTGCCGATCAGCTCCAGCATGGTGCAGACCCTGCAGGCCGCCGGCATCGACGTCACCGCTTTCGACACCAATCAGGACGGCAGGCTGGGCGCGCAGGAATGGGCGAGCCTGGCCAACAGCATCGACGGGCAGATTAGCACCGTTCAGAGTGCATTCGACGAAGCTCTGGCCGCGCTTAAGGCCCGGGTCAAACCGCTGCCCCTGCTCAACACGCTGCTCGACGAGAGCGTCAAAGACTTCAATCGCGAGATGCCCAAAGCCGAAGCCGACACCGCGACGCAACACCGCGTCGGCAAGCAGCTGGAAATAGCCGGCGAGGCGGAGGCGCGGCAGGGGCACCACTGGCAGGAACTGGAACAGGCCCTGTCCCACGGACAGACGCCAAGCACCGCCGCGAGCACGCGTAAGTTTGCGCGGAGCGCTCGTATTCTTTCCGGTTTCGCGAGCCCCGTTAGCCCTCCGCAACTGGCGGCGGCAAAGGCAGAGAAGGTTGACCCTTCCGCGGCGGTGGCTGCACCCGCCGTCGCCCCGTCCCGCCCGCCGCTCACCGACAACCCTACCCCGGTCACCTCCGCGCGAAGTTCCGCTGCGCAGCCACCGGCACCCGCCTCACTTTCCCCTGCTTTCCAATCTGGTCCGGCGGTCCCGGTCTCGTCTGCGGCCACCGGTTCCCCCGCCAGCCCTGCAGCCGCATCCCTCTTCACGCCCTCCGGCGCTGAACCAGCACAACCCGCACCATCAGCTTTTCCCGGCCCCATCAGCCCCGTGGCCGACGCCCTTTCTCCTTCGGTCAATTCTCCTGCGGCCAGCCCCGCCAATGCGCCGGCACTCGCACCTGGCGCGCCAACCCTTGCGCCCATCGCGACCGCCCCGGCGGCCGCGCCCAGCCAGAATCCAGCCGAGCCATCGCTTCCCCTGGAGACTCCACCCTCTCAGCCGCAGTCCTCCGGCCCCAACCCGCAGATTCTGGCTCCGCTCGCCGCGATCGGTACCCCGCCTCCAGCAACAGCGGCCACGGGTCCCCTCCCAGCCGCCATTCCCGCCAATCCTTCGGTCCCGGCCGCTGTTTCTGCCCTCGCACCCGTCGCCCCGGCGCCGTCGACGACCGCTCCATCTTCACCGGAAGCCACCACGCAGAGCACAAGGTCCGTTCCCGCTACGCCCGCGGCCTCATCACTGACCGAGATCGCACCGCTCACCGCTGGGCCAACATCCGCGGCGCCCAATCCGGTTCCGTTGCGCGGCGCTGCGCCCGCCCAGTCCGCTCCCCCCGCGGCGTCATCGCAGTCACCCGCTGCCCCGCCACCGCAGCCGACCTCACCAGCCAACCCTGCCGACGCCCCTGCCACCGTTCTCAGCACGACCGAATTCGGCACGGTCGATCCCGTCGCGTCGCGCCGCGCCTCCATTCTGGACGACCCGACCTCGCTCGTCGTCGGACCCAACACGCGGAGCAGCCTCACCGACCGCATCAGCGACTACCAAGCCCGGGTCCAAAAAGCCCAGGAGGCCAAGGCGGAAATGATCCAGCAGTCGCAGGATCTCTTCCAGTTGATTGCCGGGGATCAGGACCTGCATGCAGTCTTCGCGACCGACGACACATTTGCGGCCGTGCGCGACGAGGCTCAGGCCAACTCCCAAAACCTCGACGACGCCCTCGGTCTGGGCAGCGATCCCGTCAAGACGACGGAGGGGCAGACCAAGAACCTCATGAAGTTCCTCGCCGCCGGCAGCCTGCGGCTCTAGCGCCCGACCCCGATGACCGACCAACCCGAGCCCACCCTCACGGACTACTGCACCACCGTCGACCGGATGGTCGCGGCCATCGAGACCGTGCTTGAAACCGGGCGCGCCGCGCAGCGCCGGGTGGAGAATTATTGCCGCGCCCGCGGGATCGACCTCGCTGCCGCCGCGCCGGCCCTGACGGCGGAAAGCGTCCCGCCGCGGCAGCGCCATATGAACCAGGTGCTCCTCCAAGCCATCGCGGACTGCGAACCGGGGCACCCACTTTCTTCCGCTGCGCCCGCGTCTGCCGCGCCGCTGCCTCCGCTGGCGGCCGCCACCGCATCCCACCCGTCCACCGAGCTGTCCCGGCCCAGCATCGCGGCCCGGGCAATCGCTCACCGCCACCGCATTTAAATCTACTCAGCCATGGCCATCCTCTCCCCAGTTGTCTTCACGGACCCCGCCGACCAAGCGCTTTACAACAATGCTGACCTGGTGCGGTTCAGAACGACCGTCACCGGCGACCTAAGTCTGCTCGCCGACATCCAAACCCTCGACCAGCAGATTCAGCAGCTGGAGACGGCCACCGTTCCGGTCGCAGACCAAGCCCTCATGACTCAGGAACTGCTCCAGCGCGTCGTCGCCCTGGAAATCAGGGAAGCTAGAACTATCAACGGCACGGGCTTGTTCATATCCAAATCGAGTAATTTTACTAGTGCTGGACCAATCTTAGGCGGAGCAGCCTTTGGGACGGCACCCGTCTTCGAAACGGGGGATCCGCGCGACATCCTTGGAACATATTTAAATACCACGAGCTTTGACCCTGCCTACGGTTACCAACCCCTCGATGTCTATAACGCCTATGTCGCGTTAATCCAAGGCGTCTACGCGACCGGCGCCAAGTTCGCCTCGGAGCCCGCTCCCGCGGTGGCCGTGTTCGCCATCCCGGCCATCACCATCGCTGGCACGACTTACACTGAAATCGCCACCTCGAGTGACCTCTCGACGAATCCGCCCACCCTCAGACAGTCTTTGCTTGCAGCCGGATCCGCCCACAACTCGGTCCTTGACGGCGGCACACTAGGCAGCGCCGGGGTTAGCGCATCCACCGCCCCGCAAACCCCAGGTCCCACCGTGGTCGCCGGCTCCACAGTGCCCGGTGGAGTCACCAACGCCGCCCTCGTAGGCAACTACGCCTATCTGACGTTCAGCGAACCGCTGCTCTCGGCTAATAAAGCAGACCCGAGTTGCTACAAGCTGGTGGACTCGAGCGGGCAAACCGTGTCGACCGCCACGGGTACTTACCCGGAGGGCAACAGTCTGATGGTGTATTTTCCTCCGGCGGACTTCAACGCCACGACGGCCTTGGCGAACAATCTTTTTCTCGTGTATCTGGACCCCACCGCCGGCAATGACACGCAGGCCTTGCAGGGACTGGGCGGCAACGATTCAGCGAGTTTCACTCAAGCCCTCACGAACTTAACGCTCGAATCGCCCGGTATCGCACCCTCGGTCACATTGGGGATTGCGCCTAACACCCCATTTAGTGGCACGACCCCCCAAGCATACTGCCCCTTCATGCTGGCCAACGTACCGACCAACAGCCTGTCATCAACTCTTACCACCTACCAATGGTTCAAGAATGGTGTCCCAATACCGGACGACCCGAACAATATTTGGGCTAGATCGGCTACCGGCGGCTACTGGCCACCCTATTACTCCCAGAATCCAACCTCTTGGATCGGTGCTTATCAGTGTCTGGTCACCACTCCCGCCGGAACCGCCCTCTCCGATGCAATCACTCTCAGTGTGTTCCCGGGCACGCTAAACGGTCAGTCGGCAGCGCTTTGTCGAGTGAGCACGACCCCGAACCCGTCGTATCCAGCGTCGACGACCCGCAATCCGGCATTGACCCTGCTCCCGCCGCCCTCTCCCCCATCAGCCAGCACGACTGCGGCCCTGCTCTCCGCCGACACCACCACGCTGATCCTGCCGTTTAACGAGGCGCTGGCTAATAATCCGACAAGAATGTGGGCGTTCATCGCCAGTCTGAAATTAAGGATCAGGCCCGACACCTCACAATACATTCCCAACCTGCAAAATATTCAGCCCGTCGATGTCCCCTTAACTGACTTTTATCCCAACGCCACCGCCACGATCGTGGGGGGTTCCATCCAAGTTAATTTGGGAGCACCGATGGCAAACTTCCCAACCGGGATGTTTAGATCATTCCCGATAAATCCTGGTTCGAGCACGGTTACCTCATTGGAAATCAGTCCCTTCGACGCCACCCAGATTCTCTCCACTACGGTTCCTGAACTGTATTACGTCAGTCAAAACGCCGTGGGGACACAGGCCAGTTGGGGGGTGCCCGCCAGCTACACCCCCACGGGCACTGCTCCCGTCGCGAGCGCCAGCAGCAGCACTGTCAGCACTGACGGTACCCAGATTGCCCTAAAATTTGACAGCGCGTTAAATCTCACGACCGCCTATGGCTCGACTTTTAGTGTCCGGCTAAACGGGACCGCGACTGCTCCCGTGTTAGCCTCGGTCGACCCTGCAGACCCCACCCGGCTGCTGCTCACGATGAGTCCGCCGATTATTGCCGGTCAAACTGTCACGGTGAGCTACACGGCGCCTGCTCCGCAGCCGGGCAACCCGCGTTTGATCGCCAGCGCCGCGGGCTTTCCCGCCGCCTCATTTGGACCGCTTTCTCTTTCCAACACCTCGACCTTCGTTGCGTCACTCACGCTGAACCCGGTCAAAGCCACCTCGATCGGAAACAATGCGTTTCAGACCGCCGTCATAACGGGCTCGCCCACGATCACCCTGCAAGTCGACTCGGCGATCCCGCCGAACCTGCTCGGGGTCACGCTCAACACCACGCCCCCGCAGTCCAGCAGCACCCCGCTGAACCTGCCCATGGACACCGGCGGGGCCATGGACCCCGCCGCGGGGAGCCCGGAGCAACTCGCCAATTTCAGGTTCACGGTCAACGGAGTGGACTACCTGGTCGGAGTCACCGCGGCGACCCTGCAGACCCCCGCCAAGGTCTACGTCACCTCGCTGGCGACCAGCAACGCGGTCGGCGTGACCAACGTGGCCAACCTGACCGCCCCTAATTACCTGCTCTATTTCAACCAGGCGCGCATCAAGATCCTCAGCGGCATCCTCGGCTATCATCAAAACCAGGTGCAGCAGATCCAGCAGAACATCAAGGATGCCAACGCCGCCATGGCCGACGTGGTGAAACAGCAAGGGGAGGCCAACGCCGTCAGCACCACCACCGGCACCGCCAAGGAGACCATGCTCCTCAGCCTCTTCAGCGCCACCCATAGCGTCGCCGGAAAGCCCTTGGTGTCGGGAGCGGATGTCACCTCCGCAGCGATGGACCTGACCGAATGGAAAACGGCGCAGACCAAGATCCAGAACTATATCGACCAGCAATCCTCCCTCGCGCAGCAGGCGACGCTGGACTACCAACAGGTCCTCAACCGCTACAACGGTGCGTTTGAGGCGATGTCCAAGCTCCAGGACAAGCTCGATAACGTCCAGAAGAGCGTGATGAACAATTTCCGCTAAATCCCGCATCTCTAATCCTCCTCTCCTCCCACCTCTTTCCCACCATGCCCACCACCGAAGTTCCCGCCCTGCCCACCTCCCCCGACATCGCCCCCGTCACGGCCCACGACCGCCAGGAAGTCAGCGACCTGATGTCGCGCTTTTACGGCAACGCCCGCACGATGCGCGATTTCACCGAACTGACCCCCGAGAGCATGGAGGTCATCTACACGCTCGCGTACAATTTCTACAACGCCGGCAAATACGACGAGGCCGAGAAAATCTTCCGCTTCCTCGCCAACCTCGACCATTTTGAGCGCAAATACTGGAAGGGGCTCGGCGCCAGCCGCGAGGGCCTGCAGAAATTCGCGGAAGCCCTCCAAGTGTACGGCTACCTCGGCATGATGGACATTCACGATCCGTATCCGGCCCTCCAGGCCGCCAAGTGCTTCATCGCGCTGGGCAAGACCGCCGAGGCCGTGTCCGGTCTGCGCGCCGCCGCCTTCAACAGCGAAAACCGCCCCGAGCACGCCGAACTCCACGAGCAGGCCACCGCCATGCTCGCCGTCGTCCAGGAAGACGCCAAGTCCGCTCCCCCCGCACCCGCCACCGCCTGATCCGTCCCGCCTTTTCACGAGCCGCTCCACCCGCCTTTCTCCCACCATGTCCAACGAAGTAAATCTCGGCGCAAACAACCCCGGCGTAAACTATCAACCCCTGACAGCTGACCTCGCGGCCACCGAGGCGCAGGTCCAGGCTGCGGCCGTCAAAGTCTTGCAACATGCGTCTGCGAGCCTGACGCAGATCGACAATGTCGGGGCGAAAATCCTGAGCAAGGTCATCACCTTTGCCCTGCCCACGCTCGCCGCGCCGGCCAGAGGGGCCCTCAACGCCGCCGCTATCGCCCTGCAAATCGGCGCACTCCAGGACATGCTCAGCCAGTTGACCGCCGCTTCCTCCAAGCTGCAGATCGACCAGCGGATGAACGAGTCGTTTGCCACCGGTCAGGCGGAATTGGACAGATTCAAGGAAACTCTGGCCGCCCAGAAGGCGGAAGAGGCCCAGAAGGCGGAAGCCGCGAAGAAGGGCAATGTGATCGACGCCATCAGCAACTGGGTGCAGGCCGCTGTCTCGGTCATCTCAATCGCCTTCACGGTGGTCGCCGCCCTGGCGCAAGCCGCGGTCGGCAACATGGTGGCGGCGGCGGCGCTCATTGTTTCCGCGACGGCGCTCGGGGTGCAGTTGGGCGGGCAACTCGTGCTCGCCATCGATTCGACCATGAAGGCGACCGGGGGTGCGGGCTTCTTGAGCCCTTCGCAGCGAGCCGACTGCGAGAAGGTCATAGAAATCGCCGGCTACGTTTCCATGGCCGCCGGCGCCATTGGCATGATCGGCGGCATGGCCGGGGCCCTGGGCACCGCGGCCAAAGAAGCCGTCGCAAAGGGCGGCGCCGAGGCCGGTAAATCCGGCATGCGCCTGCTGGCTGAACAGGGCGTGGCGGCGGCGAAGGAGGCCGTCAAATCCGTGGTTGATGACGCCCTGACCGCCATCAGGGCATTTATGGATAAGCCGCTCGCGGTCATGGGCAACGCGATGAAATCTTTGGCCAACTCCCTCGATGAAGCCATGACTGCGGCCGACGATGCCATGCGTTCGGCATGGAATACCACCAAGGCGGCTCCCGGAAAGTTACTCCAGAGCGCCAAGGACTTGCCCGGCAACCTGGCCAAGGGCCTGAAGGAACTGCCCGATGATATAGCGAGGGCGGCCAGGTCTAATTTCACGCTACAAGGGCATGTCGACCGCTTGAGCAACATGGGGGCGGGTCTGACCGAACTCCCCCTGCAAGGCCTCAGCGCCAGAACAAATGTCCTCTTGGATGGGACGATGCAAACAGTGAATGCCGCGGCGATGTCCGCATTGGCCAATAAAACTGGCGAAGCGGTCATACAAAGCTCGGGTGATGCCATCCAAGCCAACCTGGATATAAAAAGCGCGGATCTCAGGCTCACCACCGAACAAGCCCAAGCGGCCCAGAAGAAACTCGCCGCGGCCATCGAGCAACTTACCGCTCTCATCGGGCAGTTACAGGATGCCCTGAAGGAGACCTTCGAGAAAATGCAGGAAGTGATGCAATTGATTTTCGGCTGCGTCAAAGAAGCCGCCGAGGCCATGACCGTCCTGATCGCAGCCCAGCACGCCTAGAGCCTGCGCCCCATTCACCACCAACCACCCAACCGCTAAATTCCTTCCATGTCGATCGCACCTATCACCACCCCTGTCTATGTTACTGCACCGCTCTCGGACGCCTCGCTCGAGACCCCCGGCCGGATCGGCGCCGGTTTGGCCCCTGGTTTGGCTGCCCAAGCCACCTTGACGGTCCTCCCCCGCCAAGCCGCCGACTCAACCACCAGCACGACCCCGGTGCAACTGCAGGCCCCCGCCTTGGCGACCGAGCTGACTACGGGCATCGCTGCGGCCTGCAGTCAGCTCGCTGCCCCGCTGCCCGATGCCGTGATCAATACCTACGCGGACATGGCCAGCATCATGAATGATTTCGACGCGGCGCTTCAATCCGGCACGCCACTCACCGCCGATCAACTCGCTGCGTTAGAGAGCCGCGCCGACGCTGTCGTGCGGACCCTGACCGACATCGTGACCAATTCAACCTATCCGAATTTCACGGATTTCTTAAAAGACCTGATCAACATTGCCCAGGAACTGCGCCAGCTGATGAGCGAAATGAAAGCCGAGGCGATCCAAGGCAAATTCGATCTGCAAGTCGCCGCGGCGGACAAGCGGCTTCAAGGGGCGGAGAAAGAGAGGGATGCCGCTGTCACCTCAGCCAAGGCCGATCGAACGGACGCCTGGGCCAGTTTTGCGGGCGCACTGGTCGGAGGGGGGATGGGAGCGGCCTATGGAGGCGGAAACGCGATGGCCACCGCATCAATTAATCAAATGTGGAACAGTCTAATTACATCTCCCACGAAAGCCGCGACCAGTAATGACCGAATTGATGCAGCCAACACCAGGTTAGAAGGAGCGGGATTTACTCATGATGCGGACATCATGGACGCGCGGGCAGGCCTGAAGGACGCCGAGATCGGCAAAGCCGACGACCTGCGCACGTCGATGGCCACCCTGCGCGACACCATGCTGCGACTGCTCAGCGACTTGATCGCCGCTCAGCAGGGGGCGCTCCGCGCCGCCAATTCGGTTTAATATCCCGTCCCGATAATTTCGTCCGCACTCTCCCACTGCCAGAATTACGCCGCCGTAACGATAGTTGGGACTACGCACGCACCGATAATTCGACGACCCGTTCCGCACGCGCTCGCTAGCGACAAGAGCCAGTCTCGCGTCGCGGTCGAACGGCCTTCGCGCGGGATGGTCAGATCCGGGTATCGGATCCGCCGCTCCAGAGACCTTAGACCGCGCCGCTCAATCCATGAATAGCCAAACCGAACTCGACCTCGACACGATGATCACGGACCTCGGCGCCTTGGTCGCAGCCGTCGAAATTCGCGCCTACCCGCCGAATTTGTGGGTCATCGCAATCAATGACACATTCGCAATCGAGATCGAGCACCTTGAAGCCGCTGGGGTCCTCGTGCTCGGGGCCGAACTCGGTCTGGCCCCCGCCGGGCAGGAAGCCGACACCTACTCCTTGCTCCTGCAGGCCAATGCCCTCTGGCGCGAAACCGGCGGCCTGCACCACGGCCTCGATGGGGCCACCGGCATGCTGACCCAAACCTATCGCGTCCAACTCACCGGCCTCGACCTGCCGGGGCTGCACGGGCGCGTGCAAAATTTCATCGCCGCCGCCCTGCACTGGCGCGCCATCATCGCCACCCCGCCTCGTCCGCTCGTGGACGAGATCGCGCCAACCGAAAATTTTACCCGCGTCTGAGTCCAAAGCCTAACCCTACCCTCCATGCCCATCAGTTTCCAACCCGCCAACAAAGCTGAGCTGCGCGTCGAGGTCGGTAAAACCAGCCTCGATCAGCTGCAACAATTCCAGGCCGACGCGGCC
Source organism: uncultured Opitutia bacterium (assembly GCA_903839035.1). Lineage (GTDB taxonomy): Bacteria > Verrucomicrobiota > Verrucomicrobiia > Opitutales > Opitutaceae > Opi-474. The sequence goes on from CAIMAQ010000111.1 coordinate 43,687, forward strand.
GGCAAGGGCGGAGGCCAGATTCGGGCCAAGGCCAATAAGGACGGCTCCTACACCCTTTACGTTCCGGCCGACACGAAGATCCGGCTGAGTGGTCTCGCCAGCGCCTTAGGCTACAAAGGCTACGGCCAAACCGAGCGCACGCAGAAGCAGGATCTGGCGAAAGACCTCGTGAAGGAGATCCTGTCCCGCCGCTTGCCCCAGGAGGGGCTGGCTCCGGGCGCCACGACGGCCCGCACCCTGCGCACCACAGTGGGCCGGGGCGGTGAGGGCGCCCAAGCAACCAACCGCTGGAAGGACTCCGTCGGGGAGCGCACCGCCGCCCTGCTCTCGAACATCGACCAGTTCGCCGATAATATTACCAGCCTCGGCAACCGCCTGAAGGAAGCTGAGGGCATCAGCGCCGCTCAGACCACGGGCCTCGGGCGGAAGGTGGATTCAACGCCCTACCGGAGCCTCGACCGCATCATGAACCAGCCGCACATGCGGGCCGCCTTTGGCCGCTACATGAAGGAGTGCAACGTGGGGGAAAACTTCGATTTCATGTGTCAGGTGGATGCCCTGAAGCAGGCCACCACGCCGCAGGCCAAGCTCGCCATCGCGAGGGAAATCGTAGCCGACCGCCTGCCGGCAGGCCCGAACTCAGGGCGCGCAGCCGGGGACGAAGCCATCAATATTTCTGCCAAACTCACGGGGATAATCGAGCAGGAGGTCAGCGACCTTGCCAGCCGCCGCCCGCTTTCACCCGACGATCTCACCCGACTCGATAATGCCTTCGATGATGCGCTGAAAGTGGTCAAAGGCTTCATCCCGGAGAAACAGGGCAACATCCAGCCCATGAGCATCGCCGGCTTCATGGCCTCGGAACGCTTCCAGGAGGGTCTCGGCGCCATCGGCGCCGATCAAGCCCACGCGAAGCTCGGCGCCAGCGCCGATGCGGCGAACACCGTCCGCACTGCCGTCATGGGGTACGAAGCCAGCGGTCAACTCGGACGCGACGTGGAGACTAGGCTGCAGGAGATGATTCCCGCGCGGTCCGCCGAATTCGAGAATCGAGGCACTTTTGAGAACGCGCTGGCACGGCCCGCCATTCATGACGCCTTCATGACCCATCAGGGGACCGAGTTCTCCACGGAGAATCTGCAATTCTACGATCAGACAAAATCTCTTTCTGATCGTGCGGCGGCCCTCCCGCTCGCCCCAGGGGGAGCGGACGGACGTTCCGCCGTGAATCGCGCAGCCCTGCAACAGCTGGCGGATGCCGCCCAGGTCATCGTCAACACGTTCGTGGCAGCATCCAGCGAGGCCCAGGTGAATCTGCCCAACGCGACCGGCAATGCTGCCAGCGCCGGAGCAACCATCGCCGCTCTGGCCAAACTCCAGCAGGGCATTGCGGAGCTGGAATACGTCAGACTGGATCATCCCACGGCCGGGCCCGCGCAATTTGCGGAACGCGAACAGGCCTTGAAGCAGGGTCTGGAGACACTGTTCCAGCCGGCTCAGAAAGAAATTATTAACTTGATGCATCGGGATTCCGGCAGCCGCTTTCAGGCAAAATCGGAGTTCAGCCAAGCCATCGTGGCCTCAGTCAAGGCGGATACGAATGCGGTGACTGCCACCCTGAAGCTGGAATTCCAGCAGCGACTTGCGCGTGACCTGAATATTGAGGCGATGGACCTTCCCCCCGCGCCCCTACCCCCGGCCCAGGCTTCAGCCGCCGCCCCCGCCGCCCGCGCGGAGGCCCAGGAAATCTCCGGCGCGGCAACCCCGTCCGGCGCGACACCACCCGCGGGCAACTATGAAGGTAGCGAGGCCGTCAGTCGCCTGTTCGAAGGGCAATTGCAGGCCCGAATCGAGCGCGAGAATCTGGCAGCGCCGACCGCGGCTTCCCAGCCTGCAGCCAGCGGCGCCCCGAATTCGGCTCCGCTCGACGCCAATTATCCTGCCGAATACCAAGACCTGGCGCCCAATCTCAAAACCGAATACCGCGGATTTATCGAGGTCGGGATGAGCCCTGCGGATGCCCTGGCCGCCGTCCTCCGTCCGGAAGCGAATGCGCCCCGGTCGCCGGCGATCGCGCCCGCCGCCTTGCGGCGCATGGTGGCGGACTACGCACCCACCGCGCAAAGCGCCATCGCCGACTTGCACCGCACCACCACGGCCATCCGCGATTCCAACCTCTCGCCGTTCGAAAAAAACCAATTGACCGCCACGGCGAACTTCAAATGGGAGGTGGCCAGAGGCGGCGCGCGCGCCGTCGAAAATCAGCAGCGCAAAACCGTGTTTGACGCCGCGCTCTCCGGTGTCGGCCTGCGCCCCTTTGAAGCCGGCGGAGGCGGCCATTGCATGTTCCATTCGATGGCCCATCAGCTGAACGGCACCACGCCCGCCGGACTGGGAGCGCAAGCTGCCATTCGCACTAACCTGCTCGCCCGCCTCGCGACCCTGACGCCCGCGCAACAGGCCTTCGTTACCGATGCACGCACACCGGCCGACATCACGGCCGGACTCGCCGAGCTCACCGGGGTGCTGCAGCGCGGCATCGCCGCCCGCGGCGATGGCGACAGCGGTATCTGGGGCGACAAGGGTCACGCCCGTCTTTTGGCCGTGCAGACTGGGCGCCCCGTGGTGCTGGTCAGTTATCTGGAAAAAATCCAGGTATTCAACCCCCTGACCCTCTCATCCAATTCCTTCGAAACACCCGCCGCCGCCGATCTCGCCGGGTTGATGACTGGCCGCACTCCCGCGATTGGTCTGTATCACACCGGTGGAAACCACTGGCAGAGTATGACGACGACAGCCGCGGCGGCTCCGTCGAGGACCGCGTCAACCGCGCCCACGGGCACCCCGCCGCCAGACACGGCGGTCCTCGACGACCTGGCACCGCGATTCAAGGCTGCTTACAACAGTCTCATCCTCAATCAGGGCATGTCGCCGTCGGACGCGCTCAAGGCCGTTCTGAGCGACGTCGACAACATTTGAACCTCAAGACTGAAGCGCGGCGCACCAGCGCGAATCATAGGTGCGCCGTCGCCTAGCACCACCAGGATCCCCCATGCTCAAAACCACGAAAGAAGGCGCCGTATGGCTCGTCACCCAGCCTGACCACGGCGAACTTGCCGGCTATCTGGCTGCGCACTGGGGCAACGCCGTGTTCACGCGTCCTGGATCGCACGCGTCCGGACCGGCGTCCGAACGGCTGCGGGCCGCATGGGTGTTCGCCGTCGCGCAGCACGACAACGGCTGGTGGGAATGGGAAGCCCAACCCGATGTGGCCGCGGCTGGCGGCCTGCCGCTGGGGCTGGCCGAGGTGCTCGCCGACCAGCAGGCCGGCATGGAACGCTGGCGTCGGGGGCTGCGCCGGTTTCCGCGGGCGCCCTTCTCCAGCCTGCTGATCAGCCACCATGCGCACTGGCTCTATGCCGCCCGGGCATTGTCCGAGCCGGATCCCGCCTTCAACCATCCGCTGTTTTGGCAGGGTGCTCCAGAGCAACTGTATCCCGGCAGCCTCGCGGCACCGCTGGCCTTTCTCGACGAAGTCGCCCAGCTGCAGCAGCCCTGGCGGGAAGAAGTGCGCGCCGACCCAGTCACCGCCCCGTGGCTCGAGCCGGCCAGCCTGCGGCCACTCGTGCGCCTGCTGCAGTTGTGTGACGGTCTCTCGCTTGCGCTCAGCTCGGCGCTCGTGCCGGCCCGCTCGGGTCCGGCTCGGGGCTTCGGCGCGGACGCCTTTGAGTTACGCGACGTGCCGCGCAGTGGGTGGAATGACCGAGTGACGATCGTGGCCGAACCCATCGGCACGCGGCGCCTCGCACTGAATCCCTACCCCTTCGACCTCGACCCGCTGCCGATTGCCCTGCCGGTGCGCATCGTGGCGCCGGGCGCCGGCGCGGGGCAGCCGCTCGCCGCCTGGTGGCACGGCGTGCCAAGGCAGCTCTTCACCTGCGAGCTCACCTCCGGAGTCTAGGACCGTCGCGGACCCCACTCCGGGACGCTCGAAGTTAATGAAACCGAACCCCAACGGGATCGGGTCATGGAAGCATCCAATTGCCATTGACCGCATACCGGCACCGCCGTCCGGAACTGGCCGCCCATGCTATGTGGCGGAAGCCCTGTCTCCTCTGCGGGAAACGACTCACCTGAATGGGTGAATCAAGCCCTATTGCGTTTGTATAACTACGAGCTGACAGAGCCTTATATTACTCCTTCCACCCGCAAGCCCGTCCTTCTCGATGCCTATCATCCCTGGCCAGTCTCTGGACCATCTTCGTGCTATCGTTCAAGCCTTTGGCGCCTCCGCCGGCCTGCCTTTTCTCCAGCTCGATGACCAAGGCTCAACGGCGGTGCGTCTGGGGTCGGGCGGCCGACTCGAATTGGAATACGCGGCCTCGTCCGATCGCCTGTTCGCCTACGTCGAAGTGCTCGTCGCGCCTCCGCAGGAATCGCTGCAGTGGGCGGCCATTGCGCGCCAGTCCGTGCAACTGATGTCCAATTACGGCTTCAGCCTCGGCCTTGGTGAGGTCGAGGGCTCGGATCGTCTGTTGGCGATGGCGTCCCTGCCGGCGGCCAATCTCTCCGAAGACACCTTGGGTGATTCTCTCCTTGAACTGGTCGCTGCGGCCGGCGCCGTCGGCGATCGCCTGCGCGAGCTCCCGCACGAACCCGCGACCACGGGCGACACCGGCACAACCGCCGATCTACAGGTCATCCGGGTCTGATCTTCACCTCGACTCAACTCGCACATGCCCAGTCCCATCCAGGCCCAGTCGAACCCCATCCAGGCCACTCCGCTCCAGCCCGGAGGCGCGACCAGCTTGGGCAACTCGATCAAGCAGTCGTGGTCGAATACCTTCGCCGCGAGCAAACCGCTGTTCGCCGCGCGGGTAGTCGCCAACCTCACGGGAGTCGGTGCGCTGATCGACCTCGCCGCCACCTCCTACGTCCACTCCCGGGCCGCAGCCAAGCTGGGCGAGGCCGCACAACCCGCGACCCCCGCCAGACTCGCGCAAAACCGTCCGATCCTGCCGCACCAGCAGGCGAACGAGCAACTCGCGCAGGACTACTCCGAGCCGACGGCCGACACCTTTCGCAATCTCTTCGCCAGTCGGGCCGCAGTTGCCGGCGGGCGGGTGGACCTTGCCAGTGTCGACGTGGCCAGCCTGTCCAGGACCATCGTCAGGAAGATCGAGATGGAATCCAGCGGCGATCGTAATCCCGTCAGCGAGGAATCCGCCCGAAACATCGCCCTGACGCAGATCGACAAGTTCATCGGGACCAAGACGGCCCTGCTGAACGCCATCACGGGGCAGAACCTCCCGCCGGCCGAGGCGGGCCTGGTGACCCGTTTCGCGCTCACCCATGACATCAAGAACCCCCAGACCCTCATCGCCGCCCTCAGCCTGCGGACTAACGTCGCAACCCTGATCGGCCAGCTGCAGGATCCCGATCTCTCCCGCCGCGACCTGATCGGCGGTCTCTCCCAGTATCAGCGCGCCTACGACGCCGCCCTGACCCCGCTGGTGATTGGCAGGACCGCCGATGACTTCGGCGCCGACGATATTGTCGCCTTCGGCTCCGACGCCCTTGAACTGGGCATGCTGCTGATGACCGCCGAGGCCGCAGCCGATGAGAATATCGGCGGGTTTCAGAGCACTTGGCAGGAGCTTTTTAGCCTGGTGAAGGAGCCGGACATTCGGGAACTCCGGGAATCGCTCCAGACCGCCATCTTCAACGGCGAGGGTGTGAGCATGGCGAGCTTCGCCAAGCTGCGGAGCCTCTACGACACGCTCGGGCTCGTGACCCATCACGCGGGAACCATGGCGGGGGAGAATCGCGACTCGATCCGCGAGGCCAGCAATGTCGAGGGCAACCTGCCGAACCTCGATGCCGTGCCCGCGGAAATCATCGAGGCGCTCAATCTCGGGGGGATGCCCGATGTCCAGTACAGCACCGGCAAGCAGCTCGCCGCCCTGACGGATCCGGACGCGCGGATGATGCTCTCCAACGCCCACTCGACCGCGGACGCAACGCGGGAAATCACCGGGCCCAATGCCAAGAAGATGACCGCGGACGAGCAGGATGCCTTCGTGGCCCGCCTCGGGGCGCAGGGAGAAGCGCTGTCGGCCTCGATTCACCGGCTCGACGGGGCTTCGGGAAACCAGGCGCTGCGGGAGCGGATCATCGGAGAACTCAACGGCGAACTCCAGGGGGTGTCCGCCAAGTTGCAGGATCCCGCGCTGGCCGACGCGGTCCTGCGTCGCGATGTCGGACAACTCGCCAACCTCGACAACCGCCAGGTCATGTCCAATGCGCTCGGCAACGCGAACGGCGCGGCGGAGCGGACTTCGGCCAATCCGGCGCGGCTGGCCGCGCCCGAACGGGCGCAGTTCCTGACGGAACTTCGGACCCAACGGGACACCCTGACCATGATGCGCGCCGCCGTCAACGGCCGCACCGGCGACGACGGCGTGCGGGCAAGGGTCTCGGCCGCTCTCAACCGCCAGCTCGGCCAGATCGAGGGCAAGCTGAAGAGCCCGGCGTTCGGCGACCTGATGCGCAAGGAGATGGAGACCGCGGCCGCCGCGCGCCTGAAGGCCCCGGACGGCACGCGGCCGGCAGAACATTTCAACAACCTCATGAACGACCCGACGATCCGGGGTAGCCTGCGGGCCTACCTGACCTCGACGCTCCAGGTTGAAAATCTGGATTTTTACGATGCGATCAGGACCTTCCAATCCGAACTCGGACGTACGCCTCAGACTAACACCCCGGCGCAGCTGCTCGCCTTCGCGGCGGAAATCGACGGGCGGTTCATCGGCTCAGGCTCGGAGAAGGACATCAACTTGGCGGCGGCGCTGGTAAATCAGTTCGAGCAACAGGTACTGACCATGCAGCTGGCCTCACCCCAGCAACTTGTCACCCTTCTCTCCGCCTCCGGTCCGGGCTCGTTCCAGGATACCGTCCAGAAAGCCGCGGACGAAGTGAGCAAGCTGCTGCGGACGAACTCGGGGGCCAAATTCACGCAGTTTTTCGCCACCCAGCAAGCCAGTGCGCAGATCAATGCTGGCATCGAACGCAATCTCGGGAGCCACTTGACTCAGGCGCTGACCGAAGATGCCCAGAAGCCGCTGGGCGCCCAGCCCACCGGACCCAAGTTCCCGGAGGACCCTGCAGCGGAGACCCGGTTCAAGGGACTAGCGGCGAACTTCTCCGACCTGTTCATGGCCGACTTTCTGCGCAACGGCGTCACCGTCGGCGATCGGGCCATTTCCGCCCCCGGCAACGGCGACGGCCCCCGGGCGCTCGCCCGACTGCAGGAACTCGTCGATGCCTTCGGCGGAGACGCCGCCCTCGCCGGCAACGTGACGCGGATGCTCGGGCAGAACATCTCCGGCGCGCTCCAGCAGGGACTGTATCTGGACCAGTTCGGGCAGGGCTTGGTCGAGAAGTACAATGCGGACCTGCCCGACCAGGACACCCAGACGGTGGCACTGTCCATCTCCGGCCAGGCCGACGGCACGTATCGCGCCACCTACGCGTTCTCGCAGCAGACGCAGAAAAACACCGAACTGCGCGCCACACTGGGGATGACAATCAACCCGCTCACTCTCGACCCAGGCACCCCGCCCACCATCCGCCTCGATCGCTTCGACTACCGGATCGGTGCTGCAACGCCGGAGCCGACTCCCGCCGCCGCGTCCGCGCCCCGGGCCCTCACCGGGCTGGAACAGTTGATCCAAGCCCGGGCGGCCCTCCGCCGAGACGGGGAAAATGAACCCGTGAATCCGGACGCCCCTCCGCCCGCCGCCGCGCAGCCCGGCCCTCGGCCGCTGGTGTCCACTCCGGTCGCCCCCGGCGATGACCCCCTCACCCGCAGGACGTGACGCCCGAGGCAGTTTCAATCCACGCCCCACCGTTCATGAGCAACCCTCCCTACGCCGCACTGATCAAGGACTTCCTGGCCACCGGAGTCATCGAACCGGCTCCAGCTCTCCCCGAAAATCCCGGGCTGCTGGAGTTCAAGGCCGGAGAGTTCACCTGTTCGGTTTTCCCGCTGGAGGGCGAGCTGCAGGTGGTCATTCAGTCCGAAGTGATGCGTCTTGACCAACTCACGGTCGAGCAGGCCCAGGCCGCGAGCATGCTCCTCCACGGGCTCAACTGGGCCGCACGGGTGGGCAACGGCATCATGGCCATGATCGATGCCCACGGCACCGTGGTCGTCGCCAAGACCATCGAGATTCAGCGCCTCGACGGCAAGCGTCTGGGCGAGGAGATGGCCGCCGTGCTCGAAGCGGCCGAGAATCTTGCCCCCGTCGTGAAAGGATCGCCCCGCCCGCCGCATTCATCCGCTAGTCCACCCGCAGCTTCCCCCTTGGATATCCACCGCTATGCCTGAAATTACCCTGCGCCCAGATACTTATCAGATTGCGGCCGACAAGACGGTGGCCGCGTCCTCCAGTCTGGATGCCGGGGCCGCGCAGGACCAGCTGAAGGATATTCGCGGCAGCCTGATGACAGCCCAGAATACGCTGCGCAGCGGATACCTCAGCCTCCAGAGTTCAAGCGACGGGCAGTTGACCATGGAAAGCCGGAGCAGGCTCAATCCCTTCGGGGATAAACAGGGGGCGGCAACCTTCGTGCGCGAACTCATCAACAAGGCCTACGGTGATCAGATTGGCCGAATGGATGTCGTTTCCAAGGGCCATCTCCACGACGCCATCGAAAACTATCTTCAAGCGAAGGGCGGGAAATTGGGCACCGCGAGTTTTGTGAAGCTGCTCGACACCTTGGAATCCGCCTCGGCGGGGGCCACCGCCTGGGGAGCAGCGCCCGCGCGCGGATCGATCGCCCTTGAGGGGTCGCGCCTCAATTTTAGCGATCAGGCACTCTCCCGGCGGGAGCAGTCGGGTCTCAATACCTACCAAAACAACCCGAAAGCCTACCAGATCACCGAGAGGCCGACGGCCAGCCCGGTACTCCAATCCGGGCAACCTGACCACGCGGCCGGCGCGCGTTTTCCCCAGTCACTCAACCACGCGGTCGGGAGCGCCGCCTGGCTGCACCAGTCCGCGCTCAGCAACCCCTCCTCCGCCCTTTCGCCGTGGCGCCGGTCGGTCGAAATGAACCAGCTGGCAACCCTCGCGGGGACCCCCGTGGCCAATCCGAACGACATCCAGGCGGAAAACGGGAAAACCATCGCTCGCCTGGACGCATTGATTCTCGCCGAGATTCCCGGCCTGCCCCCGGGTACGCCGGGCGGCCTGGCCGCACTCGACAGCCTTCCGCCCGCGTTGCTGGGCTCGCCCGCCGGGATCGGCCTGACCCTCGTGGTCAACACGGCCAAGGAACTGCGCGCCCAAGTGGAGACGGATGGGGCGATCGCCCGGTCGCTGACCGGCGCCGAGGAGGCCTCCCGGCACCTTGAGGCTCCGGCCAAATTTACCAGCGCCCATCTGGCCAAGATCGCGGGAGAAGCCGTGGTGAAATTGGGTGACGGCCAGGGCCTGCGAGGCGACGCACTCGCAGCATTCACCCGGCTGAAAGCGGAAGCCTCGGACGTGCTGACCCGGATCCAAGCCAATGCAGCCCAGGACGACCTTGACCTGCCCGGAGACGATGAGGAAGTGAACGCGGATGATGCACTCCAAGGCGCTGCAATCCCGGACGAGGTGCAGAATCTCCGGGACCTGCACGAAGAACTCCAAGGGTGCCTCGAAGAACTCCAGGCCACCCTGCTCAGCCTTAACAATCCGGCGAAGACCAAGGAAGGTCTCTCCGTCAAAATCGCGATGCTCAGCAGTTTGGCCACGGCGAGCACAGATCTCGGCCGGACTACGCAAGAGGCGATCCGACTTCTCGAACCGCTGGTGCGCCAGCGCCCGGCTGGTGGCGAGGCGAACGGACTCCAGGAGCAGATCAAAGTCGGCCACGACCTCTTCAAGCGGATGGACCTAGGCATGGACGAGCTGACGCCCGCGAACGTCGCCGTGGCCATGAAGGCGTTCGATGCCTTGAAGGCCCTCGAAACGCTGGGCCAAGGGCGGGATCAGGTCACCGTCCGGCCGATCAGGGATTTCGTCGGCGAGCTGCTCTCTCCGCGCAACCTGTCCGGCACCGGCGACGCGTCGCGTCTCCTCGAGCTGTGCAACAGCCATATACCCCTGCTGAAGGAATTGAGCGAGCGCCCCGACCTGTTGAGCGGAGCCGGGCTGCCGCCGGAACTCAGCCAAGGACTGGCAGCGTTCCTCCACGCCAACAGTGAATATATACAAGCCGGCGCCCTGCCTCCCACCGACGATCTGATGGCCCCGCTGGCGGCCGCCATCGACACGGCGGTGACAAACTTTAAGCCGGATTTTCTCGCCGCCCAGCTCACCCTGACCAGTCCCGCCACGCAGAAGCACACGTTTCTCGCCACGGTTTTCGCCCAATACTACGCGAAGTCGGATCTGCAGGACCAGAAGGCCATGGTGGCCTCGCTGCTGCGCGAGTGCGCGATCAGCGGCGCGGCCGCAACCCCGCCCGAGCAGCAGCAGCAGATGCTGGCCCTGGTCAAGGGTGCCGGGCCCCTGCTGCAGAAATATCTCCAGCAATTCGCCGAGAGTTTTTCCGATCCCAACGTGCAGGCCCTGATGAAGGCCGTGAAACACGACCTGAGCCCGATTCCCACCGATTTGAGAAATGCAGCCCTGAGCGAAATCATCGAGCATTCCCAGCGAACTGGGCGCCCCATCGCGGGGATCTCCGAACTCCGGGACCTGGGGGCCGCCTCCATCGCGCAGGCCTTCAAGATGACGCTCAATTACAGTGATGGCCGGCAGCCGGCCAGCCAGGAAGTGGTCGTCAAATTATTACGCCCCGGCCTTGCCCAGCGCGCTGCGCGGGAAGACACGGTCCTGGCGGAGATCGCGCAGAGCTGTTCCAGCGCCATGCTCACGGAGTTCCGGGATTTCTCCACCGACGTCCAGGACGAGATGCTGATGAAGAAGGAGCACGCCAATCTGGAACGCGCGGGCAGGTTCAACCCGTCCCTCTTTGCCACGTTGACTGAGTCGACCAGCGTCCGGGCGGTTAAAGCCCATGCTTCCTCCCAGGCATCGGATTCCTACGTGATGATGGAGCTGGCGCCCGGAGAGACCATGTCCGAGTGCATCGCTGCGCTGTCTAAATCCAAGCCGGCTCCCGGGGACCACGCCGCCATTCGGGCCCGACTCGATCAGGGCGCAAAACTGCAGGCGGCGATGCTCGCGCTCAGTGCGAAATGGTTCGAGGAAGGCCTGCTGGGCAGCGGTTTCTTCCACGGCGACCTGCATGGCGGAAATATCATGTTCGCCGCGGATGGAACGGACCAGCACGGGAATCAGATCAATGCGAACGGACTTTTGACCATGATTGATTTCGGCAACGCCCATGAACTCCAAACGCTGCACAAGGAGGTCCTGATGGGGCTGTTCGTGGGGCTGCTCGCGGGAAACGTCGACGCCGTCATGAGCAACCTGGATCGGTTGCTGCCCCCAGACGCGCAGGCCAAACTCAACGCGCCAGACCCCAACAACCTGAGCAGCCTGCTTTCCGCCCTCCATCCCGGCACAGTCCGGGATTCGGCGATGGCGGCACTCGGCGAACAGCTGCCGATGATCATGGGCTCCGTTGCAGGCGGCCTTCCAGACTTGGGCGGCGTGGATCTGGCCGCACTCGCCAAGGCGGTGAACACCAACGCCCAAAAATTCGCCACCAGTTGCGAGCGCTGGAGCACAAACTCCGGCGGGCTTTCCAGCGAGACTGTTCATGCTGAGATATCGGCGGCCAGCGGCGGACGTAAGTCCGAAGGCATGGCAGCCGCGCTTAATAAGAGTGCCGCCGACAAGGCGTTTCTGGCAGCGCAAAATCTGCCGCTGAACAATCCCCTGCGCGCGACCTACCTGGCCGCGACCACCACCTTGCGAGATGAAGCCAGCAAGGTCGTAGCCGCCTACATTAGCCTCAATTACTTGACTCAGCCCTCCTTCGGCCCAGCTGACCCCGCCACAGGGGAGCGCGAGCGGATTCCGCCGGCGATCCACTTGCACATGTGCGGCGAACCCAACGCTACCCGGAATAATATGCTGATCAGCAATATCCAACGGGACGTAAACCGAGCCACGCCTGAACAGCGCATGAATTTGGCCTCAAAGACCCTCGAATCGATTGTGGATGCCTTGAACGTCCATGACATCGCCGTGCCTCCCGCGTTTGCGAAATTCGTCAAATCGCAGGGCATGCTGGAGCGGGCCATCGATAAACTGGGCGCGGAAAATCGGACCAACCACAATTTGTTGCCCGAAAATCAAAGGCGGACGGGCGAAGACCAAAATTATCAAAAGACTTTCTACGCCGCCGTGAATGACATCTACAGTAACCCCCTGAATGTCATCAGAGTAAACGGCCTGCTGGGTTCGGCCGGCCGGGCGGGTCTGGCAGATGCGAGGACTCAGCAAAGGGCGGCGCAGGCAGGAAACAACTGAAAGACCCGACCTTAATATTCCGCGTAGTGGCGCTGTTTCCTCGGAACAGTGGCGCCGTTCAGAGCGCACGCGGCCAAACCCTGGTGCGGCTACAGCTCCACCCGCGCAGCTAGCGCATCACCAGCACTCCAATGCCAATTACCAACGCCGCCTCCCCACTGCAACCGGTGCAGCCTGTCTCCACCGAACCGCTCCTACCGGCTGGCAGCAACCCGGTCGCCCTGACAGAAGGACGCACCGTCGCCCAGGGAACGCCGGCCCAGCCACCCCAGAATGTTCGCCAAGAAGGCCCCCAAGGAGCCAACCGAGCCCTCCGCAATGAGGACCCACAACGCAACGACTCTGGGTCCGTACTGGCAAACTTGGAAACCGACGCCCGCGCGCTCCGGACAGGCCTCACGGCGGCAGGGGTGCGCCCAACACCGCAGCAGGCGAACCAGCTCCTCAACCAAGTCACGCTCGCACAGCAAAACCTCAACCGGCTCAGCAAGCTCGACCAGAGCACCCTCAGCCCGGCTGTTCGCGAGCTGACTAATAATTTGACCGAACTGGTTTCAGCTAACACGCGAGTCCTGCGAGACCTGAACGTGGCGGCCTTGATGACCGGCGCCCGCGCGCTCCGGACCGGCCTCGCGGCGGGAGGGGTGCCCCCGACACCGCAGCAGGCGAACCAACTGCTCAACCAAGTCACGGTCGCACGGCAAAACATCAACCGGCTCTTTACCGAAGGCGCCGGCCTTGGCGGGGCTGACCAGGTCCGGCAGGCCCTCGGCGAGACCCGGGACGGCGATCTGGCCAACCTGACCAGCAAGCTCGACCTGCGCATCAGCCCGGCTGATCGCGCGCTGGCCATGGAATTGACCGACTTGGTTTCAGCGAACCTGCGAGTCCTGAACCAAGCGGTCGAGACGACCCCCAGAAGCCAAGGCGCGGGCGTCGCGGGAGGCTATCAGGGAGGAACGCAGGTGCGGTTGTTTTCTCAGGGAGATTCAAGCCACACCCTCGACACCGCCGTAAACAAGTTTCATGCGCACGTAACGAGCCTGATTCCCCATGGCCTGTTGGCGAGCGACGGAAACCGCAATCCGCGTGGGCCCGAGGCGGCAAAAGAGATCAACCAGCTGGTCTGGGGGTTCAAGGACATGCTGCGCAACGACCCCGACGTGGGGATGCTGATTGGGAGCGGGGTTGATCTTGTGGCCCGCCCACCTGACCAACCAAAGACTTTCCTGGACAAAATCAGCGAAGCGTTTCGCCGGTTGACAGGGCGCACAGATGCCGGGCCGGTTCCGGCCCAAGTCAGCAATCCCCGCGAAGCGTTCCTGAATGGCTTCGTCGCCCAGTTGGCCTTGGGACCCGGGGAACGCGCGACCGTCCGAGACCTACTGGAGGACGCGCTCAACGCCAGTTTGCCTTCTGCCGAAACCGTCAAGATTGGAGCTAAAATCACCGCGGGCGGCGGCGGCATCCTTTTTGCCGCAACGTTTAACGGGGCAGAAGTTGTAGCTAAACAAACCTTTGCTACCGTGCTGGGGGACGATGGCGCTGAGTTAGACGCGATCCAAGAAACGGCACTCCAGGGTCGCCTGCAAGCTGACCCTAATATTCCGAAAGTGATCGGTATATTCGAGCGCCACGGCGATCGCTTCATCGTGATGGAAAAAGTGCCCGGACCTCCTCAAAGTACATTTTTCGATTCCGATCTCGGAGGGGGCCACTCGTTACCGCCCAATGAACGAATGCAAGTGGCGCTCCATTTGTTTGGAGGTGTCACCCGAGCCTTGGAGACAATGCATGGGCATGACATGGTCCATCTCGACCTCAAACCGGCAAATACGATGATCGACCGCAACACGCTCGAAGCCCGCCTGATCGATTTTGGATCAGCAAGGCCCCCGTCCGACCAGCCCACCAAAGTAATTGGAACAGCTGCCTATATGGCGCCGGAAATAACGCGGGCCGAAGATCAAGTGGCAGCAGTGCACACGGGTAGCGACATCTGGTCGATGGGCGTTAGTTTGGTCCAAAACCTTGGCATACCTTTGTTCCAAAACGTCATAGACAGAGTGGTCACGGAAGGCGGCGATGTGAACGTGGAACTTATTAATGCAATCAGCCAGGGGGCCTTGCCCTTTGAGTTAAATGATCCGACCTGGCTGGCACAACCGCCGGGGGTTCGAGACCTGATTCTGCACTGTTTACATCCCGAGCCCAACGGCCGCCCGACCGCGGCGCAAATGGTGCAGGCGATGAACGGCGAGATGGTGACCGCCGCGCCTCCGGGCGGCATGGGCCTCAAGGCTGCTCAAGTGGTCGCACTCAATGTGCTCAACCCGGCCAGCGGCCAGCTGGCAGCGGGCCGCGAAATCTTGGCCCGACCGGGAATCTTGCCTTCATGAATCTGACAAAATTGCTCGGTACGTTCTGCAAACACAACGGGCTCGGCCCTCTGGTCTCCGATGGGACCGGTCTGTATCGGCTCGTTTTCGACGGTCGCTGGTCGGTCGATATTCAGGAGCAACACGAAAAAAGCCCCTGCTGCATCCTCAGCTGCGTGGTCGGACCTATTTCGGCCACCGCCAGCCCGGCCGTGCTGCGCCACTGTCTCGGCGCCAATCTTTTTGCCCGCCGCCTCAACGACGCCTTTGTCGCCCTCGACACCGGCCGCGATGAACTCGTCGTGCTCAGCCGGCACCCTCTCACGGGCCTCAACGAGGCGGGACTCGAAATCGTCCTGCGCGACTTTGTGGATCAGGTGGAATACTGGAACGACTTCCTGCTCGCCGGCGAGCCGCCGACTGGCGCCGCCCTGCCTGCGGAGGGCGCGGGGGTTCATGGCGCCGACCACCCTGGAACCGACCATGCAAAGCTTGGGCACCTTATTCGGGTTTAAGCCCGCGCCCTCTGACATCCACCCGCGCAGCACCGCCCCTCATTTTATCCGTCCGATATTCAACCTCCCCTCCCTCAACCTTCGCCTCTTATGAAAAACCTATCCGGTGTTAGTCTCTTTTTAATCATGGTTGGCCTGACTCTCGGGTCCTCTCACTCGCTCCGAGCCGACGCGGCCCCGTCAGTGAGTCTGGCCCGGTTGAAGGCCGGCAACGCGCGCTTCGTGTCCGGACGACTCACGCATCCCAATCGCTCGAGCGAGCGCCGGGCCGAACTGACCGGCGGGCAGCGGCCCGTCGCGGTGATCGTCGCCTGTGCGGACTCGCGCGTTCCGCCGGAACTGGTCTTCGACGAAGGTCTGGGCGATTTGTTTGTGGTGCGGGTGGCCGGCAATGTGCTGAACGATCAGATCGTGGGCAGCATCGAGTATGCGGTCGTGAATCTCGGGACGCGACTCATCATCGTACTTGGTCACGAGGGCTGCGGGGCCGTCACGTCCGCGCGCAGCACCCTGAGCGCGGGCGGCCGGGCGGCTGGGCATATTCAGTCAATTCTGGAGGCGATCCGACCGGCCGTAGAGGCAACTCGCGGGCAGGATCTGGCGGCGACTTCTCTCGCCAACGTGCGGCACGTGGTGGATGCGCTGCAGCACTCCCCCCCTATCCTGCAGGCGCAGGTCGCGGCCGGCTCCGTGCAGGTCGTGGGGGCCAACTACCTGCTGGAGAGCGGCGTGGTGGCGTTTGATGAGGCCAAACACTGAACCGTGGCTGCAGCGGCCAAGGTCTCTATTAATTCTTTTGTTTGACCGAGCCCGGGGGCGACCGGCCCTGAGTGCATTTCCTACGATGCCTCTTCGGTTTCCGCGGTACCCTGAAGCACACAGGGGCGCGGTAACGCGCTTACGCGTTCGATCTGGAGCTTAGCCGGTCGCCGGCGTCTGTTTGCCGTCCATTTTTTGGTTCTCAAATATTCGCCAGTCGAGGAAGTGAGTTCCGTGGGGGCACCATTTCAGCATGGCCAGGCTATGCGAACCCAAGCAGGTTCCGTGCATGTGCCAGCGTACTTACGGCCGCATGGGATTGTAATTTGCCACCACAAGAATCAGCCACGCGGTGCTGGAGACACAGTTCACCGTGGAAAACGTGAAGTGGTTGTCGGTTGTCCCCTTCATGGAATACTGGATCCCGCCACTGGCATCCTGATCGAGGATGATCTGGTTGGTAAAATAGTTCCAGCTGACCGAATTGGCGGCGACCGAATAAGCCAGGGCACACTGCGCCGTTCCCTCCAGCCACACGTCATTGGCCGGGCTGGCGTCAAAATCAAAGCCGGTCGCGATGCAGCGGGTGTTCACCTGGGTGTTGAGCATGCGCATTTCGTTAAAGCTCAGCGCCGACGCATAGCTCCGGGTGCCGCTGGCGCCGAGGGCCAGCACACCCAAGGCGTTCACATCACTGAAAATGGACGGATCCTTGCGCCCGGTGTAGAAGCGAAGCAGCTGCGCATCCCAGACCACATTATCCAGGAACGACTTGATTTTGGTGGCCGCGGAAAGTCCGAAATACCGGCAGGCGGCGTAGGCATCGAGATTATGCTCGGTTGAGGCCCAGCTCACGGCTTTGCCATTGCCGGCGATCCCGCCATTCAAGCCGCCGTCCGACTGCTGGTACTTGAGGCACCACGTCATCGTCTTTTTGGCCATCGCATCAAAGGAGTGGTCGCCCGTGATCTTGCCGTAGCTGGCCACCGCCAGCGCCACCCAGGCATTGGCGCCGACCCATTGCGAGGCATCACCCGGCTTGCCTGTGCTCAAGCTGTACGAACCGTAAAATGAACCGCTGGAATTCTGGAGCTTCTGCAGCGTCAGCAGAATCGTCTTGGCCCTCGCGGCGTCACCCGCCACGGCAAACGAGATGGCGGCGACCGACTGGTCATAGGTGTACGCTTGGGTGCCGCCTGTGTAGCTCGCGATCAGACCGCGGGTGGTCATCTGGGAACCCAGCCAGCTGTAGGCTTTGGCGGCGGCGTAGACGGGTTCCGTGGCCCTGGCAGTTTGCACGCAGAGGCATCCGGTCAACAATGGGACCAGCAAGGCCAGTTGGCTGAAGCGGGGCAGTTTTAGAAATGGGTTCATAGGGTAAGGGATAAAATTTCAGGGTCACCCGCCGGTTGACGGGCCACCGCAAAAAGTTTCGCAATGGAGGCCCCTTGGTGGACGTTTTATTTTTTCCTGCGAGCCGAAGTTTGCCCACCGGGGCTCATTTACTGGGTCTTTACAGCCGGGCACGTGCCGTGGATCTCTGCCCCCTATACTACCATCGCTCTGCGCCATGCGGGGCAGATACCGGCGCGTGAACTGCGCTCATGCCCGCACCCAAAACCACAGGGCCGAATGCCGGACGCACACCAGGGGCACTGGTCAGACACCCCTCAGCGCACCCCCACGCGCACTGCACTATCGTGCACTTCCGGGTGTAATCATTACACCCCGGGATAGTTGATAGATGAGAGTCGGAAACAGGAGAATAGAACATGACGACACTACGCTGTTATCCGGTTTCAACGTTGCTCCTAGTCCCACGATATTTGCGGTGGGTAATTTGCAGTCTGACGTTTGCCGTCGCAGCCCGCGCCTCCGCTCCCAGCATTCCGACGATTGTCTCCGTCGTGGCCGGCAACGCCCAGGCCACCGTTTATTTTCTGCCCTCGGCGTCCAACGGTGGCAGCGCGATCTCTTATTACACGGCCACCGCCTACCAGAGCGGGGTGGCCACGAGCCTGAAGAACACGACAAACGCGAGCGGCAGCTCCATCGTCGTCACCGGGCTGACCAATGGGACGGCTTACACCTTTGTCCTCAGCGCCACCAACACAGCGGGAACGACCTCCGCGCTCTCCCCAGCGTCCACGACCGTCATCCCCATCACGTCCTCCGCGCTGAGCACGGGACAGGATTTCAAGACCCTGACGGTCGGCAATCTGTCCAGTGGCGCCACCCCGAGTGGCTGGACCCTGACGATGGGGAACAACACCGGAGTCTTCGGGCCCAATGGCTCCGCGGCCTCCGCCACGAATCCTCCGCTCACCCTTGCCGATCTCAACCTCGGCAACACGGGTGCGGTCTTCTATGCCGCAATCGTCGGCGCCGCGACCCCGTATGCGTTCACCGATCCGGCGACGGCCGCGGCGCCCAGTCCGTTCAAATTCCCGCTCTTCTCCCCCAACGGCCTCCTGCTGAATGACAAGCTCGGCAATCCTGTGTCCACGGAGCAGGCCATGAGCAGCGGCAAAAATAACAACGCCATGGTCGCGACCAAGACCTATACCGTCTCGGCCGGTGAGATCAGTGCCAATGACGGCCGGGCCCACGTGCGGCTGGCTATCGCCCCCATCCTCGAGAGCGGCGGACATCCCTACGAGCAGCAACCCTATGAGTTCGTCCAGATCCAGAACATGACCAACGGCGGGGTCACGCTCTACACGGATTTCAATTCGTCCAACGCCTCCGGCGTGCCCTGGTTGTCCTACAATACGATCTATTACACCGACTGGCAATTGATCGACTGGTCCGGCCCGAGTCAGCAGATCAAACAGGGCGACCAGATCAAAATCACCATTGTCTCCGCCGGTTGCTCGCAGGGCGGGCACTGGGGGCGCCTCTACGTCAATGTCCCGCCCGGGGCTCTCGGCAATGCCTCCGATGGAACCACCAGCGATTTCCCCATCCCCTATGTCTCCGCCACGGGGCCGGCCAATGTCCCGACCAACACCAATTTCGACTATACTTTCACCTACGCGAACGAGTCCGGCACCGACATCGCCGCCGCGGTCGCGTCCATTACCCTGCCCGCGGGAACAACCTATCAGGGCTGCTCCTTTCCAAGCGTGGGCGTCGCGTCACAAGTCGTCACGGTGAACTTGGGCGCGCTGCCCCGCGGCGCGACCGGATCCTTTACCGTGACCGTCAATTCCGGTGGGACCACGGGCCAGCTGACCCTGGGCACCTACTCGCTCACCGGCGACACAACCACCGCTTTTGGCACGAAGGTCTATACGATGGTGTATGCCACTTCCGTCGCGGTCAGTCTGACCTCGTCCAACACAAATTACGGCGCGATCACCACCTACCCTGATGCTGGCTCCGTGCTGGCTTTGGCCAATACCAACACCTCGAACCAGCCCGTTCCGCAAAACACATCGATCGTCTTCACCGCCACCCCGCAACCCAGCTGCACCTTCACCGGCTGGTCGGGCTCGGTTCCCGGCAATGCCTCGTATACAAGCGCCAGCAGCACGATTACGTTGACGGCCTCTTCCGCCATCACGCTTACCGCCACCTTCGCCTCGTCGCTTTCGCCTTCCACCATCTCAGTCACCGGTGGTTCCTATGACTATAATGGAACGCCGCAGGGTCCGGGTGCAGCGGACACAACTGTGACGGGATCGGCTGGTGCCGTGACCTACACCTACGCCGGGACCAGCGGCACAGGTGCAGCCTATGGCCCCTCCACGACCAAGCCAACTGCGGCCGGCTCTTATACGGTCACGGCCTCGGTTGCAGCCGACGCCACTCACACCGGAGCCACTTCCAGCGCCACGGCGTTCAGCATCAATCCCGTCGCATCCACCATCTCCGTGACCGGCGGTTCCTATACCTACGATGGATCAGCGCAGGGGCCCACGACCGCGACGGTGACAGGTTCCAGCGGCACGGTTACTTTCAGCTATGCCGGCACGACCAGCGCAGGAGTGCCCTATGGGCCAAGCGCCACCCGGCCGTCGGCGGCCGGGTCGTACACTGTGACGGCCAGTGTGGCAGCCGATAACAACTATCTGGCCGCAACCTCCGCCGCCGCGACATTCACCATTGCGGTGCTTGGACCGCCGACAATCACGATGCCGACTTCAATCAATGTGACCGCCGAGCAGGCGCACATCGTCGCGACCGCGGCGGCCGGCACGCGCGTGCTCGTGGGCGACAGCAACGGCGGAGTGCTCCAGCTGGTGCTCACGGTCGAGTCGGGAACCATCACCGTGCCAAACCTGCAAGGGGCCACCTTGGTCTCCGCCAGCGCTACCGGCCAGTCCAGCATTACGCTGCAAGGTTCGATCGCGCAGCTCAATGCAGCCTTGGCCGCACTCAGCTATGCGGCCGCGGCCAACGGTGCTGCGGCCTTTTCCCTGGATATTTTGCACGGCGTCGTAACCGGGGCGACCGGCCTCACCGCCGAGGCGGCGATGTATATCTTCGTCGAGCGGCAACTGCTCGGCGGCGTGACCCTGAACGCCGATCTCACGGGACTGACCCCGCCGACCAAGACGCTCGTGAGCACCACCGTGCTCTCGTGGGACGCGAACCTCCTGAGTGGAACCCCCTTCATCACTCAGCCCGGGGCGCTTTCCTTCGTTCCCGTCAGCGGCCAGGACGGCCTGCCTGCCACGACCGTCATTATGGTGCGCCAGACCTACAGCGACGGGTCCACGGCCGATGTGGCAGTGCTGGTCAGTCTCTATTATCCAACACTCCAGATTCTGGGTAATACCGGCACCCCGGCCACGCTCAATCCCCAGACCAGCCTATACGAGCAACGGGTGCACATCGTGAACACGACGATGTTTCCGATGATATCCTACTCGGTCTCAGTCCCCAACCTGCCGGCCAGTGTGGCCCTCAAATCGGCCTCCGGCCTGAAGGCGGACGGCACGCCTTATGTTTCCGGCATCACCGACCTGGCCCCTGGAGCCGAAACCAACCTCATTCTGGAATATTTCAGCACGGACGCGAAGCCCTTTGCTAACCCCGTCCTCAAGCTCCTTATTTTCCAGGCCACAAGCGTGCCCACTCCCCATGGGACCCTCCTCTCGGCGGCGCAGGTGCGCACCGTGACAGGCTACAGTGGGCGAATTTACATCCAGTTTCCGAGTGTTTCGGGCAGTACCTACTGGGTGCAGTACCGAGATGCCACGACCGAGGCCTGGCATACCAGCACGGTACCGGCCCTCGGCACCGGTGAACCGATATCGTGGATGGACAACGGACCCCCGAAGACCACTACCGTGCCGACGGGTAGCCGTACTTATCAGGTACTCATGGCCCAGGCCGGACTTGCGGCCATGTCGACCGATACCACGCCCAGCCCGGCGGCGCCAAGCGCCACCACCCCTTCGCCTACACCCACCGTTACAACCGCGGCCAGCGGGAGTACCAGCAGCGGGGGCGGAGGCGGAGGTGCGTTCAGTATCTGGTTTCTCGGTGCCCTGCTCCTATTGCTAGCCATCCGCTATGGCCGGCGCGGTGCGCTGACGACTCTGGGATGCGGCACCCTGCTGCTGGTTCCCTTCCTCGCCCCGCGGTCTGCACAGGCGGCAAGCTACGAGCAAAGTCTCACCGTCTCGGCCATGGAACTGGCCAACGTGCGGGTCACGGCAACCCTGCATGACTCCTCCATCGTGCTGCCCGCTCTCACGCCTTTAGCCAACCGCACCTACCTCAATGGCTACAACCGCGTGGATTCCTCGGGTAATCTCGGCGAGGGATCGCCCGGACTGGCGACGCGCACCGGCTACTACGGATTCACGAGCAGCAGTCAGGTCAACCTGACCGCGGGAACCATCGCCCTGAACCTCCTCGTGCCGCCGGACACCCCGTACTACGCGGGGTCCTCGGCCCGCACCAAGGTTGCACCGGAAATTCGCTACGCGCTCATGCGCCGCGATGGGCAGGGCATCCGGTTCGGCGTCGAAGCCCGGGTCGGTCAAGTTGACTTTACCCAGGACGACGTCCGTCCGCTCGCCGCGAACTCCACGTTCGTGACCGACACCTACCCATTGGGCGGGGTGGTGCCGCCCGCGGGGCCGTATGCAGCCGGCTACACGGTCGTGCCCTTCACGACCCGGATTGGTGACATCCCCACCCGCACCGTGGCGACGGCCAGCGCCACGATTCAAGGCAGCCGCCACTTCAAGACCGACGGCTGGCTCGTGCGACTCGGCGGAGTCTGGCGTCTGCTCGACACCCGCGCGCTCCAGGTGGAGTTCCACGGTGGCGCGGCTCTGCTGGACTTGCGCTCCCAGTTTTCCGTCGCGGAGTCCCTGGGCGCGGGCACCGTCTCGGGTCTTCTCGTCCGCGGCAGCGGCTCCCAAACCGCCCGCCATCTGGGTTGGTACGCGGGCGCAAATGCCTGCTGGCTGATGACGCAGAATTGGGCCGTGGTCGGTGGTCTGGATCATCTGGATGCCGGCCAGTTCTCGGTCGACTCACCCGCAGTATCGGTCCGCTTGGATGTCTCCCATGCCACCGTGCTGAGCCTCGGCCTGCGCCGCACATTCTGAAGCCGGCCGGCAATCCCGCTCCGCGGCCCCGCATGCCGCGGAACCATGTCTCCAGCGCGCGTGTTTCAGCCTGCGGAGACCGTGAAACATCATGGTCCGACTGACCAACAGAAAACCCGCATGCCATTGAAGGGATGCGGGTTTTCTGTGGGCGGATCTGAGCCGGGACGCGTCCCGGTTTCCGCGAGCCCGACCTAGCGCGCTGGCAGCAAGGATCGGGTCATGAGTGGCCGCCGGCAGCTTGGATTCCTGGTCTCCGAACCCTCACCCCCGGTTTGCCGCGTATCCGTTGCATGGCTGGTTGGTCTCCAGCACTCGTTTTTGGAGTCACGGCACCGGCCCGACGCCCTAAACTTCTGGGTCAAAGCGCGACTTCCCCCACAGGGCGAGCGCTCGGATCGGACGACCCGATTGCGCTCCGGACCCCGGGCGACGGGCGGCAGGCGGACCGCTTTCTTCTACAGGTTGAACGCCATCGTACTGCCCATTGGGCCGTGAGTAGCCAACCAAAGGTACCGCAGGTTGAGCGTTATGCGCTCGCAGGCTCCAAAATCCACCCAACCTCATGTCCCCTGCCGCCAACCCCATCTTCGGCACGATGTTTCACGCCTGCGGTGGTCTTTGAGCCTCTCTGTGCTACACGCCGCAGACAAAAGTGCGGCGGTGGTCGTGGGAGACGTACTGGCTCGTGTAAGCCGCCTTCTGCTGGCTTCTCCTGCCTATCATCGGGGCGCTGCTCACCATTCCCGGGCTTGGCGCGCTCTATGGTATTGGCGGCATTTCCTTTGGAATCGCGATTCGCCACCTCGTTTTCGCCCTAACCTACTCCATCGCCGTCAGACTCTCCAACGTGCTTGGCACGCTGCTCCCGCCGCTCGTGGCCGCACGCCTCGGTTCGACGCTCGCCGGGCACGACGGCGGCTGGGTGATCGGCGGCATCCTGATTGGCGCCGTCGGCATCGGCATCTGTGGCTGGGCGCGAGCGCAGGGCCTGGCGGCCTAGTACCAACCCTCGGCCCACGCGGTTTCGTACATCGCGACGATATTCTCGGTCGGCGTCACCGGCTGTAGGTTGTGGCAAGGAGCAAGGATATATCCGCCGCCTGCGCCCAGTTGGCTCAGGCAGTCGCGCACCTCGCGCCGTACATCCTCGGGGCTGCCGTGGGGAAGCACATCCTGGTTGTCCACGGCCCCGTGAAAGCACAGGTCCCGCCCGAAATCGCGCTTGAGTTCCCGCATGCCCATCCCGGGGCAGACGTGCTGGATGGGGTTGAGGATGTCGACGCCCAGTTCGACAAAATCGGGGATGATCCGGCGGATGGCCCCGTCGTCGTGGTGCATGACGAGCGCGCCTGCCTGATGCGCGAGGTCAGTGAACCGCTTCTGGAGCGGCTTGAACCAGCGCCGGTAGCACTCGACGCTGATCATCAGGTCGTGCTGCGAGCCGTAGTCGTCGGTCACCTGCGTGATGTGGATTTTGCCCCGGCCCGCCTCAAAGAAGCGATTGGCATACTCCCAGCAAAAGCGGGTGATCCGGTCCAGGATGTACTCCGTGATCTCGGGCTCGGCGAGCAAGTCAACGCAGCTCTGCTCCAGCCCCCGCACATGGTTGTACCAGTAGAAAGGGGCCACGTAACACCCCTCGATCGCGTGTTCCGGCCAGGCATCGCACTGGGCCTCGATCGTGGAGAAATCGTACCAATCGGCGCTTGGCCACTGGAAGGCCTCCAGCTCGGCCATCGTCGTGGCATCCTTGAGCGCCCAGCCGACGGGATCCGAATAGCGGCCGGTGCCGTAGTCGATTTCCCGCATGCTCATCCACCAAGGGGGCTCCTGCCGGATGCCGCCCGGAAGCTGCCTGGCCGGGGGGCCCACGTAGAGCGGGCTGACGCCGACAATTTTGTCCACGTGCAGCTTGGCCCAGAGCTCGGGGTCCGTGGCCACGCCAAAGTGGGCCAGGAGACGCTCTCTCACTTCAGGCGTCATCCAGATATCAAGCGGAACCCGATCAGGTTTGCCGCGGCGGGCGGCGATGAGGATGCGATCGCGGGGTGTCATGGGAAAAGCCGTTTCCTCGGGTGAATGCGATTGCTCCTAGGCACGGGGAGAGTGCCTGGGCCGGTCGCCAGTCAGATCGCGGATGTCCCCGAGGATCTGACGCTCAAGGTGCACGGGCAGGCGCGTCAGACCCGTGTACTCGATCCAGCCGCCGGAGAGTCCCACCCCGCAGCCTGTCGCCCTCGCCAGTTCCGTTTGTTCAGGCCAGAAGCCGGTGTATTGCCAGGCGCACGGGATCCACGGCCGACCGCCCAGGGCCGCCAGATAGCGGACGGGGCTTTTTCGGTACAAAGGATGACCCAGCAGGTTGGCATAGGCGTGATCCCCTGCTTCGCCATCCGCCCATAACACAAAGCTGGCCAGCGAACAGTCGCTCGTCAGCAGGGCCTTCTCCGGGCCGTGGCGGTGGACCACTCGCCGGAGCGCCTGATAGAATTCAATCGCCCCGGGGGAGAGCGCGCAATTGCGGTTCGGGTGAAAATCATGCCCGACGCCGGAAAAAGTCTCATCCACCAGCAGCGCATCGGGGTCGAGCAGATCCATGATCCACTCGGCCTGCTGCAGCAGATGCTCTCGCCAGGCGGACGCAGCCATCGACATGTGCCACAGCGTTCCGACCGTATCCGGCCCCCGCCAGTAGGTCAGCTCCAGCGGCTGGTGGTTGCTGTCGTAGGCTATCGCATGGTGCAGGCTCGCGGCGCACGGGGACGCCGAGTCCAGGCCGCTGGCATGCATATACACGGCGGCCCGCGCGCCCTGCACCCGCGTGCGGGCAATTCTCTTTCGCATGAGGTCCAGCGACATCGCGAATCCTCCAAAGCGATCCGAGGCCATGGCCGTCCATCGTCGCCGGTTCGGATGAACGTAGTCTCCCATGAACGGGTAGTAGCCGTGTTGGGTCGCCATCCCGACTCCGAACTGCCGAAAGCGCTTGCAGTCTTCATCGAATCCCAGGCCGCGCCGGCCCTGGAGCGAGGCCGGCGACAGGAAATCGTAGTAGTGCACCTTGGTGTCCCGGAGCCAGCGGACGGCGGCGGGCCGACGGTGCGCGAGCGAATGGAACGTGCGCCACGCGTCTTCCGCCGATCCGTAGTGGGCGTAAATCCAGAAGCGTTCCACGACCGTCTCGCCCGGCTGGAGAAGAAAGTGCGTGCCGAAACTGCAGCCACCGGCGCCGCACATATTGCCGGCAAACACCATTCGCCACGCCCGGCCCGCCATGGTGAAGAAGCTCAGGCGGAGCGCCGTCGCCGCTTGCGTGAGCTGGACCAAAGGAATCAGCAGGGGCGCGCGCGTCTTGATCTCGGCACAGCCGCTGGCGCGCGGCTCAAGGTAGTGGCAGGACCAGGACCCGGCATTCTCCCCGGGCACGCCCAAGTGCTGATCGGCTTCCAGAAATGGATTCTCCGCGATGACCTCCTTGATGGCCCAGTGCGTGGCCAGGCCGGCGGCCGTGAGCGGCAGCTGCACCCGCTCGTGCGTTCGGCCAAGGCCGGGATGGGCGGAGCTGGAAAAATCGAGCAGCACGGGAAGCGCCTGCTTGCCACGATTCACCAGCGTTACCTCCGTCTCCAGGACATCCCGCGCCGTCGTGCCGCGGCGGAGCCGCTGACGGACCTTCTGCCGGACCGTCGCCGGCAGACCGGGAAGATAGTTCGGTTCAAAACTGAGCGAGGGATCAGGCCATCGATCGCCGCGGCCGCTGGTGACCGTCACCAGGCCCGCATGACCGCGGGACACGAGGGGCACGTCCCCGCACCAAGCATTTTCGTAGCGCGCCGAGCGTTTGGCCCGCTGCCAGCGGATCGGGTGTTGCGGCAAGTGCAGGGTTGTTTCCATGTGGGATGCGGGGCCGCCAATTCTCAGTATCTGCCGTACCGTTCGACCAACCCGTGAAGAAGCTCCACATGCGCCGCCGGCGTTTCGGGGGCGATTGCACAGGCCGTGCTCAGGATGAATCCGGCCGCGGACATGCCGACCTCCAGCCTTCCGATGACGTCCGCGCGAATCTGGTCCGGAGTGCCGAGCAGCAGCGTGTGCACCGGATCGATGTTCCCCTTGATAAAGGCCCGGTCGCCAATCCGGCGCACCGCGTCGGCCAACTCAACATTGCCCAGCGGCGGTGGGTCGAGGCACTCAATGCCATCAAAGCCGGTGTCGATGATCGCCTCCAGGCGGTCATCGATCGCCCCGCAGGTGTGGCAGTAGGATGGCACCCCGCCCGCCCGGGCGGCGGACACGAGCACCGCCTGGGCCGGCGCGATCAGGGTGCGATATAGGGAGGGCGAAACGAAGCTCTGTCCGGCCCAGGGAGCGGAGACATTCAGCGCATCCGCACCGGCGGCGGCCTGCTCGAGCGCATGTCCGGCCACCGCACGCGCAAACCGTGCCAGCAGCGCCTGGCACCTCCCGGGTTCGGTCAGCAGTGCGACCATCGCCCCATCCGTTCCGAGCAGATCGATCAGGTAGTCCTCCGGCGCGTAAAGTGAGCCGTGGATGGAGACGTCCGGCCCCATGATCTTTCGCGCCTGCACAATCTCAGCCACCCGGCCGCCCGGGTCCTTCGTGATCTGCATGCGCAGGTGCGTCGAGGGCGGATGATAGGCCAGCCGGTCGGCCACGGCCATGGGATCGAGGTTCTCGATCGCCACTTCCGGGGGCGTGGCGTGGGTATAGCGGGGCAAGTCGTTGCGGCAGTAGACACAGCTGTCCCCGTTGCGGAAATGCACCACCGGGCCTTCCGCATTGGCCCGGTCGATGCGGAGGACCGTGGTTTCGTCGAGCGGCGCCGCACCGACCGCCGGGATCAGCACCCCGTCAAAGCCAAACCGTCGGCTGATCTCGCAGTATCCCCGGCTCAGGGCGCCGTCGTGATTGTGCCAGACATCGATCGGGTCGAGCTGCGGCTGCTGCCGGAGCACGAAGCCCAGCGACGGCTGGCACATCAGCGGCACGCGATCCGGCCGCTCCAAGCGCATGGCGTCGGCAAGCCTGGTGCGGGCGGTGAACATCGGGGAGACTGCCGGTCAAATCAGGGCACGAAAAGGGGCACGTACGCGATCTCAGGCGCACGTGCCCTTCCCATACATTCCAAACCCATCAGAAGTGGAAGACCACGGACGCCGCGACTTCGCGCCCGTTGCCCCACGTATAGTCGTCGCGAACGTTGGAGATGTTCGTCGCGTTGAGCCGCACTTCCATCGGCACCTTGCCCGCCTTGGTGCGGTACGAGACGAAGGCATCAAACATGGTCTGCTGCGGGACCCAGAGCAGCGAAGTGTTACCGTTGGAGATCAGGTAGGTCGCGCTGTAGCGCATACTCGCGCCCACGCTGAAGTGCCCGTGCGCGAAGTTGTACTTGCCCACCAGATTCGCCCGATCCTTGGGCGTATGTGACAGGGGATACAGGAATTCGCGCTGGTAAGTCAGCGTGCCCGGCGTGCTCGGGTTGACCGACGGGTCGGACGTGATGATCGCCTCAATCGTGTGGTTGTAGTTCAGGAGCATCTGGAACCGCTCGTTGGGCGTCCAGCTCAGGTCCAGGTCCACGCCGCGCGAGACATAGTGTCCGCCGTTGACGTTGAACTGGACGGCCGAGACCACCGCATTCCGGGGATCGGAGAGGTTCCGCAGGACGTCGCCCGTCACCACGCCGTCGCGGGTGTCATCGTAGTACGAGCAGGTGCCCGTCAACTCATTGTTGTGCCAGGTCGACTTCACGCCCACCTCGAACCCGTTGCCCTTCTCGTTGTCGAGCGGGTGCGCATTGTCACTCGGCAGGACGCCGACGCCCGTCACGCTCATCAGGTTCGTGAACTGGACGGAGCTGCTCTTGCTCGCGAACACGGAGATGCCCTTCGTCACCTCGGCGATGAGGCCGTAGGTGGCCGACGTGTTCCGGTTGCCCAGTGGCGTATTCAGCGGGCCGCTCGGGTCGACCACGTAACGGTTCACGCCAATCAGCGCATGCACGCGGTCATCCAGGAACGAGGCCCGGTAGCTCAGGTAGTCCTGGTGGTTGATATTCAGGTTAACCTTGCCCGCGCTCAGAGTCGGTGCTCCGCCCACCAGCTTGTAGACGTCCGGGACGGGGGAACCGCTGAACGGGTCATAGTTGTGGTAGATATCCACGCCCGTGAACGTGCCGTTGGGCAGGGTGGCCGTGCCCGCGAGGGCGAAGTTCACCGGGTAGACCCAGATGGCGGACTTGTTCCGCAAATACTCCACGCCGACGCCGAACTCGTGGTGCACGCCCCAGAATTCCTTCTCGTACCGCAGGTCAACCTGCTGGGTGTCCGAGGAGGCCCAGCGACCGTCGTTGTTGATGCCCTGGATCGCGACGGACGCGGCATCGAGCGTGTTCACCCGGCCATCCGGCCGAAAGCCGTTGGTGCTGGGGGCAATGATTTGCCGGACAAACTGCTGGTTGGTCGTCTGCTGAACCCAGTGGTAGCGAAGTGACAGCCCTTCCAGCGGCGTCTCGGTCACGGACACCTCGTACGTGGGCGTATAGCCGCCGTAGGTCGATTGGTTGCTTTGACCGGACCACTTGTCCCCGTACGGCGAGAAGATGGACCAGTTGATCTTCTGGGTGGTGTAGAGGAACGGCGCGGTGCCCGTGATGGCGAGCATGTCCGAGCTCCAGGTCGTCAGCGCGGTGCCCACCGCCTGGTTCGGGGGAGACCAGCGGGCCTGGATGAAGGCCAGCGTCGCGGCGGTGTCGGCCAGCGAATATTTGTTCTGAAAATACGCGATCATCTGGGCCGTCGGATTCCTGAGGTACTTCTGCCAGTCCGGATTGTAGGAATAGTTCCAGGCATTGGCGCCGCCCTGATATCCGTTCTGCTCGCGCAGGTAGTCCATCTCCGCCGTGATCTCGAGACTCTTGAACGGCCGGATCGTCACGGAAGGCGAGAAGAACGTATAGCGCGTGGGGGAGCCAAGGTGATAGCCCTCTCCCTTGCTGCCCGCCGATGCGACGACGCGGATGCCCACCTTGTTGTCGAGCAACGTGTGCTGGTCATCGACCACAACCTTCTGGAACTGGAAGCTTCCGTAGGTCGCGGCCAGGGACGCCGCATTGATGAACTCCGGCTTCTTGGTGATGAAATTGGCGACGCCGTTCGGCGTGGAACTGGGATAATAGAGGCCCACCGGTCCCTTGACGACCTCGATGCGGTCAATGTTGTCCCAAATGTTGACCGGCACGAGGCTGCTCGAATTCGCCAGCGAGACGCCGTTGTAGAAGCGCGGGAGCGCAAAGCCACGGAGGTTCATCACGTCCGCCTGGCCCACTTCGTTTTCACTGACCTGCACGCTGGAGGAATAGCGGAAGGCGGCATTGCCGTTGTTCGCGAGAAAGTCATTGAGCAGCTCGCTCGAGATGACCTCGATCGCCTGCGGCATCTGCGAAATCAACTCGCCCGTGCGCGACGAAGTCACAGTGCCAAGCTTGCGGTATCCGAAGTCTTGGCTCGTGGTCACGTTGAACGGATTCATTTGGATCACGCCCTCGGAGGCGGCGTCTTTGGTTGCGGCCGAAGCAGGCGCCACTTGGGCGCGTGCGACGTTGGAAACGGCTAGGCAAACCGCGATACCAACAGGCATCCAGGCGCGGATGCGAGCGGACAGGAGCGATGGGGATTTCATGCGAATCATCGGTAGTTCAGGATGGGGTTAAACTAAGATTGCCGGACGAGTCTGGATTTCGCCACGGAAAGTCCGCAATGAGCTTCTTGTTCTACCAGTAGCAATGTCGCCGCCCGGGCCCCGCGATGCCATTGGCCGGAAGGCGCCGCCGGCCCCTTTTGCGACCGTCCGCGCCGCGGTCGGGTAGATACAGGTAGAATAAACTTCTGGTCGCTACTCTGCGCGCCAGAACACTCCATGGGCCCAGCTGAGTCGGCGGTTCTTTTTCGCTTTCGGCCAGGTTCCGGCCCTTCGACCGGCCCGCCACCGAGCACCCTACCCCTGTTCCGATTGCAATTCCGACCAGCCCCCAGACGAAAGAGCCCTCCACATCAAAACGCTAATCATAGTCTCGCCGAACTACCGCAACGTCTATGGTGATGAGGAGGTCGCCGCCATCCGGGAGCGGAGCCATTTGCTGGCCGAGCCACTGACGCGCGACGAGCTGGCCGCGCGTCCCGGGCTGTTGGCGGATGTCGAAGTCATTTTTTCCGGCTGGCACTCCCCCGTGCTTGACGAGGCGTTTCTAGCCGCGGCCCCGAAATTGCGCGCCTATTTCTACGCCGCCGGATCCGTCAAGGGCGTTGTCACCAACGCGGTCTGGAAGAGGGCTATCCGTGTTTCCAGCGCATGGGGGGTGAACGGCGCGTCCGTCGCCAACTACACGGTCGGAGCCATCCTCTTCAGCCTGAAGCAGGGATTTTCGAGCGCAGCCGCCCAGCGCAGCCAGCGCCTGTTCACTCGCCTGCCGGTCCCCTCCGGCGTCTGCGGATCCACCGTCGCGGTCATTGCCCTCGGAGCGTCAGGCCGGGCGGTCTGCGAGAAACTGCGCCCGTTTGGCATCCGGGTGATCGCCCATGATCCCTACGTCAGCCCGGAGACGGCCCGCGGCCTAGGGGTGAGTGAGATGGTCAGCCTGCGGGAGGCCTTCGCGGCGGCGGATGTGGTCTCGCTGCACCTTCCCGCGAACAGTGACACCCGCCGGATCGTCCGGGGGCAGCACCTGAGGTCGATGCCGGTTGGCGCCACGCTGATCAACACGGCCCGGGGCATGGTCATCCACGAGACCGAAATGATTGAGGCCCTCCGCGATCGCCCGGATCTGACCGCGATCCTGGATGTGACCGAGCCCGAGCCGCCCGCCCCGGAGTCGCTCCTCTTTGATTTGCCCAACGTCGTGCTGACTCCGCATATCGCCGGGGCTCTCGATCGTGACTCGCGTTTGCTTTCCCGTTGCGTGATCGAGGAATTCGACCGCTGGAAGAGCGGCCAGCCCCTGCAGTGGGAAATTGTCCCGGGCAATATTGAGCACATGGCCTGAGCCCTGGAAATCGCA
>CAIMAQ010000112.1 GCA_903839035.1 uncultured Opitutia bacterium
CAAGCCGACCCGCAACCTGCGCGTGGGTGTGGCCGAGAATTTGTTCGACGTGTGGCAGACCTCGCAACCGGTGTCGCATTCGGCGAGCACGACGGAATCGCTCTTCGTCGAGGTGGACTGGAAGCTGCCGTGGCGCATGACGGTGACCGAGCGGGGCGTGTGGTACTACGCCATCGCGTCGGGTCGGGACGGCTGGGAGAACAAGGTGGACCTGAACAAGAAGCTGACCGAGACGTTCACCGTCGGCATCCGCCATGAGACGCGTCACAACAACCCGGACGTGCGCGTGCAGGACTACACGCTGCTCAAGCTGCTGATGGGGATAGATTTTTAGGTAAGCTGATCGCTTGCCGCTTTTTCACCCCTCGCACTTGAGCACGTAGACGGCGCCCTTGGCGGAGCCGATGGCGAGCAGGGTGTCATCGGGTGACCATGCGAGTTTCGTCGCGGCCGCCGGCATGCGCACCGTGGCACGCAGCGGCGACTTGCGCTCGGGACTCCAAAGCTGCACGACGCCGTCCTGCGACGCGGTGGCGAGCAGGCCGTGGGTATGCTGGAAGGCGACGGCGCAGACCTTCGACTCGTGCGGCAGCATCGCGGGTTCGCGCCCTTCGGGGCCGGCGCCGGAGCAATCCCAGACGCAGCACTCGGTGCCGCCTCCCGTGGCGAGCCAGCGGCTGGTGTGGTCATAGGCCAGTTCCTTCACCTTGCCCTCATAGCCGCTCATCTGGAGTTCGACGTCCTCGGCGGGAATCCAAAGATGCACGGAGGGATCCTGGTTGCCCGAGACGAGCCAGCGGCTGTCGGGCGACCAGACCAGCGCGTGGATGCCGTTGGCGTAGGGAAATTCCTTTTGCGGGAGAAAATCATCGGCGTCCCACAGGGTCACACCGCCGAAGTAAGCCACCGCGGCGCATCCGCCCGCCGGCTGCCAGGCGAGCGCGGAGATCGTCTTGGGCGCGGGCTTGAACGCATGCACGACCGGGCCGTCAGCGCGCAGGGCGGAGAGGTTTTTGCCCGCGGCGGCGAGGAGGACGGCCGGTGTCCCGCCGGCCGGGCGCCACGCCAGGTGCTCGACCCAGGCGGATCCGAGGGCGGCGGTGGCGGTGTGCTGGCCCGCCGTGGCGTCCCAGAATTTCACCGCCCCGTCCTGTCCGCCCGTCGCCAGCAGTGCAGTGCCGGCCGCCGGCTGCCAGGCCAAACAGTTCGTCCCGTTCTCGTGCCCGGGCAGCTCGTGGCGGCGGGCGCCGTCGGTGGCGGCGAACAGCGCCACGGGCCCGCTGGCGGCAGCGGCGGCGAGCAGGGTGCCGTCGGGCGACCAGGCAAGGTCGATGGCGTAATCTTCGAGGGTGGCGGCCCAGTGTTTGGTGAGTTGCACGAGGAGGGGAGAGACCAAGGCAACGCGGGGGTGAACTGATGGCAAGTCTGAGGACCCGGTAATGACCAGCCCCATGACTTTGCGCCCGGGCCGCGATTTTTTGTGGCGCCGCGTCGGCCGCCTCTGTCAGGTTGACGCCTGCTCTGGTCGGCCCGCCACGATCCACCCCACTTTGAAACGCGGTTTTTTCATCTCCCTCGTCGTCCTGCTGCTCGCGACCGCGGCGTTGCACTGGACGGAGTCGGACCTGCGCCGGGACATCCCGGTGATCTACTGGAACACCCAGGACGATGAAAACAAGCGGGCGACGGTGGAGACCTTCCAGCAATGGCGGAAGGAGCAGGGGCTGCCGCCGGTCGAGCTGCGCATCGACAACACCAACCAGGAGCCGACCAAGAAACTGGTGCAGGGCCTGTCGGGCGTGGGCTCCGACATCATGGATCTCTACGCCTACGAGGCCGACCTGTTTCCCGCGACGG
>CAIMAQ010000113.1 GCA_903839035.1 uncultured Opitutia bacterium
GATCGCGCCATCAAGCACACGATCAAGGGTGCGGACGCCACGTCCGCCCAGGTGACCGCGCTGCTGGCCAGCCTCGGCCAAACCGCCTCGGCCAACGGTGGCGAAGGCCTCGCGTTTCTTGCGGAGGAGTCCAGCTCCCCGACCCGGGCCCGCTTGCTGGGCAAGCTGAAGACCAAGTTTCCCCGGGCCATCTGGGCGGAGTTTGAGCCGGTGCAGGACGAGCCGCCCGCGGCCGCCGCCCGCGCCGCCTTCGGTCGCGACGTCAAGCCCCTCTACCATTTCGCCAAGGCCAAGCGCATCGTCAGCCTCGATGCCGATTTCTTCCACGCCGAGGCCGGCAGTCTCCTGTACGCGCGCGAGTTCGCCCAGGGCCGCCGCGTGAAGTCGCGCGATGACGCGATGAACCGCCTCTACGTCGTGGAGAGTGGCCTCAGCCTCACCGGCAGCATGGCGGATCACCGCCTGCGCCTCGCCAGCAGCCATATGGCGGCCTTCGCCGCGGCCCTCGCGAGCAAGGTCATGGGTTCGTCATCGCTCGATGCGCTGGCCCAGGGTCTCGATTTCAAGGATCAGGAAAAGTGGCTCACCGCCTGCGCCAAGGACCTGCGGGATCATGCCGGCGAGTGCCTCGTCGTCGCCGGTGCGCACCAGTCCGCCGCGGTCCATGCGATCGTCTACGCGCTGAATTCCGCCCTCGGCAACGTCGGCAAGACGGTTGATTTCGTCGAAATCGGCGCCAGCAGTGCCTCCACGATTTCCGCCCTCGCCACCGCCATCAAGGGTGGTGCGGTCAAGACCCTCATCGTCCTCGGCGGCAATCCCGCCTATAACGCGCCGGCTGATCTCGAGTGGAGCAGCCTGCAGAAGTCCGTGCCCGAGGTCATCCGTGTCGGTTATTACGCCGATGAGACCTCCGCGCTGACCGCCACGCAGATCGCGAGCACGCACTATCTCGAGTCGTGGGGCGACGCCCGCACGGTGGACGGCACAATCGTCCCGGTGCAGCCGATGATCCTGCCGCTGTTCAACGGCCTGACCGAGATCGAGATCCTCAGCCACATCCTGGGCGAGGAAAAGCCCGATGGCTACGCGCAGGTCTACGCGACGATCACGGGCCTGAATCCCGGCGCCGATGCCGAGAAAACCTTCCGTCAGTTCCTCCACGACGGCCTGCTGGCCGATTCGGCCTATCCGAAGGTGGAAGTCCGCTACGACCTCGCCGGTGCCAGCACGCTGTTTGCGACCGCGCCGAAATTTGAGGTCCTGTCCGCCAAGAATCTCGAGGTCCGCTTTGTCACCGACCACAAGATGGACGACGGCCGCTTCGCCAACAACGGCTGGCTGCAGGAGTGCCCGGACCCGATCACGAAGATTTCCTGGGACAACGCCATTCTCGTCAGCCCGAAGCTCGGCAAGGAGCTCGGCATCGACCCCAAGGGCGCGTCGCTGCAGGTGGCGCGCGTCGAGGAAAACGACTTTGAGATCGGCAAGGAAAACGCCCGCGTCTTCGAGGTCACCGTCGGTGGCCGCAAGATCAAGGGCCCGGTGCATATCCAGCCCGGCCTCTCGAATTACACGCTCGTCATCGCGCTCGGCTACGGCCGCACCGCGACCGGCCACGTGGGGCAGGGTGCCGGCACCAGTGCCTATCCGCTCCGTACGACGGCGGCGATGAGCTTTGCCACCGGCGCGACGCTGGTGGACACCGGCGAACGCACGCAGCTCGCCAACGTCCAGGAGCACTGGTCGATGGAAGGCCGCGATCTCGTCCGCGAAGCCAATCTCGACGAAGTCACGAAAGAGGGCGGTCCCGGCCTGGCCTACGTCAAGGGCATCGGCATGGAGTCCCACAGCCCGTCCGTCCTCGGCGAAGTCGGCACGGCCATGACCCCCGCGCAGCGCGCGGCGGAGATTCCCCGCGGTGGCTCGCTTTACTCGACCCCGAAGTTCGACGGCATCCACCAGTGGGGCATGTCGATCGACCTCAACACCTGCATCGGCTGCAACGCCTGCGTCGTCGCCTGCCAGGCCGAGAACAACATCCCGATCGTCGGCAAGGACCAGGTCCTCCGCGGCCGCGAGATGCACTGGATCCGCCTCGACCGCTACTACTCCGATGGCAACGCCGACGCCGGCGCCTTCGGTGGTCCGGGCAACCACGAGCTGCCCGAGGATCCCCAGATTTCGCTCCAGCCCATCGCCTGCCAGCACTGCGAGCTCGCCCCTTGCGAGACCGTCTGCCCCGTCAACGCCACCGTGCACGACGAGGAAGGCCTGAACACGATGGCCTACAACCGCTGCATCGGCACCCGGTATTGCGCGAACAACTGTCCGTACAAGGTCCGCCGCTTCAACTTCTTCGACTTCAACCAGCGCCAGCTCGACAGCCTCTACCTCAGCCAGTTCGGCCCGAAGGGCATGCCCGAGCTCGTGCAGATGGTGAAGAATCCCGAGGTCACGATCCGCATGCGCGGCGTGATGGAGAAGTGCACCTACTGCGTGCAACGCATCCAGAACGGGAAGATCCGGCACAAGGTGAAGGTCAACCAGGAGCACAACGGCGAGGCGGTTTCGCTCGATGACGTCCGCGTCCCGGACGGCACCATCAAGACGGCCTGCCAGCAGGTCTGTCCGGTCGAGGCCATCGTCTTCGGCAACATCCTCGATGCGGACAGCGCTGTGTCCCAGGCCAAGGCCCGCCAGCAGGACTACGCGCTGCTCGGCTACCTCAACATCCGCCCCCGCACCACCTATCTCGGCAAGCTCCGCAACCCGAACCCGTCGATGCCCGACTACGCCGCGATCTCGATTCCGTACAGCCGCAAGGAATACAACCTCAAGAACCATCCCGGTGGCCAGCACCCGGAACACGAGGAAAAGAAGGAACCCGGCCACGCCATGATTGACGCGGTTAAGACCATGGGAGGGCTCAGCTAATGGCCCACGCCGAATCAGCCGCTGCGCCGGCCATTCTCGAGGAAGTGAAGCCCGCGGTGCTGCCGCGCGCCGTGCTGGTCGCCAACAACCGCAGCTTCTCGTGGATCACCGAGAAAATCTGCGGCATCATCGAGGGCAAGACCCCGGTTTGGTGGTGGTGGTGTTTCGCGGTCGCCTGCTTCGTCGCGTCGTTCACCGTCGCCGGCCTGACCTACCTCGTCGCCACGGGCGTCGGCGTCTGGGGCCATGCCAACCCGGTCAACTGGGCGTGGGACATCGTCAACTTCGTGTTCTGGATCGGCATCGGCCACGCCGGCACCCTGATCTCGGCCATTCTCTGCCTGCTGCGCCAGAAGTGGCGTACGTCCATCAACCGCGCCGCCGAGGCCATGACGATCTTCGCCGTCGTCTGCGCCGCCATCTTCCCGGTCTTCCACGTCGGCCGCATCTGGTACGCGTGGTTCCTGTTCCCGATCCCGAACTCCAACTACCTCTGGCAGAATTTCCGTTCGCCGCTCGAGTGGGACGTGTTCGCCGTCTCCACGTACGGCACGGTCTCCGTCCTGTTCTGGTACATCGGCCTGCTCCCCGACCTCGCGGTGCTGCGCGACCGCTTTGAGGCGGCGGGCAACAAGCTCCGCTCGTTCCTCTACGGCTTCTTCGCCATGGGCTGGCGCGGTTCCAACCGCCACTGGAGCAACTACGAGATGGCGTACCTCATCCTCGCCGGCATCTCCACGCCGCTCGTGCTCTCGGTGCACACCATCGTGTCGTTCGACTTCGCGGTGTCGCTGCTCCCGGGCTGGCACACGACCATCTTCCCCCCGTACTTCGTCGCGGGCGCCATCTTCTCCGGCTTCGGCATGGTGCTCACGCTCATGCTGCCGCTCCGCGCGGTCTACAAGCTCGAGGACCTGATCACGCAGTATCACATCGACTGCATGTGCAAGATCACGTTGGCGACCGGCACGATCGTCGGTTACGCCTACGCGATGGAGTTCTTCATCGCGTGGTACAGCGCGAATCCGTACGAGGGCTTCACCTTCATCAACCGCGCCTTCGGTCCCTACGCCTGGGCCTACTGGATCATGATCAGCTGCAACGTCATCACGCCGCAGTTCTTCTGGTTCAAGAAGGTCCGCAATTGCACGTGGTTCGTCTGGATCCTCTCGATCTTCGTCAACGTCGGCATGTGGTTCGAGCGTTTCGTGATCATCGTCACCTCGCTCGCCCGTGACTTCCTGCCCTCGAGCTGGGGTTACTACAGCCCGTCCATCGTCGAGATCTTCACCTTCTTCGGCACCTTCGGCGTGTTCTCGGTGCTTTTCCTCCTCTTCATCCGCTTCCTGCCCATCATGCCGATGGCGGAACTCAAGGCCGTCACGCCCCAGGCGGACGTGCACGGCGGCGACCACCCCTAATCTTCCCGACCATGGCTGCACCCTCCTATGGCCTGATCGCCACCTTCGAAACCGCGCCGGAAATCTACCACGCGGCGGAGCAGGTGCGTGACGCCGGCTACAAAAACTGGGACGTTATCGCCCCGTGCCCGCTGCATGGCCTGGACAAGGCGATGGGCCTGAAGCGCTCCATCGTGCCCCGCATCTCCCTCGCCGGCGGCCTCACCGGCTTCTGCACCGGCATGTCGCTGATCTGGTGGACGGGCGCCTCCGACTACAAGCTGATCGTCGGCGGCAAGCCGCTGTTCAGCCCGATGTTCGCCTTCCCGGTCTCCTACGAGCTGACGATTCTCTTCACCGCCTTCGCGACGATCATCGGCATGTTTGTCGTGAACGGCCTGCCGCGGCACTACCACCCGGTCCTGAAGTACGACCAGATCAAGCGGGGCATGGACGACGCCTTTTTCATCGTGATCGAGGCGCGCGACCCGCGCTTCAACCTCGCCAACACGACCGCGCTGCTCGCCAAGGCCGGCGGCAAGTCGATCAAGGAGCTGGAAGCCTGAGCCATGCGCAACGTCTACCTCATCACAGCGTTCGCGGTCGTGCTGCTCGTTTCCATCTTCGGATTCCGCGGCTCCCTGTTCACGAGCCCGCCGATCGACGTCTTCCCGGAATGGGCCTTCCCCGGCATGAAGCGCCAGCCCAAGCCAAAGCCGCAGGGCGAAAGCAAATTCTACGCGGACGGCCGCGCCGACCGCCCGCTGCCCGTGGGCGTGGTTTCACGCGATCCGCTGCGCAACGACGATGTGCTCTACGCCGGCAAGCAGGCCGACGGCAGCTGGGTCCGTGGCTTCCCGATCGCGGTTAACGCCCAGCTCATGGCTCGCGGCAAGGACCGTTTCACCATCTATTGCGCGCCCTGCCACGGCGCCGTGGGCGACGGCAATGGCATCACGAAACAGTACGGCATGGGCGCCACCCCCACGTACCACGACGACCGCCTGCGCCAGATGGCCGAGGGCGAACTCTTCAACACCATCACGCACGGTTCGCCCAACAAGAACATGCTGCCCTACGCCGACAAGCTCCTCCCCGAGGACCGCTGGGCCGTCATCCTCTATGTCCGCGCTCTCCAGCGGGCGCAGCTGGGCACCGCGGCGGATGTCACCGACGCAAAAGCCCGTGAAACCCTTGGCCTGAAATGAGCACCCCCGCTAACTCCACCGCCGCCCCGGCCGGCAAGGCGCTCACCATCGGCCTGATCGGCCTCGCTGTGACCGCCCTGGCGGCGCTGCTCGCGCCCGAGAAGCACGGCGTCGCGCTGTCCTATCTCGTGGGTGTCAGCTACTGGACCGCCATCGCCATCGGCATGTTGCTGATGATCCTGATCCACCACATCACCGATGCGTCGTGGTCCGTGGTCATCCGCCGCCAGTGGGAACACGGCCTCGCGGCGTTCAAGTGGCTCTTCGTGCTGTTCCTGCCGCTGCTCATCCTCGCCTGGATCAAGCCCGGCTTCGTCTGGCCCTGGATGGACAAGACCTACGTTCTGCACGGCCACGGCACGGTCGGCACCGACATCCTCTATCTGAAGAAGGAGGGCTTCCTGAACATCTACACGTTCACGATCATGACCCTCGTGTTCTTCGCCGCCTGGGTCTGGCTCTCCGCCCGCCTGCGCAAGGCTTCCTTCACCCAGGATTCCGACGGTGATGTCCAGTGGACCTACAAGAACCGCTTCAACTCCGCCATCGGCCTGCCCATCGCGGCCCTCACGCTGACGTTCGCCGCCATCTACTGGATCAAGAGCCTGGAGTACCACTGGTTCTCGACGATGTACGGCGTGTGGTTCTTCGCGAACTGTGCCCGCGGCGCCCTTTGCGGCGGGGTGCTGATCATGGTCTGGCTCCTTAATCGCGGCGACTACAAGGGCATCATCAATACGAATCACTTCCACAGCATCGGCATGCTGATGCTGGCCTTCACGGTTTTCTGGGCCTACGTCACGTTCTCCCAGTACTTCCTGATCTGGAACGCCAACGTTCCCGAGGAAACCTTCTGGTACAACCTCCGCGAGTTGAACCACGACGGCTCGACCAACCAATGGTGGTACGTCGGCCTCGTCATCCTTTTCGGCCACTTCGTCGTCCCGTTCTGTGCGTTGCTGTCGTACCGCTTCAAGGTCACGCCGCACATCATCCGCCGCATCGCCTACTGGACACTTGCGATCATCCTGATCGACCTCTGCTACAACATCCTCCCGGCGTTGAAGGACGAGCACGGCGACTCGCTCCCGTTCCTTTCGCTCAACCTGCTCTGGGTCCTGACCTCGGTCATCGGGGTCGGTGGCGTCTGCATCTGGGCCTACCTGAAGAGCTTCCCGACGACCAAGCTGATCCCGATCCGCGACCCGCGCGTCGGGGAGAGCCTCACCCACCATGAGTGACCAACCTTCCCGTTCCGCCCCGCTCGTGACCATCCTGACGGTGTTGGCCGGCTTCGCGCTGTTCGCCGCGGTGGTGTACTACATTTATCTGCCGCACCAGACCGGGCCGTTCACCGGCGACGGCATTCGCACTGCTGAGCAGCGCAAGCAGAACCTGGCGGATCTCCAGGCCAAGCAGTCGAAGCAGGCCGCGAGCTATGGCTGGGTCGATCAGAAGGCCGGCGTGGTCCAGCTCCCGCTGGATGTCGCCATGGAACTCACCGTGCAGAAATACGCGGCCAAGAAGTAATTGCCCGCACCCACCTTTTTGTAATGACCACTGCCCCCCAAGCCGCGAATACGGCCGAAGTCACCGAGATCGACACCTCCGCGCGGTGGCCGCTGCTGTTGCTGCTGGGTTCCGCCCTGCTGTGGCTGGTGCTGAGCGGCATCCTTGCGCTCGTGAATCTCATGCAGTTGCACACCCCGGAATTCCTGGCCGGCTGCTCCGCGATGACTTACGGCCGTTCGTCCGCCATCCAGGAAACCGCGTTCATCTACGGCTGGGCCGCCAACTCCGGTCTCGCCGTCGCCCTGTGGCTGCTGGCCCGCCTCGGTGGCGCGCCGCTGCGCTCCCTGAACTGGGTCGTCGCCGGCACGCTGTTCTGGAATTTCGCCCTTGTCCTCGGCATCGCGGGCATCGCCACCGGCGACATGACCTCCAACGCCTGGCTGCACCTGCCCGGCTACGTCCTCCCGATGCTGCTGGTCGCCTACGGCACGATTGCCGTGCCCGGCGTGCTGGCCTGGATGGGTCGCCGCAAGGAAATGACCTTTGCCGCGCAATGGTACGCCGTGGCCGCGCTGTTCCTCTTCCCGTGGCTCTTTTCCATCGCCCAGATGATGCTGGTCTTCGCCCCCGAGCGCGGCGTCCTGCAGGCGCTGGTGGCCGGGTGGTTTGTGCAGGGCGCGTGGACGCTCTGGCTCGCGCCGCTGGCACTCGCCGCCGCGTATTACCTCGTGCCGAAGGTCACCGGCCGGATCATCCCCAGCTATGACTTTGCCCAGCTCAGCTTCTGGACGCTGCTCTTTGTCGGCGCCTGGACGGGCGGTCGCCACCTGATCGGTGGACCGGTGCCGGCGTGGGTCGCGACAATTGCCGTGGTGTCCTGCGCGCTGCTGCTGTTCCACTACATCGTGGTCGCGGTGAATCTCCGCGGGGCGTTTTGCGGTGGCGGCAGCACGGTGTTGAAATTTGTCGCCTTTGGCCTCGTGGCTTACGTGGTCGGCGGGTTTCTCGACGCCTACACCGCCATGCGCGGCGTGGCGGTGCACACCCAGTTCACCCACTTCAGCGAGGGCCAGTCCCAACTGGCGCTTAACGGCGCCTTCTCGATGCTGATGTACGGCGCCATCTACTTCCTCGCCCCGCGCATCACCGGTCTGGCGTGGCCGTCGGTC
The DNA here is from genome assembly GCA_903839035.1 of uncultured Opitutia bacterium. Classification (GTDB taxonomy): domain Bacteria; phylum Verrucomicrobiota; class Verrucomicrobiia; order Opitutales; family Opitutaceae; genus Opi-474. The sequence continues at coordinate 8,227 of CAIMAQ010000113.1, forward strand.
CCGATGATTCGCGCACATTACGCCGCCGCGCTCACCGGCACGGTCATCCTGGTGGTGACGCTGATTGGCGCCGGCTGTGTGCAAGGACACGATTTGAACACCGCCACGATCCCGTTCGCGGACATCGCCGGCCACGTCCGTCCCTGGCTGCTCGCGGCCACTGCCGGGCAGGCCATCCTGCTGCTCGGTAATCTTTTGCTCGCCACCCATCTCTTCTGGCTCGCCGCTGCCAAAGCGGCGACTCCCGCGGTCTTCAACCCGGCTCCGACGATGGAGGCGTCCGTGTCATGAAAAACGGCTTCACCTTTTTCCTGGGACTTTTCCTCGCGGTGGCGCTGGCTTGGGCCGGCATCGTGATGGGTTCCCATGTCCAACTCGGCCAACTCGCGCCTTACTTTGACGAGAACGAGGGCAAGGCCTTCCCCGAGCGCATGCCCGGCATCGCCGCGCAGGGCCAGCTCGTCTACCAGGACCTCGGCTGTGCCGCATGCCACACCCAGCAGGTGCGCCGCCCGGACTTCGGCAGCGACAAGGCCCGCGGGTGGGGTGACCGCCAGAGCGTGGCCCGTGATTATGTCAGCCAGGCCCACGTGCAGCTCGGCGAGAGCCGGGTCGGCCCGGATCTCGCGACGTTTGGCGCCCGGCCCCTCGCCGTGGATGCGACCCGCCTGACCCAGTACCTTTACGAGCCGCATGGCGGCATGCCGGCCTACCGTTTCCTTTTTGAGGAACGGAAGATCACCGGTGAACGCTCGGCGGATGCGCTCAAGGCCGCCGCCCCGGCGGGCTACGAGATCATCCCCACGCACCGCGCCGTGTCCCTGGTCGCCTATTTGCAGAGCCTGAACAACGTCTACGAATATCCTGAGGCCCGGCCGGTTGAGCCGGCCGCCGCCAAGGAGGGTGAATCCAAATGAGCGACCTGACGCCCAAAGATCCGCGCGTGGAGCAAGCCGGCGCCTCGGATGAAAGCCTGCAGGCCGCGCACGAGAAGCTGCTGGGCCGCAAGCCCGACGACGGCGCGCACTACAAGATGCTGCCGCTCGTGCTGCTGTTCGTGTTCAGCGGACTCATTTTCTACGCCGGCACCTACCTGAATCACTACTCGGCCCGCTACGATGCGACCGTGTTCGACGAGAATGGCCACTCCACCAAGGGCGTGACCGCAATGGCGAAGGTCGATCCGATGGTGCTGGGTAAAAAGAATTTCGAGCTCGTCTGCGCCACCTGCCACCAGGTCACCGGCCTGGGTGTGCCCGGCGTTTATCCGCCGCTCGCCGAGTCCGAGTGGGTCAATGGCTCCGAGGAGCGGTTGATCCGCATCGTGTTGCACGGCCTGAAGGGCCCCGTGTCCGTCAAGGGCACCGTGTACAGCGCCGCCGCCATGCCCGTGTTCGGCAAGGTCGCCGGTTCCGGTTACAATTGGAGCGATGACAAGATCGCCGCTGTGCTGACTTACATCCGCGCGTCGTTCGGCAACAAGGCTCCCGCCGTCACGTCCGAGCAGGTCGCCGCCATCCACGCGAAGGAAGGCGACCGCAAGGAATGGTCCGCGGAAGAGCTTTCCAAGCTTCCCTGAGGCGATCGCCAAGTTCGCAACGAAGCCGCGCTGACCAGCGCGGCTTTTTTATTTCTCCCCCGCCGCCATCACTCGCCCAGCTTCTTGCGCGGCACGAGGTAGTCCTGCACGTAGTCGCGCACGGCCTCGGGGAGAGGGGTCATCGCCCGGTCGTAGCCGGTGGCGCGGAGCTTTCCGACCTCGGCTTGGGTGAAATACTGGTACTTCCCGCGCAGGATTTCGGGCATTGCAATGAAATCGATCGCTGGTTCGCGGCCCAGCGCGGCGAAGATGGCGCGGGTGAGGGTGAGCCAGGTGTTGGCCTGACCGGAGCCGAGGTTGTAGAGGCCGCCCGCCGTGGGCGCCTGCTCGGCGAAGTGGAGCGTCATCTCGACGGCATCCTTCACGTAGAGGAAGTCCCGCATCTGTTCGCCATCCTTGAAGTCGGGCCGGTGGCTCTTGAAGAGCTGCACGCGTCCCGTCGCCTGGATCTGCTGGTAGGCCTTGTTCACGAGCGAGCGCATGTCGCCCTTGTGGTCTTCGTTCGGGCCGAAGACGTTGAAATACTTCACGCCGACGATACGCGGCAGCCAGCCCTGCTTCTGCGCCAGCAGGTCGAAGTTATGCTTCGAGTCGCCGTAGAGGTTGAGCGGGTGCAGCCGGGTGAGGTTGTCATCCTGGTCGTCCATTCCCTGCGTGCCGTCGCCATAGGTGGCGGCCGAAGAGGCGTAGATGAACCGGGCGCCGTGCCGGAGGGACCATTCGGCGAGCTCGCGGGTGTAGGCGAGGTTGTTGTCGTCGAGGTAGGCCGCGTCGTTCTCGGTGGTGGAGGAGCAGGCCCCGAGGTGAAAGATCGCCGTGAAGCGACCAAAGGCGAGCGGGTCCTTGGCCAGGCGCCGGCGGAAGGCGTCGGCCTCGACGTACTCGGCATATTTCAGCGGCCGCAGGTTTTTGCGCTTCTCGTCGAGGTCGGCGAGTGTGCTGGTGCGCTTGTTCTCCGGGGCGAGGAAGTCGGCGATGACGATGTCGGTGTAGCCGCGCTGGTTGAGCGCCCAGACGATGGCGCTGCCGATGAAACCGGCGCCGCCGGTGACCAGGATCCGGCCGTGCAGGGGGCTCATGGGGCGTCCTTGGCCATTTCCTCCGAACGCGCCTTGGCGGCCAGGATGGTTTCCTTCATCAGGCCGCGAAAATCGCGCGCCTCCATGCGCTGCAGCCCGGCGAGCGTCATGCCCTTGGGCGAAGTCACCTGGCGGCGTAGCTCCTCCGGGTCAGTGCCGGAACGGGCGAGCAGGCGGGCGGCGCCGAGCACGGTTTCGACGGCAAGGGTCTTGGCCGTCTCCGGCGGCAGACCGCCGGCGATACCGCCGTCGCGCAGGGCGGCGGCAAATTCGAAAAGAAACGCGGGGCCGCTGGCGCTGACCGCCGCGGCGACATCCATGAGACCCTCATCCACCTCGACGGCGTTGCCGAGAGCCGCGAGCAGGGCATCCACGGTCGCCCGGTCCGCCGCGCTCAGCGGCGTGCGGCTGCACCATGCGGTCATGCCGGCGCCGATGCGGGCGGGCGTGTTGGGCATGGCCCAGACCAGATTGCGTGCGGCGGGGAAGGTGGTGGCGAGCCGGGCGAGGCGTTTGCCGGCGAGGACGGAGATCACGAGCTTGCCGGCCGTGAGCGTCGCGAGCTGCGGATTGGCGCCGGCGAGCTGCTGGGGCTTGAAGGCGATGACGAGCACGTCGGTCGCGCCGGTGAGTTCCTCGATCGAGGTGGCGAGGCGAATGCCGGTGCGCGCTGCGAGCGTGGCGGCGCTTTGGCCGCTGCCGCCGAGGCAAATCAAGTCGGGCGGGGTGACCGTGCCCTTGGCGAGCAGGCCATCTACCATGGCGGACGCCATGTTGCCGGCACCGAGGAAGGCGAATTTAGGCATCGCTGCGTTTGCGCGGCTTTTGCTCGAGCGGATGGTGGAGGACCGCGCTCGTGCCGCCGCCCTCGCGCGCGTTCAGCATCACTTCGCCATCGAGGTTGCGGAGCGCATGGCGCGCGATGGTCAGGCCCATGCCGACGCCGACGGTGTGCTTCGTGCTCACGAAAGGTTCAAATACGCGGTCGCGGATCTCGGGGTCAATGCCGTGTCCTTCGTCGTAGATCTGGATCTCGATGAATTTGTCCTTGCCGGGCTTGTCGACGTACTTCGTGTGGATGGAGATGGGTCGCGGGGTGGCCGGCGGGGTGTCGTAGGACTCCCAGGCGTTGATCAGCACCTTCGAGACGACCTCCTCGAACACCTCGTAGTTGGTGTCGATCTGCAGCTCGCCAAGCGGGTTGTCGATGGTCACGGGGGCGGTGAGCTTGTTGTCGGTCTGGAACCGCAGGACGCTGCCCTCGAGCAGCGTCTGCAGGTTGCCCTTGGTGAACGGGGGATAGGTGCGCACCACCAACAGGCTGAGCTGCTTGATGATCGAGACGATGCGGGCGATGGCGTTGTCGATTTGCGCCGCGTTCTTCTTCACCTGCTCGGGCTTGTCGTAATAGGCCTTGATCAGGTCGAGGTGGCCGATAACGACGCCCAGGAGATTGTTGAGATTGTGGGCGATGCCCTGCGTCACCGCGCCGATGGTCGCGGCTCGGCGGGCATCCACGAGCCGGCGCTGGAGGTCGAGCATCTCCCGGTTGACGGAGAGGAACCGGAGCTGGGTCTGGACGCGGGCCAGCGTTTCGTCGAGGTCGATGGGCTTGGTGATGTAATCGACCGCACCCACGCTGAGGCCCTCGATTTTGCCCTCTTTGGAGGTGCGGGCCGTGACAAAGATAACAGGGATGGAGCGCGTGTCGGTCGAGGCCTGGAGCCGGCGGCAGACCTCAATACCGTCCATGTCCGGCATCATCACGTCCAGGAGGATCAGGTCGGGCTTGGACTTCGCGATAAGGTCCAAGGCCTCGATTCCGCTGTAGGCGGGCACCCCGCGCAGGCCCTCGCGCTCCAGCTTGCGTTTGAGCAGCTGAACGTTGATCGGCTGATCGTCGACAATCAGGATGGTGGGAGCGGCGGTCATTTACGGGCGAAAGCCAAGGGGCAGAAATGCCCAAGCGCAAGCTAGTGCGCGGTTTGGAGACGAAACGCCTTGACGGTGTTCTTCATCAGCATCGCCACCGTCATGGGCCCAACCCCGCCCGGAACCGGTGTGATCTTGCTGGCCAAGGCGGAAACCGAGGGGAAATGCACGTCACCCACGAGGCGGAAACCGCTTTTCTTGGTGGCGTCGGGCACGCGGTTGATCCCGACATCGATGACCACGGCGCCGGGCTTGACCATGTCGGCGGTGATGAACTCAGGCCGGCCGATGGCGGCGACGAGCACGTCGGCCTGGCGGACCATCGCGGGCAGGTTGGACGTGCCGGAATGGCAGATGGTGACCGTGGCGTTGGCGCCGGCCTTTTTCTGGAGCGCGAGCAGTGCGATGGGCTTGCCCACGATCAGCGAGCGGCCGACGACCACCACGTGCTTGCCCTTCAAGTCCACCTTGCTGCGCGCCAGCAGTTCCATGATGCCGGCGGGAGTGCAGGCGGCGAAGCCGGTCTCGTCCTCCTGGGCGATCTTGCCGAGATTGAGCGTGTTGAACCCATCCACGTCCTTGGCGGCCGACACCCGCCCGAAGACCGCCACCTCGTTGATGTGTTTGGGCAGGGGCGACTGGACGAGGATGCCGTCCACGGTCGGGTCGGCGTTGAGCTGGTCGATGAGGGCGAACAACTCGGGCTGGGAAATCGTGACGGGCGGCAGGATGATGCGGCTGGTGAGGCCGATCTCCGCGGCAGACTTCTCCTTCTTGGTCACGTAGGAGAGCGAGGCGGGATCATCGCCAATGCGGATGAGGGCGATGCAGGGCTTGCGGCCGCTGATCGCGTTAACCTCGGTCTTGAGCTCGGCGATGAGCGCCGCCGCAATTTGATTTCCGTCGATGAGTTCCATGGGATGAAAAAAAAGGCCGGCCGGCGGGTGCGGCCGGCCGGGGGAAGGCGAAATTACCTGAGCTGCAGGCTCTCAACCACGATCACGATGTCCTTGCGGCCGGCCATGGACTTGGCGGCGCCGTAAACGACGACGTGGCGGTCGATATATTTGTCGAGCTGCTCGGTCAGCAGCAGCTTGCTCATGTCGAGGTAGGCGTAGCGCTCGCCGCTGTCGTCATCGAGCGCCCAGTCGAACGGGCGGCGGGGCTTGAAGGTGCTGCGCGTGGAGACAAATTTGCCCTGGAACAGGCGGGGCAGGGTGCTGGAGCCGCCGTCGCCGAGGTTGATCATGGGCGCGGGGCGGCCGGCGGTGGTCACACCGTAGGCGATGGGCGTCAGGGGCGCGGGGGAGACCGGGGCGTATTGGGCGCTGGGCGCGTTGTTGGAGTCGCGGAGGGCCATGGCCGGCTGGGCCGGGGCGACGGGCGCCACATAGCTGCCCTCGCCGGTGAGGCGGATGTAACCGGTGAGCTTTTTCTGGAGGCTGATCTGGGTCCACTTCCCGTGGAGGCCGGTGATGTTGCTCTTGTCGCCCTTTTCCATCGTGGCGAGGACGCCGGCCTCGGGCTTGGGCGCGAGGTAGATGGCGGCGCCGTCGCGCACATCGAGGCTCTTGGTGATGTCGCGGTTCTGCACGTAGCCGTCAAACGGGCCCGGCAACTCGACGGCCATCCAGCCGGCGGGCGTATTGGCCATGGTGCTACCCAGCGTCGGCACCGGTTCGCTGCCCGCTCTGAGGACGGTGATGGTGGGTGCGGCCTCGTCGGGCTTGGTGTGGACCGCGGTGGTCGCAGCCAGGGGCGCGGCCAGCGCGGAGGCGGCGGTGGCCAGCAGCACGGACAGGAGTCGGAGGATGGTCTTCATGATCAGGATTCGACAGGAGTGGAGGAGGCTTCGAGGGCGGCGCGCGGGGTGCGCGGTGATTGAAAGAGCAATTCGATCTCTTTCGTAGAAAGGACTTTCATGGCGTGCAACGGGATTCCCTTCAGTTGCAGCGCGCCGATCTGGTAGCGGCGGAGGCGTTTCACATCGTAGCCGAGGGTCGTGAACAGCAGGCGAATCTCGCGCTTTTTGCCGTGGTGCATGTGCACGTCGAGGCTGGTCGAGGACTTGGAGGCGTTGGGGCTGATAAGTGCGCCGCGCTCGACCTTGAGACGCTCGCCTTCCAGCACAATGCCCTTGACGAGCAGCGGCAGGCGCGCGGCGGGGAAGGGCTGTTTGAGGATCACATGGTAGCGCTTCACCACCACGTTGGACGGGTGCATCAGGCGGTGGGCGAGGTCGCCATCAGTCGTGAGGATGACGAGCCCCTCGCTGTCGAGGTCGAGGCGACCGGCGCAGAAAAAGCGGTACTTGGCCAGCTCGCGCGGGAGGACGCTGAAGATCGTCTGGGAGTGAAGCGGGTCGTCGTTGGAACAGATGAGCCCGCGCGGCTTGTTCATCGCGAGGGTGATTTTCGGCTGGGCGACGGTGCGCACGGGTTTGCCGCTGACCGTGACCTTGTCGACGCCGGGGGTGATCTTCTGGCCGACGGTGGCCTTGGTGCTATTAACCCAGACCTCGCCCTGGTAGATGAGCGCCTCCGCGGTGCGCCGGGAGCACACGCCGGCGTCAGCGATATATTTTTGGAGGCGGATGGGTTCGGCGACGGACATAAAGTGACTGCCAGTTGGCGGGAGATTTTGGGACGTAGCAAGCCTGCGCACCGGGCGAAACCGTGCTTGCCAGCGCCAACGGTGCGCCGTTTTCATGCGCACAGCCATGTCTGCTTCCGTTGACCCCACCGCCTACTCCAAGGACCGTCCGTTTTCCGCCCGGATCGTCGAGAACCGGCTGCTGAACAAGCCGGGATCGGCGAAGGAAACCCGGCACTTCGCCGTCAGTCTCGCCGGTAGCGGGCTGCACTACAAGGCGGGTGACTCGCTCGGCGTGTTTGGCGAGAACCGGTCATCCGAGGTGTCCGAGATTCTGTCCCAGCTGGGGGCCACGGGTGAGGAGCCCGTTTCGCCGGTGATGCTCAAGCTGCCGGCGCCGATTCCGGTGCGGGAAGCCCTGACCAACCGGCTGGCGCTGGCGGGACCAACGAGGAAAATTGTCGAGACCCTCGCCGCCAAGGCGACCCACGCCGACGAAAAGAGCCGGCTGGCTGGCCTGCTGCTGCCGGAGGCGAAGGAGGTGCTGGTGTCCTATCTCGAGGCGCGGGAATTCGTGGACCTGCTGGCGGAATACCCGAGCGCGAAGCTCACCCCGCAGGAACTGGTGGACCACATGCGCCGGCTGATGCCGCGGCTCTATTCGATTGCGTCCTCCCCAAAACTTTACCCGGAGGAGATCCATCTCACGGTGGCGGTGGTGCGCTATGAGACGAATCACCGCGAACGGGTGGGGGTATGCACGACGTTTCTCGCAGACCGGGTGCAGCCGGGCTCGACCCCGACGCCAGTCTTTGTCTCGCACTCGCATTTCGGCCTGCCGGACGACGGCACGAAGGATGTCATCATGGTCGGGCCGGGCACAGGCATCGCGCCCTTCCGGGCGTTTGTGCAGGACCGGATCGCGAGCGGCGCGAGCGGACGCAACTGGGTCTTCTACGGCGACCAGCACCGGGCGACGGATTTCCTGTACGAGGAGGAGTGGACCGCCTGGCTGGCGCAGGGCCGGTTGGCGCGCCTCGACACGGCTTTTTCCCGCGACCAGATACTCAAAGTCTATGTTCAGGACCGGATGCGCGAAAACGCGGCTGAGCTCTGGTCCTGGATCAAGGGAGGCGCCTATTTCTACGTCTGCGGCGACGCCAAGCGGATGGCCAAGGACGTGGACACGGCGCTGCTCGATGTGATCGCCCAGCAGGGAGGCATGGAGGCCCCGGCCGCGGCGGAATTCATCAAACAGCTCAAGAAGGACAAGCGCTACCAGCGCGACGTGTATTGATTCGCAGGAGCGACGGGTGCGTCGCGGGGAACGAGTTTTCAACCCCTCCGCACCCTTTTTCCCGGCAATTTTCTACTCGCTACCCGCTGCGCACTACCCGCTACTTTCCACCCCATGCTCACGTTTAATCAACGCACCGCCTTGGTCACCGGCGCCGGTCGCGGCATCGGCAAGGCCATCGCTGAAACCCTGGCCCGACACGGCGTGACCGTTATCTGTGTCTCCAAGTCCGCCGATTCCTGTGGCGCCGTGGCCGCCGCCATCACCGCGTCCGGCGGCAAGGCGAAGGCCCTCGCCGTGGATGTGGCGGATGGCGCGGCGGTCGCGAAGGCGGCCGAGACCCTGCTCGCCGAGTTCCCCACGATCGACATTCTGGTGAACAACGCCGGCATCACCAAGGACGGCCTGCTTTTCCGCATGAGCGAGGCCGATTGGAACGACGTCATCACGACCAATCTCACGAGCTGCTTCCACTGGACCAAGCACCTCGCCCGTCCGATGACGCGCGCCCGTTGGGGCCGGATCGTCAACATCACCTCGGTCAGCGGCATCATGGGCAACGCCGGCCAGGCCAACTATTCCGCCGCCAAGGCGGGCATGATCGGCCTGACCAAGACCCTCGCCCGCGAATTCGCCGGCCGGAGTGTGACCGTCAACGCCGTGGCGCCGGGGTTCATCAAGACCGATATGACGACCGAATTCGTCAATAATCCTGAGGTTTCGGCCAAAATTCTCGAAGCTGTGCCCCTGAAACGCTTTGGGGAAGCCGCTGATATCGCGAATATGACCGCTTTTCTATGCGCGGAAGAGGCCGGTTACATCACGGGCCAAGTTTTTGCCGTTGACGGCGGCATGGCGATGTGAACCCTCTAAATCACCCGAATTTATCATCATGGCAGACCAAAAAACCATCGAACAACGCGTCAAAGAGATCATCGTTAATCAGCTCAACGTGAACGAAGAGCAGATTACACCGACGGCCTCATTTCTTGACGATCTCGGGGCTGACTCGCTCGACACCGTCGAGCTGATCATGGCTTTCGAAGAGGAATTTAAGGACGAAATCAAAGGCGAGATTCCGGAGTCGGACGCCGAGAAGCTCCAGACGGTCGGCCAAGTCATCGACTACATCAAAGCCAAAGCCGGCAAAGCCTGAGCCTTCGCTTCGTCAAATCTCTGGCGTTCTGCCTGTTTCCCGACGGAAATTTTCGCAGAACGCCTTTTTTGTTTCTGGACGACAGGAAGTAGACCCCGCCCGCATGGAACCGCCCCCTCTTTTGCAGCGCCGGGTTGTGATCACGGGCTTGGGGGTGGTCGCCTCCATCGGGCACAATGTGACTGATTTCTGGGCCAGCCTGCTAGCCGGGCGGTGCGGCATCGAACGGGTCACGCATTTCGACCCGACCGCCTATGCCAGCCAGATCGGCGCCGAGGTGCGCGACTGGGATCCGGCACTGCACATGGATCCCAAGGAGGCCCGCCGCAACGACCGTTACACCCACTTTGCCTTCGTGGCCGCCCGGCAGGCCGTGGCGGACTCCCAGCTCGATGTGAACCATGAAAACGGCGACCGCGTCGGGGTCATCATCGGTTCCGGCATTGGCGGCATGCAGACAATTGAAACGCAGCATGACGTGCTGCGCGAACGCGGCCCGCGCCGGGTTTCACCGTTCATGATCCCCGCCCTCATCGGCAACATGGCCAGCGGCCTGGTCGCCATTGACCTGGGGGCGCGCGGACCGAATTTCGGCATTGTCTCCGCCTGTGCCACCGGCACGCACGCGATCGGCGAGGCGTTCCACGCCATCCGGCGCGGCGATGCGGATGTGATGGTGGCGGGTGGCAGCGAGGCGGCCATCACGCAGCAGTCGTACGCAGGTTTCTGCTCGATGAAGGCAATGAGCACGCGCAACGACGCGCCGCAGAAGGCCTGCCGGCCCTTTGACAAGAACCGCGACGGCTTTATCATGGGCGAGGGCTCGGGCATCCTGATTCTGGAATCGCTCGAGCATGCCCAGGCCCGGGGCGCGCGGATATACTGCGAGTTGGTCGGTTATGCCGCCACCTGCGATGCCTTTCACATCACCCAGCCGGACCCGGAAGGGAAAGGCCTCTCGCTCGCCATGAAGCGGGCCTTGGCCTGTGGCGGGGTGCGACCCGAGGAGGTGGACTACATCAACGCCCACGGCACCTCCACGCCGTACAACGACAAGTTTGAGACCCTCGCCATCAAGAAGCTCTTTGGCGACCACGCCCGCAAACTTGCTGTCAGCTCGACGAAGTCGATGACCGGCCACCTGCTTGGCGCCGCGGGGGGCATTGAGTCGGTCATCTCGGTCAAGACCATCCAGACCGGCATGATTGCGCCGACTATCAATCTCGAGGAGCCCGATCCCGACTGTGACCTCGATTACGTGCCGAATGTCGCCCGCGCCGCGAAGGTGCGCACCGTGCTGAGCAACAACCTTGGTTTCGGCGGCCAGAATGCCGCGGTGGTCTTCCGCGCCCTGTAGCGGGCGGCACGATGAGGGCGATCTGCGTCACCCTGATCGTGCTCGGGTTAACTGCTTCCTGCAGCCGGAGCGGGTCTGGCGGGATAGAAAATGCCCGGCCGCCGACGCGGTCCGAGGTCTGGGTGGCGATCCAGCCGCTGGCGGCGCGGTACCGGTTGGAGCCGGCCTTTATTTACGCCCTGGTTGCCGCGGAATCGAATTTTGACCCGGCGGCGCGCAACGGTGACGCCCGCGGTCTGCTGCAGCTCAAGCCCGGGGCGTGGCGCGCCGTGTCTGCCCAGCCCTACGAGCCCGCGGTGTGGAACTGGCGCAGCAACCTCGAGGCCGGCGTCGACTACCTCGCGTACTCCCGGGCCTATCTCCACAAGAAAACGGAGTTCTCCTATCCGCTGCTGCTGGCGGCATTTCACTACGGCCTGGAATACGTTGCGGAGCGCAAATTCAACGCGGAGGGCATTCCGATCCCAGACAGCCCGATCTACCGTCAGCTCTGGGCCGGCAACTTGTCGCCGGTGCCACCGCCCTGATCAGGGCTGGCGGGGGGCGAGCCATTTTTTCAGGCAGGCGTAGAGGTCGGCGCGTTTCACGGGCTTGGGCAGGAAGTCATCCATGCCGGCGGCGGCGCAGTCGGCGCGGTCTTCCGGTTGCACATTGGCCGTGAGGGCGACGATCGGCAGCGGCCGGCCGTTGAGCCCGGCGCGGATCGCACGGGTGGCGGCGAATCCATCGATGCCCGGCAGCAGGCAATCCATCAACACCACGTCCCACGGATCGCGCAACGCGGTCTCGACCGCGGCTTCACCGGTGCCCACGACCGTGATTTTCAGGCCGTGTTTTTCGAGCATGCGGCGGATGAGGTGCTGGTTCAGCAGATCGTCCTCCACGACGAGCACGCGGCCGGACAACAGTTCAAAGGGTCCCGCGCTCAAGCTCGGAACGACGGCGGGGACCTGGGGTGTCTGGGCGGGGTCGGACGGGTCCATTGAAGCGGTCAATGTGTGACGAAAAGGGACGGGCGAAAGCGAATTGGGCAAGGATGCGTAGTTCCACTTATAAAAAAACCCGCGGCCGGTGGGCCGCGGGGTTGGAAAGAAAAGGGCCGGAAGGACTTAGGCCTTCTGGACGAGACCGGCCTTGATGGCCTTGACGGAGACCAGCATGCGCTTGGTGCCGCCATTGGCGAGGCGCACGCGGATGCGCTGCAGGTTCGGGCGGAATTTGCGCTTCGTGATGCTGGTCACGTGCGTGCCGATGCCGCCGCTCTTTTTCGACTGACCCTTGCGGTTGATGATCGAGCCCTTGACGGGGCGGCGACCGGTGATTGCACAGATTCTGGCCATGGTGGTTTTGAGTTGGTTAAAGGGTTAGGAGTAAAGGTTGGGTCGGAGGCGAGGCAAGGGGAATTTTACCGGTCGCGCCAGGCATGCAAAACCTGAAATTTCTGACCCAAGTGGGAGGGATGGAGCAGTTGGAGCAGGGAGAGTTTCTTCTGGCTGAAGTGAGCAGCCTCCGCGGCGGTGGTGGTGGCGATGTAGGGGGCGGCGTGATGGATGAAAAACGCCTCCTGCGACTCCAGGGTCGGAGTGGCAAAGCCGTGAGCCGAGAGTGAATCGGCCAGCCAGTCCCAGCAGATATGGCAGGTGAGATCCTGTTCGCCGGGGCGGGCGAGGAGATCGTTGGACTGTTGATGGCGGTGGTAGGCGCGGGCGGTGCCGGCGGGGCAGGCCTCCGTCAGCTCCCGCCAGGACTTGCCGTAATCGAAGGCGACAAAGAGCCCGGTCCACGGCTGGGAGGCGAGTTCGCCGGCCAGCGTGGCGGCGGCGAGCGGGGCGTCGATGACGTACCCCTCGGGCGCCACGGCCGGCAGGCCGGCCGGCGGGGCGGTGGGTTGTTCGAGGAGGACAAGCGCAGCATCGCGCAGGGCCACATTGACCTCGAGCCAGGCACCCCGGCGGAAAACGAATCGCCGGAACGGCTGGGCATCGAAGAGCTCGTTGGAGAAAACAATGCACGGGCCGGAGAGCGACGGGGGCTCGCCGACCTGTACGGTGCGCGTGGTGGCAAACGGGTGGGAAACGCCAGCCAGGACCCCGCCGCCGGGCTCGGCGCCGATCTCCACGAAGGAGAAATCACCGGGGTTGCGGTCCGCCAGCAGGGTGCCGATCGCGGCCGTGAGGAGTTCGCCAAAGACCGGGCCGCTGGTGCTCGCGGTGAAAAAATCGGTGCCGGCGCCATAACCCACGCGAGCCCGGTCCCGCCGGTAATAGCCGAGCGTGGGGTGGTACAGCGCGAGTTGCATGAACTGGGCAAACGTCAGGCTCCCGCCAGCGCCGGCGGTGGCGCGGAAGGCGGCAAGGAATTCCGCGGCGGGCGCGGGGGAGGACGGAAGCGACGAACCCATTTACAAACCGAAGCAGATGCACACAGTCGCCTGCATGCTCAAACGGATTCTCATCATCGCGGCGGGCCTGGTGCTCGGCCTGGTGCTGTCGCTGGGCGCGGCCCGGCTGGCACTGGCCTGGGGGCTGTTTCCCAACCGCGAACTCGACCACTCCGCGTCGTACATGCGCGAGGTGATGCAGCTGGTGAATGAGAACTACTTTGACGCCAAGTCCTCGGACTATGACCACCTCGCGAAGTCGGCCATCCACGGGATGGTGGAGTCGCTGGACCCGCACTCGGAGTTTCTGGAATCGAAGGATTACAACCAGCTCGAGGAAGAGCTGAGCGGGGATTTCAGCGGCATCGGCGTGCAGGTGGAGATGCGCAAGGGCCACGTGATTGTCATCGCGCCCATTGCCGGCTCGCCCGGCGAAAAGGCGGGCATCCTGCGCGGCGATGAACTCGTCAGCGTCAATGGCAAGGTGCTGGAGCGCGGACTGTCGATGGATGGCGTGATCGACCGGCTGCGCGGCAAGCCGCACACCAAGGTGGCCGTGAGTCTGCTGCGGCCGAGCACGGGCAAGACGATTGACCTCACGCTGGAGCGCGAGCTGATCAAGCTCGAGAGTGTGCGCGATGTGCACGTGCTGGCGGATCACACCGGCTACATCCAGCTGACCGAGTTTTCCGACCACACGGCCGAGGAATTCGACCAGGCTCTCAACCGGCTGCTGAAGGAAGGCATCGACAGCCTCGTCATTGACCTCCGCAACAATCCCGGCGGGTTGCTCGACGCCGCGGTGGACGTGGCGGAGCCGTTTTTCAAGAAAGGTGAGTTGATCGTCTATACGCAGGGCCGCAAGGCGGCGGACCGCGAGGAGTACCGGGCGAGCGCCGACGGCGATCCGCTCCGGCTGCCGGTCGCGCTCCTGATCAATTCCGGCAGCGCCAGTGCGGCCGAGGTGGTCACGGGGGCGCTCAAGGACACCGGTCGCGCGGTGGTCGTGGGCGAGCGTTCCTTCGGCAAGGGTTCCGTGCAGTCCATCTTCAAGCTCAAGAATGGCGAGGGGCTGCGCCTGACCACCGCCCGTTATTTCACCCCGGGCGGCGTGAGCATCCACGAGAAGGGGATCACCCCGCAGGTGGAGGTCGTGATGACGCCGGAAGAGGACAGCCGGCTGCGGCTGCAGCGCCTGCGGCCCGACGTCGCGGACCCGAAGGAATTCAAGGACCGGTTTGGCTTTGCGCCGATCGAGGACCGCCAGCTGCAGGCCGCGCTCGACGTCCTCAAGGGCATCACCCTGCTGCGGGAGCGGTCCGCGCCGCTTGAACCCTGACCGCCCATGATCCTGGCGCTCGAAAGCTCGTGCGACGAGACCGCCGTCGCGTTGTTTGACCCCGCCCGGGGACTGACGGGCGAGTGGGTGCACAGCCAGATCGCGCTGCACGAGCGGCATGGCGGGGTGGTGCCCGACCTCGCGACGCGGGAGCACCTGCGGCATTTCGGGCCGCTGCTGGCGTGCGCCAAGGCGGAGGTGGGTTTTGACCGGGTGACGCAGGTCGCGGTGACAAACGGCCCCGGCCTGGCGGCCTGCCTGGCCATTGGCGGGGCGGCGGCGAAATCGCTCGCGTTCACGCTCAAGGTACCGGTGGCGGGGGTGAATCACCTGCGCGGCCACGTCTGGTCGCCGTTCATCGCCCTGCACGCGGAGGGACCGGGAAATTTCGACGCGCGCCTGGCGGAGCTCCTGCCGCATCTCGGGCTGATTGTCTCGGGCGGCAACACGATCCTCTTTACGCTCAGTGCCGACTGCCGGGTCACGGTGCTGTCGTCCACGCGGGACGACGCGGCGGGCGAGGCGCTGGACAAGGGCGCGAAGCTGCTGGGCCTGGGTTATCCCGGCGGCCCGCTGATCGAGCAGCGGGCGTTGCACGGCCGGCCGGCTGCGTTCGATTTTCCGCGCGGCATCGGCCGGCGGGACGAGCTGGATTTCAGCTTTTCCGGCGTGAAGACAAGCCTGCGCTACCAGATTGAGAAGATGACTCCGGCGGACGTACAGGCGCGGCTGCCGGATCTCTGCGCCAGTTATCAGCAGGCGGTGCTCGACGCACTGGCGCGGAAGACGCGCGCGGCGCTGGAGCAGGGCGCGGGATCATTTCGCAGCCTCGGGTTGTCCGGTGGCGTGGCGAACAACCGTGCGCTGCGGACGGCGCTGCAAGCGGAGGCGAACCGCCAGCGGGTTCCGTTTCTGGCGGCGCAGCCCCAGCACACGGGCGACAACGCCGGGATGATCGCGTTTGCCGCGTGGGCGGATGCGGCCGGGACGGAGCGCGCTGCGGGCCTCGGCCTGCGGGTGGAGCCGAGCGCGGGGCTGGCCTAGCGCCCCTACTTGTAGTCGCGGCGGAGATTACTCGGCAGGATGCCGAGCTCCTCGCGGTACTTGGCGACGGTGCGGCGGGCGAGGCTGAGGCCCTTTTCTTGGAGCTTCACGACGAGTTCCTGGTCGCTCAGCGGTGCGGTCTTGTCCTCGACGGCGACGATGTCGGCCAGCATTTCCTTCACGCTGGTGTTGGAGACGGCGGCGCCGCTGTCGGCCTGGTAGCCGGTGGTGAAGAAGAACTTGAATTCGAAGATGCCGTGCGGCGTCTTCATGTACTTGTTCGCAATCGCCCGGCTGACGGTCGTTTCGTGGACGCCGACGATATCGGCGATCTGTGTCATGGTGAGCGGCTGCAGCTGCGAGACGCCGTGCTCGAAGAACGGGGTCTGCGCCTTGATGATCTCGCGGGTGATGCGCTCGATGGTCCGCTGGCGCTGCTCGATCGAGTCGATCAGGAACTTGCCCGAGCGCATGCGTTCGCGGAGATACTCGCGCTCATCCTTCGACAGGGTGCCCTTGGCGATGAGGTCGCGGTAGGTACTGGAGATGCGCAGGCGCGGGATGTAGTCGCTGTTGAGGTGGATCTTCCACTCGTCGCCGTCCTTCTCGACGGTGACGTCGGCGACAACGACGCGGTTGTTGTCCTCGGCGAACCGGCGGCCGGGTGCGGGGTCGAGCTTGCTGATCTCCTCGATGGCGGCCTGCACGTCGTCGGCGGGCGCGCCGAGCTTGCGGGCGAGCTCGGGAATGCGGCGGCGCGAGAGCAGCTCAAAGTGATCACGCAGCATGCGGGCCGCAAGCGACTCGCCCCGGCCGCGGGCGGTCAGCTGCGCGAGCAGGCACTCGGCGAGGGTCTGGCTGCCAATGCCGGGCGGGTCGAAGCTCTGGAGGAGCTTGAGCGCCTCGAGCATGGTGTCATAGGGCAGGTTGGTCTGCAGCGCGATGTCCGCGGGCGGCTGGGCTAGGTAGCCGCGGTCATCGAGGCTGCCAACGAGCTGGCGCAGCGCCTCGAGTACCGGGGGGGCGAGCTCGTCGAGCGCCACCTGCTGCATCAGGTGCTCCTGCAGGGAGGTTTCCGAGACGAGGGAGTCGAAGAAATGCTGCCGTTTCTCGGCGTCCTCCGCCGTGTACGACTGGGTGCCGCCGGCACTGGACAGGTGGTCCTTCCAGTCCTGGTCGAGCTTCCCGAGGATTTCGAATTCCTTGCTGAAATCCATTTCCTCGCGGTGGTCGCCCTGCTCGGCCGAGGCGGCATCCGTGGCGGGTTCGTCGGGGGAGTCGGTCGCCGCGGTCTTGTCGATGCTCTCGCCGTCCATCGGTAGCTCCTCGAGCGTAGGATTGGCCTGAAGCTCCTCCTGGATAACCGAACGCAAATCAAGCGCAGCGACCTGCAGGATCTTCAGGGAATGCCGAAGCTGCGGCGCAAGAACGAGGGACTGAGTCTGGCGCTGGCGAAGATCGTGGCTAAATCCGGGCCCGCTCATGTACTGGATGAATGCTGTAGGTTATCATCGCAGGGGCGTGGGGTAGGGGGGACGGGAAGAAACCGAGGTGCCGCCGAGTTCGGTCACGCCGAAGATATCCTTCAGGTAGACGCCGAGCTTTTCGTTGGTGGGGCCGTAGCCGTCGCTGTAGAGGTACATTTCCAGGTCCGTCAGCATGGCGAACGCGGACTGGTAGCGCTGGTCGCGATCACGCGTGAGCGCCTTCTGGATGATGGCCTCGAGCTTGGGGTTGATGTCCGGGCGCAGGGTGGAGAACTGCGGGATGGGCATCGTGAGGATGTTCCGGCGCGACTGGGCTCGGTCCGCGGAGCGGAAGATGTTTTTGCCCAGCAGCAGTTCGGTGAGGACGATGCCGAGGGGGAAGAGGTCGGCGCGGGCGTCGGTCACGGCGTAGTTGGCCTGCTCGGGTGAGAGATACTCGTCCTTGCCCGCGATGACCTTGCCTTCCTCATTGTACATCAGGTCGAGGGCCTTCGCGATGCCGAAGTCCGTGAGCTTCACGTCGCCCTCGTGAGCCATGAGGACGTTCTTCGGGCCGATGTCCCGGTGGACGATGTTGAGGTGGCGGCCCTCGCGGTCGTTCTTCTGGTGGGCGTAGGCGAGGCCGCGCGCGACGCGCGAGACGATGAAGGCGGCGAGATCGACGGGGATCTGCTTCCGGAGCTCGCGGTGCTTGTCGATGAACATCTCGAGGTGCACGCCGCGGACAAACTCCATGACCATGAAATACTGTCCGCCGACCTGGCCGAGGTGGTAGGTCTGGACGATGTTGGTATGGATGAGGTCGGCCACGAGCCGGGCCTCGCCGATGAAGTTCTTCTGGAACTCCTCGATGGCGGAGAACTCCTCGCGGATGAGCTTCACTGCGACGGTCTTCCGGAAATTTCCGGCGCCAAGCTGCACGGCCTCGTACACCACGCCCATGCCGCCCTCGGCCAGCTTGTGCAGCATCTCATAGTGGATCTCGTTGAAAAGATGTTTGATGGACGACACGACGGGTGAGGAAAGGGCCCGTTGCGGTGACTGGCAAGTGTTCAATCTGAATTAGGCGCGGAATCTGCTTCACCGAAATTTGACACACGGTTTTCCCGATCCAGAGTGACGGGATGATCACCCTTTCCAGTCGCGCCGCGGATCGCGTGCGCACCATGCAGGCCGAGCTCAACGCCCCGGCGAAGCGCCTGCGTGTCTTTGTCGAAACCGGCGGATGCTCGGGATTTCAATACGGCATGTCCTTTGACGAACGGAAGGCCGGCGATGCCGAGTTGGAGAGCGAGGGCGTGAACTTCCTCGTGGATCCCTCGAGTCTGGCCTACCTGGATGGATCAGCCATCGACTTTGACGACGGACTGCATGGCAAGGGCTTTGCGATCAACAATCCCCAGGCCCAGAGCACCTGCGGCTGCGGCAAATCCTTCAACTGAGTTGCCCGCGCGGCCTATTTGGCTGCCTCGTGCAACGCCACGGTGCCAAAAGTCAGCCCGCACGCGGTCACCCGAGTGAAGCCGGCGGCACTGATTTGCTCCGCCAGTGCTTTGCGCCCGGGAAATTGCTCAATGGTCTCGTTGAGATAGACGTACGCGGCGCGGTCACCGGTGACGGCGCCTGCGATCAGCGGCAGCAGCCGGCGCAGGTAAAAGAAATAGAGCGGGCGGAACCAGGCTGACGGCTGGGAAAACTCGAGCACGTACAGCCGTCCATTCGGCCGCAGCACGCGGTGCATTTCGCGCAGGGATCGATCCCGGTCCGCCATGTTGCGCAGCCCAAAGGAGATGGTGACGGCATCGAAACAGGCGTCCGGCAGGGGCAGGGCCAGCCCGTCGCCGGGGCGGAAAGTGAGGGTGGCCTGGCGATCGGCCGGAAGTGAGGCCTTTTTGGTGTCGGCCTGGTCCAGCATGGGCTGGCAGAAGTCCATGCCGGTGATAACCGTTCCGGCGGGCAGTCCGCGACTGAGTGCAAACGCCACATCTCCGCTCCCCGTAGCGAGATCCAGCACGTCGGCCGGGGCTTGGCGCGCCACGGCTTTCACCAGGCAGCGCCGCCACCAGACGTCCAGCCCGCCGCTGAGCAGATGGTTGGCCAAATCATAGCGCCCCGCGATGCGGGCGAACATGGAATTGACGGCAGTGGGATCGGGCATGGAAAAGGGCTTTTGTCGGCCAGATAATAAAACTCACCCATATTAGTTGACGCAATTCCACATCTGCGAGTAATTTAGAGGTGTCTGGAACAGGCTTTTACGAAACAAAGGAAAACCCATGTCCACCAACCTCACCAAACGAGAGATCGTCTTGGAAATCTACAAAAAGACCAGTTTCCCCCAGAAGCAGGTCGTCGAGACCGTTCAGCTCACGCTCGACATCATTCAGAAGGCGCTCGCCGACGGTCGCAACGTCGAGTTGCGCAACTTCGGCGTCCTCGAGGTCCAGGTGCGCAAGGCGCGCATCGGCCGCAATCCCAACAAGCCCGAGGCTGAGGTGGTTATTCCCCAGCGGGCCGTGGTGAAGTTCAAGTCGGGCAAGATTCTCAAGCAACAGCTCAAGAAGCTCGACCTCGCCAAGTTGCAAACGGGTACCTAAGTCCTACCCCAGCAAGACTCTATTCGAAGGCCGGGCCCCGCCCGGCCTTTTTTGTGGGTGGGCAAAAATTAACATCGCCCTGCCTCGGGCCGGTTCGCCATTTTCCACCCAATGGCGACGTTTCAGTCACTCCCCGGCTTCCGCGAGTTTTATCCTGAGGACTTCTCGCGCCGTAAGCACATCTTCGATCTCTGGCGGCGCACCGCCCATGTCTTTGGCTTTGCGGAATATGACGCCCCGGTGCTGGAGCCACTGGAGCTCTACAAGGCCAAGTCGGGCGACGAAATCGAGGGGCAGCTGTTCAGTTTCACGGACAAGGGCGGCCGCGAGGTCGCCCTGCGTCCGGAAATGACCCCGACGGTCTGTCGCTTGGTCGGCGCCAAGGCCAATGCGCTCAAGCGGCCGATCAAGTGGTTCAGCATCGCGGAATTTTACCGGTATGAGCGGATGCAGAAGGGACGCGACCGGGCGTTCCGTCAGCTCAACGTGGATATTTTTGGCGAACCGGGTCCCGAGGCCGAGATCGAGCTGATCGCGTTCCTGGTGCAGTCATTCTGCGCGTTCGGGCTGACCGAGCAGGACTTTTACGTGCGGCTCAGCGACCGGAACCTGTGGTTTTATTACCTCGAGGCGCTCGGGCTGGATGAGTCCCGGGTGCGCGCGATGCTCGTGGCGGTGGACAAGCACGAGAAGTATGGCGACGACGCGTTCAAGGCCTACCAGGAGCAATTTGGGACGCTCGATCCCGACCTGAAGGCGAAGGTGCTGGCGTTTCTGCAGATCAAGACTTTTGCGGCGCTCGAGCTGACTTTTGCCTCGCTCAACAGCGACAAGCTCACGGCGCGTCTCGCGGATTGGAAAAAACTCCTGGGCGGACTCGAAGCCATGGGGCTGACGCGGTTTATCGAGGTCGATCTCGGGGTGGTGCGCGGGCTGGCCTATTACACGGGCTTCGTGTTCGAGGCCTTCGACCGCAAGGGCGAGCTACGCGCGCTGGCGGGCGGCGGTCGTTATGACGATTTGGTCGAAAAACTCGGCGGGCCGGCGCTGCCGGCGGTGGGTTTTGCGATTGGCGATGTGACCACGGCACTGCTGCTGGAGCAGCGCGGTCTGGCGCCGGCGTTCGTGTCGGCGCCGGACGTCTATTGCGTAATCGGCGGCGAGGCGGGACGGAAGGCGGCGTTCGCCGACGTGCAGGCGCTGCGCGCCGCCGGGCGCCGCGTGGATTACCCGATGAAGGAAGTCGCCTTTGGGAAGCAGTTCAAGCTGGCCGCCGATTCGGGTGCCAAGCTCGCGCTCATTTACGGCGATGACGAGCTGGCCAAGGGCGTCGTGAAGATCCGCGACCTCAGTGACCGCACCGAGCACGAGGTGCCGCGCGCGGATATCCAGGCGGTGGTGCGGGATTTTTTCATGTGAGTGCGGAGTCAGCCGGTCGCGGGTTTATCGTTCTGCCGGGCCTCCATGCGGTCTGCCGGCTGCCTGCGGGCACGCCGGTGCCAGGCTGGGCGGCGGGCAAATTCGTGAGCATCACGTCCACCGCGGATGAACTCTCGGTCATGTGTCCCGCGGATCGGGTGCCGGGGGAGATCAAGGCGGAGCTGGATTGGCGGGTGCTAAAGGTGGTCGGACCGTTCCCGTTTTCCACCGTCGGCGTGATGGCGTCGGTCGCGTCGCCGCTGGCTGGCGCGAAGATCAGCCTGCTGGCCGTGGCCACCTTTGAGACGGATTATCTGCTCGTGAAAGCAGATACACTGGAGCGGACGATTACGGTTCTGACATCTGCGGGACACCGGCAGATGTCGTAGCCGGTCCCGCCGCGAGGAAGTCAGCGCTTCTTCGAGGATCGCAAATCCTTCGGGCCGAAGGCGGCAGGCAGCAGGCGATCGAGGGTGGTCGCGGTGCGCTCGGCGGAATTGCAGACGCTGATGATGAGTGCCGACGGACCAAATTCATTGATGACCTGGCGGCACGCGCCACACGGGGAAGTGGCCTTTTTCGTCGGCGTGTAGACGGCGACGACATGGATCGTACGTTCACCCGCGGCGACGGCGGTGAAGATCGCGGTGCGCTCGGCGCAATTGCAGAGGCCATAGGAGGCGTTCTCAACGTTGGTGCCCGAGTAGATTTTGCCCGAGCCGGCGAGAACGGCGGCACCGACACGAAATTTGGAGTACGGCGAATACGAGGACTGCGCGGCGGTGCGCGCGGCTTTCTCGAGTTTGCGGCAGAGAGGGGCGGTGATTTTTGCGGCCATAATTAAAGTCCCAGTTCCTGCTTCACATCAGAGAAGGCCTTGATTGCGAAGTCGAGATCCTCGCGGCTGTGCGCGGCGCTGACCTGCGTGCGAATGCGCGCTGTGCCCTGCGGCACGACGGGATAGAAAAAGCCGATGACGTACACGCCCTTCTCCAACATCTTGGCGGCGAATTGCTGTGAGAGGGCGGCATCCCCGAGCATGACGGGAACGATGGGGTGCGTGCCGGGCCGGAGGGTGAGGCCGGCCTCGGTCAGGCCCGCGCGGAAGTAGGCCGTGCTGGCCTCCAGTTTGTCACGCAGGGCGGTCGAGCGGGTGATGAGGTCGAGCGTGGTGATCGAGGCGGCGGCGATGACCGGCGCGAGCGTGTTGGAAAACAGATAGGGGCGGGAACGCTGGCGGAGGAGGTCGATGATTTCCTTTTTGCCGCTGAGGTAACCGCCACTGGCGCCGCCGAGCGCCTTGCCGAGTGTGCCGGAGATGATGTCCACCCGGCCCATCACGCCGCAGTGTTCGTGCGTGCCACGGCCGGTTTTGCCCATAAAGCCGACGGCATGGCTGTCGTCCATCATCACGAGCGCGCCGTATTTGTCGGCGAGGTCGCAGATTGCCTTCATGTTGGCGATGTAGCCGTCCATCGAGAAGACCCCGTCGGTCGCGATGAGCTTGAACCGGGCCTTGGCGGCGTCGGCCTCCTTCAGCTTGGCCTCGAGGTCGGCCATGTCGTTGTTCTTGTAACGGTAGCGCTGGGCCTTGCAGAGGCGGATGCCGTCGATGATCGAGGCGTGGTTCAGTTCGTCGCTGATGACGGCGTCCTCGGCGGCGAGCATCGTCTCAAACACGCCGCCGTTGGCGTCGAAGCACGAGCCGTAGAGGATGGTGTCGTCGGTGCCGAGGAACGCGCTGAGCTTGGCCTCAAGTTCCTTGTGGATCTGCTGCGTGCCGCAGATGAAGCGCACCGAGGCGAGGCCGTACCCCCAGCGGTCGAGCGTGGCATGGGCGGAGGCGATGATCTCGGGATGATCGGCCAGACCGAGGTAGTTGTTGGCGCAGAAGTTGAGAACCTGTTTCCCGCCGGTGACGGTGATGTGGGCGCTTTGCGGTGTCGTGATGACGCGCTCGCGCTTGAAGAGACCCGCCGACTCGATGTCGGCGAGGGTTTTCTGGAGGTGGGCGAGGTAGGCGGGCGTCATGGCTCAGCTCCAGGTCAGCACGATCTTGCCGCTCTTGCCGGAACGCATCAGGTCGAAGCCCTGCTGGAACTCCGTGTACGGGAAGCGGTGGGTGATGACAGGGGAAATATCGAGGCCGCTCTGGATCATGGCGGTCATTTTGTACCAGGTCTCGTACATCTCGCGGCCGTAGATGCCGCGGATCGTCAGCATGTTGAAGACGACCTTGTTCCAATCCACCGCGGCGGCGCCCGGCATGATGCCGAGCAGGGCGATGCGGCCGCCGTGGGACATGTTGTCGATCATGTCGTTCAGCGCCTGGGGATTGCCGGACATCTCGAGGCCGATGTCGAAGCCCTCCTTCATGCCGATTTCGCGCTGCACGGCGGGGAGCTTCTCCTTCGAAACATCCACGGTGCGCGTCGCGCCCATTTTCTTGGCGAGGGCGAGGCGGTCGGGATTGACGTCCGTGACGACGATCTTGCGCGCGCCGGCGTGACGGGCAATGGCGACGGCCATGCAACCGATGGGGCCGGCGCCGGTGATGAGCACGTCCTCGCCGACGAGGTCGTACTGCAGCGCGGTGTGGGTGGCGTTGCCGAGCGGGTCGAAGCAGGAAAGCACGTCCAGCGAGATGGCGGGGTCGACATGGACGGCGTTGCTGGCGGGGATGCAGAGGTACTCGGCGAACGCGCCCTGGCGGTTTACGCCGACGCCCTTGGTGTCCTTGCAGAGGTGGCGGCGGCCGGCGAGGCAGTTGCGGCAGACGCCGCAGACGATGTGGCCTTCGCCATCCACGAGGTCGCCTTTGGTGAAGCCGATCACGTTGCTGCCGACCTCCTCGATGACGCCGACAAATTCATGGCCGATGACCATCGGTGTCTGGATGGTTTTCTCGGCCCAGGCGTCCCAGTTGTAGATGTGGACATCAGTGCCGCAGATGGACGTCTTGCGGATCTTGATCAGGACGTCGTTGATGCCGGGCTTGGGCACCGGGACCTCGGTCATCTGGACCCCGGGGCCGGGGGTTAGCTTGGCAATGGCGCGCATCATTTGGGCAGGCATGGAGATAAGATTACCCACAGTGTGGCTGCACTCGTTCGCGAAACAACCCCGAAGCCGAGATTTTCGGGTCTCGTAGCGGGGTTAATGGCCGGCGTTAGCGTCGCGTCACTCGGCAAATAACTGGGCGCCCTCGAGCGCGAGCAGGCGGAGCTTGGTTTTCACGCCGCCGGGGCCGGTAAAGCCGGTCATTTTTCCTTCGGCGGAGACGATGCGATGACACGGCACGAGCAGCGGCCACGGGTTGGCGCCCAGCGCGGTGCCCACGGCCCGGCTCATGCCGGGGGCGTAGCCGAGCACGGCGGCGATCTCGCCGTAGCTGGCGGTCTGGCCGGCCTTCACGGCGAGCGTGGCGTGGTAGACCTCGCGGGGAAACTCCGGCACGCGGCTCAAATCGTAGCGCACGTCGGTGAAATCCTGCAGCTCGCCAGTCAGATGGCGCTGCACGCGCGCGATCAAGGCGGCGAGGGCGGCCGGCGGTTGGGCGGTATCGTCGGCCGATCCGGGCGCGTCGGGCAGTTCGAAGTCGGTGAGGCCGGTATCACTCCAGGAAACGGCACAGGTGCCGAGGGCCGTGGGGAACGTGGCGCGGGGCATGGAATCAAATTGCATCATGGGCGCGTTGGCTTTCGTGTCGAAGCGATTTCCATGCAGAACCGCTTTTACAACGCGTTCGACACCGAGGCCTACGGGGCGGGCCGCACGCCCGACTACCGCAGTGCGTTCCAGATCGACCGCGACCGCATCATCCATGCGCACGCCTTCCGGAAGCTGCAGTCGAAGACGCAGGTGTTCCTCTCGGGCGAGTATGATTTCTACCGCACCCGGCTCACGCACTCGATGGAGGTCGCGCAGATCGGCCGCTCCATCTGCCACTTCCTGCGTTCGCGCGGCGGGCTGTTGCAGGAGGATTTCTTCATCGACAGCGACCTCGTCGAGGCCGTGTGCCTGTCGCATGACCTCGGGCACCCGCCGTTCGGCCACTCGGGTGAACGTACGCTGCAGGAGCTGATGGTGAAGTGGGGCGGGTTCGAGGGCAACGCGCAGACGCTGCACCTGCTCACGGCGACGATTTACCAGAACGAGACAAGCGTCCGCGGCATGCAGCCGACGCGCGCGTTGCTCGACGGCGTGCTGAAGTACAAGAAGCTCTTCAAGGAGTTCCCGAAGCCGCCGCAAAACCATTTCCTCTACGACCCGCAGGTCGAGGTGCGGGGCTTTGTGCTCGGCGGGGCGAAGATCCCGAAGGAGCTGCACGCGGATGAGAAGTTGAATTCGTTCAAGAGCGTCGAGTGCCAGATCATGGACTGGGCGGATGACGCGGCGTACTCGCTCAACGACATCGTGGACGGCGTGAAGGCGGGCGTGCTCTCCTTCGAGAAGATCGAGGCCTGGGCGGCGAACGAGGCGATCGGGCCGCAGCAGCAGAAGCTGCTCGACGGGCTGTTCGACGCGATGCGCGGCGACCGGCTGGAGAGCGTTTTCTCGCAGAAAATCGGCGCCTTCATCAAGGCGTGCCGGCTGCGGGAACGGGAAAACTTCATGGCGGCGAAGACCAACCGCTACCGCTTTGAGCTGGTGGTGGAACCGGCGGCGGAGCGCGAGGCGCACTTTTTCAAGAAGATGGCGAACGACATCATCTTCGAGAGCCCGCAACTGCAGCAGATCGAGCACAAGGCGCGGCGCGTGTTGTTCGACCTGTGGAATTCCTGCTGGAGCAACTACGTCGAGAAGGGTCCGCGCGTGATCAACATCCTGCCGACCCGCGTCGGCAAGCTGATCGACGCCGAGACGACCCATGCCGGCAAGGCACGGCAGATTTGCGACTACCTGGCCGGACTGACCGACGGGATGATCGTGCGGACTTACCGTCGCTTGTTCGACCCGGAGTTCGGCTCGATCCGCGACCTGAGCTGAGGTCAGGCAACAGGTTTCGGCTTCAGGTGGCCGGCATCCACGGCCTCCTGCACCATGTTCTCGGCGTAGCGCCAGAGCTCCGCGCAGCCGTCGGCGATGTGTTTGTTCCGGGCGAGGACGCGGTCCTGCGTGACGCCGTGGCGGTTCCACGCGGCGCCCTCGGTACGGCAGTTGAGCAGCATCGGCTGGAAACGGTCCACGGCGGTCGCGAACTTGGCCTCGGGGGTCTGCTTTTCCTCGAACTCATCCCACAGCGCGCGGAACTCGCGGGTTTGGTCGGGGGGCAGGAGGCCGAAGATGCGGTCGGCGGCGCGGGCCTCACGCTCGTGCTGGCCGGCCATGGCGGCGGTGTCGTAGGCGAAGGTGTCACCGGCATCGATTTCCACGAGGTCGTGGAGAATGACCATCTTGAGGACGCGCAGCACGTTCAAGTTGGGGAAGTTGGCGTGCTCGGCGAGCGTGATGACGCACAGGCAGAGCGCCCAGGAATGCTCGGCGTCGTTCTCGGCGCGTCGGCTTCGCGTGTTGATCGTCTGCCGGAAAATCTCCTTCAGCTGGTCCACCTCGAAGATGAACTCGATCTGGCGGGCGAGGCGGGCGGCGGGGGAGGAAGCATCCATGACCGCCACCAAAACCGCCGGCCGGCCGCGTGGCAACCCGGCGTTGCCGTTCATCGCACTTCACTTGCCACGAAAGGGCGTCGGGCCAAGGTCAGGTCCATGCGCAAAATGCTTTTGCTCCTGTGGGCCCTCGGCTCGAGTTCACTGGCGGCGGCCCCGGCCCAGTGGATTTATCCGGCCGCCCCGCGCGGCAACGTCGTCGATGAATATCCCGGCGGCGCGAAGGTCGCCGACCCGTATCGCTGGATGGAGGCGATTGACTCGCCCGAGACGTCGGCATGGATCGCCGCCGAGCGGGCGCTGACCGCGAGTGCGCTCGCGCAGCTGCCGGAGCGCGCAGCAATCAGGGCGCGGCTCACACAGCTGTGGAACTACCCGCGGCTCAGCCTGCCGGGCAAGGAGGGCGGGCACTATTTTTTCACCAAGAATGACGGCCTGCAAAACCAGGCCGTGCTCTACGTGCAGGAATCGCTGACGGGTCCGCCGCGCGTGCTGATCGACCCGAACACCCTGTCGAAAGACGGCACGGTGGCGCTCGGGGCCGCCTCGGCTTCGCCGGATGGCAAGTGGCTGGGTTACGCGCTGAAGGCGTCGGGCTCGGACTGGGAAGAGCTTTTCGTGCGCGACATCGCGACCGGGAAGGATACCGCGGACCACCTCAAGTGGGCGAAGTTTTCCAACCTGAGCTGGACGAAGGACAGCCGGGGCTTTTTTTACGGGCGCTATCCCGAGGTGGCGAAGGGCGACAAGCTGTTCGGCAAGCTGCTCAACGGAAAAATTTATTATCACCGCCTGGGGACGGACCAGAGCGGGGACCAGCTGGTGTATGAGCAGCCGGAGCACCCCGAGTGGTTTCTAGGTGCCGGCGTGACCGAGGACGGACGTTACTTGGTGATCTACCTGAACCCGCCGGGGGCGACGCACAATGGAATCTATTATCGCGACCTGGGAAATCCGTTGCAGCCCAGACTCGATGGCCCGGTCATCAAGTTGCTCGGCAATTTTGACGCCGACTACATCGTGGTGGGGAACCGGCAAGACACCTTCTTCGTTTCCACGACCCTCGGCGCGGGCCGGGGCCGGATCGTGGCCCTCGACCTGAAGTCGCCGGCGCCGGCGGACTGGAGAACACTGATCCCGGAGTCGGCGGACAATTTCAACGTGGCTCACTTTTATGGCGGGCGGTTCATTCTCGAGTATCTGCACGAGGCCCAGAGCCGCCTGGCGGTGTTCGGCGCGGACGGCAAGCCGCTCGGCGAGATTGCGCTTCCGGGCATTGGGAGCGTGACCGGCATGAGCGGGCGTGATGATGAGGCGGAGATCTTCTACGGCTTCTCGTCCTATCTCGTGCCGCCCACCATCCTGCGTCACGACTTGGACACCGGCCGGGGAGAGGTTTTCCAGGCGGCCCAGGTTGCGTTCGACGCCTCGCGCTATGTGACGAAGCAAGTCTGGGTGACGTCGAAGGACGGCACGAAAATCCCCATGTTTGTGACGTGCCGCAAAGACCTGGCCTTGGATGGCAAGTCACCTGCGTGGCTATACGGCTATGGCGGTTTCCGGATTTCGCACCAGCCGACCTTTGCCGTGCCGCCGCTGGTGTGGCTCGAGATGGGCGGCGTCTACGCCGACGTGTGCCTGCGCGGTGGCGGCGAATACGGTGAGGCGTGGCATTTGGCGGGCACGA
This sequence comes from uncultured Opitutia bacterium, assembly GCA_903839035.1. Taxonomy (GTDB): domain Bacteria; phylum Verrucomicrobiota; class Verrucomicrobiia; order Opitutales; family Opitutaceae; genus Opi-474. Next base: position 36,802 of record CAIMAQ010000113.1, read on the forward strand.
AGGCGCGCAAGCAGAACGTGTTCGACGACTACATTGCCGCGGCCGACTGGCTGGTCGCGAAAAAGTACACGAGTCACGAGCGGCTCGTGATCCAGGGCCGCTCCAACGGCGGCCTGCTCATCGGCGCGGTGCTCAACCAGCGGCCGGATCTCGCGGCGGTGGTGTTCCCGCAGGTCGGCGTGATGGACATGCTGCGCTACCATAAATTCACGGTCGGCGCCGCGTGGGCGAGCGACTACGGTACGAGCGACACGGCGGAGGGGTTTGCCTACCTGCGGGCCTATTCGCCCCTGCACACCATCCAACCCGGCGCGCCGTATCCAGCGGTGTTCATCACGACGGGCGACCATGACGACCGCGTGTTCCCGGCACATTCCTTCAAATACGCGGCGACGTTGCAGGCGGCGATGGCCGGCTCGAAGCACCCGGCGTTGATCCGCATCGAGTCCAACGCCGGCCACGGCGGCTCGAGCGGTACGACGCCCGTGTCGAAGACCATCAACGAGTGGACGGACATGTACGGCTTCGCCGCGCATGAACTGGGGATGGGCCTGAAGTAATTCCAGGGCGGGGTCGGGGCAGCCTCCCGACCCCGCTCGGTCCCCGGATCCGGCCGAGCGGGCAAGCCTCAGCCCCTGAGTGATTTATCTGCGCCCAGGCGAACCGTGTCATAGGCCGGACAGACTTTGGTTAGCATTGCGTTTCGAAGACCCGCGCTCTTCGCTAATGGCCAAATTTGTCCCTATGAAAGTCCTCGTTGCTGACAAGATCTCACCCAAGGGCGTCGCTTATCTGCGCCAGCAGCCGGGTTTTGACGTGGTGGAGGCCTACGGCGCCACCCCGGAGAAGCTGCTGGAGCTGGTCAAAGACGTCCACGCCATCGCCGTCCGCTCGGAAACGAAGATCACCGCCGAGGTGTTCGCCGCCGCGCCGTTGCTGAAGGTCGTGGGCCGCGCGGGCGTCGGCGTGGACAATGTGGACGTCGAGGCCGCCACGGAGCGCGGCGTGATCGTGATGAACACCCCGTCGGGCAACACCATCGCGACGGCGGAGCTGACCTTCACGCACATCCTCTGCGGCGCCCGGCCGGTGCCCCAGGCCGCGGCGTCCATGCGCGCGGGCCAGTGGGACCGCAAGAGCTTCTCGGGCAGCGAACTTTTCCGGAAGACCCTCGGCATCGTCGGCCTCGGCCGCATCGGGTCCGAGGTGGCGAAGCGCGCCCAGGCCTTCGGCATGCGCGTGCTGGCCTACGATCCGTACCTCGCCCCCAGCCGGGCCAAGGCCATGCAGGTTGAGGCGGTAACGCTGGACGAGCTGCTTGCGCAGTCGGACTACATCACTGTGCACATGCCGCTGACGGATGCGACGCAGTACCTGATCGACGAAGCCGCGCTGGCGAAGTGCAAGAAGGGCGTGCGCCTCTTTAATTGCGCCCGCGGGGGCATCATCAAGGAAACCGCGCTGCTGGCCGCGCTCAAGTCCGGCCAGGTCGCTGCGGCCGGCCTCGACGTGTACGAGGACGAGCCCCTGGCTAAGGAGAGCGAATTCCGCGCGTTGCCCACTGTCGTGCTGACGCCGCACCTCGGCGCGTCGACGGCCGAGGCGCAGGACGCGGTGGGGCTCGAGATTGCCGAGCAGATCACCGACGTGCTCGCCGGCGGCATCATCCGCAACGCCGTCAACATGCCCAGCATGGACGCCGCCGCGCTCAAGATTCTCGGGCCGTACCTCGCCCTGGGCGACAAGCTCGGCACCCTCGTGCAGCAGGTGGCGCCGGCGCAGGTCGCGTCGCTCCGCATCACCTACTGGGGCAAGATGGTGGACCTCGACGCCAACGCCGTCACGCGCTCGATCCAGCGCGGCTGGCTGCGCCGCATCAGCGGCGAGTCCGTGAATTTCGTGAACGCCCCGGTCGCGCTGCAGCGCCTCGGCGTGCAGCTCGAGGTGGTGAAGTCCACCGACGAGACCGACTACACCGAGCTTATCGCCGTCGAGGCGACGGCCGGCGACGGCAGCGTGCATTCCGCGATGGGCACGCTCATCGGCAAGGCCGGGGCGCCGCGCCTGGTGGAGCTCAACGGCCGCGGCGTCGAGGCCGAGGCGCAGGGCAAGCTGCTAATCATCGAGAACCATGACGAACCCGGCATGATTGGCTACGTCGGCACGCTGCTCGGCAAGGACAAGGTGAACATCGCCAACATGTCGCTCAGCCGCCAGCAGCCCGGGGAAACGGCGCTGATGGTCATCAATCTCGACAGCGAGCCGAGCGCTGCCGCGCGGAAGGAATTAAAGTCGCACCCCGCGATCAAACTCGCGAAATTTGTGCAGCTGTAAGTTGCCGCCATGTTCGTCCCCCTCCTCATCGCTGCGATTGTCGGATACCTGCTGGGCTCGCTGCCCTTCGGTTACCTCGTCGCGCGGGCGAAGGGCGTGAACATCTTCGAGGTCGGCAGCAAAAATCCCGGTGCGACCAACGTCCGCCGCGTGCTCGGCCATGGGCCGGGCAACCTCGTGCTGGCCCTGGACGGGCTGAAGGGCTCGGTCGCCGCCGGCTGGCCGTTGCTCGCGACGGGCCTGCCCATGCCGGCCTGGCCCCTGATGTCCGTGGTCGGGCTCACTGCCGCGCTGCTCGGCCACAGTTTCTCGTGCTTCACCCAGTTCCGTGGCGGCAAGGGCGTGGCGACCGCCGCCGGCGGATTTTTCGTGCTGTTTCCGCTGGGCGCGCTGACCGCGGCGGTTACCTGGGGCGTGGTCCTCGCCCTCACGCGTTATGTCTCGCTCGCCTCGATGCTGGCGGGGGTGGCGTTGACGGTCGCCGCCGTGATGGGGCACGTCGCACCGCTCATTCTGGGGGCCTCCGCCCTCGTCATGATTTTTGTGATCATCCGCCACCGCTCCAACATCTCCCGGCTGCTCGCCGGCACGGAAAACAAGGTCGGCAAACCCACGTCGGATCCCATCGCGCGATGAATACTCCCATGGTCATTCGCATCGGCATCTGCGGCCTCGGCACGGTGGGGCAGGGCGTCTGGAAGCACCTCTCGCGCATCCGGCCGGAGCTCGAGGCTCGCCTCGGCGTGAAGCTCGAACTCACCCGCGCGTCCGTCCGCGACCGGCGGAAAAAGCGCGGCGTCACGGTTCCCGCCGGCAAGCTCACGACGGACTCCCTCGCGGTCGCGACCGACCCGAGCATCGACATCGTTTGCGAACTGATCGGCGGCACGACGGTGGCGCGCGACGTCACGCTCGGGGCGCTGGCGTGCGGCAAGGTGGTCGTGTCGGCCAACAAGGCGCTCATCTGCAAGCACGGCGCGGAAATCTTCGAGACGGCGCGCCGGCACGGCGGGCATTTCCTCTTTGAGGCGAGCGTCGCCGGCGGCATCCCGCTCATCAAGGCGCTGCGCGAGGGCCTCGTGGCCAACCGCTTTCCCCTCATCTACGGCATCCTCAACGGCACGTGTAACTACATCCTCACCCAGATGGAGGAACAGGACGCGCCTTACTCCTCCATCCTCGGCGAGGCCAAGCGGCTGGGTTATGCCGAGGCCGATGAGTCGCTCGACGTGCTGGGTTGGGACACCGCGCACAAGGCCTCCGTCCTGACCTTCCTCGCCCATGGCACTTGGGTGAAACCCGAGCAGATGATCGTCGAGGGCATCGACCGCATCACGCCCGGCGATTTCAAGAACGCCTCCGCGCTCGGCTACGGCATCAAGCTGCTCGCGGTCATCACCCGTGATTTTGCGACTGGCGAGCTCAGCGTCCGCGTGCATCCGACGCTGCTGCCCGAGAGCCACGTCGTCGCGAAGGTCAGCGGCGTCTTCAACGCCGTCTCCGTGCAGGGCGACGTTGCCGGCACCACGCTCTACATCGGCCGCGGCGCGGGGCAGGACGCGACGGCGAGTGCGGTCATCAGCGATTTGGTGGACGCGGTATCCCTGCTGAAGAACGACCGCCGGGCCTTCATCACGGCGCGCAAGCGGCCCGGCCCGGCCCGGCCGGCGCTGGCCTGCCGCCTCGCCCCGCCGGAGCACATCCGCGGCCGTTATTACCTGCGCCTGACGGTCAGTGACGAACCCGGCGTGCTGGCGAAGATCGCCACCGCCCTGGCCGCCCAGCACGTGAGCATCGCCAGCGTGATCCAGAGCGCCCAGGAACCCGCCGGCGCGGCGTCGCTGGTCCTGACCACCCACCAGAGCGACGAGCGCGCCATCGGCACGACCCTGCGCCGGCTCTCGCGGCTGAGCTGCGTGCTGGAGAAGCCGCTCCTCCTCCGCATCGGCGACTTCTCCGAGTAAAAATTTCCATCATGGCACGTATCGTTCAAAAATATGGCGGCACCTCCGTGGGTGACATCGACCGCATCAAGATTGTCGCAAAGCGCATCAAGGCGACGTGCGATGAGGGCCACGAGGTGGTCGCGGTCGTCTCGGCGCGCTCGGGCGTGACGAACGAGCTGATCGCCAAGGCGAAGTCGATCGCCGAGATCCCCAGCGAGCGGGAACTCGACCAGCTCCTCGCGATCGGCGAGCAGGAAACGTCGGCGCTCACCGCCATGGCGCTGCACGCGCTGGGTCTCGGGGCCGTGAGCTACACCGGCGCGCAGGCGGGCATTTTTACCGACACGGTGCACACCAAGGCGAAGATCCGGACGATCAACGCGAAGCCCATCGAGAAGGACCTGAAGAAGGGCAACGTCGTCATCGTGGCCGGCTTTCAGGGCATCAACGAGGAGGGCAACGTCACGACCTTCGGCCGGGGCGCCTCCGACCTCACGGCCATCGCCCTCGCGGCTGCGCTGAAGGCCGACAAGTGCGAGATCTACACCGACGTGGACGGGGTTTACACCGCCGATCCGCGCGTGGTGAAGCAGGCCCGCAAGCTGGCCGAGATCTCGTACGACGAGATGCTCGAACTCGCCTCGTCGGGCTCGAAGGTGATGATGTCGCGCTCCGTCGAGTTCGCCAAGAAGTATGGCGTCGTTTTCGAAGTCCGCTCCAGTTTTAACCATAACCCAGGAACCATCGTGAAAGAAGAAGTCGCCTACATGGAAAAGGTCGTCGTCCGCGGCGTGGCCGTGGACAAGGACCAGGCCAAGGTCATCGTCAGCAACATCCCGGACAAGCCGGGCTCGGCCGCGAAGGTGTTCCGGGCGCTGTCGGACTCCAATATCAACGTCGACATGATCGTGCAGAACGTCGGCCGGCAGGGCGTGGCGAACCTCACGTTCACCGTGCCGCAGACCGAGACGGCCAAGGCGGTCAAGGCGCTTAAGCCCGTGCTCGCGGCGATCGGCGGCGGACAGGTCACCATTCACGAGCACATTGCCAAGCTCTCGGTCGTGGGCGTCGGCATGAAGACGCACTCCGGCGTCGCCGCCACGCTCTTCCAGGCGCTGGCCGACGTGGACATCAACATCGAGCTGATCAGCACCTCGGAGATCAAGATCTCGATCGTCATCGACCAGGCCCGGGCCGACGAGGCCGCGCGCGTGGCGCACACCGCGTTTCAGCTGGATAAGGCCTGAGAAGCTGACGCGCAGTGGGCAGAAATCCGATGTCAGCCGTCAGCCGGGCCCATCCTGAATCCTGCGCCTGACCTCCATGAATTTCCTCTCCACCCGCGGCCAGACGCCGGCGCTCGGCTTTTCCGATGCCGTGGCGACGGGGCTGGCGCCGGACGGGGGGCTGTTTTTGCCGGTCGCACTGCCTGATTTTTCGGCCGACCTGCCGCGGCTCGCGAAGCTGGGCTACGCCGATCTGTGCTTTGAGTTCATGCGGGCGTTCGCGACGGATATCCCGCTCACGACGCTCCGGGCGATCGTCGCGAAATCCTACACGACCTTCTCGGCGGCCGAGATCGCCCCCCTGAAAAAACTCGGGCCGGACCTGTATGTGCTCGAGCTGTTCCACGGTCCCACGCTCGCGTTCAAGGACTTTGCGCTGCAGCTCCTGGGCAACCTCTACGAGTACCAGTGCACGGTGCGCGGGGAGACAATCAATGTGCTGGGCGCGACCTCCGGCGACACGGGTGCGGCGGCGATCCACGGGCTGCTGGGCAAGCCCGGCACCGCGATCTTTATCCTCTATCCCGACGGCCGCGTTTCGCCGCTGCAGGAACGGCAGATGACCTGCACGGGGGCGGAGAACGTGTTCGCGCTCGCGCTGGACGGCACGTTTGACGACGCACAGGCGGCGCTGAAGGTGATTTTCTCCAACCAGGCCTTCCGCACCGGCCACCGGCTCTCGGCGGTCAACTCCATCAACCTGGCCCGGGTGCTGGCGCAGTGCGTGTACTATCTCTATGCTTGGCTGAGGCTGCCCGAGAGCGAGCGGAGCCGCGTCGAGTTTGTCGTACCGACGGGCAATTTCGGCAACGTGCTCGCCGGCTGGCTGCTCCAGCAGATGGGTGTCCCGATCCCCGGCTTCAAGGTCGCGACCAACCAGAACGACATCCTCTACCGGTTTTTCACCACCGGAGAATATCGCGTTGGCGCCGTCGCCCCGAGCCTCGCGCCCTCGATGGACATCCAGGTCGCCTCGAACTTTGAGCGCTTGCTGTACTACCGCGTGGGCCGCGACCCGGAGCGGTTGCTCGCGCTGATGGACGAGTTCAAGGCCACGGGCCGCTGCCGGGTGGAAGGGTGGGACCGGGGCGGGTTCACGGCCTCGCGCTGCACCGACGCGGATATTCCCGGCATCATCCGCCGCGTGCACCGCGAACTCGGCTACATCGTCGATCCGCACACGGCGTGCGGGTTCAAGGCGCTTTCGCCCGGCCGGGTGAGCGTGGTGCTGGCGACGGCGAGTCCGGCGAAATTCCCGGACACCATCCGCGCGGCGATCGGCCTCGAGCCGACGGATCCCTCGCTGGACGCACTGAAGGTCCGGCCGGTGATCAAGCACCGCCTCCGGGCCGATCCGGCGACGATTATGCGGTTCATCGCGCAGCACGCCGTCTGAGCCGGAGGTTATGCCGAAAGTGCTCCCCGCGCCCGAGCCCGCCCCTGGCCAGGAGGGCCCTCTTTCCGCGCTGCTGTCCCGCGGGAGCGGATGGCTGCCTGTGGCGGTGATCGTGCTCACAGTGTGGGCGGCGTATGCCAACAGTTTTTCGGCCCCGTTCATATTCGATGACCTGAAGTCGGTCATTCAAAACCCGACAATCCGCCACCTGTGGCCGCTGACGGATGTGCTGGCACCGCCGAACCATGCCACCGGGGCCGGGGGACGTCCCATGGTGAACCTCAGCCTCGCCCTCAACTACGCCCTCGGTGGCCTCGATGGGCGCGGTTATCATGTGATGAACACGCTGATCCACGCGCTGGCGGCGCTGACGCTGTTTGGCATCGTGCGGCGGACGCTGCTGCGCCCCAGGTTGCGGGTACGATTTGGGTCCGCGGCCGTGCCTCTCGCACTCGGGGTGGCGCTGCTGTGGGCGCTGCATCCGCTGCAAACGGAGTCGGTGACCTGCGTGGTCCAACGCTCGGAGTCGCTGATGGGGCTGTTTTACCTGCACACACTGGATGGCTTCATTCGCATGGTGGACGATCCGGCCCGGCGAGGATGGCAGGTCTTCACGGTAATGGTCTGCCTGCTCGGCATGGCGACGAAGGAAGTGATGGTCTCGGCGCCCTTGCTGGTGCTGCTCTACGACCGCACGTTTGTGGCCGGGACGTTTCGTGCCGCGTGGCAGCAGCGCCGGTCGTTTTATCTTTGGCTGGCGGGCACCTGGTTGCTGCTGGCCTGGCTGAGCCTGCAGAACGGCCAGCGCGGCGGAGTCGCCGGATTCGGCCTGGGGGTGAGCGCGTGGGAGTATGCCCTGACGCAATGCCGGGCGATCATCCTCTACCTGCGCCTCGCGCTTTGGCCGAATCCGCAGGTCGTCGACTATGGCACCGGCGTCGTCCAAGCCGCGGGGGACGTCTGGCCGCAGGCGCTGCTCTTGCTCGCACTGCTGGCCGGCACCGTAGTGGCCTTGGTCCGGCGGCCGGTGCTGGGATTCCTCGGGTTCTGGTTTTTTGCCATCCTGGCCCCCAGCTCCAGTTTCGTGCCGCTGACGTCCCAGACCATGGCCGAGCACCGGATGTACCTTTCGCTGGCGGCGGTGGTGAGCGTGGTGGTACTCGGCGGTTATCGCTGGCTGGGTGCGCGCACGCTGCCGGTATGGTTGGCCTTGGCCGCGGGTGCGGGCGCGCTCACGATGGTGCGCAACCAGGATTATCGCGACGCGATCACGCTCTGGAGTGTGACGGTGGCGCAACAGCCCGACAATTTACGGGTGCACATGAACCTGGGCACGGCGCTGGCGGAAGCCCGCCGGCTGGAGGAAGCGCGCGGGCACTTTGCCTTCGTGGTGGCGCACGATCCGGACGATGACGCCGCCCGCTGCAACCTCGGCAACGTGCTGCTCGAGCTGGGGAGGCCGGCGGAGGCTCTGTCCCAGTGTGAGGCGGCGGTGCGGCTCAAGCCGGATTCCGTTGATGCCCGCATCGCACTCGGCAGCACGCTGGCCCAGGTGGACCGGCTCGAGGAAGCGGTGGCTCAATTGCAGGCGGCGGTGCGGATCGATCCGGATTCGCTGCCGGGACACTACAACCTCGCCACGGCGCTCACGCAGCTGCGGCGCTGGCCGGAAGCGGCGCAACACTACGCGACGACTCTGCGGCTCCAGCCGAAATTCGTGCGCGCCCACAACGACCTCGGCGAGGCCCTGGTCCACCTGGGTCGGCTCGACGAGGCGAGGGACGAGTTCGAGACGGCGCTGCGGCAGTGGCCTAGCTATGCGCAGGCCCGGGATAATCTGCACCGGCTGGCGGCCCGCCCGCCGCAGACCGCGGGTCATTAAGTGTGCCTTGCCTGCCTGCGGGCGGCCGCCAACGCTGACGGCAATCATCCATGGCCAAGCCGCGCGCGATTTCCGGGTCCCCGTTGACTCCGCCCAACCCCACCGGGCCAACCGCGCGCCGGGGCGTTGTCCTGGCCGGCACGGTTATCGCGCTCGCGGTCTGGGGCGTCTATGCGAACAGCTGGTCCGCGCCGTTCGTCTTCGATGATTTCATGGCGATCACGCAGAACCCGACCATCCGGCACCTCAGCCGGCTGGGCGATGTGCTGTCCTCGCCGATGTTTGCAACGGGTGCGACGGGCCGGCCGGTGGTGAGCCTCTCGCTGGCGCTCAATTACGCCCTCGGGGGCTACAACGTCACGGGCTACCACGTGGCCAACACCCTGTTTCACACGCTGGCGGCGCTGGTGCTTTTCGGGATTGTGCGACGCACGCTGCTGCGGCCGGCGCTGCGGGAAAGATTCGGGGCCGCGGCGCTGCCGCTGGCCCTGACGGTGGCGCTGCTCTGGGCGGTGCATCCGCTGCTGACCGAGTCGGTGACGTTTGTCATCCAGCGCTCGGAGTCCCTGATGGGATTGTTTTATCTGTTGACGCTGTACGGTTTCATCCGCGCGGTGGAATCAGCGGCCCCACGGCGCTGGGAGATCTTCACCGTGAGCGTTTGTCTGCTCGGCATGGCGACGAAGGAAGTCATGGTGACGGCGCCGGTGCTGGCACTGCTTTATGACCGCATGTTCGTGGCCGGCACCTTCCGGGCAGCGTGGCAGGCGCGGTGGAAACTGTATGCGGGCTTGGCGGCGACCTGGCTGCTGCTCGCGTACCTCGTGGCCGGTTCGCACCAGCGCGGCGGGAGTTCGGGCGGCGGGGTAAGCTCGTGGGAGTATCTGCTGACCTCATGCCGCGCGCTCGTGATGTACCTGCGGCTCGCATTCTGGCCGAGCCCGCTCGTCGTGGACTACGGCACGACGGTGGTGCGCAGCCTGGCGGACGTCTGGCTGCAGGCCGGCCTGCTGGTGCTGCTCGCCGTGGGCACGGGCATCGCGCTGCGCCGGCGGCAGGCCGCCGGCTTCCTGGGCTTTGGATTTTTTGCCATCCTGGCGCCGAGTTCGAGCGTTGTGCCGCTCATTACGCAGACGATGGCCGAGCACCGGATGTACCTGCCGCTGGCGGCGGTGGTCGCGCTGGTTGTGCTCGGGGCGTATCGCTGGATGGGGCGTTACACGCTGCCGACGGGGCTGGCACTCGCCGTGGCCGTGGGTGCGCTTACCGTGGCGCGAAACCGGGACTATGAGAGCAACGTTAAGCTCTGGACCGTCACGGTGACGGCGCAGCCGGGGAACGCGCGGGCGCAATCGAGCCTCGGCTGCGCGCTCATGCTCACGGGCCGGAATGACGAGGCCCTGATCCATCTGGCCGAGGCGGTGCGGCTCAATCCGGGCTATGCCGAGGCGCGCTACAACCTGGGCAATTTCCTCTTCCGCGCGTACCGGCCGGCGGAGGCGCTGGAACACCTCGAGGCGGCGGTGCGGCTGCGTCCGCCGTATTTCGAGGCGCATTTCGTGCTCGCCGGCGTGCTGCTCCGGCTGAATCAGACCGCGGCGGCGCTGGAGCATTTCGAGACCACGCTCAAGATCCGGCCGGATTATGTGGAGGCCCGGCAGATGTACGCAGAAACCCTCGCGTCCGCGGGCCGCGTCCCCGAGGCGCGGGAGCAGTTCGAGCAGGCCGTGCGCCAGGCGCCGGGCAATCCCGGGCTGCAGGCCAGCTTCGGGAATGTGCTGGCGGCGCAGCAGCGCTGGGCGGAGGCCGTGCCGCATTATGCGGCGGTGGTGGAGCTCAAGCCGGAGTCCGCCGAGGCACAGACCGCCCTGGGCGCCGCGCTCGGCCGGCTCGGGCGGGTGGAGGAGGCGGCGGGGCATTTTGAGGCGGCGGCCCGGCTCGATCCCGAATCCATCCCGGCGCATTTCAATTTCGGCAATGCGCTCTTCGCCCTGCGGCGCTTTGCCGAGGCGGCCGAGCAGTATGGCGAAGTCGCGCGGTTGCGGCCGGACTTCGCCGAGGTGCACAATAATCTCGGCAACACGCTGATGCAGCTCGGCCGGCTCGACGAGGCGCAGGCACAGTACGAGGCGACCCTGCGGCTGAAGCCGGATTACCTGCCGGCGCGCAACAACCTCGCCCGTCTCGAGGCGATCCGGGCCGGCCGGGCTCCGCGTTGAACCGCTGAAATTTTACCGAACATGAGCGCGACACCCAACCGGACACCTGAAGCGGGAGAACCACCCGGATTCCTCGCGCGCTGGGGCAACACCACCGCGGCGGTCGTGATCGTGCTCGCGGTGTGGGCGGCGTATGCGAACAGCTGGTCCGCGCCGTTCGTGTTCGATGACCTGAAATCGGTCGTCCAAAACGTGACGATCCGCCACCTGTGGCCGCTGACGGATGTGCTGTCGCCCCCCGGTGACGCCACCGGCGCCGTGGGCCGTCCGCTGGTGAATCTCTCGTTGGCGGTCAATTACGCCCTGGGTGGTATCAACGTCCGTGGCTATCACGTGATGAACACGCTGATCCACGCGCTGGCGGCGCTGACGCTGTTCAGCCTCGTGCGGCGAACACTCCTCCGTCCGGTCCTGCGGGAGCGGTTCGGCGCGCAGGCGCAACCTCTGGCGTTCGTCGTGGCGCTGCTGTGGGCGCTGCATCCGCTGCAGACCGAGTCGGTGACCTGCGTGGTGCAGCGCTCGGAGTCGCTGGTGGGTTTGTTTTATTTGCTGACGCTCTACGGTTTTATCCGTGCGGCGGAGTCGTCCGCGCCGCGCCGCTGGGAAATCTTCACCGTGGTGGCCTGCCTGTTCGGCATGGCGGCGAAGGAGCTGATGGTCTCGGCCCCGGTGCTGGTCCTGTTGTACGACCGGACCTTCGTGGCGGGCACTTTCCGGGCCGCGTGGCAGGCGCGGTGGAGGTTGTACGCGGGGCTGGCGGCGACCTGGCTGCTGCTTTCCTGGCTGGCCACGCACTCGGGGCAGCGCGCCGGCATGGCCGGATTTGGTCTGGGCATGAGTTCGTGGGATTATGCGGTGACCCAGTGTCGCGCGATCATCCTGTATCTGCGGCTCTCGATCTGGCCGAATCCACTCGTGGTGGACTACGGGGTCGGCGTGGCGCGGCTCGGAGACGTCTGGCCGCAGGGGCTGCTGCTGCTGGCGCTGGTGACGGGGACCTTTGTCACGCTGGCACGCAAACCGGTGGTTGGGTTCATGGCTTTCTGGTTTTTTGCGATCTTGGCGCCGAGTTCGAGCTTTGTGCCGCTCATCTCCCAGACGATGGCCGAACACCGCATGTACCTGCCGTTGGCGGCGGTGTTGGCCCTGGGGGTGCTGGGCAGCTATCGCTGGCTGGGAATGCGCGCCCTGCCGGTGGGGCTGGCGCTGGCGGTGGCGGCGGGGGTGGGGACGGTGGTGCGCAACCGGGATTACCGTGACGCGGTGACGCTCTGGGGGGTGACCGTGGTCGCGCAGCCGGACAACGTCCGCGCGCAGATGAACCTTGGCACGGCGCTGTCCGCCGCAGGCCGGTTCGAGGAGGCGGCCGGCCATTTCGCCGCGGCGGCGCGGCTCTCGCCCGGATTTGCGGAGGCACATTACAGCCTCGCGGGCGTGCTGGTTCAATTGCACCGGCCGGCGGAGGCCCAGGCGGCCGCGGAGCAGGCGGTACGGCTGAAACCGGACCAGGCCGAGGCGCATTACGTGCTCGGGACGACCCTGCTGCAGCAGCATCAGGTGGAGGCGGCGGTGGAGCAGTACGAAACGGCGCTGCGGTTGCGGCCGGATTTTGCCGACGTGCAGCACACGCTGGCGGGGACCCTGGCGATGAACGGGCGGACGGTCGAGGCGCTGGAGCATTACGAGGCCGCGTTGCGGCTGCAGCCGGACAGCCCGCTGCTGCACGGGGAAATGGGCGGCGTGCTCGCGCGGGCCGGCCGGGTCGAGGAGGCGGCCGGGCATTTTGAGGCGGCGGTGCGGCTCGATCCCGGGTCCATCCCGGCGCACTTCAATTTTGGCAATGCGCTCTTCGCGCTGCACCGCTTTGCCGACGCGGCGGAGCAGTACGCTGAGGTCGTGCGGCTGCGGCCGGACTTCGCGGAGGCGCACAACAACCTGGGCAACACCCTGCGGCAGCTCGGCCGGCTCGACGAGGCGCAGGCGCAGTACGAGGAGACCTTGCGGCTGAAGCCCGATTATGCGCCGGCGCGCAACAATCTCGCCCGGCTCGAGGCGATACGCGCCGCGGGTACTGCGCATTGATTGCCTGCAGTTACGGAAGTTTTTAACGGAGATTCCCATTGCCCCGGCGCGACTATTGGGGTCCCCTGAGTCGTGCCATTCCGCCTACCTGCCGCTCGTATCAACTGGACCAACAGTGCGTTCCTGATCGGGACCGCCGTCATCACCATTACAGCGGTTCCGCTGTATCTCTGGCGCTTCCATGTGGATGCGTTTCAGCTCGGGATGTTCGCCTTTTTCTGCATCGCCACGGGCCTGAGCATCACGCTCGGCTACCACCGGCTGTTTGCGCACAAGGCCTTTGAGGCGCGCTGGCCCGTGCGGCTGCTCACGCTGCTGTTCGGCGCGGCCGCCTTCGAGAACGCCGCCCTGGCCTGGGTCTCCGACCACCGCCGGCATCACAAGCATGTCGACGGCAAGGATGACCCGTATGACATCACGCAGGGTTTCTGGTACGCCCACATGGGCTGGATCCTCTTCAAGCTCGATCCCGAGCCGCCGCAGGACAACGTCGCCGACCTCCGCAAGGACCCGCTGGTGCGTTTCCAGATGGATTATTATGTCCCGATTGCAGTGGTGATCGGCTTCCTGATTCCCGCCGGCCTCGGCTACTGGCATGCCGGCTGGGCGGGTGCGCTCGGCGGTTTCCTGCTCGCCGGCGTGGCCCGAGTGACCGTGGTGCAGCACATGACGTTTTTCATCAACTCCCTCTGCCACACCGTCGGCGACCGGCCGTACTCGGACCGCTGCAGCGCCCGGGACAGCTGGTTCATGGCGTTTTTCACCTTTGGTGAGGGCTATCACAACTATCACCACGAGTTTCAGCACGACTATCGCAACGGCGTGAAATGGTGGCACTGGGATCCGACGAAGTGGTCCATCTGGACCCTCGAAAAACTCCGCCTGGTCACTGGCCTGCGCCGCGTGACGGAGGAGAAAATCCTCCTCCTGCAGCTGGCCGAGGCCAGCCGCCGGTTGGACGAGCGTCTCGCCTGCCAGGTGACACCGCTGCAGGGCCGCATGCGCCTGCTGCTGCAAAATTCCGGCGCCAAGCTGCACCGCCTCGGCGATCGCTGGGTGTTGCTCAAGGCCGAGTACGCCGAGAAGAAGGATGTCCAGGTGGAACACGCCCGCGCGGCCCTGGCCGAGATCCGGCGTGAGGTCAGCCACGCGTTCGACCTGCTCGAGCTGGCCAGCGTGACGGCTTGAGGCCGGTTAGGTGGGCGGGTACGTCCCTGTGCCCGCATGACCGCTTTTTGGGGCTGGGTCTTGAATGCAGGCACCGGACGTGCCGGCCCGTCCTTAGAGCAGCGGAGCGAGCAGGCGGCTGAAATCCTCGAGCAGGCCCGACCACAGGCGGTGTGGGCGCTTCCGGTTGACGAATTCCCGGCAGCACTCGGCCTGCGTGCGGGCCCACGCCTTGATCGCGAGCGCATCCGCCTTCGTGTGGACCACCACGCCGATCTCAAAGTTCACGAACAGGCTGCGCAGGTCGAAATTGGCCGAGCCCAGCAGGCCGATGCGGTCGTCCACGATGACGGCCTTGCTGTGCATCATGCCGGGCTGGAAGAGGAGCACACGGCCGCCGGCCAGGCAGAGTTCCCGGATATAGTGCCGGCGCGCGAAGTCCGTGACCGGGTGGTTGGAATGCTCGGGGACAATCAGGGTGACCTCGCGACCCGCGCGGGCCTTGACGATGAGGGAGCGCAGCAGGACGTCGTCGGGGATGAAATACGGGGTGACGATCCAGATGCTGTGCTCGGCCTCCTGGATCATGGAGATGATGCCCTCGTACAGCGGGTCACCGGGCACGTCGGGGCCACTGGCGACCACCTGCAGCTCGGCCTTGCCGCGGCTGGGCGCCGTTTCCGGCGTGACGCCGGGACGGATCTTTTCCGGCGACTGGCGGCTCGCGAAGCACCAGTCCGCGATGAAGACCTCGTTCAGGAGGGTGGCGGCGGGACCGTCGATGAGGGCGCCGAGGTCGCGAAAGCGCTTCCGGAAAGGGGTCGGCCCCATGTATTCATTGGCGAGATTGTGGCCGCCGACGATGGCGGTGGCATGGTCAAAGACGGCGATCTTGCGGTGATTGCGCAGGTTGGCCGAGCCGCGGGACGTGAACGGCAGCACGGGCATGAAGGTGACGACCTCGCCGCCGGCCGCGCGGAGGGCGGCGTGAAAACTCCGGCGGACGAACATGCAGCCCACGGCGTCGAGGAGGAGCCGGACCTTGACGCCCTCGCGGGCGCGCTCGGTCAGCAGCTGGATCAGGCGCCGGCCGGTGTCATCGCGTCCCAGGATGAAGGTGCTGAGGTGGATGGTCTCGCGGGCGGCGTGGATCTGGCTTTCCAGCGCGGCAAAGGTCTCCTCGCCCGTGGTGAGCAGTTGGAGGCGGTTGCCCGCGACCGGGGCGCCCGCGCCACTGGACATGATGGTGTGGGCGACCGGCCGGTCGGCGTAAACGGAGGCGGATTCCGGTGGATTGAGTAAGTGGGGCGTAAGGGGCGCCTTGCGGGCGGCGAGTCGGCGCAGCTTGCGGCCGCCGAAGATCAGGTACAGCGGGACCCCCACGTAGGGCAGGAGGATGATGACCAGGAGCCAGGCGAAGGTGTTCGCCGGGGCCTTCTTTTGGCTCATCAGGCGGGCGAGGAGGAGCAAGGCGAGGACGAAACCGCCGATGGTGAGCAGGTCGTTCAGCAGCCCCCGGGCGACGAAGTCCGAGAACAGTTCTTTCGCATCAATGAGCATGGCCTGAGGGTGAAGTCAGGAAGCCATAACGGAGATGCAAGGCGACGCTGAAAAAAGCCTTGAACTACCGGGGGCGAGCCGAGAGCGTTCGCGCTCCCCATTTGGTAGGATACTCAAGTGGCCAACGAGGGCAGACTGTAAATCTGCTGGCTAACGCCTTCCCTGGTTCGAATCCAGGTCCTACCACCACTTCGCCGAGGCTTCGGGTGGCACGGCCATTCTTCTAAACGAAGGGGCCCCACTGGGCTGGGCAGGGCGACAGACGCGAAGTGGTGCCCTTTGAAGTCCCACCATGGCGGGATGAAGTAGGGCGCATACCCTGAGGCCATCTTGGCTCAATTGACCTATTTCCAGCCCATATCGCCTCAAATCAGCCCCGCCTCCCTGAAACTATAGTACCCGCGCCCTGCCGGGTCGGCATTTGGCCGCCCCAGGATGACATGGTCCAGCAGGTCAATATCCACGGCCTTGGCGGCCTCGCGGAGCTGGCGGGTGATCTGGAGGTCAGCGGCGCTGGGCGCGGGGTCGCCGCTGGGGTGGTTGTGGGCGCAAACGACGGCCGTGGCGGCCTCCCGGATGGCTTCGCGGAATACCTCGCGCGGGTGGGCAAGGGCGGAGGTGGCGGTGCCGGAGCTGACCTCCACCTTTTTGAGCAGGCGGTTTTTTCGGTTCAGGCAGAGCACCCAGAATTTCTCCACCTCGAGCCCGAAAATGGCGGGCTGGAAAAACTCCGCCACGCGGTCGGCGCGGTTGAGCAGGGGTGAGTCCTCCGCCTTCTGGCCCACCACCCGCCGGGCGATTTCAACCACCGCCATGAGCTGCAGGGCTTTCACCCGGCCGATCCCTTTCAGTTTGCGGAACTCCGGTTCCCGCCAGGCCATCAGGCCTGCGAGCGCCCCCGCCTCGGCCAGCAGCCGGGCGGCGAGGGTGATCACGTCGTGCCCGCGCGTGCCGTTGCGCAGGAGCATGGCGAGCAGTTCGGTATCGCTCAGCGCACCGGGGCCGAGCCGCACGAGCCGCTCCTGCGGCCGCTCGCCGGCGGCCAGTTCGCGCAGGCGGTTGGGGGCGGAATATTCGGCGGAATCGGCCACCGGATTGTCTTGGACAGGATTTTCCTAATCTGCGTATTCGTGGATGTAACTTTTATGCAACCACTCCGCGTCACCATCTGGGGCGAGAATGTCCACGAGCACAAGAATCCCAAGGTCGGCGCGATCTACCCGCGCGGCATGCACAGCGCGATCGCCGAGGGCGTACGCGAGCTGATCCCCGGCGCCGTGGTCACGACGGCCACGCTGCAGGAGCCGGAGCACGGTCTGACGACGGAGAAGCTGGCGGCGACGGACGTGCTGACCTGGTGGGGTCACATGGCCCACAACGACGTGAGTGACGCGATCGTGGACCGCGTCCAGAAGCGCGTGCTCGAGGGCATGGGCCTGATCGTGCTGCACTCGGGTCACTACTCGAAGATCTTCAAGCGCCTGCTGGGCACGACGTGCTCGCTGACGTGGCGCGAAGCCGATGAGAAGGAGCGCCTCTGGGTCTGCAACCCGGGTCATCCGATCGCGCAGGGGCTCGGCACCTATTTTGAGCTTCCGCAGGAGGAGATGTACGGCGAGCCGTTTGCGATCCCCGCGCCGGAGGAACAGGTGTTCATCTCGTGGTTTGAGGGCGGCGAGGTGTTCCGCAGCGGCTGCTGCTGGCGGCGCGGCAACGGGAAGATTTTCTATTTCCGCCCCGGCCACGAGACTTACCCGACCTACCTCGACAAGAACGTCCGCAAGGTCATCGCCAACGCGGTGGAGTGGGCGCGCCCCGAAGGCGTCTGGATTGACTCGTGCCCGAACGCGAAGAACCCGCCGGAGAAGATCGGGGTCAAAAAGTAACCGGCCACCGCTCAGCGGCTACGCCGCTCAGAAGTGCTTCACGTACCCGTTGCGGCGGAGGCGCTCCAGCCACTTTTCCTGGCTGATCTGCCCCATCTGCTGCACGAGGAGGCGCTCGATCTGGTCGCGGACGTCATCCAGCTGCTGGATGCCGGCGAACTTGCGGTCCTGCACGTAGAGGAGGAAGACGCCCTCAGGAAGGACGACCGGGTCGGAGCACTGGTCCTTCTTCATGTTGAAGACGATGTCGGTAAATTCCTTGCGGAAATCGGAGCGTTTGACCCAGCCCCAGTCGCCACCCTTGTTGCGGCGGGAGTCCTGGCTGAACTCCTTGGCGAGGTCCTCGAACTTCACGCCGGCCTTCATGCGAGCGAGGACGATGTCGGCCTTGGCCTTCAGATCGGCATCGGTTTCGCCGTTGGCGTGGGTGAACTGCATCAGGCGCAGGTGGACGCTGTCCTCCTGGTAAAAGCGGTCCTTGTTCTCCTTATAGAAAGTCTCGATGCGCACGGGGCTGACGACGCTCTGGGACTTGCGCTGCTGCTGGCGCATGTACTGGTAAATGGTGTCCTCCTCGACCTCGCGGTGGTAGTCGCGCAGCGTGATGCCGCGGCCGCGCAGGTAGGCGAGGAACTTGGAGCGGTCGTTGTCGAACTGCTCGCTCTGGATCTCGGCGATGCGGTTCTCGACGAAGCTGGCGGGGATGTGTCGTTTCTCGTCCTTGCGGAACTCCTTCACGATCAACACGCGGTCAATGAGCTGCTGGATGACGTCATCCTGCAGGGCCTCGAGCTTCTCGTTGAATTCCTTCTCGTTCTTGGCCTCGCGCTGCAGTTGGGGGATCAACGGGGAGATTTCGCGGCGGACGTCGTCCACGGTGATGACCTTCTCCTCGGCGATGGCCGCGATGCCGTTGGCAAAGCGCAGGTTCAGCCCGTCGTTGGGGGCGGATTGCGCGAAACCGGTCGAAATGAGTCCGGTGGCAAGGAGGGTGAGGGCAAGGCGGCGGCCTAACATCATGGCGTGGGCAGGTTGTTCAAAAAAGAGACGATTTCACTTAACCGTAGAAGGGGGCGGGGGGCGGTCAACCTTGGAAACCGGGTGCCCACCTGGACCCAGTCGTCCCGGCGACCGCTGTTACGCAGACACTTCAAACGGGTGGACTCCGTTTCGACGGAAACGATGCCTTTTTGTTCCGCCCGAATGCGGATTTCCGTGACCAGCAGGAGGGCCTTCACCTCGTCGCCAAACTTGCCAAACCGGTCCTTCAGATCGCTGCTGATTTGCTTCAACGCGGGCAAGGTGTCAGCCAGGGCCAGTTTACGATAGAAATCGATGCGCAGCCGCGTCTCGCCGAGGTAGCTGGAGGGGATGCGGGCCTGGATGCGGGCGACTTCCGGGGCGCCGCACTGGTTTTCGGCGTCCTTGATGGCCGTGTAGCTGTCCTCGTGGCGTCCGCGGACCGGGGCTCCGCCGGTGCCGCCGCTCTCGCCGACGAAAACAAAATCAAGTTTCACATTCGCGCGGATGGCGGCGGCGGTCTTTTCGCCCTTCAACCGGGCCACGGACTGGCGGAGGAGCTGGCAGTAGAGCTCGAAGCCGACGCCGACAATGTGGCCGCTTTGCTCGGCCCCGAGGAGATTGCCCGCGCCGCGCAGTTCGAGGTCGCGCATCGCGATGCGGAAGCCGGCGCCGAGCTGGGTGTGCTGGCGCATGGCAGTGAGCCGCTGGCGGGCGATGTCGAGCAGGCGGGTGTGGCGGTGGAGCAGGAGGTAGGCGTAGGCCTGGTGCTTGAACCGGCCGACGCGGCCGCGGAGCTGGTAGAGCTGCGAGAGGCCGAAGCGGTCCGCGCCCTCGATGATGATCGTGTTGCAGTTCGGGATATCGAGTCCGCTCTCGATGATGGTCGTGCACACCAGTACCTGGTAGCGGCCGGCGACGAACTCCGTCATCATCTCTTCGAGCTGGTCGGCGTTCATCTGTCCGTGGCCGACGCCGATGGTGATGCCGGGGAGAAGCGTGCGCAGCTGCGAGGCGACAATATCAATGGTCTGTACGCGATTGTGCAGGTAGAACACCTGGCCGCCGCGGCGGATTTCGTGGTGGATGGCGTCCACGACGATCTTTTCCTCGTAGGTTTTGACGATGGTCTGGATCGGGTGGCGGTTGGTGGGCGCGGTCTCGATCACGCTCAGGTCGCGCGCGCCGGTGAGGGCGAGGTAGAGCGTGCGGGGGATGGGCGTGGCGCTCATCGAGAGCACGTCCACGGTGGCGCGCATGGCCTTGAAGCGCTCCTTGTGCTTCACGCCGAAGCGCTGCTCCTCGTCGATCACGACGAGTCCGAGCTCCTGGAAAACGACATCGCGCTGCAGCAGCCGGTGCGTGCCGATCAGGATGTCAACCTGCCCGGCGGCGGTGGCGGTGAGGATTTTCTTCTGCTCGGCGAGGGTGCGGAAACGGCTGAGCATTTCCACGGCGACGGGGTAGCCGGCCATGCGCTCGCGGAAGGTGTTGAGGTGCTGCTGGGCGAGGACGGTGGTGGGGACGAGGACGGCAACCTGCCGTCCGCCCTGGACGGCCTTGAACGCGGCGCGGATGGCGACCTCGGTCTTGCCGAAACCGACGTCGCCGCAGATCAGCCGGTCCATCGGCCGGGTGTTTTCCATGTCGGTCTTGGTCTCGCCGATGGCCTTGAGCTGGTCGCGGGTCTCAGTAAACGGAAACGACGCCTCAAATTCCTTCTGCCACGTGGTGTCGGGCGGGAACTGGTGTCCCGGCTGGGCCTCGCGGGCGGCGTGGATCCGCAGCAGCTCGGCGGCAAGGTCAATGGTGGCGAGCTCGGCGGCCTTGCGGGCCTTTTCCCAGCGGCCGGAGCCGATGCGGCCCAGCTGGGGCTTGGTCTTGCTGAGGCCGACGTAGCGGCTGATGAGGTGCGACTCCTGCAGTGGCACGTGCAGGGTGACGTGGTCGTCAAACTCGAGCGAGATGACCTCGCGCAGGCCCTGGGCGGTGTCGAGTTTCGTGAGCCCGCGGTAGAGCGCGATGCCGTGCTGCAGATGCACCACGAAGTCGCCCTCGACCAGCTCGGAGAAGTCCAGCAGCTGGTCGATCTGGGCGCGCTGGGCGATGGCGCGGGGGTTGAGAGCGGGGCGCCGCTGGCGCTGGCGGCCGAAGATTTCGGTCTCGGTGACGACCACCAGGCCGGTGGCGCCGGAATCGATCCGGCCGAGGGCGGCGGCGGCGCGGCCGGTGAGGCGGAAGCCCTCGTTCAGGGTGCCGCGGAGAAAACGCGGGCGGATGGATTTGAGGGCCGCGCTTTCGGCGAGGATTTCCTTGATGCGCTGTTCCTCGCCCTCCTTGCCGGTGACCAGCGCGATGTCATAGCCGGCCTTGCGCCAGGCGGCGACCTGCAGGAGGAACTTCAGCCGGGCCTCCTCCTCGACCTGTAGCCGTTCCTGCGCGACGAGGGCGCCCTCGGGGTAGGTGCGGTGGTGGGCGAGGCTTTCGGTGTCCCAGGTCGCCTCGGCGCTGCCGGCATCAAAGAGGGCGCTGGCCTCGTCGAGGTCGCTGATGCCGAACGCCGCGGCGCAGCGCGCGAGCAGGGGCGTCAGGCCGTTCGTGCCCTCGCGGGCGAACGAGCTAAATTCCTCCTCGAGCGAGGCGGGCTCGATGAAGGCGAGCTGGGTGCGGGTGGAGAGATAGTCGGCGATGCCGGTGGTCGACTCGGCCAAACGGACACGCGGCGACGCGGAGAGCGTGATGCTGCCGACGCTGGCGCCGGAGCGCTGGGTGACGGGGTCGAACTCGCGGATTTCCTCGAGTTCGTCGCCAAAGAAGTCAAGCCGGTAGGGCTGGTTGGCGGTCACCGGGTAAACGTCAATAATGCCGCCGCGGATGGCGTAGTGGCCGGGGGCCTCGCAGACGGCCTCGGAGTCGTAGTCGAGCGACTGGAGCTGCTCGAGCAGGCCCTGGAAAGATTGTTTCTGGCCGCGGGCTAGGGTGAATTCGCGGGCCGTGAATTCCTCGAGTGCGGGCACAGGCTGGAGGAGGGCGGCGGGCGTGGTGACGACCACGAGCGTGTCGGGTGCGGCCGTGAGCGCGCGCGTGGCGCGGAGGCGGGAGAGCACAGTGACGCGTTCACTCGACGCGGCGAAGGCCTCGCGCATGTCGCGGCTGTCGCGCATGGACTCGGGGAAAACGAGCGCGTGCAGCGGCCGCAGACTGCCGGAAGCGGCGGAGAAAAACGCAATGTCCTCGGCAAGCTGCTCGGCGGCCTTCAGGTCCTCGGCCACGACGAGCCACACGGGCGCGGCATGGGTGCGCGCAAGTTCCGCGACGACCGCGCCGCGGGCCGGCGGGCAGACGCCGGTCAGCTTGTGACGCGGGGGGACGGAAGACATCGGACGAGTGTTATGTGTTAAGTGTTACGGGAAGAAGAAATAATGCAAAAACACGTAACACCTAAAACGTAGCACCTAACCCGGGCCGCTTTCGCGGCCCTCAGGTGCCGAGGGTTTTCAGCGCCTCGTGGGCGGCGGCTTCCTCGGCGAGTTTCTTCGAGGTGCCGCGGCCGGTGCCGAGGTGGCGGGTGAGCAAAAAGACGCTGACCTCGTAGGCGCGCGCGTGGTCGGCGCCCTCGGTGCGGGTGACTTCGTAGCGGAGCGCGTCGTTGCCATGGCGGGGCTGCACGAGCTCCTGCAGCCGGCCTTTGGGATTGTCGGCAGTCGCGTAGGAGAGCCGTTCGGCCAGCGGGCCGTAGATGCCCAGTACGACGCGGCGGGCGGTGGGCAGGTCGCTGTCGAGGTAGAGCGCGCCGATGACGGCCTCAAACGCATCCTCCAACGCCGCCGCGCGGGTGCGGCCGCCGCCTGATTCCTCGCTGCGGCCGAGGCGCAGGCAGGCATCGAGCCCGAGTTCGCGCGCGAGTTGGAAGAGAAACACGCCCTTCGTCAGCGAGGCGCGGCGCTGGCTGAGCTCCCCTTCGCGATCGGCGGGAAAATGTTGGAAGAGCGCCTCGGTCAGCACGAGCTGCAGCACGGCGTCACCGAGGAACTCGAGCCGCTGGTTGGTCTCGGTTTCGCCGGGGTGGTCCTGCAACCAGGACGGGTGCGTGACGGCAGTAGCCAGCAGCGCCGCGTCGCGAAACGTGTAGCCGATCCGGTCCTGGAGCTGAATCAACGCGGCGCTCATGAGCTGGCGCTGGAGTAGCGCTTGAGTCCGCGGTTGAAGACGAAGATGGCCGCGCTGAGCCAGAGGGACGCCGCCGCGACCAAGGCGAGCACCCAGCGCGGCTCGATGCCGTGCAGGAGGGTGCGGGCGGGGGCGTTGCTGACGACGACGACGGGCAGGAGCCAGACAAACGCGAGGCTGGCGAGGCCCTTGAACGCCTCGCGGGGCAGGCGCGAAAACTCCGACAGCGTGAAATAGATGCCCTCCATGCCCTGGGCGCTGGTGATCCAGAAGGCCAGTGAGATGGAGAGCACGAGCATGCTGTAGTGAATGGCGAGGCCGCAGACGATCATCAGCGCGTACGCCACGAGGTCCCAGGCCGAGGGATGGAGTCCGAGCTTATGCGCGGCGTAGGCGACGACTCCCATGGCGACCAGCGAGTTGGCCAGGCCGTCGAGGTCGACCTTCCGCGTGGACGCCATGAACAGGATGTTGCCGGGCTGGGCGAGGAAGTAGTCGAAGTGCCCGCTGCGGATGTTGCGGCCCATCTCGAAGATGCTGCTCCAGAAGAAACCCATGAGGAAGCGCTGGACCAGCAGCGAGGTGCCGACGAGGAGGAGCATCTCGTACTTGGTCCAGCCGGCGATGGAGGTGGTGTGCGCGTAGATGACCGAGATCAGGAGCAGGTTCACGCTCATCCAGAAGAGCTCCACGGTGGCCCAGAGGAAAAAATCGAAGCGGAACATCAGGGTGCGCGTGACCGAGTAGCGCGCGCTGGCCAGCCAGATTTGCAGGTAGTGGGTCATCGAATTTTCGAATTTTGATTTTCGATTTTCGATTGGTCAGGACAGCGGGCGATCACGGTGGCGGAGGGGATTTGAATCGAGAATCGAAAATTTCCTTAGCCGCCGACGGCAGTGTGGCGGCGCAGGCCGCGGGTCCAGAGAATCTGGTTGAGCCCGAGCAGCAGAAGCACCCAGCCGAGCTGGATGCCGAGGCCCTGCCAGACGACCGCAATGTCGTGGATGCGGCCCGTGAGGATCGCGACGGGGAAGTAGGTCTGGTAGTAAAACGGCAGGAACTGTGCGACCCGGAAGACCCCGGCGGGCAGCAGGTCGAGCGGGAACATCTGGCCACCGAGGATGGATTCCACGGCCATGGAGAGGATGACGAAGCCCTGGATGTCGAGGAACCAGAACGTCAGCATCCCGAAGCAGTAGGCGATGCTGAACTGGATCACGGCGGAGAGGGCCATCGCGGGGACGCCGAGGGCGATCCGCCACAGGTCATGCGGCAGGGTGAGGTAGTCGTGCAGCAGGGGCACGGCGACGAGCAGCGGCAGCAGGATGAGCACGCCGGTGACGAGGCGGGCGGCGACGAAGATGCTGAAGCGGTAGAGGAAGTAGTTGATGGGCTTCAGCAGGAACTGGTTGATGAGGCCGTTGCGGATTTCCTCGCTGATCTGGTAGTCCTCGTTGAACGCCCCGACGAAGAACTGCATGACGAGCATCACGAGAAAGTAGGTGAGCGTCTGCCCGAAGCTGAAGCCGCCGATGCTGGGCGAGCCGGCGTAGGCGGCGCCCCAGAGGATGAAGACGACCGTGAGGTGAAACAGGGAGAAGAAGCCGCGCACCGCGAAGTTCGCGCGGTAGACGAGGTTGCTCTGCAGCCCCAGCAGGAAGGCGTGCCGGTATTTGGTCAGGGAGGCGAACATCAGGAAGCCTGCAGGCCGAAACGCTCGATCACTTCCAGCGCGAGGGCGCGGTACGCGGTGGCACCGGGGCCGTGGGGGTCGTAGGCGAAGATCGGCTTGCCGAAGCTCGGGGCCTCGCTAAGGCGCACGGTGCGCGGAATCACGGTCTTGAAGATCTTGTCGGGCAGGTGCTGCTTCACCTCGTCCACGACCTGTTTTGCGAGGTTGGTGCGCGAGTCGAACATCGTCATGACGACGCCGCCGAGCTGGAGGCCGTCGTTGACGTGGGCGGACTTGAGCCGCTCGACGTTGCGGAGGATCTGGCCGAGGCCCTCGAGGGCCATGTACTCGCACTGGAGGGTGATGAGCAGCCAGTCGGCGGCGGCGAGGCTGTTCATCGAGAGCATGCCGAGGGCGGGCGGGCAGTCGATGATGATGGCGCGGTAGCCGTTGGAGGCGCGGATGGTCTCCAGCACGGTGCGGAGCCTCATCAGATAATTCTCCGTCTGCGCGAGCTCGATCTCGGCGGCGGCGAGGTCCTCCTCGCTCGGGATGAGCGCGAGGTGCTCGTAGGCGGTGGGCGTGATCATCTCGAGCGCGGTGCCCTCGCCCCGGAGCGGGCCGTAGAGGCTCTTACCGGCCTGCTTCTCGACGCCGATGGCGCTGGTGGCGTTGGCCTGGGGATCCAGGTCAATCAGCAGCGTGTGGATCTTCTTCTCGGCCAGCGCGGCGGCCAGGTTGACCGCAGTGGTGGTCTTGCCGACGCCGCCCTTTTGATTGGCGATGGTGAAAACGGTGGTGGCCATGAATCCGCCTGAGTAAGGGCGAATCGGGCGGCGCCGCAAGCGTCACGTCGCTTTGGCCACAAAGCCAACGGGGCGGCCGGAAAGGCCGCCCCGTGGGAACTTGCGGGGAAAGCAGGCCGGGGCCTACTCGCCGACGAGGTGCTCGATCTCCTCGCGGGTGAGGGTCTTCATGTCGATGTCGTTCTTGATCGCGCCGAGGCTGACGAGACACTCGGTGAACAGCTCGCGGGTGCGCAGCTCCAGCGCCTTGGCGTCGAGGTTGGTCATGATCTCGATGATGCGCGTGCCCTTGCGGACATGGGTACGCTCGTCGGCCCGGATGTAGTCCGAGATATGGCGGAGCAGCTCGTCGTTGCGGCTGGCGGCGGTGTCGATGAGGTCGTTGATGGTCTTGAGCACGCCGACCTCGCCAAAGAGGTTGATCTCGGCCATCGCAAACGCCGGGTCCATCGGGCCGCGGCAGGTGGAACTCGTGAGCCGGTTGCGCAGCTCGTAGGGATCGTAGCCCGACGCGAGCATGGCGCGGTGGCCGATCTCGGTGTGGCGGGCCTCGTCCCAGGTGATGCGCGCGAGGTCGTACTCGGCGTTGAAGTCCTTGAAGCGGATGTCCCAGACGAAGGTGCCGAAGGCCTCGATGGCGTCCACTTCGTCGCGCTGGGTGCGGATGAAGCGCAGGCGGAGGGCCTCGTAGGAATCCTTGTCGAAACGCTTGGCCCCGTCGGCGACCTCGTAGTCGCCGGTGTGGCGGAAGGTGTCGAACCGCGAGTCGCGCCGCGGCACCGTGCCGCGCTCGTAGGGCTGGGTGTCGATGCGGAGGGGCTTGGGCGCCTCGGCGCGGGGGTCGGCGCCGGTGATGCCGCCGATGGAGGCGAGCAGGCGGGAGAGGTGCCAGCGCCAGGTGGAGAGGCCGGCCTCGTCCACGCCGCCGGCGATGTACGCCTCGACCGCGCTATCCGCCCACGCGAGCATGGGTTCGTAATCGGTGAGGATGCGGCGCAGGCAGCGGATGGTCGGGACGTCGGTCACCTGGTCGGTGTCGTCAATGTGGTGGCGGTAGGTCGTGGCGATGGCCTGGCCGACGACCTGATGCACGCCGACCAGCAGCTCGGCGGGGGAGCTCGCGCTGAGCAGTTCGTCAATGAAGCGGTCGATCTCGGGATCGCGGTACCCGTCAATGGCCTTGGGGCGGTATTCCTGCTCGGTGAGGCGCTCGCGGAGGGCCCGGGCGGCGTCGGCGTGGTAGAAAATATGGCGGCCGGTCTCGAGTTTCACCTCATAGTCCGGGATGGTGAGCGTCCACGAGCCGAGACCGTGCATCAGCCGGCGCTCGAGGTAGAAAAAGCGCAGCAGGCGGCGGCTGTTTTCCTTCACGGTGAATTTGCCGCCAAGCTGGCGGCGGTCCGTGGGGAAACGGTAGGGGTACTGGGCGCGGCGCGCGGCGGCGGCTTCACGCTGACCGGTGAGGCTGAGGGGATCGAGGGTGGGCGAACCGGCGGTGCCGGGGGTGGAGGCGGAGGGGGATTTCATGGGTAAAGCGGTTGGTGGTTGGGGCGGGGAGGAAAGATTCCGGGGCGCGTCATCTTAGACGGCGGGGCCGGGGGCAGCGTTCAGATTATTGCCGGGAAAGGTGCAGAATGTTGCGCCGGGGCCAATCACGCACACGGGCCGGCTCAGCCCTTCACCGCGCCGCTGGTGAGGCCGGAGATGAATTCACGCTGGAGCAGGAAGAACAGGAGCATGACCGGGGCGATCGACACGAGGGTGCCGGCCAGCATCAGGCTGTAGTCGTCGGCGTACAGGCCCTTGAGGCTGAAGATCACCACGGACAGCGGCTGGCGCCCGGGCGACTGCAGCATGATCTGGGGGGTGATGTAGTCGTTCCAGAGGGCGATGAAAGAAATGATGAGGTAAGCGCTGATCATCGGGCGGACGATGGGTAGTACGATCTGGAAAAAGATGCGGATTTCCCCGCAGCCGTCGATGCGGGCGGACTCGAGGATGTCGGCGGGCACGCTGTTGATCATGGCCTGGCGGAAAAGATAGAGGCCGAAGGCCGGCGCCAGCGCCGGCAGGAAGATGCCGAGGTAGCGGTCCACGAGGCCGAGGTGGTAGAGCGTCTCGAACCGCGGCACCAGCAGCAGGGCGCCGGGCAGCACCACGGTCCCGAGGATGGCGGTGGTGAGGGCTTGGCGGCCGCTGAACTTGAATTTACTCAGGCCGTAGCCGCCCATGGCGCAGAACAGTGTGGCGAGCACGCTCCCGACGGAGGCGAGGAAGATCGAGTTCAGGAGCGCCCGCGGCACGGGCAGATCGCGGAAGAGCCGGACAAACTGGTGCAGCGTGAGGTGGTCCCAGGCGATGCCGAGAAACCCGGGGCCGCGCGGGAGGAACTGCGAGGTGAAAAAGTCCTCCTTGGTCTTCACGGCGGCGCAGATCATCCAGACAAAGGGCAGGAGGGTGAGCAGCGCGAAGAACCCGAGCAGCAGGTAGATCAGGAGGGTCGCGGGCCGGAGCAGGCGGTGGGCGGGGGCGGGGCTCACAGCTCCTCCTTTTGCGTCAGCCGCCGCTGTATCAGCGCCAGGCCGACCAGCACGAGCGTGAGCAGCCAGCCGATGGCGCTGGCATAGCCGAGGTCGCCGCTGCGGAAACCGGTCTGGTAGAGGTAGGTCACGATGGTGAGGGCCTTGTTGTCGGGTCCGTTGCCGTTGGTCTCGTTGTAGAGCAGGTAAGGCAGTTCGAAGAACTGGAAGCTGCCGGTCACGACGAGCAGCAGGATGATGTTCAGCACGGGACGGATCTCGGGGAGCGTCACGTGCCGGAAGCGCTGCCAGGGGCTGGCGCCGTCGATGTTGGCGGCATCGAGGAGTTCGCCCGGGACATTCTGCAGCGCGGCGAGGAAGTAGACCATGTAGAAGCCGGCGGAGAGCCAGAGCACGGCGAGGATCAGGGAGGGCATCACGTAGTGGTCCAGCCAGGGGAAGTCGGGATCCCACGCAGGCAGGAGCGAGTGCAGCGAGCTGTTGATGAACCCGGTGCGCTTCTCGAGCATGATGGAGTAGATGATGGCCACGAAGGCCAGACCCACGATCGAGGGGGCAAAGAAGATGACGCGGAACAGGCGCCGCCCGCGCAGATCGGCGCGGTTGAGCAGCAGCGCCAGGCCGAGTGCGGCGGGAATCTGCGTGACGACGGCGGCAACGGTGAAGAGCACGGTGTTGCCGACGGCGGTCCAGAAGAAAGGATCATGCAGCATGAACCGGAAGTTGGTGAGGCCGACGAACGCGATGGTCCGGGGACCGAACGTCTGCTCGAAGGCCAGCATGAGCGAGCGGACCGCGGGCCAGGCGATGAAGGCCGTGAAGCTGAGCAGGAACGGCGCGAGAAAGAGCCACGGGGTCCAGACGGAGTGCAGGCGGGAGTTTTTCATCGGGCGGCGGGGCGGAGAAACGCGTTGCGGTCCATCTGCGCCTGGAGCTGGCGCTGCGCCTCCTGCAGGAGCCGCCGCGCCTCCGGCTCGAGGGCGGCCGCGTTGTAAAGCCGGTGGTCGTCGGCGTACGCGCAGAGCTGGGAGACGGATTGATTCAGCAACTGCTGGGCCAGGCCGTAATACGGCGACGACGGCCGGAGTGGGACGTCGGGCGCGAGCTTGAGGTACATCCTTCCGATCGCCTGCCCGCAGAAGTAGGGATCGGGCACGTCGTAGAACGGCTCCGGCCAGTTGGCCTTGATGGGCGAGACGATGCGCGCCTCCTCATACAGGCGTTGGGCCGTCGCGGGGGAAAGGTAGAGCTGCTTGGCGAAGGCCCAGGCGGCCTCGGGGGTGCGGCCGGCCTTGGTGATGCCCAGCATGGTGCCGCCGAGGACGGACGTGCGCCGGCCGCCCTTCTCCCACGCCGGCAGGGGCATCACCTTGAATTTGCCCGCCATGTCCGGGAGGCTGGTGCGGATGCTGCCGGCGAACCAGTCCGGCGCCAGCAGGCCCACCACGTAGCCCTCGCGCACGAGGCGCATGGAGGAGGCGCCGCCGAGGGTGATCTCGCTCGCGACGTGGCCGGGCCCGGCGTACCAGGTCGCCAGCCGCGCGATGATGCGGGCGTTGACCGGCTCGTTGAGCGTCGGCTGGTTCATCTCGTCGAACATCCGGCCGCCCGCCTGCAGTAACAGGACCTCCTGGTAATAAATGCTGGTGGGCGAGGCGTTGAGGAGGAAGCGGTCGACGCGGCCGTCGCCGTCCAGGTCCTGCATCAGCGGGCGCAGGATGCGGAAATAATCGTCCCACGTCTCAATCTTCGCCACATCAATGCCGGCGGCCTCCACGAGGTCGGCGCGGTAGAGCAACATGGCTGGATGCACGTCATGGGGCAGGCCGAAGATGTGGCCGCGGGTGGTCCACGGGCTGAAGGAAGGCCCGTTGATGCCGGTGCGCAGGTTTTCCCGGTCCAGCCGGCCGGTCAGCTCCACAAAGCCCACATCGGCGACGGGGCCGGCAAACACCTGGCCGATCATGCCGCGCTCGACCTCGATCAGGTCGGCGATGGGGGTGTCGGAGTAGAACCCGCTCATCATGCGCGACTGGATGGCGGCGCCGGTGATCAGGTGGATCGTCACGGGGTTCGACGCGTGACCCTGGTTCCAGTCCGCGGCGATGAAGCGGGCGATCTTGGCGTGATTGGGATCGAAAACCCACATCTCCATGCCGGGGTGGGTGGGGATGGGCAGCAGCGCGATCAGCACGGAGGAACCGGCCGCCATCAGCAGCACGATCCAGAGTCCAGGGGAGAACATTTTCAGCATCGCGCGGGGAAAAGGGGCCCCGCCACCGTGCGAAGCAACTGCCGCGGGGAAAAGCGAAATCCGCGCCAATCACCCGAAAGGCCGGCCCCGGCGGAGGGAGCGCGGGTGGACCGGCCCCACCCGCTACCGGGCGAGCCGGCGCAGCAGCTGATCCGCGGTAAAGGGCTTGCCCAGGACATTGGTGATGCCGGCCGCCTTTAATTCTTCCGGCACCGTGGACTTGACTCCCGCGTTGAGCAAACCGGTCGTCAGGATGATCGGGAGGCTGGGCTCGAGCTGATGGATGATGAGGGCGGCACTTTCCCCGGTCATGACCGGCATCATGCGGTCAAGGACGACATGCTTCACCTCGTGCTGGTGGGCCCGAAACAGCGTGACCGCCTGGAGGCCGTTCTCCGCGGTGATCACTTTGTAGCCCGAAGCCTCGAGCACGAGCCGGGCGCTGTCCCGGATGGAGGGCTCATCATCGGCGACGAGGACCAGGCGGCCCTCGCCTGACGCAAAGGGGGTGGCACTGGCGAGTTTATTGGCCGCCGCGGTCTGGGGGACCAAAGGCAAATAGACTTTGAAGAGGGTGCCGACTCCGGCCTCGCTCTCCACCTTGATGAAGCCGCCGTGGCTCCGGACGATGCCATGCACCGTGGAGAGACCAAGTCCCGTGCCCACGCCGCGGGGCTTCGTCGTGAAGAAAGGCTCGAAGATCCGCGGCAGGACCTCGGGTGGGATGCCCGTGCCGGTGTCGGCAACGGCAATCACTAGGTATTTGCCCGGCGCGCTAGCCACCTTGGGCAAGTCCGTCTGATCCAGGGTCTCATTGGTCAAGTTGATGGAGAGTTTGCCCCCTTGAGGCATCGCGTCGCGGGCGTTGACTCCGAGGTTGAGGATAACTTGGTGGATCTGGGTGTGATCGGCCCGGACGGTGTCCTCCTGCGCGTTCACATCGGAGGAAAACTCGATGTTGCGCGGGAGGGTTTCGCTCATCAGGTGCCCCATTTCCTTGACCAGGCGGCTGATGCGCAGGGGCACCCGGGTGCCATCCATGCCGCGGGAAAAGGTCAGGACCTGCCGCACAACCTCGGCGCCGCGGCGGGCACATTGCTCGACCATCTCGAGGGTGCGCTGCTCGCCCGGGTATTTGGCGCGGAGCAACTCGATGGAAAGGGTGATCGGGGCGATGATGTTGTTCAGGTCATGCGCGATGCCGCTGGCCAAGAGCCCGATACTCTCCAAGCGCTGGGTCTCGATGAGTTGTTTTTCGAGTGACCTCTTTTCCGTGATATCCTGTTTCACCGCGACATAATGGGTGATGTCGCGGCCTTCGACCCGGACCGGGGTGATAGTGACCTCCTCGGTGAAGCGGCTGCCATCCTTGCGCAGGTTGACGAATTCACCGGACCAGCTGTGGCCGGAAGTGATGGTGCGCCACATTTCCTCGTAATAGTCATTCGACTGCTCGTCCGATTTCAGAATTCGGGGATTTTTTCCCATGACCTCGGCCGGGGTGTAGCCCGTGATGCGCGTGAAAGCCGGGTTGACCCACTCGATGTCGCCCTTGGAGTCCGTGATCACGACGCTGTCAATGGTGGCCGCCAGCGCGGCTGCCTGCAGTCGGAAGCGTTGCTCGTTCGCCCGCAGGACCCCGGCGGCAAGCTTTTGCTCGGTGATATCCTGGGCCATGCCATGGAGGGCAATCACGGTGCCC
>CAIMAQ010000114.1 GCA_903839035.1 uncultured Opitutia bacterium
GCGCAAACGCCCGCTGAAATACCTCGGGTTTGGCGGCCACGGCCACCAGGTGCGCGACTGCCTGCATCCGCGCGACCTCATGCCCCTGCTCGAGCAACAATTCGCCGCGCCCAAGCTGGCCCCTGGCGACCGTCTCGTGAATCTCTCCGGCGGCCGCGCTTCCGCGATGTCACTCCGCCAGCTCAGTGCCTGGTGCGAAAAACGCTTCGGTCCGCACGAGGTGGTCCGCGATGGCACCGCCCGCGCCTTCGACATTCCCTGGATCGTACTCGACCACGCCAAAGCGGGGCGAATTTGGCATTGGCAACCCGTCACCCCCACTTCCACCCTGCTGGAGGAAATTGCCGGTCACGCGGAAGCCCATCCCGATTGGCTGGAACTCTCCGCCCCGCACTGAATCCCTCCCCCGCCGCATGGCTCCCAATCCGCAGGAACTCTCCAAGATCTACCACCGCCGTTTCGTCCGTACGGCGGCCTATCGCAACCGGGTCTGGGAGGTCCTGACGCACAAGTTTTTCAGCCGCTGGGTCCGGCCGGGTGACACAGTGCTCGACCTCGGCTGCGGCTACGGTGAGTTCATCAACAACATCGCGGCGGCCACCAAGTGGGCCATGGACCTCAACCCCGACGCGCCCCGGCACCTGCGGCCCGAGGTGAAGTTTCTCCATCAGGACTGCTCCGCGGCCTGGCCGTTGCCGGACAACAGCCTCGACGCGGTCTTCACCAGCAATTTTTTCGAGCACCTGCCGGACAAGGAATGCCTCAGCCGCACCCTGCGCCACGCACTGCGCTGCCTGAAGCCCGGCGGACACCTGATCGCGCTTGGGCCCAACATCAAGTTTCTCCACGGCGAATACTGGGACTTCTATGACCACCATGTTTATCTCACCGAGACTTCGCTCGGCGAGGCCATGGAGGTCGAAGGGTACACCATCGACGTACTCAAGCCCCGCTTCCTCCCCTTCACGATGGTGAGCGCGCCCGAGTATCCGATGGCCTTCGTGCACCTCTACCTCGCGCTGCCCTGGCTCTGGTGGGTCAAGGGCCGCCAGTTTCTCGTCATCGCGCGCAAACCCGCCTGAGCGCCGGCCGGTTCCTTCATGCGCACCGCCGTCCCCTTTCCCCGGCTCGACCCGCTCACGCTCTACAGCGTGGTCATCCCCGCGCACAACGAGGAGGAATCACTGCCCCACACGGTGGCCGGGATCCATCAGACGCTGACGCGGGAAAACATCCCGCATGAGATCGTCGTGGTGGACGATGGCAGCAAGGACCGCACTTGGGCGGTGCTGCAGGAACTGCGGCAGACGGTCCCCACCCTGGCCCCCGTGCAGAACACCGGCGCCCATGGCTTCGGCCGCGCGGTCATTTGCGGCCTGAACCACGTCAAGGGCGATGCCGTCGTGATCATGATGGCCGACGCCTCCGACTCACCGGACGATGCCGTGCGCTACTGGCGCCGGCTCAACGAGGGCTGGGAATGCGTCTTCGGCAGCCGCTTCGTCAAGGGCGGCCAGGTGATCGACTACCCTTGGGTGAAGCTGTTCGTGAACCGCCTCGCGAATTTCCTCGTGCGCGTGGGCTTCAACATCCCGCTCAACGACACGACCAACGCGTTCAAGGCCTACCGGCGCACGGTCATCGATGGCTGCCGGCCGTTTTTGTCGCCGCATTTCAACCTCACCGTCGAGATTCCGCTCAAGGCCATCGTCCGCGGCTACAGCTTCACCGTCCTGCCGATTTCCTGGCAGAACCGGAAGCATGGCGTGCCCAAGCTCAAGATCAGCGAGATGGGCAGCCGCTATTTCTTCATCTGTGCCTACGTCTGGCTCGAAAAGTATTTCAGCCGCGGCGACTATCGGAAACCCTGAGCCCCTCCTGCATGAAAAATCTCCGGCGAATTGCTTCCTGCGCGGCCTGCCCGCACCGTCACCCATGATCTACCTGCTCGGAGGTTCCGGTTACGTCGGCCACGCCTACCAGGCGCTGCTCGCGCGCAAGGGCATCCCCTTTCGCAACCTGCGCCGCGCGGAGCTCGACTACACCAGCCCGGCGGTCCTCACCGCCGCCCTGCGCCGCGACCGGCCGGAATTCCTCATCAACGCCGCCGGCTACACCGGCAATCCCAACGTCGACGCCTGCGAGCTGCACAAGGGCGAATGCCTCATGGGTAACGCCGTCCTGCCCGGCCTCATTGCGCAGGCCTGCACCGACGCCGGCGTGCCCTGGGGCCATGTCTCCTCCGGTTGCATCTTCACCGGCGCGCGCGACGACGGCACGGGCTTCACCGAGGCCGATGCC
>CAIMAQ010000115.1 GCA_903839035.1 uncultured Opitutia bacterium
CAACGGCAATTTTGGCGGCGGAGACGGGCATGGTTTCAACCGGCGCGCCGGGCGGCGCGGGCAACGGCGAGAGTGATAATCCCGGCGAGAAGTGCGAGCACAAGTGCGGCAGACGGCTGGAATTCATCCCGGAAATAATCGTGATGATTCACCAGCTTGCCCGCCGCGTTCATCAGGGAGGTTTCCGAGTAGCTCCGCAAAATGGCCTCGGGCGCCCGGTCCGGAGTGAACCAGCGGTCGAACGCATAGTTTTGCACGGCAAAATGCAGGGCGATCCCGAGGACAAAATCGATGGCGCCACCGGCGATCAGCACCCGCTGCCAGCCGCGGCCGAGGCCGGCCCAGCGGGACGCGAGAAACGCGAGCCCGAGCAGCACGAGCGCCTGCAGGCAAATGTGGGCCAGGCCCCACGTGTCGCGCGCACCGTGCACCGCCACGCCGAGGATGATAACCCCGCCGGAAAACAGGGCCCAGAACCACCGGCTCCGGGGCGTCTCGCCGGGCCAGCTGCGGACGAGCTCACGGCCGAGCAGCAGCCAGCCGACGGACCCGAAGACCAGGAACAGGTTGAGCTGGTACACCTGGAAAAACCAGTCGTGCCAGTAGCCCCAACGGCTGGACTGGGCGATCAGCGCCCCGTCCAGCGGACGCAGGAAGTGCGGGACGATCGTGTCGCGCAGGTTGAGGGCAATTTTTATGAACTGGTTCCCGGTGTGGACGTCCTTTACGTCCACACTGGAGTTGGACAGCAGCGTCGTGTGGGCGCCGTAAACCGCGAGCGACCAGCCGAACCACGTCGCGAGCACGAGTCCCCCGATGAGGCCGAGCATCGCGGTCTGGCGCCAAAAGGCCGCGTCCGTCCAGCGGGTCCGGGATAGGAGAGGCCACGCGAGGGCGAGCAGCAGGACATAGGGTCCGGCGGAATAATGCGCGAGCAGGGCGGCGGCCAGGGCGGTGGCACAGAGCGGACCCGCGGACGCGGGCGCGTCGGAGTCCCGGGCGCGCAGGAAAAAATACAACCCGCCCAGGATGAAGCAGACAGCCGTCAGTTTCGTCCACGCGAACGTGGCGTTTTCCACGAACGAGGGGTTGAGCATCAGCAGCACGGCGAGCACGGCCATCGCGGTGGAGCCGGCGGCGTCCCGCGCGGGCGAGAAACGCCGGGCCAGCAAGGCCGCCGGGAGGAAAGCCAGGCTGCTGAGCAGCGTGGTGAACAGCTGGTAGTGCGCGAAATTGCCCGGGGACAGCGCCAGCAATGCGCCGGTGACAAGATTGGCGAGCGGCGGCCGGGCGGGCAGCGCGTAGACGCCGAGAAATTTGGTGTCGAGCGGCCAGTGCCCGAGGAAGAACCGCGCGCGCTCGCAGTGTTCAAACCAGTCGCTCGTCCAGCCGCCACCCGAGTAGCTTGCGATCAGGCCCAGCCAGGCCGTGCACCAGAGGGTGACGAGCAATTGACCGGCCAGCAGCGCGCGTGCGCCCGGGTCGCGGAACACGGCCGTGAGCGCCGCCCGGCCCGTGCCGAGCCCCAGGACGGCGAGCGCCGGCAGCAGCCAGAACGTCAAGGCGGGCAGGCCGAGGAGATAAATAGCGAAGGCCAGCAGGTAGGTGGTGAGCAGCGACAGCACCACGGATGCGGCCAGTTTTTCCGCCGGGTCGAGGTTGAGCCGGGCCGCCAGCGGCCACGCCAGGCCGAAGGTCAGGGTGAAAAACAGCAGCAGGCAGGCGGAGAGTTCCAGCAGCATCGGGGTCAGGGGGCGGCGGGCGGGAGCCGGTCGTTGCGCACGTAAAGACGGGTGCCGTCGAGATCGGCCACCTGCGTGTAGTGGGCCTGCACCCATTGGCGCAAGGGCGGGAAGCACTCATGCGCCCGGGCGCGGTCATCGAACGCGAAATTGCCCGGCCCAACGGCATCGGCGAACACCGGCGGGCGGGCGGCGGTGAAATCCTCGAGGTAGCGCCGCAGGAAATACGGCTGGAGCGGTCCTTCCCTGAGCTGGGGCTCGGCCTGGGCCTGGCGCGTGGCCTGCGGCCGGCCGGCCTCCACATAGAGCGAGCAGCGCCAGCCCCAGACGGCCAGCGCTTCGCCCGGGGCCGAGTAGGTGCGCACGAGGCGCGAGAGTTCGCGCCGCGCCGGGCTGATGCCCGCGGCGTTGATCGCGGCGTAGGAGTCAATGCCCGCGGCGCGCCAGGCCAGCTGCGGCCCGAGGGTGCAGAGGAGAAAAACTCCGGCGAGCCACAGACGCTTTCTGCCGGGGGTGGAGTTGGTTTCACGCGGCCACGCGAGCGCCAGCACAGTGCCGGTCAGCCAGAGCAGCGGCAGCGGTAGGAGTTGCAGGTGATGGGCGGAGGGCCGGCGCGGGGCGAGGGCAACATATATCCCGCAGGCGAAAAGCAGGGTGGCGGCGAGCGCGGCGCGACGGGACGCGGCGGGGGCGGAGCGGAGGTACCAGGTGGCGAGGGGCACGAGGCACAGCGCCGCCCCGGCCAGCCAGAACCCGAGGTAGCCGTCCGACAGCGCATTTTGCCACTGACCGGCGGCGACCTCCAGCCAGGAGAAATGCGGCGCGCCGACATAGGCCAGATTGCCGAGCAAGTAGGGCGTGACCAAGTGCTCAATCTGCCCGGTGAGCAGCGCGGCGCCGAAGCAGAACACGGCGGGCAACAGGACGCCGGCGACGAGGGGCAGCAGGGAACGAGGACGGCCCGAGCGATTTTCGTGCACCGCCACCAGCACCCACAGCACGCCGGCGAGCGGCGCGGCCTGCAGCTTCGCCCACGGCACGCCACCGAGCAGCAGCGCGACGAGCCACAGCCCGCGCGGTGCCGGGGCGCGACTCTGCCGCACCGCGGCATAACCCACCGCGGCGAGCAGGAGGGCCGGCAGGAGTTCCGTCGAGTAATGCGCCAGATCCGGGCTGGTGGTGAACGCAACGGCCGCGAGCGCCGGCAGCACCACCAGACGCGCAAGGGCCGCACCCGCCAGCAGCGCCAGGGTTTCACCGGCAAAGACCACCGCGCCGAACACGACGCCCAGCGCAATCAGCCGGGCGACCGCGTAACTGGCGAAGCCGTCCACCCACGCGGCCGGCAGGAGGGGAAAATAATCGAGCGGACCCGCGGTCCCGCCGTCCACCGAGCGCCAAAAAACCGGATCGTGGCGGAGCGTGATCGCGCCGGCGATGAGCTGGCTTTCGTCGGGGTTCAGCTGGTGCTGTACCCAGAGCATGGGCCAGCGGAAGCAGAGCAGCGTCACCGCTGCGAGCGCCCACCATTTCCAGCCCAGGGAAGGCGCGGGGGTGGGGTCAGCCGCGGACCGCAGGCTCCAGCCCACCGCCAGCAGCAGGAGGATCCAGCCCGGCGCGGCCGGGGAAAACAAGGTCGCCTGGACGGCCGATGTCATGGGCTCGGTCCGGCGGGCGGCACGGCGTCAGCGGAAGAGGTTGTATTTCACGATGACCCAGATCGCGCGGAAACCGTCACGCCAGCCGATCTTTTTACCCTCGGCGTAGGTCCGGCCGTAGTAGCTGATGCCGACCTCGTAGATCACGCAGTCGAGCTTGGCGACCTTGGCGGTGATCTCGGGTTCGAAGCCGAACCGGTTTTCCTCGATCGTGATCTTCTGCAGCACCTCGCGGCGGAAGACCTTGTAGCAAGTTTCCATGTCCGTGAGGTTGATGCCGGTGAACATGTTCGAGAGCAGGGTGAGGAACTTGTTGCCCACCATGTGCCAGAAATAGACCACGCGGTGCGCCTCGGCGCCCATGAAGCGCGAGCCGAAGACCACGTCGGCCTTGCCGTCGAGGATGGGCTTGAGCAGGCGCGGGTATTCCTGCGGGTCGTACTCGAGGTCGGCGTCCTGCACGATCACGGCATCACCTGTGGCGGCGGCGAAGCCGGAGCGGAGCGCGGCGCCCTTGCCGCGGTTTTCGTCGTGGTAGATGATCTTGTCCACGAGCGAGACAATCTGGGTGCGGAGGAGGTCGCGGGTGCCGTCGCGCGAGCAGTCGTCCACGATGATGATCTCCTTGTCGGCCACGGGGGCGGCGCGCACCCGCTCCACGATGGAGCGGATGGTCTTGGCCTCGTTGTAACAGGGAATGATGATGGAGAGCTTCATGCGGTCGGGAGCAAGGTAGCGCAGGGGGAGGGGGACGGAAGTTTTTTCCGGGGGCGGAAAACCAAGCCGTTTCTAACCGCGAATGGACGCGAATGAACACAAATCCGGAACCGGACCCCGGAGCAGGCCTTCAGCTTTCGCGTGTATCCGCGTCCATTCGCGGTTAAATGCCATCAGCGGTCCGGCACCGGGAAATAAACATAGAGCTCATCCTCGGGCACGGCCTCGACCAGCCGCCAGCGCGGGTCGGCGGTCGGGGTGTTGAGGAAGGCGATCGCCGAGCGCGCGCCGGGCAGGACGGGCAGCTGCGCCGCGGCCACGCGTTGGAAATCGAGGGAGTAGGTCCCGGTCGGCTCCATGCGGCCGAAGCGGCGGGTGAAGCACGGTAGCAGCTGCGGGGGCGCCGATTCGCGGAAAGCCGGGATGGGATGCGGCAGCCGGCTGCTGAAGATCAGCGCATCGTGCGGCGCGCGGGCGAGCCAGGCATCAATCCGCGCGCAGATCCGCTCGGCGCGGGGAATCGTGTAATCGTAGAGCAGCTGCTGGGAGAGGACGGCGTTGAAAACGATCAGGCCGAGGATGAGGCAGAGTGGACGCAGCCAGCGCAGGGGCGGAAGCCGCCCGGCCTCCACCTGCACGGCGGCGAAGAGCACGATCAGCAGCGAGGCCGGCAGCAGGTATTTGCCCTGATAGGGATGCTTCAAAAACATCACGAACAGCAAAACCAGCGCCGCGACGAAACCGAGGCCCGCGGTGCGCGCAGGCGAACGGTCGGCGTTGGGGCAGGGAGCAGGGGGCAGGGAGCAGGGAGGTGGGATGGGGGAGGAGGGAGCGCGCCAGGGCCAGAGGGCCCAGAGCAGGGCGCCGCCCAACACCGGCAGCGTCGTGTACGCCTGCAACGCGAAGGCCCGCTGCAGGGCCTCGAAGCCGACGGACCACGGCGGGAAAAGCCCTGCCTCCGACGTGACCGCGCCGTAGCGCCCACCGTAGCGTCCGTTGTGTTCGATGAGCGCGAGCACCCAGCGCCAGGACGCGCCCGGATGCTCCGCGAGCACCGAGGCGGCGACCGCATAGGTGAGCAGGGCGATGACCGTGAAACCCGCGAACCGCTTCCAGCCTTGGGGGGAGGCGAGGGGCGAGGACGCGAAGGCGAGCAGGCCGAGGACAAACAAGGTGACCGGCCAGAGGGTCAGTTTGATCGTCGTGATGAAACCCAGCAGCGCCGCCAGCAGCAGCCCTTGGCGCCACGAGCAGAGCCCGGATTTGTTCCCGCGGAGCACGCAGAAAAGTGCGACCGGCAGGTAAAGAACCACGAAGGCGGATTCCGGGGTGAAGGTGAGCCAGTAGACCAGCGTCTGGTAATCAAACGCCAAGAGCAGCCCAAGCAGCACGACCGCCCAGGCGCCGCGACCCTTGAGCCGGCGGGCCAGCCAGGCGCCGGTGCCGGCGAGACTGGCGATCGCCACGAGCCGCCAGCAAAGCAGGAAACGCCGCAGGGCGGCGGGCTCGAATGCGTCCTCGAGTTTCAAGCCCAGCCCGCGCGCGAGGACGGCCCCGGTGCATTGCAAGGCGGTGCCGGGATGGTCGGTGTGCTCGACCCGCTGGCCGTGGGCGAGCAGGAGAGAGTTGTAATAATAGCGGAGCTCCGGATCGCTCTGGAACGCGTAGAACGGCAGCGGCGCCGCGAGGGCGCGCCACACCCAGAAGCCCGCGATAAGGGCGAGCGCGCCCCACCAGACCCAACGTTCGGTTATGGGTTTCAATGCAGCTGCCATAAACTCCAGCCTTGTTCCTGATCGATCCGCCGGCCGGGCAACTGCGGATGCCAGGCGTCCCGCGTCAGGATATAACGTGCATGATAATGTTCGGCGACGCGGCGCAGTTCCTCGGGGGTGCGGGCTCGCCACGCGGCCTCGAGATCCAGGCCCCGGGTGTAGGGCGTCCCGAGCACGGCATCCATGCGCTGTTTCCACTCGCGCAGGCCGCGGTCGGTGAACGGCGTGTTCTTGCCATCCACCACAGCGGCGCGGCGGGCAAAGAGTTTGAAACTCCAGGAGTCACCGCCGGGCGGCAGCAGGATGATCGCGTCCGGGTGTGATTGGCCCCCGAACCGCTGTCCGATGATGCCGGGGGCGTCAAAGGGGCGGGCATCGACCGCGAAATACCCCATTAAGAATCGCGGCCAATCCGGCTGGCAGGAGCCCCAAGCGCAGGCCGCTGCGCCCGAAATGGCGAGTGTCGCGACGAGCATGAGCGTCCACGGCCGCCGTTCGAGCCAGGCGGGAATCAGCGGCAGCAAAAAAAATGCGCCGCACAATCCATAGCGCAGGATCCGCGTGCTCATCGAGGCTTCGAGCGGCTGGAACGCCAGCAGTACCGCTGCGGCGAGTATGAGCGTTCGCCAGGAAGCTTTGGCCGGGGCACCGGCCGGCGGCGTGAGTATCGCGGCGAGCACCAGCAGGAGTCCGGGGAATAGCGTCAGCGGGATGAGCGCGAGCAGCGCGGCGCCGAGCCAGTCCTTGCGCGCCACGCCGGCCTGGATCCGGGACGCGAGCAGCACAAGGATCACGGCCTGCGCCAGGGGTGTGATCCGCGCCGGCTGGAGTTTGGCGACAAGCGCCAGCGGGTACACTTCGACGAACACGTAGTTGAGGGTCAGCGCCAGCGCCGTGAGGCCGAGGGTTGTGTAAAGCACCGGGCGTTCAAAGGCGGGGCGCCCTGACGCGGTCCGGTGCAGGAACCATCCGGCCCCGGCGTAGAACGCCGCGAATTGGATCCAGACCGGCCAGCCCCAGGTCGAAGGTACCAGATGGTGGGGCAGACGCAGTTGCGCATAGGTTTCCACGAATGTGGCGTTGTCGAGCACTCCGGCTCCCGTGCCACCCGCGAGCCGCATGGGCCCATAGACAAGGGCCAATCCCAATACCCACAGGCCGAGCGCCAGAAGGCGTTGTTTCCCGGTGGCGCGGAGCAGAAGCGGCAGCGCGAGCACTCCGGCGTAAAAGCCCACGAGGAATTGCAGTAACGCCGCGCCCCCGAAGCAGGCATAGGCCGCCACCGTGCGCTCCCGCGCCGCACAGGCGGCACCCGCGGCCACCGCGGCGACCGCCCACACGCCGGGCACCGGGGCATTCTGGTAAAAGAAGGTAAGCCCGACGGTCCCGATGCGCACGGACAGCAGCCACATGAGTAAAACGGCCGCCGCCGCGGCCCCCACGCCTAGGTTCCGGGCCAGCGAGCGCACGCTGGCGAGCAGCACCGCAAGGGCCACCAAATGCCAGGTCGCAAACACTCCGGCCAGGGGCAGACCGGTGCGCGCCAGCCAGAAGATCAGTTCATTGTAATAGAACCGCGGCGTAAACTGCAGCGCCTCCTGGACGGCGAAATCCCCGCGGAAAAGCCGCGGATCCAGCATCGCCTGCAGCGTCGCCACCTCCACGTTGCTCAGGGTCGGCCAGACGTAGCCGCACAACACCCAAACGCCGGCCGTCAGCAGGATGAGCCCGGCCGCGGCGGTGGCGACCTTGACCGGCGAGGGGGCGGAACTCATCGTGGGCCGAATGCAGCAGTTGGCGGACGTTTTGGCAAAGCCGGGTTTTCAAAAGGCCGCGGCCAATCTTGGCTGGCTGCTGGCGGAGCGCGCGGTGCGGCTCGTTCTCGGCGCGGTCGTGGGTTTTTTCGTGGCCCGGCACCTGGGACCGGTGCGCCTGGGCTCGTTGAGCTACTGCCTCGCGCTGGTGACCCTGACCACGAGTCTCGTCTCGCTGGGAATAGACGCGGTGTTGAAACGCGAATTGCTCCAAGCCCCCGGCGATGCCACCGGGTTGCTCGCCAGCGGGGCGGTACTGCGGTTGCTCGCGGGGCTGGCCGGTTTCGGCGTGTTCCTGCTGGCCGGTCTCACGGGGGCGGTCGGCACCGTCGAGGAGTCGCGGCTGTTGGTGATTTTCGGACTGATGTTGTTCCAGCCCGCGCTGCTGGTGCCCGACCTGTGGCTGCAGGCGCACTTGCGGGCCAAATATTCTGTCTGGGCGCAGACCGGGGCGCTCGCGGTGGGCGCAGCGCTGCGGATTTATCTGATCACGACCCAGGCCCCGCTGGCCGCGTTTGCGTGGGCGGCGGTGATCGAGGCCGCGCTGGTGGCCATGGGCATCAACCTGTTGGCGCGCCGGGTGGGGCTGGGTTTTTCCTGGCGGGAAGCCAGCGGGCCGGTGATGCGGCGGCTGGTGGCCGAGTCGTGGCTGCTCATGTTCGCCGCTCTGGCGATCGTGCTCTACATGAAGATAGACGAGGTGATGCTGCGGCTGCTGGCCGGGCCGGCGGCAGTCGGCGTGTACGCGGCGGCCACGCGGCTCTCGGAGATCTGGTATTTTCTCCCGGTGGCACTGGCTTCCAGCCTGCTGCCCGCGCTGTTGCGTGCCCGCGAGCGGGGGGCCGGTGATTACCGGGCACGGTTGCAGCAGTACTACGACCTGAATGCCGCCGTCGGCTATGCGCTGTCCGTCCCCATCGCGCTGGCGGCGCCGTGGATCGTGCGGGTCACCTACGGCGAAGCCTTTACGGCGGCCGGGCCGATCCTGGCCGTGCACATCTGGTCAAGCATCTTCGTCTTCATCGGCGTCGCCCGCGGCCAGTGGCTGGTGAACGAACGGCTACAGGTATTTTACCTGCTGGCGACGCTGACGGGTGCAGTCGTCAACATTGCGCTCAATTTCTACCTCATCCCGCGCTGGGGCGGCTTGGGCGCGGCCTATGCCACTGTCGTCGCCTACGCCGTGGCCGGCTGGCTCGCGTCCTACCTGCATCCGGCGGTGCGCGACACGGCGGGCATGCAGTCGCGAGCCTTGTTGATTCCACTGCGGGTGTTCAGTTACTTCCGGCGAACATGAACACCGGTCGCCCTGTGGACATCGACTTTGTGGAACTCCCCCTGCCGGTGCCGGTGGTTTTCTTGGTCTTCAACCGCCCGGACTGCACGGCCCGGTCGCTGGCGGCGATCCGCGCTGCGCGGCCACCGCGGCTTTATGTCGTGGCGGACGGTCCGCGGGCGGACCGGCCGGGCGAGGCGGCCTTGTGCACCGAAGTGCGGACGATGGTTGAGCAGGGCGTGGACTGGCCGTGCGAGGTGATTCGTGATTATGCGCCGGCCAACCTCGGCTGTGCGCGGCGGGTGTCGTCGGGATTGGACGCAGTTTTTGCGCGCGAGACCGAGGCCATCATCCTTGAGGATGATTGCGTGCCGGATCCCACCTTTTTTCGTTTTTGCGCGGAGTTGTTAGAGCGGTACCGGGATGAACCGCGGATCGGGCAGATTGCCGGCTGCACGTTTCAGGGCGCGGGGTGCGACGCTCCCACCAGCTATTATTTTTCCCGCTATCCCCATTGCTGGGGTTGGGCGACCTGGCGGCGGGCGTGGAGCCACTATGACCATGCCATTCCCGGGTGGCGAAATCCCGAGGCGCCAAAGTGGCTGGCCGAACAGGTGCCGGATCCGGCGGAGCGCCGGTATTGGGCACACAGTTTTTCGGCCACGGCTGACGGACGGATGAATTCCTGGGCCTACCGCTGGACGCTGGCGCTCTGGCGGCGAGGTTGCCTCAGCGTCACGCCCTACCGCAATCTCGTCTCGAACATCGGCTTCCACTCCGGCGCAACCAACACCCGCGACCGCAACCCGCTGGCCGACCGGCTGGTTTCACCCATGCCCTTTCCGCTCCTGCATCCCGCCTCCTTCGCGCCGGACCATGAGGCCGATGCCCGCA
The DNA here is from genome assembly GCA_903839035.1 of uncultured Opitutia bacterium. Lineage (GTDB taxonomy): Bacteria > Verrucomicrobiota > Verrucomicrobiia > Opitutales > Opitutaceae > Opi-474. Next base: position 9,877 of record CAIMAQ010000115.1, read on the forward strand.
CGAGCCGTCAGGTGTACCGGCGCCCTCCGGTGCTCTTCCGTTTGTGGCGCCGGTTGCGCAGGATATTTACCGGATGAGCACGATTTATCACACCCGCGGATTCTGGTGGGCCCTAATCAAGCAGCCCTGCTGGCACCTGCGCGAATGGGCACGCAACCCGGCCTATCGCGCGTTGCTGCGCTTTCACCGGCAACTGCGCCGGGTGCCCCGGTTCACGCGCGCCCAGGTCACGTTCGCCGGGCGGCCCATCCAGCTTTGCGACGGGCCCAGTTTTCTCAGTGCGTGGGACGAAATTTTTGTCAACCGGGCCTACGAGGTGCCCGTGAAGTCCGGCGCCCGGCCGTGCCTTGTGGATGCGGGAGCCAACATCGGACTGGCGGCCTTGTTTTGGAAATGGCGGTACGGACATTTCCGTTACCTGGGATTTGAGCCGGACCCGAAAGTGGCGGCCTGCGGCCGCGAAAATCTGCGGGCCTGGGAAATCGAGGGAGAAATCATCGAGGTGGCGGTTGCAGGCGCGGACGGAGAGAGGCGGTTTCAATCCGACGGTGCCGATGGCGGCAGCCTGGTACGCGACAATAAATCCGGCCCCGGTGATCTGCCGCTGGTGGAGGTCAAACGGCTTTCCCCGTTTCTTCCGGCCGAGGTCGACCTGCTGAAAATCGATATCGAGGGGGCCGAGGGCGAGGTTCTCCAGGAGATCGGGTCCAGTCTGGCCCGGGTGCGCGCACTGTTCGTTGAGTGGCACAGCAAGCCGGGTCAGCCGGGTCTGGGCGCGGCCCTGGCCCAGTTGGAGGCGGCGGGCTTTGATTGTTACCTGCAGGACGCCGCGGGTCCGCGTCAGCCTTATTTGGCCACCCCGCTGATCAATAATTTCTCCCAGCAAATCCATCTGCACGCCGTCCGCGCATGAATTTGATCGACCGCATTTTTTCCGAACCTGAACTGCGGGCTTCGCCGCCCGTGCTCGTGGACGTCGGCGCGGCGGGTGGGGTGCATCCGGTCTGGCGGCGGATTGCGCGCCATGCCATCGGCGTCGGCTTCGAGCCCGATGCGCGGGAGGCGGCACCGCTCGGTGCGGCACAGCGTCTGTTCAAACACTGGATCTTTTGTCCGGGGCTCGCGCTGCCCGTGGCTACGCCGGACGGACGCGCTCAACTGCATCTCACGCGCTCGCCGCAGTGCTCCAGCACACTTCAGCCGCGCGCGACGGCCGTGGGCGAGTGGGCGTTTGCCGATCTGTTCGATGTGATGGATACCCGCACGTTTCCCGCCACGACGCTGCTGGCGGCCCTGCAGGCGCAGGGACTCAACCGGGTGGACTGGTTGAAGTGCGACACGCAGGGACTGGACCTGCGACTTTTCCCCAGCCTGCCGCCGGCGTGGCGGACCCAGCTGCTGGCGGTGGAATTTGAGCCGGGGCTGACCGATGTGTACGAGGGCGAGGACAAGCTGGCCGATGTGCTCGCAGCGATGAAGTGCGAACCCTTCTGGCTGGCGGAGCTCGAGGTGGGCCGCACGCCGCGTGGCCGGCCGGCGTTGCTGGCGGCGCATCTCGGCGCGAACGCGGTGCGTTGGGTCCGCCGGCTGGCACCCGGCGCGCCAGCCTGGGCCAATGCGCGCTATCTGCGTGATCCCGTCTTGGCCGCCGACGGGCTCGACCGTCGGGCGCTGTTGCTGGGCTGGGTTTTTGCCACACTTTCCGGCCAGCATGCCCACGCACTGGCGGTGGCGGACGCGGGCACGCGGCGTTTCGCGGGCGGCATCTTTGTCGCGATGACGGCAGCCAGTGTGCGTTCACTTCGCTGGGCGATGGTCCGCGGGTTGCCAGCTGCAATCTGGCGGCGGCTGAGGTCGGTCTGAGCCGCGATGAATCACTACTGCACGTTTTTCGACCGTGGCTACCTGATCCAGGGCCTGACCCTTTGGCGCACACTTGCGGCGCATGATGCCGATGCGGTGCTGTGGGTGCTGGCTCTCGATGATGACACAGCCGCGGTGATGCGCGAGGTGGGCGGGACTTGGCTCCGGGTGGTACCGCTGGCCGAGATGGAAGCGGGTGATGCGGAACTCGCGGCGGCGAAGGCAAATCGCACCTTGGTTGAGTACTATTTCACGCTGCAGGCCTGCTGGCCGCGCTGGCTGCTGGCGAAGCATCCCGAGATGGATCGCGTGACGGAAATTGACGCGGATATGGCCTTTTTTTCGAACCCGGCGCCGGTGTTTGCCGCGATGGATGCGGCGCAGGCGAGCGTGCTGGTGACGGCACACCGGTTTCCGGTGTGGCTGCGCCATTACGGGCAACACGGAAAATTCAACGTGGGCTTCCTGTCATTTCGACGCGACGCCGCCGGGCTGGCCTGTCTCGACGTCTGGCGGTCGCGCTGCCTTGCCTGGTGCTACGATCGGGTGGAGGACGGCAAGTACGCCGGGCAACGTTATCTCGACGACTGGCCCGCCCGCCTGGGTGCCGCCGTGCTCGTCCTGCCACATCCCGGCGTGAATCTCGCGCCGTGGAACTGGGCGGCGCATCGGATGGAAGTCGGGTCGGGCAGCGTAGTCCGTGTCGACGGACAGCCGCTGGTAGTGTTTCACTTTGCGCGCTTCCGGCCGCTGGCCGGTACGTGGTGGTGGCAGTCGGGTCAGCTCGATTACGGCGTGATGCCGGGCCGGCTGCGCAACGCGATCTACGGATCTTACTGGCGCGCCCTGACGTTGGCGCGGAATGAACTTCGTGCGATGCGGCCGGAATTTGATTTCCCGCGCGCGGCGGCGCGGCGCGGCGGAAATTTCATGCGGGGACTGCTGCTGCGCATAATGTTCGGCAGCGACTGGCTGCGGGTCGGAGGGATGTTTTTCTCCGGCCGCCTCGGGCTGGGGCGTTTTTCCGGGCGCTGCCTCGCGTGGTTGCGGCGGACGATTCGCCGGAGCCCGGCGAAATCTACGGCTTGAACGCGTCCACGATCAGGGACGTGTAGGCCAGCTTGCCCCCGGCGTTTCTTTCATCGTGGCGGCTCGACCGGTGGACCATGCCGTCGGCTCGGTTCCAGTCCTGGAAGTGAAAGATCCCGTTCGCGTCGAAGTATTCGAGGAGCGTGACGGTGAATCCGGCCTGCCCGAGCAGGCGGGTCAGGCTTTCGTGGGTGTAGAGTACCTTGTGGTCATCCGCGCCGGCCCCGGTGCCGTTTATCTCGACCTGCCGGCGATAGGCGGGATCGGGATGAAGTCCATCCGGCACCGCGAGTCGCAGCCGCCCGCCGGACCGCAGGTAACGATGGCAGGCCTGGGCCGCCATCAGGCCCTGGCCCGGGGTCAGATGTTCCCAGACGTGCTCAGCCAGGATGGCGCTCACCGAGCCCTCACTGAAGAAATTGCGCCAGTCGGCGTCCTGGAGGAGATTCAGGTATTCGATGTCTGTCGGAATCCAGCCTGGCTCAAACACCCCGCTGGTGCCGACGACGATTTTCCATTCTTGGGTGTGGCCAAGTTCCCTGCGGAGTCGGCGTGATCCCGTCCAGCGCCGGAACGCCGCGCGCTCGCGTCGGAGCCCATTTTGCAGTCCGGCCGGCAGGAACTGAAAGACGGCCTTGAGCATGCCCGCGGCGCTCAGGCGGGGCGCTTGCGCTTCGTGAATTGCTTCCGGACAAAACGAATCACCGACCCGAGGTCCCACAGCCAGCATTTCCAGCTGGGGAAATGCCGGTGGCGGACGGTGATCTCCTCGGAGTAACCCTGCCAGCTGCCGGAGTCGCTCAGGCCGCCGGCGCCGCAGATGCTGATGCGTAGCGGAACCGGGGAGAAGACCACTTTCTTCTGCCATAGGCGCAGGTTGAAGTCGTAGTCGGCCATCACCCCGAGCGTGGCGTCAAACAGGCCGTGCTCGGTGAAGAGCGCGCGGCGGTAGAACGCGCCCTGGTGATGCACGAAATTGCGCTCCACCGGCTTCGGCTTCGCCGGGAACTGGTAGACGCGGCCATCGTCGTACGCGATCTCGCCCACGGCCACCCCGCCGGTGGCCTGCTTCAGCGCGGGCTGGACCCGGCTGAGCACCCCGTCGTGGAAAAATTTGTCGTCGGCGCCGAGAAAGATGACCCACTCGCCGGTCGCCTTGGCCAGGCCCTTGTTCATCGCGTCGTACACACCGCGGTCGGGTTCCATAATCAGCGTGGTGAGGCGGGCCCGCTGCGAGGCGAGCCACACGCGGGAGCCGTCATCCGAGGCACCGTCGACGACGATGATCTCGGGCATGGGGGAAATGTGCTGGGCCCAGATGCTGGCGAGGGCGTCGCGGAGGGGAAGCCCGGGGTCCTTGCAGACGACAATAACGCTGATGAGGGGGGCCGTTTGCGCCGCGAGTGAGGAGGTGGATTCGGGGGGCATTGCGTTCAGTCTGAGCATGGCTCTGCGGTGCGAACTGTCCACGCCGAACACTCAGCGGCCCTTGTCATGCGGCGGCCTAATGCCTCACCGGCCGGCTGGCGGTGCCCCCGCCCGCTCCACCTCGGCCAGCGGAGCATACAGCGCGCGCGCCACCTCGTCGTCGCGGAGGCGGAAGACCAGGATGGAATATCCGACCATGGCCGTGGGTTCCCGCCGGGTGAGATAGTGACGCAGGCGCGCGAATTGCAGGTGCTCGAGGGCGCGGGCTTCGGTGTAGGTGGGCGTCCGGGTGGACGCAGCCCGGAGCAGCCCTTGGTAGAGAGCTTCGTATTCACCCGTCCAGGGACCGGAGGTCAGGGTGTAGAGCCCTTGATACAGGGTGACGCTGATGCAGAAGAGTCCCCCGTGAACCAGCGCGGGCAGCCGGCGCGGGTGGGCGTCAAACCCCGTGTCTCCAAAGCGGACTGCGTTCAGCCCATGGGCGACCGGGTCGGCCGGGCCGAAAAAAGACAGGAAGACCGGCTCGGGTTTTCCCCGGGCGGCGGTGTCCGCCTCGAGCCAACTCCGCAGGGCGATGAGATCCTGGCCCAGGTCCACGTTACTGTCCACCAGGTGGCGGTAGCCATTCGCCGGGCCGCCCGCGATCGGGTTGAAGTAGGCGAGGTAGCTGGGCCGGATCCAGAGCGACTCGGCGATGAACCAGCCGGCCAAGAGAATGACGAGTACCCTGGCGGCCCGGGAGGCGCCGTTGAGCAGCCCCGCCGCTCCACCCGCCAGAATCAGCATCGGCGCATAGAGGGGCAGAAGGTGGCGGTGACCGATGTTGATCTGGGTCGTCAGCGCAAAGGCCCCGTAAATCACCACGAGCACGATCAGGGGTGCGCTCGAGAGGAGGAGTCCCAGGGGAGACGTTTCGGACGCTTGAACTCCGGGCGAATTTTCCTTCCCGCGGCTGCCGAACGCCGCGCCCAAGGCGAGCGCCATCAGGCCGAAGAGGGCCAGCGGGGTTTTCACCAGCCACACGTAGGGAAAGTAGGCGAGGCTGCCGCCCATGTAGGTCCGGCCGTTCAGGAAGGCCAGCCGGCCGGCCAGGTCGTGCGTCGTCTGGGCGAGTCCATGGAGCCAGCTTTCCGGCAGCGCGTGCAGCCCAAGCAATCCGCCGGTCACGTGGGACAACAGGCCGCCGTCCTGCAGCAGGGTTTGCCAAGTATACTCCGGGACGGGGGCGGGCGCCGCGGGATTCGCCTGCATGGAAAACGTGAAGCCAAACGCCGCCCAGAGCACGAGGCCGGCGACAACCGAAACCCCGGCCGCGGCACCGAGCAGCAGCGCCAGTTTCCGTCGGCCCACCGCGGACGGTCGCGGTCCGGCCCAGGCCCAGGGCAGGGGTGGGCCTTGAAGCAGTCGCACCACCAGCAGCACCAGCAGCATCGGGGCGACGACCAGTCCGGACATCTTACTCAGCAGCAGCGCGCCGAGGGCCACCCCGCAGGCCAGCAGGCGCGGGAGGGTGAGGCGGCTCAGCAGCGACCACCACAAGGTGACCGTCAGGAGCAGGAAAAAACTCAGGGCAATGTCCGACATGACCAGCCCGCTGTGCGCGAGCAGTGTCGGACAGAAGGTGGCGAGGAGGACGGCGAGGAGTCCACCTGCGACGCCCCACAACCGGCGCGCCCACCACCAGGTGAGAATCACGAGGGCGACGCCGACCAGCGCCATCATCGCCCGGCCGGAGGACAGCATGGCCGCGGCGTCATTGCCCGACTCGTAGAAAAACCGGTTGCCGACCACGATTACGGATGACGATTCCGGGAGTCCAGGCGGGACCGCCGGGAAAACGGGCGGGTGCAGGCGCAGGGGCAGCGTGGCCCAGTGCATCGCAAAATAGCTGTTTTCCGGCTGCAGGTGGTTGACGCCCCAGCGCCAGTAACTCTCTCCCCCGGTGACGTGGGCGATTTCGTCGGCGACGGCCGGAAGGTCCCGGGAGGCGGTCCATGCGCTGCCCCAGAACCAGACTGTGGCCAGGGCGAGCACGAGCAGTTCGCGGGCGGACGGACGCGTGGAGGCGGCGGAAATCACGATCCGGGGGAGGGCGGGCGATGACCGGGCCGCCGGGGGCCGGGGTTTTGCCCGGGGACGAAGACGCGGGAGGGCGGCGGCGAATCGGGAGGCATTGCGTTCGCGGTGAGCATCGCACAGCGTCGCAAGGTGTCCACGCCGAACACGCCGCTGCTCTCCGTCATCATCGTCGCCTACAAGTCGCGGGATGAAATCGGGGCCTGTCTCGACTCGCTCCCGCGGACGCTCAAGGGCCGCGCGGTGGAGGTGACCGTGGTGGACAACTCGCCCGGTGACGGCGCGGGGGAGATCGTGCGCGGGAAATTCCCGCACGTGGCCTATCACGAGCCGGGGGCGAACCTCGGCTTTGGCCGGGCGAACAACCTCGGCTACGCGCGGGCCCGCGGGGAGTACGTGCTCTTTCTCAACCCCGACACGATCAGCAACGGACCGGCGCTGGCGCACTGCCTGGCGCGCCTGCGGGCGGACGAACGGATCGGGCTGATTTCGCCGCGACTCGTGCTGGCCGACGGGAGCATGGACCTGGCGTGCCGGCGCGGCATTCCGACGCTGTGGGACGGGTTTTGCCGGGCCAGCGGGCTGGCGGCGGCGTGGCCGAACTCGGCGCGATTCGCGGGCTACAATCTCACGCACCTGCCGGTGGAAGGCACGTACGAGGTGGGGGCGATCAACGGCGCGTTCATGCTGGCGTCGCGCCGCGTGCTCGAGTCGGTGGCGCCGGACGGCCAGGTTTTTGACGAGGCGTTTTTCATGTACGGCGACGACCTCGACCTATGCATCCGGGTGGCGCGCGCGGGATGGAAAATCATTTACGACGGCCGCGTGAGCCTGACGCACCTGAAAGGCAAGAGCGTGGCGAAAGACTACGACGCGATGAGCCGGGCGATCTTCGATGCGAACCGGGCGGTTTACCTGAAGCACTTCAACCCGCGCGGCTCGCGGCTGGTGCGGTGGAAATACATGCTGGCCTTCGGCGCCTGGAAAACCGTGGCCCGCCTGCGCGCCCGCCTCCGCGGCCACCGCCACGTGCGACCCCTGTGACACGGGGTCAGCCCCCAACCTTTGTGGTGCGAAACTTTTAAGACCTTAGCATTAATTTGGATATGATTTCACGGGCCACAGGTGTACCGCCGGAGCGAGGGATTAATCCCGCATGAGGAAGCTGTCCCTAGGGGTGTTCGCCTTTGTCCTCGGCTTGCAGCTCTTCCTCGTGGCGCGGGTGGGCACGGACATTCCGTATCAGGACCAGTGGGATGTGGAGGGGCGGAATCTATACCCTGCTTGGCGTGACGGCACCTGGCACGCGGCGGATTTGCTGCGGGCCCACAACGAGCACCGGATTCTGTGGACGCGGCTGCTGGACCTCGCGCTGTTTTCTGCGAACGGGCAATGGGATCCGCTCGTGCAACTGGCGGCGAATGCGGTGCTGCGGGCGGCGGGGGCGGCGCTGCTGGCCTGGTTGCTGGCGCGGGGCTTGGGACGCACGGGTCAGTGGCTGGTGGGAGCGGGAGTGATCCTGGTCTTTCTGCCGCATGTGGCCTGGCTGAATGCGCTGTGGGGATTCCAATCCTCGGTGTATTTCGTGATGTTGTTCTCGCTGGCGGCGCTGGCCCTGCTGGGGGAGCGGGAGCGTTCGCCGCGGCGGCTGGCGGCGGGGCTCGCGGCGGGGATGGCGGCGCTGCTGGCGATGGGGGCGGGGGCGTTTGTGCCGGTAACGTTGCTGGGCCTGGCGGGATTGAGGGCGGTGGAGCGGCGGAGTTTTGGTGCGACCGGGTGGCGCGAAGCGTGGCCGGCGCTGGGCCTGCTGGGGGTGGCGGTGTTGATGCGCACGCAAGTGCCGGCGCATGCGGCGCTGCATGCGACCACGGCGGGACAATTTTTCAACGCGCTCGGCCGGGCGCTGGCGTGGCCGCATACGGCGATGCCGTGGGCGGCGCTCGTCCTGAACCTGCCGCTGCTGCTGGCCGTCGGCGGGCGGATGGCGGGCCGGCGCCGGGCGGCGGTGGGCGAGGATTTTGTCCTGCTGGCGGGAGGCTGGGCGCTCGTGGCGGCCGGAGCCATGGCGTGGACCCGCGGCGGAGGAAACGAATTCGATGCAGGGGTGACCGTTCGCTACGTTGATTTTCTGCTGCTGCTGCCGATCGCGAACGTCTGGTGTGCCGTGAGACTGATGCGGGAAGCCTCCGACGTCAGACAACCGCTCGCCCGAATGCTGGCGGGGGCGTGGGGAATTTTCCTGTTGATTGGCTGGCTCGGGGTGTCGGCGCAGATCATGCGCGGCTTCATCCTGCCCCGGATGCACGATCGCGACCTGCCGGTGCGTCTCGCCGTGGCGTACCAGCAGACGGGCGATGCGGCGGTCTTTGTGGGCCAGCCGGAATTCTTTCGACCCCATCCCAACTTGGAATCCGTCCGCGTGGTGCTGGACGATCCCCGGATGCGCGGCGTGCTGCCGCCGTCATTTCAGCCGGGCCAGCCCATGGGTCCGCTCTCGCGCGCCGTTCGCGGGCTCAGAAACGAAGTTAGCCCCTGACCGACACCGTCAGTAGGCGCTGCCGTTCCGCCAGCGGGCGAAGGTCAGGAGCACGATCTGGGCGTCGAGCCAGATGGACCAGTTCTCGATGTAATAGATGTCGTGCTGCACGCGCAGGGCCAGGTCGCTGTCGCCGCGGAGGCCGTTGACCTGCGCCCAGCCGGTCATGCCGGGCTTCACGAGATGGC
>CAIMAQ010000116.1 GCA_903839035.1 uncultured Opitutia bacterium
CGGTCGTAGCTGTCGCCCTTCGTGCCCACCGGCACGTCGAACTCATACTGCTCGTAGCCCGAGTAGGGCTTGTCCTTGCGCAGGTCGAGGCCGACGCCCGAGCCGCGGAGGTTCGGACCGGTCACGCCGTAGGCAATGGCATCCTCGCGTGAGATCACGCCGACGCCGACCGTGCGGTCCATGAAGATCTTGTTGCGCGTCAGCAGGCCCAGGATGCTCTCCAGGTTCGGCAGGAACTGGTCGCAGAACGCGTCCACCCGGCCGGTCCAGCCCTCGGGCACATCGCGCTGCAGGCCGCCGATGCGGGAATAGCTCGTGGTGAAACGCGCGCCGGTCAGCTCCTCGAACAGCTTGTAGAGCTTCTCGCGTTCGGTGAATGCGTACATGAACACCGTCCAGGCGCCGGTATCGATGCCGAAGGCGCCGAGCCCGAGCAAATGCGAGGAAATGCGCGCCATCTCCGCCGTGATCACCCGGATTGCCTGGCAGCGCGCAGGCACCTCGAGCTTGGCGAGCCGCTCGACCGCAATGGCGTAGGCCATGTTGTTCGCGAGCGGGGCAATGTAATCCAGCCGGTCCGTGTACGGCACGAACTGGTTGTAGGTCATGTTCTCCGCGATCTTCTCGTCGCCGCGGTGCAGGTAGCCGATGACCGGGTCGCACTTCGTCAGGACCTCGCCGTCGAGCTCCATCTGCAGGCGCAGCACACCGTGGGTGGACGGGTGGGACGGGCCCATCGAAAGCGACATCCTCTCGGACTCGAATTCGGCCGTGGCGGACTTCGCCGCGCTGTCAGGAAAGGAAAATTCGGTGGCCATGGTTCAGGCGTCGGGTTTGGCGCGGCGTTCGTTCCAGCTCTCATCCTTGGCGCGCGGCTCGGCCTCGGTCAGATTAATTTCACCCGGCGCGGCCACAAACGGACCGCCGGCCATCGGCGCCGCGATCACGCGCGCGCCCGTCTCGGCCATGATTTCGGCATCCGGCAGCGGCGTGTCGATGCCGGCCAGCGGGAATTCCTTGCGCAGCGGGAAATACGGATAACCGTCCCACATCAGGATGCGGCGCAGGTCGGGATGGCCCGTGAAGGTGATGCCAAACATGTCGTAGACCTCGCGCTCGTGCCAGTTGGCGCCGGCCCAGAGGCTGACCACGCTCGCCACGGCCGGCGACTCGTCGCTCGGGCAGTCCGTGGCGACGCGGATGTAGTCGTGCCGCACGGTGGAAAGGAGGTGGTAGACGACCGTAAACCGCGGCGCAACGCCTTCGGCCCAGTCGATGGCGGTGAGGTCCACCAGAAAGTCGAAGCCTTGCTCGTCGCGGAGGAATTTCAACGCCGCCGGGACATCGCCCACCGGCAGATTGACCGCCGGGAGGTCGAGACTGGGGCGCGGGGTCGCCGAGGGGAATTTTTCCTTGAGGACTGCGAGGACGTCGACGGTGGCGGACATGCGCGGAGAATCCGGGTTAGGCGCGGCGGAGGTTGGTGGCCGAGCGTTCGAGCCGGACCTTGGCCTGCAGTTTCATCAGGGCGTCGAGCAGAGCTTCCGGACGCGGGGGGCAGCCGCTGATATAGACGTCCACCGGCACGATGCGGTCGACGCCCTGCAGGGTCGCATAGCTGCGGTACATGCCGCCGCTGCTGGCGCAGGCGCCCATGGCGATGACCCACTTGGGCTCGGCCATCTGGTCGTAAATGCGGCGGACGGCGGAGGCCATCTTGTAGGTGACGGTGCCGGCGACGATCATGCAGTCGGACTGGCGGGGGGAGAAGCGCATGACCTCGGCGCCGAAGCGCGCGATGTCGAACCGGGACGACGCCGTGCCCATCAGCTCGATGGCGCAGCAGGCGAGGCCCATGGGCATCGGCCACATCGAGTTGGTCCGGATCCAATTGATGACCGAATCCATCCGGGAGACGATGACCTCGCCCTCAATCTTGCTGTTGTAGGCGATCTCGGTGTTGGTCGTGACCATGGTGGCGGTGATGGGTGGAGAAGCGAAAATTCAGGCGCAGGGTTAGGTTGCCCAACCCGTCGCGCAAGGAGCTTTTGGAAAAATTTGTGTCTTCCCCAGCAAGGACAATGTCGGCGGTGGATTTGCCGTTGACCCGTCCGGAAGCTTCGCCCTTCCTCTACCCTTCGCCCGTCAGACAGGCCATGGAAACATGGCGGTTTGGACACTTGGAGAGGTGGCAGAGTGGTCGAATGCGCGCGCTTGGAAAGCGCGTGTAGGCGCAAGCCTACCGGGGGTTCGAATCCCCCCCTCTCCGCCATTTTCTCGTAGCTAGAACCCAAAAGGTTTTATTTAAGCGGTTTCATTAGCCCGCCGTAACGGGCATGTTATGCAGCTGAATGACGGTCCAATTAAATCAGGGTTCTATTTCAACTAGACTGGTTGCCGTTCATATCGGGCCTCGGGGATTGAGAGATTTAAGCGGTGTAAATTTCTGGACATGCGCTGAGGCCACGTGGCCGAGGACCGAGGATCCCTTATTTAACTGCGATCCCACCAGTTACTGGACCGGAACTTGACCAGCAGAGCCGAGCATGGCGTGACCCGGCCGAAGCGGGCCACCTCGCTCGAATTTATTGTCCCTCGAGCCGCCGAACCCAAGCATGCTCGGGCTTCCAATCCGCCTTATTCCACAGCCCGGTTGACCCTGTGGTTGGCGGCGGCCCGAACCAGCATCCCTTTGCCTCATGGGCCCCCTGTCGACCGGCCCGCTGCCACCTTTTGCCTTTGCAGTGGAATCCGCGGCATTCGAGCGCCGCTGGATGGAGGAGCTGCCAAAACGGATGTATGCGCTCCAGATCCAGCTCATTCCCGAGAGGAATATCCTGAAGTATGCGCCCGGCACCCATTGGACCTTGCGCCTACCGCAGTTAGTGCGGCAGGGAGCTGGTGCCGGAGAGAGCGTTCATACGATTCCTCTCTAACGTTTAAGCTGAGCCACGGCCGTCCGGGGCCGTTGGCTCCGGCGGCTAGTTGGGCTGATTTCTTCTCCACTCGGCTTCTAAAGGATTCGGCCCGATTCCGCTCCCAAATGCACAGTTGAAGTCTCTGAGCCGTATTTGGCCGGACAACACAGGTTGGAACGCGATCAGGTTGGGTGATCCTTAGTATTTGCCGTATTGCGCGACGAGTTCGGGCAGCATGGCGATGCGGTGAAACGGGGCATCGGGCGGGACCTGGTCGCCCGCGGCCATGAGGAGTCGGGGCGAAGCCAGTCGGGTGTCGAGCCAGCGCCTGACGCAGTCGACAAAGGCCTGGTCGCTGCCCGAAGTGCCGAACACGGTTGCGGGAATGCCACCGGAAAGGATCAAGTCCGGCCCCGCCGCCGCGCGCATTTCGGCCGGCGACATGGAGAACATCGGCTTGGGCGTCACCGCATCGGCGCAGTCCACGCCGCACTCCGCCAGCCAGGTCAGGACCCCGCGGCTCTCGCCGTCGACGTGGACGGCGAGATACTTCCCCACTTGGTGCAGCCGGCGCGCAACTTCGGTGTAGTAGTCGCGCACATAGGTGTCGAAAAACTCCTTCGTCTGCACGTTGCTGTCGTAGTTGTCGCTGATGATAAGGGTTTCGAACGGACCGCTAAGAATGGCATCGAGGATGCGCAGGTTGCACGCGTTCACCGCCCGGATGAACCGGCCCGTCTTTTCCGGCTCGTCGAGCGCGGTGTAGACGGCCTGTTCCACCCCCATGTAGCGGGCCATCAGATAGCCCGACCCCGAGTACGGCAGCTGCGCGTAGGGAAAGGCCAGATCACCCAGGCTGTTCTGCCACGCCCGGTAATAATCCCACTTCGGCTCGCACACGAGCCGCTGCATCAAATGTTCCACGATCGGAAAATCATCCGCGGACTGGAGCAGGTACTTGCGAATGCCGTAGGAGTAAGTGTCCGGGTTGAAGACCCGTTCCTCATGAATCGAACCCAGCGGAGTGGAAATCCGCGTGGAGAACACGCCGCCACCGGTACTGGTCTCCAGCCGGGCAGCCGGGTCGGCGGAACGGAGGCGGTAGAATCCGCCCATCTCACAGTACGCAACCGCGCCGACCTGTTTGTGCAGCTCGACCAAGCCTTCCTCCACCGCCGTAAACCCGGAGAGGTTGAAGGGGACGTTCCGGTTTTTCTTATACCAGTGGGACAAGTCGAGCATCAGCGGTACCTGGTCAGGCTGCTCCCGCCGGTACACCGCCCGGACGCGCTCGTTGGGTTTCATGGTGACGTCCTGGGTTGACGGGATTGCCTCCCGGAATCCGGTTCATTCGAGCTTGGTCGTTTGCCTCGGGTTTGCGTGAGGCCGGAGTTGTACAACCGGGCCACCGGCCATGGAAAGCCCAAGGCACTGGCCTATTTTTGGGTCCACTCGCAGCGGAGACTCGCGCTGAGGCCCCCTCGCCGCGAGCGGGACTTCCGCCTTACCCACCGGGCCTGCGCACGGGGACTCCGGTCGATTCAACGACATGCCGGCGGCGGCCCCAGGGCGAACGCCCGGTCATGCGTTTGAACACGCGGTAGAATTGGGGATAGCTGCCAAACCCCGCCTCGAGCGCCGCGTCCAACATGGTGCGCCGCTGGCCGGTGCCGTAAATCGCCAAGAACCGCTCCAAGCGCTGCCGGTTGCGGAAGTCCGTCAGCGCGATGCCGGTCTGCTGCTTGAACAGCCGGCTCAGGCGGTGCGCGCTCAGGCCGGCGCGCGCCGCCAGCTCGTTCAGGCTCAGGTGGGTGTTTTCATCCCGGATGAGCCGGGCCGCCTTTTCCACGGCCGGATGAACGTCGTGCACGGGCACCTCCTCGGACTGCAGGAACCGCTGCCAGGTCCCGAGGAACGCATAGGCCAACCCGGTGTTGAACAGCCCCGGCTGGTCCGCGGTGGCGACAATATCCGCAAACATCCGCTCGAACCGCCCCAGGGCGGGCTCCGACAGGCGGCGGCAAAACTGGCCCGGCGGATTTTTTTGCCGGAGAACCCGCGCGCCGGGATCGGTGGCGCTGCGCTGCAGCGCCTTCGGCCGCATCACGCCGATCCACATTTCGAAGTCCGCGGACTGTTCGACTAGCACGTGCTCCTGAGCGGGAAACAGCCACAGCAGGTCGCCCCGGCGGATTTCGTATTTGCGGTTTTCCAGCAAGTAGAGGCCGCGGCCGGACGTGACCAGGTTGAACTCCAGCTCGGCGTGGTGGTGCATGGAGTTCGCCGGACCCAGGTTCCGATAGTGCCAGAGGTGCCCGTCGAGGGCTTGGGGCAATTTCAGCTTTTCGCGCATGGCGACAAGAAATGAAAACAAGTGGGGGACAAAATGAGAAGAAGGATCTGCCGTTCCTGCTAAGCTGGCCGGATGATCAGCATCACGCAGGAGCAACGCGACCTTTACCAAAGGGAAGGCTACATGATTCTGCCGGGCGTCATCCCCCCCGGGCTGCTCGAGATGCTGCGGGAGGAGTGCTCCTATTTCATCGGCTACATGGACGCGCTGATGGATGCCAAAGGGGTGAAGAGCGTCGGCATCACGCACCGTGGCAGCCGCTACTTCATCAACAACCGCTACCGACTGAGTCCCCGCCTGCACCAGTTCATCTTCAGCGACCTCATGGCGAAGGTGGCCGAGGCCACGGTCGGGCCGGAGGCGCAACTGTTTCACGAACAATGGGTCGTGAAGGGTGCGGAGCAGGGCATGAAGTTCGCGTGGCACCAGGACAGCGGCTACGTGAAGTGGTATGACCCGTCCACCCGGCATCGGCCGTACGTCACCTGCTGGTGCACGCTCGACGCGGTCAACGAGGAGAACGGCACGGTTTACATCCTGCCCCACTCCCGCGGCGGAACGCGCGGCCGAATCATCGACCACACCAAGGAGGCCGGCACGAATGACCTGGTGGGCTACGCGGGTAGCGACCCGGGCGACCCGGTGATTGTGCCCGCCGGCAGTATTGTGGCCTTCGACAGTTTCCTCCTGCACCGCAGCGGCTCCAACACGACGAACAAGATGCGGCGCGTCTATCTCCCGCAATACAGCGGCACGCCGATCAACCGGCCCGACGGCAAACCGTGGGCGATGGCCACGCCTTTCCTGAAGGGCGGCCGGAACAGCTACAATCACGCCGAGGACACCGCGGAAAACTGGGGGCCCTTCGCGGACAAGGCGAAGGAATCGATCTGATCGCGGACGGGGCCCTGCCGGATGAACTGCCCCGCCTCACGTAACCCGGCCTCAGTAGGAAACGATTCTGCCATGTGGAAGAGCAACTGGCCCCAGACCAAGGAGCGCTTCGTGCAGTGGTGGAACCGCGACAGCCTGCTCGTGGGCATGTGGGGCGCGCCGCAAACCACGGCCTGCATCCATGAGCAAGTCCCCCCACCCCGGGCACCCGCGAACCTGACCGAGCGCTGGGTCAACCCGGCCCATCGCGCGGCCCAGAACCATTTCCGCCTTTCGCGCTCGATCTTCCCGCTCGATGTGTTGCCCATCGCGTCGCCCGACCTCGGACCCGGCATCCTCGCGGCTTACCTCGGCGCCGAGCCCGAATTCGCGGAGGGCACCGTTTGGTTTCACCCGGCCTTCGCCGCGGAGGAGAACCCCGAAGCCCTGCCCCCGCTCGGCTTTGATCCCGCCAACCCGTGGTGGCAAACCACCGAGGCCATCCTGCGGGCCTGCGTGGCCACCGCGCGGGGAAAATATTTCGTCGGGTGCCCGGACCTCATCGAGAACATGGATGTGCTGTCTTCCCTGCGTGACGCGCAGACGCTGTGCCTGGACATGCTGGAACGTCCGGAATGGGTCGAGCGGCAGCTCGCCGAGATCAACGCGGCGTGGTTCGACGCCTACCAGCGCATCTACGATCTCATCAAGCAGGAGGACGGCAGCTCGGCCTACGATGCGTTTTACCTCTGGGGACCGGGCAAGGTGGCCAAGGTGCAGTGTGACTCGTCCGCGATGTTCTCGCCGCCGATGTTCCGCCGGTTCGTCGTGCCCGCCCTCACCGCGCAATGCGCCTGGCTCGATCACTCACTCTATCACCTCGACGGCACGCAGGCGGTCCAACACCTCGATGCCTTGCTGGAGATCGAGCCCCTCGACGCCATCGAATGGACACCCCAGGCCGGCATCGAGACCGGGGGACACCCGCGCTGGCACGGCATGTATCAGCGCATTCTCGCCGCCGGCAAAAGCGTCCAGATCGTGAACGTGGAGTTGCCCGAAGTTCAGCCGCTGCTCGACACGATCGGCGGCAAGGGCGTCTACCTGTTGATCCAATTCCAGGACGAGCGGGAGGCGGAACGCGTCTCCAAGATGATCGAACCCTACTACTAACTGCGTACCCCATGAAGAACACCACCCTTACCCGTTGCCTGGCCTACGCGTTCAGCGACACCGGCGGACAGCTGGTCTTTTGCGTCATCTCGTTCTACCTCCTGAAATTCTACACGGATGTCTACGGCATCTCCGCCGCCTCCGCCGGCACGATCCTGCTGGTCGCGCGCATGGTCGATGCGCTGGATGCCCCCGTCTGGGGGATCATCTTCGACAAGACGCAGAGCCGCTGGGGCCGGAGTCGCCCGTGGTTCCTCTGGCTGTGCGGGCCATTTGCGCTCTTCGGCGTGCTGACGTTCATCACTCCAGACCTCGGCTACAACGCCAAGGTCGCCTACGCCGCGATCACCTACGTCGTCTGCAGTATAATCTACACGGGCATCAACACTCCGGTGACGTCGATTCTGGCCTCGCTGACCTCCAGTCCCGCCGAGCGCATCACCTTCACGAGCTTCCGCATGTTTGGCTCCAAACTCGGCGTGCTGATCGTCAACCTCACCGCGCTGGACCTCGTCCGGCATTTCGGCCACGGCGATGACCGCAAGGGCTTCATGATCGTCATGAGCCTGTTTGCGACGGCGGCGGTGCTGCTGTTCCTCTTTGCGTTCTGGAAGCTGGACGAGCGCGTGGTCGAGACGAAGACGCGCCTCTCCATCCGCCAGAGTTTCAGCGCGATGAAGGGCAACTGGCCGTGGATCATCATCTTCATCAGCAGCCTGTTCTTCTGGATCGCCTTCATCTCGCGCATCAGCATCTCGGCGTATTTCTGGGAGTACACCCTGCACCGCAAGGACCTGATCGGCCCGGCCAACAGCCTGGATTTCGCCTCGCTGGCCGGCATCCTGGCGCTGCCGTGGCTCGTCCGGCTGACCTCGAAGCGCACCGTCTGGATCGCGGGGCTGGTGGGCGCGGTGGCGGCTCAGTTTGTCGTCCTGCAGGGCATCCGCCAGGGCTCGCTGCCGCTGGTCATGACCGGCTGGGTGCTGGGCATCGTCCTAAGCGGCGTGGCGATGGCCATGCCGTTCTCGCTCCTTTCCGACAGCGTGGACTATGGCGAATGGAAGAGCGGCGTGCGCGCGGCCGGCCTGCTGACCGCCGTCGGTGCCGCCTTCTGTCTGAAGATGGGCAGCGGTCTGGGCGGCGCCCTGCCTGCGTGGATCCTCGACTGGTATCACTACGCCCCGCCCGTCGCCCAACAACCGGTCGAACAGTCCGCGCAGGCGCTGTTCGGCATCGAACTCGGCTTCATCTGGCTGCCGGCGGCCTGTTACGCGTTGGCCGCCATTCCCGTCTTCTTCTATCAGCGCTACGAACGCCTCGAGCCGCGCATCCGCGAGGAACTCACCCAGCGCCGCGCGGCCGCGAACCCTTCCGCCTGACCCGAGCCATGTTCACCCTCGCAAGCAGCACGGGAGCAGTCGTCCTGGCCGATGGCCCAAGGCATCTGCGCCTCGCGTTTGTGACCGAGGCCATCGCGCGGGTCACCTATACGGAGGGCCGGGATTTCCTTGAGCTCGCGAGCCTGATCGTCACTTCAACGTCGCGCTGTGCGACCTTCACCGTCCGGGAAACCGGGGACACGTTTGACGTCTCCACCGCGGCCCTGTGCCTCGTGGTCAGCAAGGCGACGGGCGCCATCTCCTACTTCGCGGGTGGCGAGTTGCTGCTCCAGGAGCCGGCCCGTGGAGGCAAGTCACTCACCGCGAAGAAGGTCTTCCGGAACGTTTTCCAGTCGGAAGCTGCCGTCGCCAGCGGCACCAGTATTGACGGGGCCCGCGCCGCGGCGGCGGATTTCACGGCCGTCTTTAACCGTGACGCATTTGAGGCCGAGCTGTGGTTTCAGTTCGCGTCCAACGAGGCGATCTTCGGCCTCGGATCGCACGAGGAGGGTTACGGCAACCTGCGCGGCAAGACCCGCCTGCTCTACCAGCAGAACATGAAGATCGTCGTGCCTTGCTTCGTCTCGACCCGCGGCTACGGCGTGCTGCTGGACTGCGGTTCGCTGATGACCTTCCGCGACGGCCCGGACGGGGCGCAGTGGTGGGCGGATGTCGTGGATGAGCTGGATTACTATTTCGTGGCCGGCGGTTCGTTCGACGCCGTCACGCGCAATCTTCACATCCTGACGGGCCCGGCGCCGCTGCTGCCCAGATGGGCGTTCGGCTTTGCCCAGTCGAAGGAGCGCTACGTCAATGCGCAGGAACTGGTCGACGTGGTCCGCGAATACCGCCGTCGCCAGATCCCGCTCGACCTCATAGTGCTCGACTGGAAATCGTGGCCGAATGGAGCCGGCTGGGGGCAGAAGGAATTCGATCCCCGCCGCTTTCCCGACCCGGCGGCGCTGACGCGGGAGCTGCACGCGCTCGGCGCCCGGCTGATGGTGTCCATCTGGCCAATCATGACCGGCGACTGCCCGAACCAGCGCGAATTGGCGAAACGCGGCCTGATGCTGGGCAACCAGTCGACCTATGACGCCTTTTCGCCAGAAGCGCGGGAGCTGTATTGGCGCCAGGCGGAGCGCGGGCTCTTCGCCCATGGCGTGGACGCGTGGTGGTGCGATTGCACCGAGCCGTTCGAGGCCGACTGGTCAGGCGAGACGAAGCCCGAGCCCCAGGCGCGGTTGCGGCTAAATACCGACGCAGCCAAGCAGTATCTCGACCACGGTCAGCTCAACACCTACTCGCTGGTGCACTCCCAGGGCATCTACGAAGGCCAGCGCCGGGCGACGGCGGACAAGCGGGTCGTGAACCTCACTCGCTCCGGTTACGCCGGGCAGCACCGCTACGCCACGATCTGTTGGAACGGCGATATTTCCGCGACGTGGGAGACCCTGCGCCGCTGCATCCCGGAAGGGCTGAATTTCTGCGCGACCGGCGAACCCTACTGGACCGTGGATATCGGCGGCTTCTTCATCAACCGCGACCCCAAGCTCTGGTTCTGGCGCGGCGACTACGCGGCGGGTTGCCGCGGGCTCACGGACATGAACGCGCTCGAACCCGACCCGCGCGACACTGGTTGCACCGACCTCGGCTTCCACGAGCTCTACACGCGTTGGGTGCAATATGCCGCGTTTCTCCCGATGTTCCGCTCGCACGGCACGGACGCCGCGCGCGAGATCTGGCGCTTTGGCGAAGCGGGCAACCCCTTCTACGAGACCATCGCGCGGTATATCCGCCTCAGATACCGCTTTCTGCCGTATATCTACTCGCTCGCGGCGCAGGTCACACGGACAGGCCGCGGCCTCATGCGGCATGTCGCGCTGGAGTTTCCGCAGGATACCGCCACGCACGAGCTGACCGATCAGTTCCTCTTCGGGACCGAGCTGCTGGTCTGCCCGGTAACGTCGCCGATGTATTACGGACCCAATTCCCTGCCGCTCCCGCACGTGGAGAAAGCCCGCGACGTATACCTGCCGTCCGGCGGCGCCTGGCATGATTTCTGGACCGGTCAACGCCACGCCGGAGGCCAGACCATCCGCTGCGCGGCCCCGCTGGAGACGCTGCCGCTGTTCGTTCGGGCCGGCGCGATTCTCGCGCTGGGCCCCGATGTGCAATTTGCGTCCGAAAAGCCCGCCGACCCGATCGAACTGCGCGTGTATCCCGGCGCGGACGCCGTCTTTTCCCTCTACGAGGACGATGGCGAAAGTTACCGCTACGAGCAGGGTGCCTGCGCCATCATTCCCATTTCGTGGAACGACCAATCCCGGACGCTCACCTTCGGCGCCCGCCAGGGGGCCTTTCCCAGCATGCTGCGGGCACGCACTTTCCACATCGTCATCGCGGACGCCGCTGGAAGCGCCCAGGAAGTCCGTTATGCCGGCGCCGGTCCCCTCAGAATCGGATTTCCAGCCGAAGGCTCCTGAATCTCCGCCATTACCCCAACATGAACCGCATCCCCGTTTACTTCCTCCTCCTCGCCGTCGCGCTGGGACTCTCCGCCTGCGCCGCAGCCAACCAGCATCAGGCCGCCAGCGAGGGCGGCGCCGTGGCCGCGTCATCGGGCAGCCACGAATTCTACGTCGCCCCGGATGGCGCTGACACCAACCCGGGCACGCAGCCGCAGCCGTTTCGGACGCTGGCGAGGGCCCGTGACGCCATCCGCGCGGTCAGTCCCCAGATGACGACGGACATCGTCGTATATCTGCGCGGTGGAACCTACCCTGTTTCCGGCCCGGTCGAATTTGGTGCGGCGGACTCCGGGAGGAATGGCTTCAACGTCGTCTACCGCGCCTACGCCAATGAGGCGCCCACCATCAGCGGCGGCACGAAGGTGACCGGCTGGAGCCTCGACCATGGAAATGTTTGGCGGGCCCCGTTGGATCGCGCCGGGAAACTCCGCGGCCTCTTCGTCAACGGGCAGCGGGCCGAGCTGACGCATGGTGAATATCAGGGGAAGGGCCCGTGGGGCGATTTTGTCATCCAGGGCAACGAGCCGTGGGCCGACACCCCGGGCAAGACCCTCGACGGCGTGCAGTTCGATGCCGCCGAACTGCCGGTCTTCGCCAACCCGGGCGACGTCGAGTTGGCCCAGGCACGCGTCTGGACTTTCCTGGTCGTGGGCGTGCGGGACATGAAGCGCGAGGGCGGAAGCACGATCGTCCAGCTCCAGCAACCCTACGGGGCTATCGCGGCGACCATGGCGTGGAAGTGCAACCTCACCCCCGAGGGCATATTCACCCTGCGCAACGCCTACGAACTGCTGCGGAACCCCGGGGAGTTCTACTTTAACACAGCGAGCCGGACGCTCTACTACATCCCGCGAGCCGGTGAGGACATGACGAAGGCGGACGTAATCGCGCCGACCAGCGAGGGCCTGCTGTTGATCGCCGGGGAGAACTCAGCCAATCGCGTGCATCACCTCGTCTTCCGCGGCCTGACCTTTTCCCACGACCATTGGAGCTTGAAGCAGGTCGGTGAGTCGCGGGGCGCCGCCGGCGTCCAGAGTTCCGCGCTCTACACGCGGTTCCGCGCCGACGGCGACTGGCACCCGACCCACTACAACATCTGTGACCTGCCGCAGGCCACGGTCGCGGTCCGCAGCGCCCGTTATGTCACCTTCGAACGCAACCGGTTCGTCCACCTGTCGAGCGGCAACGCGCTGAGCCTCGTCAACGACGTCGTCGACAGCGCGGTCATCGGCAACGTCTTCCACGATGACTCCGGCAACGCGGTGAATGTCGGCCACCCGCAGCACTACATCATCGGCGACGGCCCGCTCTTTGCTCCCGGCATCGAGGGCGCCTGCACGAACATCACGGTGAGCAACAACTGGGTCCGGAACGTGAGCCTCGATTTCAAGCAGGAGGAGGCGATCAGCGGTTTCACCACCCAGGGCGTGTCCATCCTGCACAACGACATCGAGGGCGTGCCCTATGGCGGCATCGCCCTTGGCTGGGGTTGGGGCAACTCCGAGCTGACGCCCTCCGACGTGCCGCGGAACAACACCATCGCCTACAACCGGGTCGTCGCCACGCAGCAACAACTGCCGTTCGACGGCGGCGCGATCTACGTGCTCGGCGTGCAATACGGCGGACGCATCGAATACAACTACGTCGATTCGGTCGGGGCCAACCTCTACCCCGACGACGGGTCGGCCTATTGGAGCATTTCCAACAACGTGCTGCATCCGCGCCGCGGCCCGGGAGACCACCATCTCAATGACTCCTGGCTCCACGTCTGGACGCCCCGCTGTCACGACCTCCGGATCGACCACAACTACACGAGCGGGTCGAAGCAGACCAACCGCGGCACCAACACCGTGCCCACCAACACCCACCTGGAGCAGCCCTACCCCGCGGCGGCGCAGGAGATCATCGACCGGGCCGGCCTGGAACCGGCTTACCGCGATATCGTCGAGAAACAGGTGGTACCCGCGAACGCCAGCGGCCCCATCGGCCCGAAACCTTCGGCCCTCGCACCCAAGGCCAAGCGCCGCACTCTGTGATAGCCCCGCACGAATCCGCCTCTAGAGTTCCGGCCGTTCACTGGCCACCCTCACCCCCATGCCTTCCCTCCTGTTTCGCGCCCTCCTGACGTCCTTCCTGCTGCTGCCGTGCGCCGCGCTGGCCGCCGGCAAGGATGGCCCGCCCACCGTGGCGATGACCGTGCTCCGCCTGCCGAACGGCCTGCGGTTTGGCCTGATCGGGGAGAAGGCCGGGCGCCCGGCTCCGACGCTCTTCGTGTTGCAGGGCAACCTTGACGTCGCGCAACGCGAGCCGATCTACACCGAGGTGGCCCGCATCCTGGCCAAGCACGGGTTCATGAGCGTCATGCTCGACGCGCCAGCCCACGGCGAGGATCACCGGCCGGGCGAGCCGACCGAACTCGCCGCGTGGGCGGCGCGCGTGGAGCGCGGGGAGAATCTCGTCGACGGCTTCACCGCCAACGCCCGCGCCGTGCTGGATTACCTCGTGCAGGAGCGTTACGCCGACCCCGCGCGCGTCGCCGCGTGCGGCACCTCGCGCGGCGGTTTCCTCGCCTTTCAGCTCGCGGCCGTCGAGCCACGGATCCGTTGTGTCGGCGGCATCGCCCCGCTCACCGACCTGTTGGCGCTGCGGGAATTTGCCAGCCTTACCCGCCGTGCGGACGCCGCCGCCCTTGCCCTTCCGGCGCTCGCCCCGCGGCTCGCCGGGCGTCCCTCCTGGGTGTGCATCGGCAACGCCGATGCGCGCGTCGGCACGGAGCAGGTCATCGCCTTCACCCGCGCACTGGTGCAGGCCACCGCGGCCATCCAGCAAGAACCTGCGGCCGTGCCCGTCGAGCTGATCGTCAACTCTTCGCTCGGCCACCGCAGTTCTGTCCACGACCACGAAATGCTCGCGGCCTGGCTGCTCCAGCAGTTCGGAATGTGAGCACCGCTGCCTAGAGCAGCGCATTGCACGCCAGGATCAGCACGATCGCGACCACGCCGATCCCGGTTTCCACAACGGTCCAGGTGCGAAGCGTCTGCGCCACCGTCATCCCAAAGTATTCCTTTACGAACCAGAATCCCGAGTCGTTCACATGGGACAGCAGCAGCGAACCGGCACCCATCGCCAAAACCAGGAGTTCCCGGTTCGTCTCCGGCCGCAGTGCCAGGATCGGGCCCATCAGGCTGGCGGCCATCATGATTGCGACCGTCGCTGAACCGACGGCAATTCGCAGCAGGCCCGCGATAATCCAGCCCAGCAGCAGGGGTGAAACCGGCATGCTCGCGCCCCACGCGCCGATCGCGGCGCCCACCCCGGAGGCGCCGAGCACCATGCTGAAGCCGCCACCGGCCCCGACGAGCAGGAGGATGCTCGCCGCCGGGCCCACGCACTGTTCCGACATCCGCAGAATCTGCGCTGCCGTCAGCCCGCAGTTGCGGCCGAACGTCCAGAATGAAACCAGGACCGCGATCAACATCGCCATCGAGGGGGATCCCACCAGCGCCACCCAAGGCCGGAGCGCGTGTTCGCGCGGCAACCCGGACACGTCAAAACCCGTGGCCACCAGCATCAGCAGGACCGGCAGCAGCAACGTAAATAGACTCACCGCAAACCCCGGGGCCCGCGGCGCCTCCGGACGCGCCGTCGCCATCGCCCCCAACCCGCCGATCTCAAGCTGGACGTGGCGCGCCAGCCAGCGCGTCAACACCGGCCCGGTAATAAACGCCGTTGGCAGGCCTACCACCAGCGACCACAGAATCGTCTTCCCGACATCCGCACCCACAGTCGTGATCGCCGCCATCGGGCCCGGATGGGGCGGAATCAACCCGTGCGCCGTCGACAATCCCGCGGCGAGCGGCAGCGCCAGGCGCAGGATCGGCACGCCCGTCCGCCGCGCGAGCAGGAAGGCCAGCGGTCCCAGCAGCACGACGCCGACGCCGAAGAACACCGAGATGCCCACGACGAACGCGATCAGCATCACCGCGTAGTCGAGGCGCTTTACCCCGAGCCAGCGCACCAGCCGCTCGGCGATGACCTCTGCGGCGCCCGACTCGGCGAGCAGTTTGCCCAAGATGGTGCCCAGCCCGATAATCAGCGCGAGGCTGCCCAAGGTGCGACCCACGCCAGCCTCGAGGCTGTCCACCAGACCCGGTCGTCCGGCCGTGGCCACCAGCGGCATGCCGGAGCCCAATCCGACCACGAGTGAGGCCAGGACGAGCGCCACGAAGGCGTTGCACTTGAAGCGGGCGATCAGCACCACGAGCCCGAGGATGGTGCCAAAAGTCAGCCAGAGCAGGCCCGCCGGGGCCAGTGTGGCGAACAAAGGAGAGATGCTGGGCAACACGGCGGGGGCAGTCATGGGTTCGGGGTAAAAGCGACCTCCGTTAGCACCGGCCACACCGCCGCATCGGCGGCGAGGAATCGAACCCGATATTGCAGCCAACGGTCGTCTGCGGCCACCGGGGCGAGTCCGCCCGCCGCCGCTGGACGCCAAGCGGCGCCGCCCAGCCCGGACGTTTCCGCTGCTGACCGGACTTCAAACCGAAGCTCCGAACCTTTCGGGGCCTCGCCCTTCCAGTTCAACCGGAACGCCCGACCCGGGACCGACAACGGGAGCGCCGACGAGACATACGCCTCCTCCAAACGGCGGCTGTAGCGATTGCCGGGGTCCGTCATCGACGTGAAGTGCGGGCCGAAGTTGGGCAGCTCCGTCCGGCGGTCCTTGTCGAAGCCGGCCAGGCCGGGTCCCGCAGGCGCAGCGGGACCCTGCGCGTGGAGCGCGGGAGAAAGGAGTACGACGGCGGCGAGCGCAGCCAGAGCCTTCAGACAAACCGGGGGGAGTGGATTCATGGGGAGGGAGGGATCGGGAATATATCTTCGCCCGCCCCGTCAGACGGGGGCGGGGGTCCGGCCGAGCCGCAGCAGGAGCAGGAATGAAACCACCGCCATCGCCGCCCCGAAGGCAAAGCTCGCGTTGAAACCATAGGCATCCGTCAGGCTGCCATGGATGGCCGGCGCCACGCTGCTCACCGGGCTGACCAGTGAAAGAAACGCGATGTTGCGGGTGGTCGTCGCCGGCGGGGAAATCGAGATCACGTAATTGACGAAATAGACCCCGCCGAGCTCGCCCGCCCCCATCAGGCCGAAGGCGAGCAGGTAGCCGTAGCCCGAGGAAAAGAAAGGCCAGGTGATGGCGCAGCCGACGAGGACAACCGTGGCCATGAGCGCTACCCGCGCCCCAAACCGGAGCGCCAGCGCGCCGATCCCGAATCCCGCCACGGCCTTCAGTCCGAAGCGCAGCGCCATGATCAGCCCGGCCAGCTCCAGCGGCGCGCGCCCCACCGCGACCCGGGTGTAGAGCGACAGGTTGGTCATCGCACTGAGCGTGAAATACCAGGCGAGGAACGCCAGCCAGGCGAGCATCAGCCGCCGGTCGACGACAAACGCCCGGAAGCTCTCGCCCAGGTACGACCAGAACGGCGGCGGCGAAACATTCGGAAGGTCGAGGATGCGGTAGCGACGGGAAACGAGCACGCACACCACCATGCAGGGCAACGCGACCACGTAGAGGACACCGAAGTTGTAGGGATAGTGGAGGCCCGGGATCTTCTCGGCCAGCAACAGCTGGGCGCTCAGGGAGCCAACCACCGCCGCCACCGGCCCAAAGCCAAAGGCATATTTCAGCGCCCACGCCCGGCCGGCTTCAGTGGTGCCGCGGGCGAGGCACTTGAACATGTAAATGTTCGTGATGCTGTTGATGATCCCGATGATCAGCCCCTGCCCGATCACCACGGTGATACGCAGCCAGCTCGGCGCCGGCAGGAAGACCACGCAGCAGACCAGGAGCATCGAGACGGCCACGATGGCAAACGCGACCTCGACGATCCGCTTCTCGAGGCGCGCGGGAAAGAGCCACGCGCAGATGAGCGGGAATACCGCTCCCAGCAGGTAAGTGGAGGCGGGCAGGTTCGCGACCGTCGCGCTCGCCCCCAGCTTGTCGCAAAACGCCGCCTGCACCACGCCCACATACAGGACCGGCGCGGAGAAATAGACCAGCAGCTGCGTCCAGATGAAGGCCAGGCCGTTGCGGCGTTCGACCTCGGGCGTCAGGATGGTGATCGATTCGGCGGGGGCGCTCATGGGGCTTCGGGCGCCGCCGCCGCGGCGATCTTGCGGTAAACCGCCTGGCCGGCGTGCAGGCGTTGGGCGATCTCATCACGCTGGGCGCGGTTCGCAAAGACCCCGCGCTCATCCATCTTGGCGATGAGCGCGTCGATCTGCGCGACGAAGAAAAGCGCGTCCTCCCGCGACGCCACCGGCCGGCCGCCGATCGTCACATAGACCGGCGACGTGTGCGCATACACCTCCCGGTCGTTCGGCACCAGGCGATGGCCGGTCCCTCGGACCCGCAGGGCCACCCACGCACTCCCGCGCAGCTCGATTTTTTCCTCAACCCGGATCGCCAGCGGATCCACCCCGGCGGCGATACGGCGCACCGGGTGGCCGTTGACGATGATTTCCACGGCCGTCATCGGGACATTCGACTCGGCCTGCCCGCGCACCTCGACTTCCACGGGACCGCGGGCCGCAACGAGTTCGTCGCCCGACTCATGCCCGTCCACCGTGAACTGCAGCAGCGGACCGTTCGTCGCGAAGCTCCGGCCGCGCCGATAGCCGTCGATCCAACCGGCATAGGTCAGCGGCGCGCCCACGTGGACATACAGCCGGCCGGCCCCCGGGATCAGGTGCGCAGGAATGTTGAGAAACGAATCCGTCCCCGCCGAGATGGGGCAGCGGAAGCCGCAGTTCAGGAGCCGGTACCAGAGCGCCGTCGTCAGCTCCTCGTCGTTCTGGCTCATCGCGTCGATCGTGTCCGCCACGCCCAGTGCAATATCGACCGGGAACTCGCTCGGTAGCCCGGGATGCACGTAGGTCACGACGCCGCCCTGGGCCTTCGCCTGCGCGGCCTGCGGATAGTTGCCCGGATAGTCGTAGGGAAACGGCGAATGCGCCCAGCCGTAGTACGCTGGCTCGATGAAAGACTTGAGGTTCAGGAAGCCAACATGGCCAAAGATGTCGTTCCGCATCTCCTCGTTGTAATAGACGATGTGCTCGCGATCAGAGACTGCATCCGGCCGGCCGGTGAAGAATTGCCGGTCCGAGATGATCGTGGTGCGCGGGTCGTTGCACGGGAGAATGTTGACCACGTTCAGGTCCTCCGCCTGCGCGACGAGCAGGACATCCTCCGGCCCGATGCGCTTTTCGGCGAAGAGGTTCGCGTGCACGTGAACATCGCCCGAATACCAGCCGGACTCGGCCAGATGCGCGCGGCGCCGCAGGTGAAGCTCCACGCTGTTTCCGTTGCCCGCGACCAGGTTCACGGTTTGGCGCGCGGGGAGATACTCCAGACCTTTCACGGCTTCGATGGTCGCCACCCCCGCCGGGAGTGTGACCACGAAGGTACCGTTCGAGTGAAAGTAACTTTCTCCCGCGCCGGGCTGGCCGTAGTCGCCCGCCACGATTCGGGGCATTGTTCCGTCCGGCACCCTCGCCTCCCCGTCCGCCCCGGTCAGATACATCCGTGCCGGGGTCGGCGCTCCGTTTTCGTCGAGCACCTTGACCCGCAGCGTGGCCGCGTCCTGGCGCTGCCACGGCACCGCGATCGCCTTTGACCGGCCGTCCACGTCCGCCGCAAGTGACCGGGCTTGCGCCTCGTTCATTTCAAGGAAGAAGCCCAGCGCTTGGTGCGGCTGCAATTGAACGGTCCGCAAGGGCGCCGCGCCGCTCGTCCGCAACGTGAGGGTTACGGGCTGCGCGCGGGCATTATCCACCACCACCGGGACCGCCACGGCGTGGTCGCCGAGGGCATCAACCGGCCGGAGGGATCCGACCACGACGTCGGTCCCGATCGTGAGTCGGATCAACCGCGGGCTCTCCAGTGAGCGATAACCGTCACTGACTCGCTCAATCACCACCGCGCTCGTCAGCCGCGGCGCGGTCGGGTTCCATCCCTTCCATTCCGCCAGGAAAGGCAAGAACGCCGTCTTTACCACGCGGTTGGCCACGAACACCGGTTCCCGCGGGGTGTCGCTCCACCGCAGGAGCCGGGTGGAAAATTCCGCCAGGCCGTTGAGCAAGCGGGCCGACTCGGCGTCGGCCACGAAGGTCGCGCTCTGGAACGGCGTGAGGGTCCAGATCCGGTCCGCCTCCCGCGGGGCTTCAGCGCCGCGCGCCGCGCCGCCCACGGCGCCCAGGGCCAGCGCAAGCCGGCCCCATCCGGTCAGACGCGCGCCGCGGCGCGGGTGGAATGCGCCCTTCATGCCGGTCAGGGTTCGAGCCAGAACGAATACAGGTCACCGTCCTTGAGGTGAAAGCGGATGCGCACCTGCTGACCCTTGAGTTCTGACAGGTGACGGCCCCGCCAGCGCAACTCCGCGTGCAACTGGTCGCCCGTCACGGGTTCGCAGTCCGCCGCGCCCCAACCCGGCAGGGCCTCGCGGCCGTCGCGGCTCGTGATCTCCGCGCGGATTTCCCCGGCGGCGACCGCGTTGATGAGCAGGTGGCCGCCGTCGAGCGTGACTGGCCGCGTGTCCACAAACCCGCCCTCCGCCCCCGACCGGAGCGAGACGAATCCATCCAGCCGGAGTTTCGCGAGGTGGATGGCGGCGTGATATTCATCGGCCACGCGCGGGACATTGGGCCGGTGCCTCACGTCGATGCCCGAGTAGTAGAACCAAAGTTCGTCGCCGTGCCGCACAGGATGCGACGAGGCCATGATCTGGCCGGTGTCCCAGACGCCCGGCCCCATCGGCGAGATGGGGAGAAAATGTGTCCGGTCCCCCACCCGCGTCCACGCCCGCAGGTCGCGGCTGCAGGCGAGTTTGGGCGAATTGATGCCGTCCTGGTTGCCGCGCGGGAGCGGGATCCGCCCGCTCGACTCGAAATAATTCGGCAGCCCGATGTAGAGCCCTTCGTAGCGGAACACCGCCATGTTGTAGATCTCGACGTTGTACTCCCGCGATTCATTCACTGTCGGCCGCCACATCCGCGCGTCGGCCTCCACTTCACGAATATACTTCTCACCCAATGCCTGGTCCTGCGCATCCGCATGGTAAATCAGCTCGGGCTTGGTCCAGTGCTCGAAATCCGGGCTGAGACTCAAATAGACCGAGCGGCCGAACGGCCCGGGATGCTTGACCGTGAGGATGAACTGCCGGCCGGGCTCGTCCCAATTCAAGTGCGACTCGTCCTCGCTGGGAATCGCCTCGACGGCCAGTGGCGTAAAGGTGAGCCCATCCGCCGAAACGATCGGCTTCCGCCCGCGCGGGCCGATCAGGCCCTTGTAACGGCGATCCGCCGGGGCGTGCGGGTCGATCATCACGTGCTGCGTGAACGCCTTCGGGTCACCCTGCACCACCACCAGGTTGTTGTGCCGGTTGCCGTGACTTTCGACGAGGTCGAGGATCGGCTTTTCCCAGTGGATGCCATCCTTTGATCGCGCGAAACCGGCCCCGCTGGCGCCATTGCCGTCGTCGCCGAAGCGGATGTACCACATCTTCCACACCTGCTCCTTCTCGTCCCAGCTGGGGGCGTCGCGCGCCTGAATGCCAAGCCCGTCGGTGGGCACATCCGGCCGGATGACCGGGTTGCCCTCGTATTTCCTCGGCTGGTGAATCACCCGCTGGGCGCGGTCGAGGTCGCCGAGGATGAAGTCATCGAGAAAGAGCTGACGCTCACCGGGCCGGAGCGCGACGGCCGCGTAAGGATCGTCGGCGGCGCGCCCACCGAGTGCGGCAAGCAGCAACGCCCCGGCGGCCAGCCACCGGCCCCGCTGGGACCGGCGGGACGGTGCGGACGGCGGTGGCGGGGGCAGTGTCATCGGGACGGGGAGTCTGAAGTCCGCCGCCGTTTACCGCGCACGCAGGTAAATCGCGAAGAGCCGCGGATCGGCGTCGCCTTCCTTTTCAAAGGTAATCTTGAGCCGGACGGTGTGCCCGCCCAGCGCGGCGAGACTGCCCTCGGGGAACGCCACCGCGCAGTCCAGACCGCTTTCCACCGGCGTGCGGCCGGCTTTGGCGCCGGAATAAGCCGACAGGAGGTCGAATTTTTCGTCGGCGATCTCGACCGTCATGCGGCGCGTGTGATCGGCATTGAGGACCACCTGGCAGCCGGCCGCCGGGAGACGGACCAAGGCCGACCAGACGGCACCCTGTTTCCGGTAATCGTGATGGGGACCCTCCTGCGGAAAAAGACCCAGCGCGCCCCAGCGATCGCGCGGCAGCACGGCCAGACCCACCTCGCCACTATAGCCCATGCCGTAGTCGGCGTTGAGCCAGCGGCCGAAATAAATCCGCGTCTCGTCACCCACGTTGAGGATGCCGTTGCCCGACTGCGTGAGGATGGTGGGAAAATTCTTGCCCGGCACTGGCGTCGCCGGCGTGTCCAGCCGCGAGATGTAGGCCCGGCCCTTGTCCGGCTCGCGGAAGTGCAGGCCGTCGTTGCTGATGACGAGCCCGAGGTCGCAGGAGATCTTACCGTAACCGAACCAGCCCCAGCGTTTTTGCGAGTCCGAGTCGCCCGGGATGTTGTGCCACTGGCCGTAAAACCCCACGGCCACGGTGCCATAGCTCGCCGCGCCGACGCCGAGGTGAACCTGGTCATAGGGCTTGTACGCCCCGCGGTCCTCCGGCTTGGCCGGCTCGGGCAGTAGAAACGCGTCGGTGTCCCCGCCCAGCCAGCGGTTAAAATCCGGCGACAGCACCGCGCGGCCCTGCCGGCCACTCGGGTGGCCGCCGTCACTGAACGTAAGCCGCTGGCCGTTGACGATCCAGAGGCCGTTGAAATGGTAGAGCGAGGCGGTCTCGAGAAATTGGTCGATGCCGTAGTGCTCCGCGGCCTTCCAGTGCAGTCCGTCCGCGCTCGTCGCGCTGCGGATCACCCAGGTTTTCCCGTTGAAGGGATTGTAGACCATCTTGTAGCGCCGGGCGGGATCGGGGTCGGCATCGTCTTTCACCACGTGCACGCCCTCAATGAGCGCATCGGGGAGCGCGATGGCGTTGTTGTGCTTGCTACCCCGAAATTCCATCTGGCCCAGGTCGGGCTTGGTCCAAGTGAGCCCATCCGGGCTCTCGGCGTAACAGACCGGGCCCTGCGTCAGCGCCTTCACATCCGGATGGTAGGCGTCACCCGGCTCTTTCATCCCCACCGCGTAATACCACATCCGGTATTTGCCGTTGTCGTGGATGACGGCACCGTAGAAGTGCGACGCCACCTGGTCAGGCGCGAGCGGGTTGTCCCGGCTGGGCCGCATGACCGCCTCCTGGCGATACTTGGGGGTGGAGAGATATGTTCCGACGTTCTCGCGCAGCGGCAGCAGGTAATCATCAATGCCGAGCAGCAGTGCTTCACGCTCCACCGTGACGCCCGTGGCGGGAAAATAGAACCCGTCCGCGGCCGCAGACCGCGCAACCGGAACCAGGGAGGAGCAGGCGGCGGCCATCGCGGCCGTGAGACAAAGTAGTCGCGTTTTCATACGGGAACCGGGGTTTGGGAAGGCGAAAAAACCGATCAGGCCAGATGCGCTGGCAACAATTCAGGCGTGTGCTTGCGGACCCAGGCGATGAGCCGCTTCACATGCTGCTCGGTGCCGCTGCGGTAGGGCGACTGACAGCGCACGCCCACCACACCCCCGCCGGCAACGCGCTGGATGCGATCGACCGCGGAGTCCCAGAGGCCTTCCTCGCGCACCATCGGGATGAGCGCCTCGTAGAGGTAGCGATGCATGGCGTCGGCGAGGGGCTTGGCCTCCTTGAGTTTGCCGGCCGCACAGAGGTTGTAGAGCTCGACGACCTTGGGGGCGTTGAAACCGGTGATGGAGCAGTAACCGCCGCGTCCGCCCGCCGGCACGCGCTCGAAGAAATCCTCGCCGCCAAAGATGGCGAGGCCAGGGGCGGCCTTGAGCATCGCCTTCAACGTCTTCAGGTCCGACCCCGTGTCCTTGGTGCCGATGAACGTCGGTACGGCCTTCGCAAGCTTCCCCAGAAACGCCGGGTCTACCTTCCGCTTGGAGCGGCCAGTCAAGTAAATGATGATGGGCGTGCGACCCGCCTCGTCGGCAATCTCCTTCACGAAGCGCATCACCTCGTCGTCCTTTAACTCGAGCCAGAACGGCAGGGCGATCTGGAGGGCGTCGGCGCCCGCGCGGTTCGCCGTGCGGATCCGCTGGCACGCCGTCCGGGTGCTGAGCGCTGTGACGCCGATCTGGATCGGAAGCCCGACCGCGTGGGCCTCGTCGCAGGCGATCTTGGTCACCCGTTCGTAAGTGGCGTCGTCCTGCGCGTAAAATTCACCGGTCGTCCCGCCGGTGTACACCCCGCTCACGCCCGTGCCGCCGTAGGCGCGAACTTCCCGGGCAAAGCGCCGGGCGTCCAGTTCGTCGTGGTCGTTCCAGGGCAGGATGAGGGCGCTCCAGACGCCCTTCAGCGTTTTGCGGGTCAGTGGCTTGATACGGGTGGTCATGGGGTAAAAGTGGCGGGGAGTTTTTCGAGGCCGAAGAAGCGGCGGGCATTGTCGCGGAGAATCAGGCGTTTCGCCTCGTCCGGGATTTCGGCCGCCTCGATCCGCGCGCGCTGGAGCGCGACGTGGTAGAGCGGCGTGTCGCTACCGAACAGCAGGCGCTCGGCACCCAACTCGCGGACCGCCCATTCGACGAGGCCGGGCAGGATGCTGCGCGCGCTGGACGTATCGACCCAGAGGTTGCCGTGCTTCGCGGCTTGCACTGCGCGCACCTGCAGGTCGACGCGGCCATCGGCGCCGGCGCCATTGCCCAGGTGAGCCAGCAGCACGCGGGCGCCCGGGTGGCGGTTGGCGAAGGGCACAAACGCGTCGGGCAGGCTGTTCGGACAGCCGCTGTGCGTCATCACCGGCGCCCCAACTTCCTCGAAGAAAGCGAACAACTCCTCGCCGCGGTCGGCGATCTGGTAGGCGTGCTCCTCCGGATGAATCTTAATGCCGACGCACCACGGCGCCTGCAGCATCCGCCGGGCCTGGTCGTAGGTTTCCGGCTGGAGCGGATTCACGATCACGTATTGCAGGAGACCGCGGACCTTGGGCACCTCGCGAAACGCGGCCTCGTTGGCCGGCGCCACCGCCGTGGTGCGGCCCCGCGGAATCAGCCCCGCCAGCGGCGAGACAATCGTCCATTCAATGCCACAACCGCGCGCGCGGGAGGCGACCTCCTCGCCCGTGCCGCTGGAAAACTCACCCAGCAGCGTGTTCTCATGGACATAGCGGCCGTAGTGGGCGTGGGAATCGATTGCGATGACGTCGCCGAATTTCATGGAAATAAAATCAAGCGCTCCCCCACCCGAAAATACACCCGGCGACCGCCGCGCCACCCAGGGGCTCCCACCGGCATGAAGCGGGGACCGGCGCAAGCCGCTGACAGGGGACGGTATACCTCATGGGTTACTGAACGAATTGGAAAATGGCACAATTAGCGTGCTAGCCGGCTACTTTTGCGCCTTAAAGTATACAAGTGTATGGAAACGTGGTGCTGTCAACAGCCATTCCCCTGAAACACGCCCCGCTCGCCGTTTGCACCCGGTTGCACTCCTCTGCCCTCGCCCATGATCATCGACAGCCACGCTTACTGTTTTCCAGCCCCGGATACACTGGCCGGCCATCCATCCGTCGCCGCGCACCTGGAATTCTGGCAGCGCCAGCAGGCGGTGCACCACCAGCCGGCGTTTCGCGTGCGCGACCGGGCTCCCGGTGACTCGAGGGCCCTCCTCGCCCCCACGGCGAAAGATCCGCTGCACCTGGCGAAGGACGTAAACTTCCGCGTGGACCGCGTTTGCAACCGGCTCGTCTGGACCGTGGCGGGCGAGGACTACACGAAGCAGCAGCTGCCGCCGAACGTGATCGAGTTCGGCCCGGGCGCACTCATCGCCGAGATGGACCACGCGGGAGTGGATTGGGCGCTGATCCATGTGGACGCCACACTCACCAAGGACCCGGCTTACCTCAGCGCGTGCGTCGCCGCCTTCCCCTCCCGCCTGCGGGCGATGGCGCCTATTGACGAGTGGCTCATCCCCACGTCCCCGGATGCCGCCATCGAGCAGGCTGTCGACGCCGTCCAGCGTCACGGATTGCACGCGCTGAAGATCATTCCGGCATATGCCTACCAACGCACCCGCTCGACGAGCTTCGACGCGCCGGAGTGGCGCCCGTTTTGGGACGCGGTCGCGCAGCTCGGCGTGCCGATCTTTTTCACCCTCGGAGCCAGCCCGGGCTCGACCGATCCCCGCGCAGGATTCCTGCAGGAGTTGTGGACGCTGCGGCGCTGGCACGAACGCTACCCGCAGGTCGGCGTCGGCATCACGCATGGCTATCCTTGGCGCGATTTTCTCGAGGGGGACCGGTTCATCCAGCCGGCCGGCATGTGGGACCCGTTGGTTGATTCCGGCCTGTGCCTGGAGGTGGGCTTCCCTTTCCGGGTCGGCGACCTTTTCGATTTCCCCTACCGCAAGTGCTGGCCCGTGCTCGAGGCCATGGCGAAGCACCTCGGGCCGGACCATCTGATGTGGGGCACGGACATGCCGTTTCAAAACCGCTTCTGCACCTACCGGCAGTCCCGGGACTACATCGAGAACTACACGACGCCGATCCTCTCCCCGGAGGACGTCGCCAGGATCATGGGCGGAACCGCCGCGCGCCTGCTCGGCCTCAAGCCCAATCGCTGAATCGCGGCGACCCACCCCGGGCCAATCCGGAGGCCAGGCCCCGGACTGGCTGGGAAAAAAGGATTCAGTCGCAAGCGTTCGCGGTCATTTGAACTGGACGGAGTAGATGTCCGCATCCCGCATCACGATGCGGAACCGCACCGGCTTGCCCGCTAGGCGGCTGAACGGCGAGCGGTCGGTCATCCCCTGCGGGTGCTTCCACGGCACGACCCCGGCGATCTTGTCGCCGAAGATCACGGGCGATTCCTCCAGCAGGAAGCCCGGGATCGGCTGGCCCTTCTCGTCCTGCACCTCGATGCGGATGCTGCCATTGGCCGCCGTGGAGTAATTCATCACCATGCTCGTGCCCGTGAAAATGATCGGCTTGGTGATCAGCTCGCCACCGGGATACCCGGCGTGGGCCGACACAAACCCGTCCGGGCGCAGCGTCAGCCGTTCGATGCGGTTGGAGGGAAAGGTGTAGTCGCGCTCAAGGTAGATGGACATTTCCTCCGGTCCCGTCTCGAGCAGACCGTGGGACGGGGTGTTGGCCCGGTGCGCCCAGTTGCGCTCATGCAAGCCCGGCCGGATCCAGGCCTCCTCAAACCGGTGCCAGTGCACGCCGTCGCGGGAGCTCATGAACACCGCGTCCGACGACCCCGGGCTGCGCGCATCCATCTCCGGGAAATACGTCTTCCACGGCATGAACCGCCGCGGCATTGCCACGTAGATTTGCGGCGCGCGATAATACGGCAGCGTCGAATTGGTGTAAAGGTGCGCCCCGGGCGCGTCGCCAAAGTCGGCCCACACGCCGGTCGTCCAGTGCAGAAAGTCCTTCGACGTCGCATACTTGATCGAACGCAGCCCGTGGATGAAATCCCGGTAGATCGCCGTGTACTGGCCGCGCAGCGTGTCCCAGAACACCACGTTCAAAGAATCAAACGCGCCGTCCGTGATGACCGGCTCCTTCTGCACCTGCCGCCAGTGCACGCCATCGGCCGACACGAACCCGTTGAGGACCGGCTTCTTCTTGTCGCCGTCATAGTTGCTGCTCGCGACCGCCTTGTAGCGCTCTTCCGCGCGCGCCGCGGGATTCTCGTCCTTGAAGGGCGAGAAGTTATGCGAGCCGATCTCCGCCCAGACGATGTTGTTGGCCTTGGACCCGTTGAACTCATGCAGCCCGAGGTTCGGGCGCGTCCAGGTGATGCCATCCTTGCTCTCCGCGTAGCAGGTGTATTGCGCGTGGGCCGGCACCGTGGGCTCGTCCGGCGACACCGTCTGCTTGATCGTGTAACTGGGATCGCTGCTGCCGCGGTAATACATCCGGTAGCGGTCGCCGTCCTTGAACATCGTGACGTAACCGCTGGTGCCACCCTCCCACGGCTGGTCGAACTTGAAGGTCGTGCCCTCCGAGTGCGGCTCATGCAGCTTCAGCTGCACGCCGTTCATCGCGTCAATCAGGTAGTCGTCAACGAACAGTTCCAGGCGCGAGCCGACGTCGACCGGCGGGGCTTTGGATTCGGCGGCCGCGGCCAGGCTCGCCGTCAGGAGCAGTCCGGCGGCCAACGCCGGAAACACGGAAAACAGGGGGGGTATTTTCATGGGAGACAGGGGTTAAATTACAGGTGTTGATTGCGGAAAAGCGGTGCGGGATCACTGGCCCCCGAGCTGCGCGTCGGTCAGGGTGTTGAGTAGCGGCTCGCCGCGGCGGTAACGCGCAACGTTCTGCACGAAGATGTCCCAGAGCCGCTCGGCAAAGCGCGGGCTCAGGCTCGAGCCGGAGATATGCGGGGTCAGGATGACATTCGGCATGCGCCACAACGGGTGGGTGGCCGGCAGCGGATAGGCATAATGCGTGTCGAGAGCCGCGCCGGCGATCCACTGCTCCCCGAGCGCGCGCAGGAGCGCGGCCTCGCGGATGATCGGACCACGCGCGGGATTCAGCACGAAGGCATGGCGCGGCAGCGCCTGCAACTCGCGCTCGCCGATCAATCCCTCGGTGGCGGACGTGAGTGGCAACGCGACGATGAGGAAATCGAGGCCGCCGAGAAATGCCGTCGTCTCGGCGGGGCCGAATACCCGGTCGGGCATCACGCCCTCGGGGTCGCCCGTCCCAGGCACCGTGTAGATCGGGCCCCGCGGCCCGACGGTGCCGCTGCGCGTGAGCACGTGGACCCGCAGGCCCAGGTGTCGCGCCAGCCGCGCCGTCTCGCGGCCGATGCCGCCATAGCCCCACAGCCCGACCGTCAGCCCGCGGATCTCGCGCTGGAATCTCGCCCCTCGGTCCCAGACCGCGCCGTCCTGGTTGCGCACCATCTGACGCAGGTCGCGGGCCAGATTCACCATCATCGCCACGTTCCACTCGGCGATGGGCACGTCGAAACAGCCGCGGGCGTTGGTCGCCCGCACCCCGCGGCCCGGCAGGTCGAGCCCAAAAAGCTGGGTGTAGCCAGTCGACGCGATTTGCACCCAGCGCAGTGCGCTCATCTCGCCGATGTTCGTGGGCGGCAGGGTACAGAACAACACCTCGGCATCCCGGATCCGCTCCATCTCGAGGGGACGCGAGCGCTCCTCCGGCGGCAGGATGCAGTCCACTTCCACCCCGGGCATCTGGCGCAGGGCGGCCAGGGCGGATTCCGGGGCGGTAACGTCGACGATGATCTTCATATTAGTCGGTGAGAATTTTCCCGGGCACGCTGTTAAACTCGCCGCTGCCGGGCTTGAAGGGGTAGCGGCGCCGGGTGTCCTCGGTGAGCACGATGCCCAGGCCCGGGCGGTCAGGCGGCAGCACATAGCCGTCCTTGATGACTAGGCCGCCATCGATGACCTCGGAATGGAGGCCGGCGTAATCCGGCGCGATCTCGAGGATGCGGGTGTTGCCGGCGGCAAAGCCAGCGTGCACGTTCTGCATCAGTGAGCCGCCGGCGCCCCAGGCATGGGTGGCGACCTGACGGCCGCGATCAGCCATCATCTTCGCCACGACCATGAACTCGTGCAGGCCGCCGGTGAAAGACGCGTCGGGCTGACCGATGTCGAAGGAGTCCTGCTGGGCGAACACGCGCCACTCGTACGCGGCGGTAAGGCACTCGCCGCCGGCAATCGGCGTGGTGGTGGCGCGGCAAAGTTCCGCGTAACCCCACGGATCGGTGTAGTGCAGCGGCTCCTCGAGGAACACCAGGTTGAAGGGCTCCAGCGCCTTGGCGACCGCGGTGGCAGTCTCGAGCGTCCACGTCGCGACGGGATTGTTGCCCATGTGCGCATCCATCATCAGCCAGGCTTCGGCCCCCGCATGCCGGCGCATGAAGGCGACCTTATCCGCCTCGAAGTCGGCCGCCTCCTTCGGCTCCATCGGCATGTACCAGCCCTGGCCCGCAGTGAAGCTGCCGGCGCCGACCTTCAAGCCGCGGAAGCCGAGCGAGAAATAGTGGTCCATCTTCTGCGCGAGCCTCTCCTTCGGGTAGTTGCTGGGGCCGCCGGTCGCGTAGGCGGGCAGCTTGGCAAACTGCGCGCCACCGAGCAGCGCGTGCACCGGCAGGCCGAGCTGCTTGCCCTTCAGGTCCCAGAGCGCGGCCTCGATGCCGTTGAGCACGATCGTGCCCAGACCGACCCGGCACCAGAAATTACCGCAGTGATACATCCGGCGCCAGAGCTCGGGAATGTCGTCCACCGTCTGCCCGATCAGGATCGGGCGGAAGAAATCCACGATCGCCGGCACTGTCTCCGGACAGAAATACCCGGCGTAGGTTTCGCCCAAGCCGATCAGGCCGCCATCCGTCAGGATTTCAATGAAGGCGGCGCTGCGCAGCTTGCGGGCCTCGCGCAGGAAAGGGTCGTTCGTGCACGGGCCGGTGAGCAGCGTCGTGCGGACATCGGTTATTTTCATGGGGAATGAATCAGACGCGGACCTTGACCACGCACTTCAGGATTTCCGCGGGGGCATCCCACGCGCAGGACGGGATGTGGCCGTCCTCGGGGAAGAAGATCGTGAACTGCCCGGCCGTCACACGCACGGGCACGCCGTCCGGGATCAGGCCGTAGAGGGCCGCGTCCTTCTCGGCATCGAACGGCATCGTGACGTTCGTGAGCAACGGCAGCGGTGCCCAGTACATCACCTCCCGGCCGCGTTGCATGTACTGGATGTCGATGTATTTCCGGTGCGACTCGTAAACCCGCTCGGCCATGGGCTTGGTGGAGTGCTGCTGGACGAAGGCGAAGATGTCCTCGCCGTCGATCTCATGGCGGCCGACCGGCGTCTGGTCGGTCAGCTGGCGGAGAAAGGCGAAGGCCTTCGCGAAACGGGGCGAGAGCGCGTGGTAGGTGCTGGCTTGGTTGAGGGTGTCGAGGATCATGGAGAAAAATTGCGAGGTTTAGGTGGAGAGAAGTCGTGGACAGAGATCAGTAGCCGTTCTGGCGACTGGTGAGATTCAGCAGGGGCAGGCCGGAGTGGTAGCGCCGGAGGTTTTCGCCCAACAGCCCGACCAACTGCGGCCAGAAACCGGAGTAAACGCCCGACATGTGCGGCGTCATGATCAGGTTCGGCACATCGAAGAAGAAGTGCTCCGGCGGGATCGGCTCGCGAACAAAACAGTCCACCGCCGCCTCCGCGAGCTGGCCGCCGCGCAAGGCGCCGGCCAGGGCGGCCTCGTTCACGATGCCGCCGCGCGAGATAATGACCATGCGCGCGCCGGGCTTTAGCCACCCCAACTCGCGCCGGTCGATCATGCCCTGGGTCTGCGGGGTGCTCGGCACCGTGACGACCACGAGGTCGCATTGGCCAAGCATCTCCTGCAGCTGCCCGGGTCCGTACCACGCGGCGGGGATCTTCCCCTCCGGGTCACCGGTGCCGGGCCAGGCCACGTAGCCCGAGGCACGCCGCTTGGCGGGATCGTGCTTCTGGCAAATGATCCGCATCCCGAGGGCGTCCAACTGCCGAGCGCACTCGCGGCCGATGCTGCCGTAGCCGACGATACCCGCGGTCAGCCCGCGCAGCGTCGTGCCCGCCAGCGCCACGCGGTTCGGCCAGGTGTGGGTCGGCTTGAATTTCAGCAACTGCTCCATGCGATGCGCCATCATCAGCCAGGTGCAGGTCACATATTGCGCAATCGGCACGGCATGCGTGCCACTCGCCGTCGTGACCGGGAGCTTCGTCTGCTGGATCGGATGGTCGAGAATCTGGTTGGCCCCGGCCGAGAGCAGCTGCACCCAACGCAGCTGGTTCCAGCCCGAGAGGTCGCGTGGGACAAGCTCGGTCACCAGGATCTCCACGCCCGCGCCGTCCAGTTGGTCGGCCGGGACATTACGTTGGTCGATCTCCAGCCCCGGACAAAGGGCCTGCAGGCCCTGACACTGGGCATCGGAGAACGTGAAGGCGGAATTCAGGACAAGTTTCATGTCTGGTTTCAGGTGCGTTCGCCGGAACTCGGCACAAAGCGGTATTTTTCAATCAGCGCGGGCGTCAGGCGCACCCCGAGGCCCGGGGCCGTCGGCACGGCCACGGTCCCGTCGGTGACCTGCAGCGCATCCACCAGCAGGTCCTGCTGGTTCGGCGCGGACGCCACCACAAGCTCCAGCCAGTCGACCGAGTGCGACGCAGCCGCGAGGTGCCACGACGCGGCCATCGACGGGCCCATCGAGGCGCCGGTGTGAATGGCGGTGCTGAGGTTGTAGGCCTCCGCATGGTGAATGACGCGGACTGTCTCCTGCAGGCCGCCGACGAAGCCGATGTCCGGCTGGATGACATGCACGCCGCCCCCGGCGATCAGGTCGTGAAATTGGTCGAGTCCGCACAGGCTCTCACCGCCCGCGATCGGGATCTGCGAGCGCGCGCGCAGCTCGCGGTAGCCCGTGAGGTTCGTGTAGGCCAGCGGCTCTTCGTAAAACCGCAGGCGGAAGGGCGCGAGCGCCTCCGCGATGGCGACGGCCTCGCTGACCGGAATCGGATTCGGCACTCCGCCTTGGTGGCCATCGATCGCAAAATCAAGGTCATCGCCGAATTCCCGGCGCAGGCGCGTGAAGGCCTCGACCAGCAAAGCGATCTTCTTCGCGTGCGGAAACGGCACCGGCGTGATCCGGCCCTGGTGCTGCTGCGTCTTGGTGTTGTCGAATTGGTAGAAGCCCGTGGACAGCTTCACGGTCCGGTGGCCCAGGCCCTTGTAATACTGGACCTTGCGCACGAGGTCATCGAGCGGCCACAGCGAAGGCCCGCCCGACGCGTAGACCTTGATGCGGTCCCGCACCTTGCCGCCCAGCAATTGGTAGACGGGCACGCCCAGCGCCTTGCCCTTGAGATCCCACAGCGCCAGCTCGAGCCCGCTGATCACGCTGCGGCCCGCCCCGCTGCGGGCCCACCACACCGAATCGTTGCTCAAGGCGCGCGTCACCTCCGAGATTTCCCGCGGATCCCGCCCCAGCAGTATCGGCCGGAAATAATCCACCATCGCCGGGACCGCGTCGGGCGCAAAATAGCCCCAGGTGGACTCCCCCAACCCGTCGATGCCCTCGTCCGTTTCAATCCGGAAGATGGCGGTGGAATGATTGGCCCGAGGAAACGAGGGATCGTTCTCCCAGCGGGCGGTGAGCAGGTGCGTGGTGACTTTCGTGATTTTCATGTGGAGAAATTCAAGGGGTGCCATGGACCGTTCGCGGG
Source organism: uncultured Opitutia bacterium (assembly GCA_903839035.1). Lineage (GTDB taxonomy): Bacteria > Verrucomicrobiota > Verrucomicrobiia > Opitutales > Opitutaceae > Opi-474. The sequence continues at coordinate 32,594 of CAIMAQ010000116.1, forward strand.
GCAACGGCCGGAGCGGGAAACGAATCCAGATTGAGCGCGGGCCACGCGACCACCGCGGGGCTGCGGACCGCGGCGCGGACCTCGCCGCTGACCACGACCACGCTCCCCTGCCACACCACGCAGGGCGCCCCGATCATGGGCGCCGGGCCAGGATCACCCGCGGCATCGCGGTCCGGCACGGGGGCCGCCGGCAGGACCGGCCCGCGCTCCCAAGTCTGCCGGCCAATATCAAAATAAAGCGTCTGCCGGTTGAACCCAGGATGATCGCGGGGCGCACCCGGAAAGACTTCCGAATAGCCGCTCACCACAAAGATGCGGTTGCCCGCCAACACGGGGCATGGGCTCGCCGCGCCGACGCGCGGCTCCGGCAGGTCGGGCAAACGCCGCCATTTCCGGTCCATCACATTCAGGCTGTAGGCCCGTTTCGACGGTTCGAATTTTCCCGCGGAATCAAAGGCCATGCCTCCAATCAGGTAGACTTCGTTTCCGTCCGAGGCCGCGGCCGCGACAATGACTCCCGGCCCGGGGATATCTTCCTCCCGCCTCCAGCCTTCCGAACCGGACGGGGCGCTCAAGCCGAGCGACCAGACCTCGCTGCTGGCCGCGGTGGACGCAGGTTCGCGCGCACCCCCCATGACCCAAAGCCGCCCGCCCGCGATCGCGGCAACCGCGTAGCCCAGGGGATGAGGCAGGTCAGGCAGGCGCCGGTACACCAGGCCCCCGTCGTTCGCCTTCAGTTCATAGGCCGTGCTGACACAACCTGCTGTGTCGATGCCACCGGCCAGATAAATGGCATCCGGGGCCGAGGCACTCGCGAAGTATCCGGACTTCACCGGCAGTGTCGTGGGGGAGACCACCCATCCGGCCAACGGGGCGCTGAGCGTGAAGACGCGGTCGTTGAAATGCTTATGCCCCTGCCGCCAGATCGGCTTGTCCCACTGGGCGCCGCCGCCCGTCACCAACCGGCCGTCCAGCACGCCGGCAAACATGCCACCAAATCCCACGGGATCCGGCAGCGGGGAATAAAGTTTCCATCCATTCATGTTCATTTTGTCTTGAGGGGAGAGGCGCAAACCGGGCAAGTCAGCCATCAGGGGAACGAGGGCGAGCACGCCGAGCAATGCGGAAGCCAATTTTGCCCAAACCGGGCGGGAGGGATCGTTGAATTTCATCGGTTCAAGGCGTGGGAAGGCCATGGGCCCTCGCGTACCAGTAGCCAAGGGAGTAGAAGGCGAGCGCGTCGCCCTGGAGTACGTTCAGCATCCAGTGCAGTTCCTTCGGCATCACCCCCTCGGGATCGGCGAACCATTTCAACTGCTCCTTCGTGAGCCCCCGATAGAGGGCGCTGTAGCGCTGCTCGGCCTCGACGCGCATCTCGGGCACCAGCCGGGCCACGATCGCGCTGCTCACGGCCTGACGCTCGCGCGTGCCATACCAGCAGATGGGCAGCGTCGCGTTTTGCAGGAGGTAGGAGGAACGCCACAGGGCGCGCGGCTTGATGGCGAGCGGCAGCTTTTCCCAGGCCCCGGTCGTGGTATCGATCCGGATAAAATAGTAACTCAGGAAATCCTCGCGCTGCCCGATCTGGGAAAACTTCCACCACTCTCGGATCCCGCGGCGGTAGCGCTCCGCGTGGGCGGGCTCGAGGTCCATCAGGACCTCCGCCCCGGCCACGATCTGGATGTGGAACGACCGGTCCTCGGTGCTCACGTAGTTCGGGCGGCCCAGACCCCAGGCGGTTTCGCGGGGCGTGGGGATTGCCCCGAACAGCGCGTCGAGCCGGGCAAATTCATCGTAGCTCGCCTGGTCGTGTGTGATGGCGAAAGCGAGCCGGTGCATCACCGCCCACAGGAACATGTGGCGCTGCGCCCGCGGGTTGGACTGCTCCATGTCCCACGTTTCGCCGAAATAGTTGATCCGGTATCCGTTCCGCCAGCGCTGGGACACCTCGCGGAAGATCTGCACGATCCGGCCGCGCACCTCGGGAGTGGCCAGCGGGTAATAGTGATACAGCGCCAGCAGCGGCCAGAAATGCTGCTCCGTGCTGGTGTGGTCGGTGGCCCGGCCGTAGTAGGGCTTGCAGAAGAATCCGGCGGAACCGCCCGCCGACCCGGCCGCCTCGACGATGCCCGCTTTCTGCTGCGGACCCTCGGCCCGCGGGTCGCGCTGCTCGGTCAGGCGGTAGTTGGCCTCGAGCGAGCCGAACGCCCGCCGCGCCCGCTCGAGCGCCAGCGGGTCCTTGGTCGCCTCGTAGTGGTAGCATTGCGCCAGCAGGAAGATGCCCGAGATGAACGCGCTGTTTTCATAGCTGAGCCACTGGTGCGGCTCGGGCCCGGCGATCGTCGAGTCCCGCCCGGAAAAGTCCCCGGCCGTGAACGGCCGCTCCTCGCGCCAGTTTAGGTGCGAATACATGAGTCCGGCGGGATCGTAGTAATGATGGTCGACAAACTCCTCGAGCAGTTGGATTCGCGCCGCCACGGGCACCGCCGGCTGGAGGTCCCGCAGCGGCGCGTCCGCTCCGCGCAATGCCGCCACCCCGGCAGCGAGGCATCCGAGCCGGAAGAGAGGGGAGAAGAGTTTCATGGGTTTCATCGCGGGGCGTTGCGGGTCACGACCAGAGCTTGAGCCGGGTTCCCTCCCAATACGTGGCAATCATCCCTTCGGGCACTTCGCTGCTCAGGAACTCGGTAAAGTAGCGCAATTCCGGCGGCACTTGGCGCCCGTCCGGGTCCCGGATCCACAGCAGGTGCTGCGGCTGCAGGCGCTTGAGCGACTCCGCGGCAAATCCCGCGGCCTCGTCCCGCAATTGCGGGCAGTGTCGCGCCGCCACCATCGCCGTCCACAGGAAACGCGTGAGGCACTCCCCGAACATCCACGACGCCGTGTAGGAGAGCATGGGGTGTCCGCCAATCCAGTGCTCCTTGGCCGTCCGCTCCGTGCGCGGGCACGGGCGCCAGCTGCGGTCGGCAGCGTTCACCAGGAACCAGTAGAGATAACCCCAGTAGTGCGGATCGAAGCCCATCGCATGGTCGGCCCACCACAGCCGGACCGTGCGGTCCAGGTCTGCGCTGGTGAAGCGGTCCGGCATGCACTCATGGATGATCGACGCGGCGATCGCCGTGAACTGGCAGTGGATGATCTGTTCCCAGTGCACGAATTCCCCGGGACGCTTCTGGTTGTGGACAAAGATTTCCCAGCTCGGCTCCCGCCACCTGTCCGCCTTGATCTCCCCGATCGTCGAGTCGAGGCGGTTGTGCGTCATCCACCGTCCGTGGCTCATCACGTGCTCGAAAGCCGGAAGGTATTTCTTGTCGCCGGACAACTTGTACGCGGCCGCCACCACCGCGGCCATGATCGCGTTGTAGTCCGTGTAGTCCCGGCCCATGTCGAAGTGGTTGCCGTTCTCGAAGTGCAGCGTGAAGTCGGCGGCGATGAGGTAGTCCGCGAAGGCCTGGATCATCGTGCGGATCTCCGCCTGCTCGTCCGGCGACGCGACCGGATAGAACGTCCACAGCCCCCACATCGCATGCAGGTACTGGTCCCCGGTCGTATGGCCGGAGAACTCGAAATGGTAGGGTTTGCCCATGAATCCCGCGCGGCCGTGCTCCACTCCCAGCTGGTAAATCCGGTGCAATGAGCCATACGCCTTGCGCGCCGCCGCCAGCGCCGCGGGATCGCTCGACGCCAGGAACCGGACGCTCTGCGCCGCGAGATGGCTGCCCGACGTCGTGATCGAGTTCTCGTTGTTGAAGAAATCGGTCACGGAACGGAACTTCAGCCCGAAGTTGTCGGTGAACTGGTCCATTCCGTCGAAATCGGACGGACGCACCGGCCGCAGGCCTTCCGGCGTGACTTTCGACATGCACACAAAGATCCCGCTCGGATGAGCCCGCGTCGCCGAGGTCTGCCGCTCAATCCATTCGATTTTCTGTCGGAGCGTGAGCGCGTTAAACCCGGGAAAGAGCCCTTCGATCGGATTGGGTCCGCCGCCCGGGTGCGCGCCCGGCGACGACGCCAGCAGGTCCAGCAGCGGAAACGAGACTCCGCCGACCACGAGGGTTTTCACGAATGCACGCCGGGTGTTCATAAGGAGGGGGAAAGGTCCTGCCGGGACGCGGCGGCCTCCGCCGCCAGCCCCTTGGCCAGCAACTCACTGATGCGGCGGGCGTCGTAGACACAGCCCGCCCAGCTCCCGCCGCTCGCGTTCTGGAGCGCCGACCAGAGACGCGTGTCGTCGGGCACGCGCGGATCGGCCTGCATCACCGGATTGCGGGGACGCGCCGCCAGCTCGGCGGCGTCGAGTCCGACGGCCTCGACCGTGCCGGTGAGATTGCGGGTATCGATGCACACGCGCACGCGGTCGCCGTCGCGCAGTTTGCCGATCGGGCCGCCGGCCCAGCCCTCTGGGCTGATGTGGCCGATGCACGCCCCGGTGGAGACCCCGGAAAACCGGCCGTCGGTGAGCAGCGCGACCCGCTGGCCGTCGCGCACATACTTGAGCGCCGACGTAACCTGGTAGGTTTCCGGCATGCCGCTGCCCGGCCCGATGCCAATCAGCACCAGCACCTCGCCGGCCCGGATGCGGTCGGCGCCGGTGGACTTCACCGCGGCAATGGCCGCGGCCTCGGACCCAAACACCCGCGCCGGGCCCTCGTGGCGATAGATGCCCTCCGCGTCGAGCAACGCCGGGGCGATGGCCGTGCTCTTCACCAACGCGCCCTCCGGCGCGAGGTTGCCACGGACAAAGGTGATCGTGCTCGTGCAGCCGCGCTGCCGCGCGCGCTCCGGGGTCATGATGACGTCGTCGGGATCGATGCCGTCGAGCTGATGGAGTTTTTCGCGCAACCGGCGGCGACGCTCGGACTGTTCCCACCATTCGAGATTTTCCCCGAGCGTCCGCCCGGTCACGGTCCGCGCGCCAAGACGCAGGAGGCCCAGCGCCCGCAGTCGCAGCATCACCTCAGGCACACCGCCCGCGAGAAAGACCTGCACCGTGGCGTAACCCGTCGGCCCGTTCGGCAGCACGTCCACGAGCCGCGGTACCTCGCGGTTGATCCGGGTCCAGTCCTCGAAGGTCGGCCGGTCGAGTCCCGCGGTGAAAGCAATCGCCGGGAGGTGCAGCACAAGATTGGTCGAGCCGCCGACGGCCGCGTGCAGGACCATCGCATTGTGCAGCGCATCCGCATCCAGCAAGTCGCGCGTCGTCGTGCCCGCCTTTTCGAGAGCCAGCACCGCCCGCGCGGAACGCCGCGCCAGGTCGCGCCAAATCGGGGCGCCCGAGGGACTCAGCGCCGAGTGCGGCAACGCGAGGCCCAGCGCCTCGCCGATCACCTGGCTGGTCGCCGCCGTGCCCATGAACTGGCAGCCGCCGCCAGGGGAACCGCAGGCCTTGCAGCCCATCTCCGCCGCATGCGCGAGGGTCACCTGGCCTTGCGCGAACCGCGCCGCCAAAGTCTGGACCTTGCCCGTGTCCTCCGCCGCCTCCGCCAGCAGCGTGACGCCGCCGGGCACAAGAATGCCCGGCAACTGCGGCGAACCCGCCAGCGCGAGCAGCATGGCCGGCAGGCCCTTGTCACAGGTCGCAATGCCGATGACCCCGCGGCAGGTCGGGAGCGAGCGGATCAACCGCCGAAAAACGATCGCGGCGTCATTGCGAAACGCGAGGCTGTCCAGCATGCCGGCCGTGCCATTCGTGCGGCCGTCGCAGGGATCGCTGCAATAGCCGGCGAACGGAATCGCGCCCTGTGCCGAGAGCGTGCGCGCGGCTTCCTCCATGAGGAGACCAACCTCCCAGTGCCCCGTGTGATAACCGAGCGCCACCGGCGTGCCGTCGGGTGCACGGATGCCGCCCTGGGTGCTGAGGATCAGAAATTCTTTACCGAGCAGTTTGCGCGGATCCCAACCCATGCCGGCATTTTGGGTCAGGCCGAACAGATCGCCACTGGCCATTGCGCCGAGCCGCGAAGGATCGAGTGGCAAGCGCCCGACCGGGCCTGGCGCTGTCGTCCGCAGCTCGTAGATCGAGGCATCACCGGAATCGAGGAGCGGATCGGGAGTCATGGCGGGCGTGACAGCGGGTTCAGCCGACCACGTTGACCAGCGTGCCGACCCCGGGCAGCGAGATCCGTATCTCGTCCCCGTGGGCCAGCGTGAAGGTGTCCGGCGGCACGATCCCCGTGCCGGTCATGAGATAGCAGCCGTGGGGAAACGTGTTGTCCCGGAACAGCCAGTCCGCGAGCGACGGCAGCGGGCGCTTGATCTGGCCGAGCGTCGTCTCGCCGCCAAACACCGTCGTTCCGGACCGGTGAATCTCGATGGCGATGACCGCGTCCGGGCCCGGCAGCGTGCGGCTCACCACGAGGCAGGGACCGATGGCCGCACTGCGCTCGTAGACCTTGGCTTGGGGCAGGTAGAGCGGGTTCTCCCCCTCGATGTCGCGCGACGACATGTCGTTGCCCAGCGTGTAGCCGAAAATCGCGCCGTTGCGGTTGATCGCGAGGGTGAGCTCGGGCTCAGGCACATTCCAACGCGAGTCGGAGCGGATCCGCACCACCCCACCCGGTTCAGCCACCCGGTGCGGCGTCGCCTTGAAAAACAGCTCCGGCCGGTCGGCCTCGTAGACCTTGTCGTAGAAACTCCCGCCGCCACCGACCTTTGATTCCTCCATGCGCGCCGTGCGGCTGCGGTAGTAGGTCACGCCCGCGGCCCAGATTTCCTGCGACTGGAGCGGAGCGAGCAACCGGCCCGGAATGCCGTCAACCTTGCGCGCGTCCCGCAGCGCCGCCTGCAGCTGGGCCAGCGGATCCGGCGCCGCAAACAGGCCGTCCAGCGACAGCGACGCCGGCAGGGCGAAGCAGCGGCCGTCGGTTTCCGCCACCAATCCTTGGACGCCGGAATAAATTTTGATCATGGAGCCGAGAAGTTACGGCCGGAAGTGAACCGGATCGAGTAGAGGTCGGTATCGCGCAGCACAAAATGCAAGCGGACTGCCCGCCCTGCCAGCGCGCGCAGGGTGGCGCCGTTCTTCCAGCGAACCACGCCGTCAATCTCGTCGCCGATGTGTTCGGGGCTGTCGGCCAGCGCGAAGCCGGGCAGCGGCGACCCGTCGAGGTCCTGGATTTCCACGCGGACGCTACCCGCCGCACTCGTGGCGTAATTCATCTGCAGCTCCTCACCCGAGATCCGCAGCGGCTTCGTCAGCAGCGAGCCGCCGGAATGCGGCGCGTTGACCGACGCAAAGCCGTCCACCCGGAGCACGAGGCGTTCGATGTGCCAGGCATCCTGGAGATAATTCCGGTTCACGAAGAACATGATCCGGTCCGTCCCAAGGGGAAAGATGCCGGTCATGGGATAGTTGGTGCGCGAGACCCAGTTGCCCGCGCCCGGACCCGGGCGAACCAGCGCCTCGAGGAAGGTGCGGTCATATTGGGTTGAGCCGGCCCGGGTCGTCAGCATCACGCCGTCGGAACAGTCGTGGTTGTAGATGATGCCGCGCGGCGACTTGAGGCCGACGGCCTTGGCCTGCTCGTCCGTGACGGCGCTGCGCCCCTGCATGAACCGGGCGGCGAGGCCGACATAGAGATGGGGCGCGCGATAATAGGGCCCGGTGTTGTTGACGTAGAACTGCTCGGGCGGCGCATCCCCATAGGTCATCGGCACCAAGGTGGTCCAAGTCCGCAGGTCTTTCGAGGTTGTGCGCGCCATCGTGCGCAGTCGGTCGGCCGTCATGATACGGAAGTAGAACACGTAACACTGCTCGGCCTCGCTCCAGAACATCGTGTTGCCGCCATCGAAACTGTTGGGAAGGTCGCTCACCAGCGTGGGCTGGCGGTCCGCCGGGATCCGGTGGAAGACCAGGCCGTCCCCCGAGGCCCAGAGATCAATGCGCTTGGGTCCCTTGGGATCCTTGTAGGCGGTGTGGTTTTCGCCGCTCACGGGCACACTCTTGAGCGCCTTGACGCGCTCGCCGTCCGGCACGCCCGGGCGGGTATCAAGCCAGACCGTGCCGCCGAACAGATACCCCGAGTCATTCATCACAATGTTCGCATCGGTCCGCCCCGAGCGCTCGTCCCGGATGAGCGCGGGCTTGGTCCAGGTTTCCCCGTCGGTGCTCACGGCGACGCAAACCCGACCCAACTCATCCTCCTTATCCAGCGTCATGCCCCGGTAATAGAGCAGGTAACGGCCTTGGTGGTGGATCACCACGCCGCCGAAATTCGCCGGGCCTTCCCACGGGCGGTCAATTTTCACGACGTCGCCGGCGTGGGCCGGTTCGTGCAGCCGGAGGGTCGCGTGGTCCAGCCGCTCAATGAGGGTCTGGTCCACGAACAACTCGCGGCGCGAGCCGAGGTCCAGCACCGGCGGGGCCACAGGTGCGGCCGAGCCGGCCAGCCCGCCGGCCATCAGACCGAAGACGGCCAGTCCGAGCCGGGAGGAGAGTTTCCATTGCAAACCGAAATCAGGCCGGGAGGAAGTCATCGTGCAGGGGTGGGGTTGGGCCAAAGGGGGACCGGCGCCGGGCTATTTCACCGCCGGCGCGCCGGGAAACCGGAACGCGTACACGTCGGCGTCCAGCATCTGGAACTTGAGGCGGACGGGCTTCGTCATGTAGCGCGCCACCGACTTCTGGCCGTGCCAGCTTACTTCGCCCGCGATGCGGTCGCCGATCAGGACGTCGCAGTCCGCCAGACTGAAACCCGGCAGCGGCTGCCCGGCCTCGTCCTGCAACTCCACCCGGATCTCACCCGCCGCGCTGGTCGAGAAATTTACTTCCAGATGGTCACCCGTGTAGGTGAACGGCACGGTGGTCATCGTGCCGCCGGCATACGGCGCGTTGACCGACGCGAAGCCGTCGGTCCGGAGCGAGATACGCTGGATATAGTTGGTCTTCTGGAGATGGTGCCGCGAGACGTAGAAGGAAATCTCCGCCGGACCCGTCGGGAGGATCCCGCCGCTGAGACTCGCGTAATTGCTGCGCGAACCCCAGTTGCCCAGCTCGGGCCCTGGCCGCAGGAAGGCCTCCATGAAGGGCCGGTCGAATGCCGTGCTGCCCGGCTTGGTCGTCAGCAACACGAGGTCATTGGCATCGCTCGCAAACGTGTAGGTGGGCGTCGTCTTGTTGCCCGGGAGGCGCATGATCTCGAGGGTCCGTTCCTCCTCGAGCGTGAGCGCGCGGCGGCCGGGGTTGAAGCGGTTCGCCAGCACGATGTAGAGGCCCGGTGCGCGGAAATAGGGCGACGTGCAGGTCTCATAGAAATGCTCCCGCGGCGTGTCGCCGTAGGTCATGGGCTCGGGCTTCGACCACGTCACGAGGTCGCGCGAAACCGAGCGGAACGACGTGCGGACGCCAGGCCGCACAATCATCCAGTCCGGCAGTGTGCGCAGATGGGTCTTCGCCTCCATGTCCCACCAGCGGAAGTAACCGACAAAGGCCTGCTCCGCCTCGGACCAGCCGACGCTGCCGCCATCAAACGCGTTCACCCAGTCGCTCTCGAGATTGGCCTTGATCGTGAGCTCGTGCCAGACGCGCCCGTCGGGCGAGCCCAATAGCTGCGCATGCAGGCCCTTGCCGGCCGCGCCGGCGCGGCGTTCGCCTTCGCGCATGTCGATCGCCTTGACCCGTTCGTTCGCCGGGATGCCCGGCCGCGGGTCGTAAAAGGTGAAGCAGGCGGGGAACGACCGGCCACTCTCGTAGGCGACGATGTTGTTGTCCTTCGAACCCCGGAAATCGACGAGCCCGAGCGACGGTTTCTCCCACTTGATCCCGTCCTTACTCAGGGCCAGGCAGAGGTACTGGGTGTCAGGACCCTCCTTGCCGCTCGCGGTGTCCATGCCGCGGTAGAGCAGGTGATACAGGCCGTCGTGCAGGTAGATTGAGCTGATGAAGAACGCACTGCCCTCCCATGGTTTGTCGGACGTGATGATGGCTTCGCGGGACACCGGCACGCCGAGGCGCAACGCGGCCTGGCCGCCCACGCTCTCAATGATCGACCGGTCAACCATCAGCTGGAGGGATTCACCGAGCTTTTTCGGCCCCACCGCGTCGGCCGCGGTGAGCGACCGCGGGCCGGACCCCAACAACGCAACCACGGTGCCGAGGACCCGCCAGGCGGCGGTGGGAGGAGGGGTGGTTTTCATGGGGAAATTTATCTTGGCGTGGGCGGCGGCGACCGGGGAGGCGGCATCATGGGCGCGTACACACGATCTCGACTTCGGTGAGGCTCGGGGAGTTGCCACCGTCCGGGGCGGTCAGCACCGCGCGGTAGGCCAGCCAGCGGTGTGGCGCCGCCCTACCCGCCAAGGTGGCCCCGGAGACCGTATAATAGGAATCCGCTCCGTCCGGCCCGGACCATTTGGCCGTGGCGAGCTCCGCGGCCGACGCGGCCGTGCGGATCTGGAACTTGACGCCGGTTCCCAGACCCGTCTCGGCTTTCCACTGCAGCCGGCTGAAGGTCCCGCCCTTGACCACCTCGATTGGCGACGAGACATAGTCCCACTCGAAGCGGCGCGTGTAGAGGTTGCCGGCGTCGACCATCGCATCAAGATGCGACCCGATCGTCGGGAGGTTGGTCCGGTGGGTGAGGGAGTAACCCTGGGCCCCGCCCCAATAGATGTTGGTGCCGCTGAGATGGCTGAAATTCTTCTGGTGGTTGGTGATCACCAGGTCGGGCCAGCCGTCGTGATTCAGGTCCAGCGCATCGATCGCCGAGGATGACGCGGCGTCGAGAAAGGTCCGCCGCTTCTCGCTGAAGCCCCGCGTGCCGTCGCCCCAGTAAATCATCGCGGGCAACTCGCGCGTGGTGTCCGCCATGTAGCTGGTGAAAGCGAGGTCGAGGTGCCCGTCGCGATTGAGATCCGCCACGGTCACATCCAGCGCGTTGTAAGTCTCGATCTGGCTCCGGGCCTTGAAGGCGCCGTCCGGACTGCCCCAATAGATGTAAGAGTAGCTGTTGCGGGTCGTCCCCTGCACTCCCGTGCCACCGACGACCGGCTGGCCGGGCAGGCGTTTGCCCATCACCCCGCTGGTAAACACCACATCCAGCCAACCGTCGCCATCGAGGTCCGCCACCGCGGCCTGGCTGGCGCCGTTCGACTCCAGCGTGGTCACGCGGGCCGACGCATAACCCTTGGGCCCGCCCCAGCGGATCTCGGAGCGACCGATGTCGAGCAGCGGGAAAATCAGGTCGAGGGAGCCGTCCTTGTTCAGGTCGGCGATCGTCAGGGCCGTCGAACCGGTCGTGCCGGGGCTGCCGGGCAACGTGAACGCCTCGGTCCGGACGGTTTTGAAATGCTGATCGCTCCCGTAAACCAGAATCGCCTGCGGTCCACTCGCCTTCGTGCTGCGGCCGAGCCGGCCGACGCAGACCAGGTCGAGATACCCGTCGCCATCCAAGTCCGCCACCCCGAGCGCCGAAATATTGTCACCGCCCGGCAACGATGCGATGGGCACTTCAGTCCGGTTATTGGCGTCGAATCCCGTTGCGCTCCCCCACCAGATCCACGGGTGCCCCGCCGTCACCAGCACCAGGTCGGGATAGCCATCGTCGTCGAGGTCGGCCACCGTGTACATCATGTAGCCGCCGGGGAACAGCTGCGTCACGGAGTTGCTGGAATAATGATGCGCCTTGTTGCCCCAATAAATTGATGTGGGCAGGCTCCTTTCGCCGCTGCCGGAAAGATGGTTCATCAGGACCACGTCCGGATGGCCGTCGCGGTCGAGGTCCGCGACCCCAACCCCGATCGCGGCAAATGCCTGCAGGTCCTTGCGACGGTCATCGGAAAAGCCCTCTCCGCTGCCCCAGAAAATCTGCGCGGGCACGCCCTGGCTGGGATTAACGTTGCCAAACACGAGGTCGGGGAATCCGTCGCTGTTCAAATCCGCCGCCTTCACCGCCATGGCCGCGAGCGTGCACAACGAGGTCGTCCGCCCGGTGCTGAACCCGTTCGCCTGACCCCAGTAGATCGTCGACTTGGGCGGGACCGCTCCCGTCCCGGCGTTGGCCACGACAAGGTCAACGCGGCCGTCCTTGTTCAGGTCGGCGGCTTCGAGCCCGAAGCAGTTGTCCGCCGGCAGGTCGGCCGCGCGCTTGGGATCCAGCCCGGTCTTCGACCCAAGAAAAACGACCGCATTCCGCGTGCCCGCAACAACGAGATCCGTGAGCCCGTCGCCATTCAGATCGGACGCGAGGAGCGTATTCATCTCGATCGTGCGCTGGTCGGCCTTCCCCGCCGGATCGCCCAGTGGGAGGACTTCGCGCGAGTCTGGGGCGAACTTGCCGGTGCCATCGCCCCAGTAGACGTATACGCTCTGCTCCGCGCGGAGATTGTTGACGAAGGCGAGATCAAGATGCCCGTCGCCGTTGAAGTCGCCGACGGTGACATCCGCGGCGCAGATCGTGGGCAGCGAGGATCGGTGCGTCGGGTCGAAGCCGGTCGGATGCCCCCAGTAGATGAAGGACTCGAGATTATTGATCATCGGCCCGAAGCGGACATCGAACCCGCGTTCGTAGCCCTGGTTGGCGAGCACAACGTCCGGCAAGCCGTCCTCGTTCAGGTCGCCCACCGCAATGCCGCTGGCGATGTAGGCCGGGAGCACCGTGCGGTCGCTTTCCCGAAAACCCTGCGCGCTGCCCCAGTAGATGTAGGCCGGCATGTCCTGCCGGAAATTGTGCATCATGTTCCCCGAAACGATGTCGAGGAAACCGTCGTGATTGAGATCGGCGATCTGGCAACGCCCGCCGCCGAGGCTCGGCAGCCAGGTGACTTTCTTCAGCGCCTGCGACGCATGTTTCAGCAGGGTGTAGTCGGAGCGGTATTGCGGGAGTTCCGGCTGCAGCGACTCGGGGCCGTCCGGCCCGCCCCAGTAGATCATCGAATCGGGGGCATAGTCGTGATTGTGGTCTTGAGTGAAGATCAGGTCGAGTTCGCCATCCCGGTTCAGGTCCCACCGGTGGATTGTCTCGATCTTGCCCTTGGCCGAGACGTAGGTGTTCGCCCCGGCATCGCCGAAAGTTCCTTGCCGGAAACCCTCGAAGCCTTGGTGGATGATGGACAACTGCTCCCCGGCGTGCGCCAAAGATACAGATCCGCTCGAAGCGAGGAGCAGCGTCAGGCCGACCCCAAGCAGGCAATTCTTTGTGGGGATATTCATCGGGTATGCAGGCTGAAACCACCCAAGTTCGGCGATCTTAATCCGCCGGTGTTGGCGTTGCCTTGGTCTCTACGTTTCCGTCTCTACGATTCCAAACGCTGGCGGACTGAAGGTGGCGCCGGAAGCGGGTCCGCGCGAACCGCCCGGGCGACTTTGCAAGTTGAAAAGAAAATCAGCGTAGGCGGCCCGTGCGGCCCACGCTGATTGGGAAACCAAAAAATAACCCGGAAATGCCCGCCCATCCGCCATGGTGTGCGTCGGGGCGGGCATCCGCGGGGCTAGCTTACCACTTGTACTTGACCGCAAGCATCCCGTCAAAGCCGGGCTCCGTCTGCACGAGGCCGTTGGCCGCGATGGCGACGATGTAGCGCTGGTCTGTGATGTTGTTCAGGTTGAGCTGGACGCTCCAGTGTTTGCCCCAGGAGTAGCGGGTGAAGACGTTGTAGGTCGCCGGGAAGTCGATCCAGAAGTTCGCGTTGCGCTTCTTCGTTTGGTCAAAGTAGGTCGCGCCGACCATGAAGCCCTCCAACGGACCGCTGGTCCACGCATACTTGGCCATGAGGCTGGTCTTCTTTGGCACAAAGTCGGCCGCCATGAGGGTTTTGTCGGCCGCGGTCTGCGACTTGCCATCGGCATACGTGCCGAGGAGGTCGAAGTTGCCGGTGGACGCGCTGTAGCGCATGCCGTATTCGAGTTCCCAACCTTGGGCCAGGTCGGCCGCGGACTCCACGACGCCGACCGAACCCGGCGGGATGCCCTCGGGCAGGACGCCGAAGGTACGGACGTGGGTGAGCGACATGTCGTAGTGGGCATAGGAACCATAGACGCTTAGCCCGTTTTCGAAGTTGTGGTCCACTTTCACGCCGAACTCCTTCATCTTGCCCTCTTGGGTGCTGAGCGGGGCGCCGAGGCCGTCATTGCCGGCAAAGCGGTCGGTGAAGCCAATCTGGGGGAAGGCGTTGGAAGAATCCGTCCAGTAGGCCGAGATCGACTTAATGGGGCGAATCACGATGCCGTACTTGTGGGTCTTGAACTGCTTGTCCGGGTTGTCCGTGACCACACCGGTAAGGTTGTTCCTTGTCGTGCCGCCCGGCAGGAACCAGCGGTAGCCACCCACGAGGATCACCTTGTCCTGCAGGAATGAGAGGTTCTCCTGGAAGTAATAAGAGAGGGTCAGCGGCCGGCTGATGGACTGGGAAGTGTTCGGCAGGCCGGCGCCGGGGCGCGGCGAGGCAAACCAGACATCGTCCGTGGCGGAGAAGTTGATGGCGGCCGTGTCAATGCTCGGCATCGAATTCACCGACTGGTCCTGGCGCTGGAAAGTCGACGAGGCGTCAAAGCCCGCCGTCGAATCGAGCGTGAAGGCCGTGAGCGGCAACTTGTGCGTAACGTCACCCTGGATGTTATTCGTGTAATTGTCGATCGCCAGCGGGATGTCCTGACGCAGCAGGGTGTGGTTGTCGGCCGTGATCGTGATGCCGCGGACAATGCGGCGGCGATCGACTAGGTTGCCACCGAAGTAATAGAGCCGCAGGTCCGTATTCTCCGTGAGCTTCGTCAGGAAGGTCGCGTCAACGAAGCTGTCCTGGTTCTTCCAAAACGCGTCCTTGCTGCGCCCGGGAGAGAAACCCTTCGGCGAATACTGGTTCAATTTCGCCACCATCGGGGACGTGGTCGCACCCAGCGTCGTGTTGTAGTCGAGGAAGTCCTCCCAGTAGAAATATCCGTTGTCCTTGAAATAGTACCCGTTGATCAGGAGGCTCGTGTTCGAGCCGAAATAGAACGAGATGCCGGCGCCGAGGAATTTCTGGTCCTCATTCTCGATTTCCTTGTCCTTATCCGCATTCAGGTAGCCGACGGTCAGGCGGTAGTCGATCTTCAGGCCGTCCGACGAATAGGCTGGGCCGCCCACGTTCGCGGCCAGGCGGACGTAGTTGTGCTTCGAAAACGTCGTCTGGACATCGCCCGACGGCTTGTCGCTCGGCTTGACTGTGACCAAGTTTACACCGCCGCCGAGAAAGCTGTTGTTGCCGAGTAGCATGGCGCCCGGGCCCTTGATCACTTCGACGCGCTCGACATCAAACATCGGGTTGCGCTTGAAGCCGACCTTGGTCACGCCGTCCCGCAGTGAGGACGTGGTGCGGAAACCGCGGATATTCACGTCGTCGTTGATGGTCTGATTCTGCGTCACACCCGCGACACCGAACTGCAGGACTTCATGGACCTCCACCGCATTCAGGTCGTCCATCTGCTCCTTGTTGATGATCGAAATGGATCCCGGCAGTTCCATCAGGTTCTTGGCCGTGCGGCTGCCCACCAGAGTCTGCTCCGTGCGGTACCCCTTGTCGTTCTTCGAGGACACAACGAAGGGGGTCATCTTGACGACTGCAGGGTCCTCCTTCGGTTTCTCGGTGGGCACAGGAGCGGCTTGCGCGAATGCGGTCAGGGAGGCGGCCAAGAAAGCCGCGCACGTGGTGAATTTCCGCCAGAGGGAGGCGGAGGGGAGGGTATGGTTCATGGGGTGGTGGTTACTGAATAAAGCAGCACTGCATACAAAAGTATATGCCTGTGCTTCTAGTCAAACACTATTAGGATGCAGTGTGTCTAACTATTAGTCCGCCGTGTGCTTAAATTTGAGCCCGCGGCGGCATTTGTGCCCAATGATTTCGTTTTCCGCGCCCGCCCAAGCCCCCGGTTTCAACCTCAGCGGAGGCCCCCTGCCCCGCCGGGAGCAGGCAATCTCCCCAAAGGGGTGCGCCACCCGTGGATGGCCCCGGCAACGCCAAAACGCCCGTTCACCCTTGAATCGCCTCCCCCCGCGGGGAGGATAACTCAACCCGGTTCCTCCCGGCCCGCGTCAGCCGCTGTATACGAGCTCTTCGTCGGTCAACTGTCGGGACATGAGGCTGCTGCCGGTCTGCGCCATCACGCGCAGACTCTTGTCGATGATATCCTGAATATGACGCTCCATCGCGTCCTTTGCGCCCGCGGCATCGCCGCGGGCGATCGCGTCATAAATCTCGTCGTGACTGACCAGCACCTTGCGCCGGTTCTCGTCGCGCTCCGCCTTCGTCGCCTGCTGGACCGGGGTGCCAGCCCCGGAGTTCACCGGGCCAAATACAATGCGATTCACGAGGTGCAGCCGCAAAATCTCGTTTTTCATCAAGTCGTTCTTCGCCGCCGCCATGATCGCGATGTGAAAGCGCACATCCTCCCGCACCAGCTCAGCCTTCAGGGCGGGCTCGTCCTTCGCGGCGATGATCCGTCCCGTCAGGCCCCGCATGGCCTCAAGGGCAAACTTGATTTCCCGCAGGTCCGACTGGCTGTGGTTCAACGCCGCCAGCCCCGTCGCGTGCCCTTCGAGGGCCAGTCGCATGTCGCACATTTCCCGAAATTCCTTCACGTCCATTTTCTTCACGCTCGCTCCCAGGTGCGCCCGGATGCTGACCAACCCGTCCGCCTTGAGCTTGTGCAAGGCCTCCCGCACCGGCGTCCGGCTCACCCCGACCTCCCCGGAAAGTTCCTCGGTCAGCAAGGCATGGCCCGGCGGGTACTCGCCGCTGAGGATCCGTTTCCTGATGTAATCGTAGGCCACATCCGAGTTGACTTTCTTCATGCCGCCACGAAATGCGCTTGTATACAGGTTGCAAGCTTTCAGCATGGGCCCCCGCGACCGCATCCCGCCGGGCCGGTAAGCTCACAAAACACTCCACCCACCCTTTTCATGGCCAGACACTCAGTACTCGTGATTGGTTGCGGTAGCATCGGTGAGCGCCATTTGCGGTGCTTTCAGAAAACCGGCCGGGCTGACGTCACGGCCTGCGACGCCAATCCCGCCCTGCTACAGAAAATGAAGGACACCTACCAGGTGCCCGTCATCACCGACTGGCAGACCGCCTTAGCCGGCAAGTTTGACGCGGTCGTGATCTGCACGCCGGCCCCGCTCCACATCCCGATGGCGACCCAGGCGCTGGACGCCGGCCGGCATGTGCTCGTGGAAAAGCCGCTTTCCCAGAGTCTCGAGGGTCTCGACGGCCTGTTCAAGGCCCGCGACCGTTCCGGTCGCCAGTTGGCGGTGGCCTACGTGCTTCACATCTATGCCATCCTGGCAGAAGCCCGGGAATTCATCCGTCGGGGCGATTTCGGTCCTGTCCGCCAAGCCACCGTCATCACCGGCCAGTCGTTCCCTTTTTTCCGCCCGGCCTACGCCCAGACCTACTACCGCGACCACCGCACCGGCGGCGGCGCGATCCAGGATGCGCTCACCCACAGCGTCAACTGGGTGGAGAGCATCCTCGGACCCAGCGAGAGCGTCCTCTGCGATTGCGACCATCTCGAGCTACCCGGCGTCGAGGTCGAGGATACGGCTCACGTCTCCACCCGCCACGCCAACGCCATGGCCACGTTTGCCATCAACCAGTTTCAGGCGCCCAATGAGACCACGTACCAGTTCAACACCGCGCTCGGCAGTGTGAAAATCGAGATGCACCAGGCGCGCTGGGGCACCTATGCAAAGGATAGCGGCGCCTGGACCTGGCACGACATGCCCCCGGTCGAGCGCGACACTCCCTTCGTCAATCAGGCCAACGCCTTTCTCGACCAGCTTGAGGGCCAGCCTTCGCGGCTCTGCTCCCTGGAGGCCGCCGCCCACACCTTGCGCTTCAACCTCGCCGCCCTTGCCTCCGCCAAGTCTGGCGCCCGCGTGGTCTGCGCCTCCCTCCATGCCTAAGCCCGCCCCCACCCCGGCCGCTCCCCTTCGCCTTGCGATGCTGGGCATGATCGCGGGCAACGGCCACCCGTACTCCTGGTCGGCCATCATCAACGGCTATGACCGCGCGGCCATGGCCCAGTGTCCCTACGCCGGCATCCCCGTTTACCTCGGCGCCCAGCCGCATGAGTCCGTCCGCGTCCCGGGCGTGCAGGTCACCCATCTTTGGACGGACAATCCCGCCGAGGCCCCGGCGGTCGCGCAGGCCGCGCTCATTCCCCACGTGGTCGCCCGACCCGAGGACGTCATCGGTCACGTCGACGCCGTCTTGGTCTCGACCGATGACGGCACCGACCACGTGCGGCGCGCCCGCCCGTTCGTCGAAGCCGGCCTGCCGGTGTTCATCGACAAGCCCCTCGCCACCACCATCGACGAACTGCGCACGTTCGTGGCGTGGAGAAAGGCCGGCGCCCGTATCCTTTCCTCGAGCGGCATGCGTTACGCGCCGGAACTGACCCAGCTGATCGCGAACCGCGATGCGCTCGGCGACCTGCGCTGGCTCTCATTCGTGTCAATCAAGACCTGGGACCGCTACGGCATCCACGTCCTCGAGCCCGTCTTTCGCCTGCTCGGCCCAGGCTTTATCTCGGTTCGCCTCGAAACACAGCCGGGCCTCGAGGTGGCCCACCTCCTGCATCGCAGCGGCGTGCAGGTGACGCTCCCCATCATCTACGACGGCGGCCCCGCGTTCGGAACCGGCCAGGTCTGCGGCACCAAGGGTCAGACCACGGTGCGTTTCGCCGACACGTACAACGCCTTCCGTAACCAGCTGCTCAGCTTCATCGATTTTGTCCGGAGCGGGCAGGATCCCTATCCCTTCGCGGACACCGTCGAGATGATGTGCGTCATCATCGCCGGCATCCGCAGCCGCACCGAAAACTCCCGGCGCGTCGACGTCTCCGAAATCTCGGCCCAGATCCCATTATGAAAAATCGCCCCAGTCGTGTCCTGCAACTCATCCGCGATGGCCAGCTGCCCACGGTTCTCAAGATCAACCTCTCGGACCCGCGTGTTTGCGAGATGGCCGGACTCTGCGGCGCCGATGCGGTCTGGCTCTGCAACGAGCATGTCCCGAGCGACTGGATTGGACTGGAAAACCAGATCCGCGCCGCCCGCATCTACAACATCGACTCCATCGTGCGCGTCAGCCGCGGGAGCTACAGCGACTATGTCCGACCGTTCGAGGCCGGCGCCACCGGCATCATCGTGCCCCACGTCGCCAACGCCGCCGAGGCCCGGCAGATCGTCGAGTGGGTCCGTTTCCACCCGGTCGGGAAGCGCGCCCTCGACGGTGGCAACATCGACGGCCAGTTCTGCCAAGTGCCGCTCGACGAGTATCTGCAGCACTCCAACTCCGAGCGGTTCGTCATTCTCCAGATCGAGTCCCCCGAGGCCCTCGAGCACGTCGAGGCCATCGCCGCGGTCCCGGGTTTCAACGGCCTCCTCTTCGGCCCCGGTGACTTCAGCCACCGCATCGGCAAAGCCGGCCAGCTCGACGCCCCCGAGGTCGTCGCTGCCCGCAAGCGCGTCGCCGCCGCCGCGCGGCAACACGGCAAGTTCGCCATGACCGCCGGCCTGATCGCCCCGTTTGCCGAGCTGGTGGCCGAGGGCCACAAGCTCATCTGCATCGGCGCCGACGTCATCGGCATCACTTCCTACGTGCAGCAGCGCCTCGAGCTCGTGAAGGGCCACATCCAGTCCCTGCCCGCGAACCTCAAGCCCGCCCCGCGCTCCCCTTATGCCTGACGCCAATCCATTTTCCCTTCGCGGCAAGGTCGTCGTCCAGTTCGGCGGCACCGGCCACCTCGGCCGCGCCCTCGTTTCCGCCCTCGCCTCCGCCGGCGCGACCCTCGTCGTCGCCTCCCGCAACCGGGAATCCCTGACCGCCCTCGCCGCCAGCGAGCAGGCCGGCGGCCGCGCCGTCCAGGTCGACGAGGTCGACATTGGATCCGAATCCTCGCTGCTCGCCCTGCGCGACCGGCTGCTCGCCCAGCACGGGCGCATCGACGGCATCGTCTTCAACGCGGTCAGCCGGCCCATGAAGTCGTTCGACGATGACCTCGCCGCGTGGAAGTCCTCCATGGACACCAACGCGACCGGCTTCTTCGCCACGGTCCGCGCGTTCGGTGACGCCATGGCCGCCAAGGGCTCGGGCAGCATTGTCAACATTGCCTCCCAGATGGGCATGATCGGCATGAACCCGTTCCTCTACGAGGGCACCACCATGGGCGCTTCGCCGGATTACTTCTTCCACAAAGGCGGCATGATCAACCTCACCCGCCACCTCGCGTCCCACTACGGCAGCAAGGGCGTCCGCGTAAATGTCGTCTCGCCGGGCGGCATCTACAATCCCGACAAGCCCCAGGCCCACGCTTTCCTCGAGCGGTACGGCAAGATGACGATGCTCGGCCGCATGGCCAACGCCCCCGAGATCGGGGGCGCCGTGGTCTTCCTGCTCAGCGATGCGTCCACCTACGTCACTGGCGCGAACCTCGCCGTCGACGGCGGGTACACCGCCAAATAATTTTCCGACGATGTCCGGACGGATGCCCAACCTGGTCGCCATTGTCACCGGCGGTGGCTCCGGCTTCGGCGAGGCCATCGCGCAGCGGTTCGCGGCCGAGGGCGCCCGGGTGGTCATCGCGGATTTCAACCCCGGCGCCGGCGAACGCGTCGTCGCCGACCTCCGTGCCCGCGGCCACGCGGCGGAGTTCTGCCGCACGGATGTCAGCGTGTCCGCCGACATGTGCCACCTGGTCGCCTTTGCCGTCGAGCGTTTCGGGCGCCTCGACGTGATGGTGAACAACGCCGGCATCAGCCATCCGAACGGCCCCATGCTCAACGTCTCGGAGGCCGATTTCGACCGGCTGTACCAGGTAAACGTGAAGAGCATCTATCTGTCCGCCGTGCACTGCGTGCCGGTCTTCCGGCGGCAGGGCGGCGGCGGCTTCATCAACATCGGCTCCACCGCCGCCGTCCGCCCGCGTCCCGGGCTCTCCTGGTACAACGGTTCCAAGGGCGCGGTCGTCCTCCTCACCAAGTCGCTCGCCGTCGAGCTCGCCCCGGACAAGATCCGCGCCAACGCGATCAACCCCGCCATCGCCGACACCCCGCTGCTCACCACGTTCATGGGTGCGCCCGACACCCCGGAAAACCGCGCGCGCTTTCTCGCCTCCATCCCCCTCGGCCGTCTCTGCCAGCCCTCCGACGTCGCCAACGCCGCGGTCTTTTTCGCCGATCCCGCCTCCGAATTCGTCACCGGCACCTGCCTCGAGGTCGATGGCGGGCGCTGCATCTAATCCGGGCTCCAACCTTCGCTCCCACCATGTCCCGTCCGCTGCCTTCCTCGTCTGGCGAAATCGACATCGATGCCAATCGCCGCCTCCTCAACCGCTACCGGTACATCCTGCACGAGGGCCTGCGCATCCAGGCCGGCTGGCTTCCGGCCGTGGCCCGCTTCGAACTGAAGTGTGAGCTGGGCCGCGCCATCTGGGAGGATACGCAGCACGTCAACGCCCTCTACCTGCGCCTGCGCGAGATTCAGTCACCCGCCTTTCAGAAGCCAGCCGACGCCGCCCTCGTCCGCCTCATGCAGGAGCTTCTCCACGCCCCCGGGGAGTACGCCCTCGCCGTCGCCTGCTGGCGGGTTGTGAAACCCGCCCTCCACGCCGCCCTCGTCGCCCACGAGACCGCCACCTTCCCCAACAGCGACCTGCCCAGCGTCCACGCCATCGCGCACATCGTCTACGACGAGTCCCGCCAACTCGCGCGGATGACGCCACTCCTCGCCCAATGGGAATCCGAGGGTCGCCTCGGCCCCGAGGTCGCCGGGTGGGAAACCTATGTGCGCGCGCTCTTGCAAGACGCCGGCGGCATCACCGGCGATGAACCGCGCGGCGCCACCCCCGCGGTCGCCCCTTCGGTCCGCCAGCCGTTTGCCGCGCCCGTCGAGGCCGCCCGCGACGAACGCTTCACCGATCTCGGCTCCGTCGGGCGCGTGGCCGTTCCGCCCGCCGAGTCGGATTACGAGGAGCACACGATCTTCGAGTTCGAGCGCTACTCATCCGAGATGCTCGCGGCGGAAACCGTCGCGCTCGTGATGTACCACCACTTCGCGAACATGCCGTGGGAGTTCCTCTATGATGCGTCGCGCCACCTCTACGACGAGGTGCGCCACTGCCTCATGGGCTACGAATGGATGCGCCGGCACGGCACCAACCCCTTCGAGACGCCGCAGTGCCTGAACATCTTCAAGTGGCGCGCGCAGTTCCGCCCCGTCGAGCAATACTGCCTCCTCACCATGGGCAATGAGGTCAACGCGTTCCCCTACCGCCACCGGCGCGTCGAGGAGCACAGCGCCCGCGGCAACCGCCTGAGCGAGCAGTTCGTCCGCTACGACATCGCGGACGAGACCCAGCACGTGCGTTTCGGCAATCGCTGGCTGCCGGAGTTGATCAAGGCCGTCGGCGAGCCGCGCTCCCTCGAGCAGTTCACCGCCGACATGATGGAGATCTGGCATCGCGAATACAAAAGCGGCCGGCTGTCGCTCCAGGTCGAATGAGCCCACC
>CAIMAQ010000117.1 GCA_903839035.1 uncultured Opitutia bacterium
CCGTATTTTTTGGTTACCAGGATCCTGGCGGCATCGGCATGGTAACATTGTCGGGCTCCGGATCGTGGAGTCCGATCATAACCAATCTGACCTTTGTTCCCATTCCCGAGCCGGCGACCGACGGGTTGATGGCCGGCGGCTTGGCGATCATGCTGGCGGTTGCCATGCGGCGGCGGAAGTCGGCGGATTGAAAGGTGAAGCGCGTTGCATACCCGCCGAGGAGGGCCCGCAACGCGCCCGGTCGGTCCGTTCCCAAGCGAGCGCGTCAGGGGCAAAGTGTTCTCACCTCAGCCGTATGAGCGGGCCTCAGGAGTTCTCGTCGGCCCGCTTGCCGGTCCGGCTCAGGAAGGGCGACACGTAGGTCGCGGTCGGTAAAACGAAAGCCGAAAGTGATGCGGTCCATGGGCCGCATCCCACGCCCTTACGGCGGAGAGCCCGGCGGAAAATAAAAAATGTAGACGGAGTGGTGATCGTCCGGGCCTTCGCCGGCCTGAAACACAATGCCGGTCCCTCGCGCCATCCGCCGCGTCCAGCTGTCGGCCAGCTTGTATTTGCGCCGTTCATTGCGGGAGATGCAGACATAACGGACGCCAAGCTTGGCCAGGAGCCCAACGTCACCCTTTTCGTAAATCCGCCGGATTTTCTCCTGCCTCTCATCCTGCCGGTAGGGATTGGAGTCCCCATAGATTCCCGCGAGGGTGGGACGGCCGGCCAGGGGCGTGACAAAATGGATCGTGTTGTAGGCGGCGGTGAGGACGAAATCGGTGGGCTGCAACGTCGTCGCGATCCAGTTGGCAGCGGCGCGGCCGTTTTTTTCAAAGAGCAGGACGGTGCCGGCGCCGTGGCCCGGTTTAAGGACGTTCAGGTAAAACGCATAGGTCGGCGGACTGACGCACAGTAGAAAGAAGAAGACCCACAGCGTCTGGGAGAGCACGCGCTGGCGCCGCCCGATCCACTGGCTGGCGCCCAGCGTGATAACCAGGGTCAAGCCCAGGTTGAGGAAGAACACGGGCTTGTTGCTGTCGCCCCAGTCGAAGCTGTAGCGAAAGAAATTGATCAGGATGAAGGTGCCGCCGCAGACCGCAAAATACCACCGCCACGCCCACAGCAGGCGCCACACGGCGAATAAACTGTTGGTCGCGGGATTGCGCTGGCGCGAACGCACCATGGCCACGCCGGCAAAGAGGAGTCCCCAGAATAAAAAGTCGCCATTGGCGAAAAACCAAAACGCGACGTGTCGGGTGAAGGAGGGAAACGCGGCAAAGTCTTGTACCGGCAGGTGCGTGGTCGCAGACCAAGCGGCATAGCTGGCGTTCGTGGGTGGGCCGTAAAAAGCCAGATACAGCAGCTGAAATACCCCGAGCAGCAATGCCGGCAGCCAGATCCACCAACGGCCCAGGAACCAAGTCCGATGCTGCCACAGCCTCGGCAGGAGACAGGGGGTCATGATTGCAAAGGCGACGATATGGCCCAGCGGCAACAGGCAGATGAGAATGAACGCCTGCAGCGTGCGGACCCGGCCCGCAGTCTCCTGTCCCGGTTCGTCCGGTTCGCCAAAGGCGGCATGCAGGATGAGCAGCACGATCGGCAGCGAAAACAGGAGACCGCGCTGCGGTTCCAACATGTTGCTCAAGCTCGATTCGAAATTGAAGTAAGGAAAGCGCAGCAGGCCGTAGTACAGATTGCTCGGGTCGTAAAACCGGGGTTGCAGGACTAAAAAGTGGACGACGTTAAGCAGCGAGGTGTTGAGAAACAGGAGGATCAGGCCGGCCAGCATTACCCAACGGGGAGGCAGTTTGAGCCAGCGCTCGAACGTGGCCCAGATCGTGCCGACCATGACGAGCGAGCTGATCAGGTTCATCAGCCAGATTCCCGAGATCGCCGGGAATCCGAGCCGGGCAAGATGGGCCAGATGGAAGTCCGCGAGAAAGTGGTACTTCAGCGGGTAGGGCGCCATGTCCAGGTCCATGGGCGGGAAGTGGGGCGCGGCCAGGAAGGCATTCACGACCGACAGGTGGAAGGCGGTATCCACGAAGTTGAAAATGCTCCACACGTTGTTTTCCGAATCCACATCCAGACCGGCGTAAAACCGCGCGGTCACGAAAGCGGCGAAGAACAGGAAACAGTAGTTCCACCGCCCGGGTGTTGCCGGGGCCGGGCGCCCGACGGAATTGCCCTGCCGCACCCCTTCGGGTACAGCCAGTTTCCAGAGGTTAGAAAAATAAAGCAGCGCGAGCAGCAGGGCGCCCCAGGCAAGCGGCCGGTACGCCGGACCCCAGCCGACCAAGGTGAAAAGGAGAAAGTTCGCCCAGTTGGCCAGAAACAGCGTCGCGCCCAGCGCACAAAGATATCGCGGCAGGCCGCGGAAGGCGGCGAACAAGGGGCTCCTCAACTGGACCACGCCGGCCAGGATGCCGAGCAACACGAGATAGATGAGGGCATGCATAGGAAATCGGGATCCCGGCGGTCGCTCAGTCCGGGATGACCAGCGGGATTAGCGGCGTTATTATTGGCGCCTTTCCGGGTGCCGGGAAGAAGATAGCACTGAACAGAATTTTCCGATGGTTCTCCGTGTGCTCAACTTCCACGTTGGCATCGCGGATATTTGAGCTGACCGGCCCTTTTCGAGCGTTGGGCTGCACTTCGCTGGGCCGGATATATAACGGTCCGTGATCCCTCCGGGGCCCGGGGCCTTGAGGGAGGTCGCGCGTGGTGATTTCGGCTGTTCCCATGCTTGTCGAGCCAGGCAGGCAAATACGGTAGTGGCGCTGCAGTCACCCGGCTTGCACTTAATTTGGGTCCGGTTAAGGCTCGGCGAAGCAGGCCTGCCCGCCGCGCTCCTCCCATGAACAAGAAACACATTTTGCGGGGTCTGGTCTTCCTGCTCGCCGCGGGTGCGGCCGGCTACCTTATCCTGATCAACCCGGACAATCCGCTCACGCGATTGTTTCAACGGCGCATCACGGACATCGATTCGCGGATCGTCATCGGCCCCTATCCGGTGGAGCGGGATTTCAAGAAACTCGCCGGCGCCCATGTCGGTCTGATCATCTCGCTGCTCGACCCCGCCATTCCGTATGAACGCACGCTGCTCGAGCGGGAAAAACGTCTGGCCGTCACCCATGGCATGCGCCTGCAGAATTTTCCCATGACGAGCATCCTCGGCCGGAAGTTCGGCGGCTACTACATGACCAGTGCGGCCGACGCAGCCGCGGCCATCGCCGGCACCAAAGACAAGGTCTATCTCCACTGTTACCTCGGGCTGCACCGTATCAAGATTGTCCGCGACCTGCTCACGGCGAAGGGCATTGGCGCGGAGCGCTACGTCCTGCGCCAGGCCGAGCGGGAGCAGAGCCGCCGGCTGCTCGACGCGGCCGACGCGGCCTTTCAGGACCGCCGCTATGACGAGGCGCTGGCCCAGCTGGCGCAGATCAAGCCCGAGGAGCTGTCCAACGATGCGCGCCTGCTGAGCGGCTGGTGCCACTACCAGCTCGGAAATTACGAACTCGCGGCGACGCAGTTTGCCGAGGTGCGCCGGACGGCGCCGACCCTGGCGACCGCGGCCATCGGCGCGGGTTATTGCGCCCTTCGCACCAACCAGAATCACCAGGCGGAAACAGAGTTCAACGAGGCCCTGCGACTCGCCCCTGACAATGCTGACGCGACCGGCGGCCTCGGGCTGGTGCGGTACCGAGCAGGCGAGTCGGCCGAGGCCGCCCGGCTGCTGCAACGCGCCGTGGAGTTGGCGCCGGCCAACCAGGAGTTCCGCGACGTGCTCACGCAGCTGACGCGGAAGTAGGCCCGGTCAGCGCGCCTTCGGCTTTGCGCGCGGCTGGCCAAATCCCACGCGAGTGCTTTCGCCCCAGCCCTGTTTACCGCCCAGGAACTGCCACAGTCCCACGATGCGCCACCAGAGGTTGAGCTGGCGGTAGCCAAAATTTTCCGCCACGGCGGCGAAGGCGAAGGCGATCATGTCGCGTTTCCGCGTCGTGTGGAAGAGGGCCAACTCGCCCATGATCAGGGCCGTCATGCTCAGAAACACGCCGTAGAGCGCAATGACCGCGAAATAGGCCAGGAGGAAAGGGTAGCCGATGAGTTCGTAGTACCAGCAGAGCGGCAGGAGCAACAGCCCGGCGAGGTCGAGGAAGGGCCCGATCACGTCGAACAGCACGTACAAGGGCAGGCCGATGAGGCCGATGCGGCCATAGCGCGGGTTCAGCACCATGTCGCGATGTATCCACAGCACCTCGCAAAGCCCGCGTTGCCAGCGGGTGCGCTGGCGGCGCAGCCCCGCCAGGGTCTCCGGCGCCTCGGTCCAACAGACCGGGTCGGGCACGAACTGGATCGAGTAAGGGCGGCCCGACTCGAGGAAGTGGCGGTGAAGCTTCACGATCAGTTCCATGTCTTCGCCCACGGTGCCATGGGTGTAGCCGCCGACCTCCAGCACGGCGCGCCGCTGGAACAAGCCGAAGGCGCCCGAGATGATGGCGACCGACCCCATGCGGCTCAGCGAGAGGCGGGTGATGAGGAAGGCACGCATGTATTCCACCATCTGAAAAAGCAGCACGGGCCGGGTGGGGGTACCCTCGCGGACAATCTGCCCGTTCCGCACCTCGCTGCCGTTCACGATGCGGATGGTGCCGCCCACCGCAATGAGCGTCGTCGGCTGCTCGGCGAACGGCCGCACGGCCTTGAGCAGTGCCTGATGATCAAGCAGCGAGTCCGCGTCGACGCCGCAGACCAACGGATGATGGGCGTAGTTGAGGGCGGCGTTGAGCGCATCCGACTTGCCGCCATTCTCCTTGTCGATGAACAGCAGGTTGGGGAAATCATGGTGGCGGTAGATCCCCCGGATGCGGGCGCAGGGCGCCAGCGACGGCCGGTGGAGCTCGATGGGCTCGAGGTGAAAGGCCGCGATGATCGCCGCGAGCGTGCCGTCGGTGGAGCCGTCGTTCACGACGATGATCTCAAAGCGCGGGTAGCGTAAGGTCAGGAGGGATTTGATGTTCTCCACCACCGTCCGCTCCTCGTTGTGCGCGGGCACGAGCAGCGAGATGCCCGGGATGGACTGGGCACCGAGGAGCCAGTCCTCCTGGGTGCGGCGCCGGCGCTGGCTGGCCGCGGAGAGCTCGATGGCCGCCAGGACCGTGTGCAGCGTGAACACCAAGTTGTGCAGGACTGCAAAGCCGAGCACGAGCCAGCCGAGGCCGACGGCGGCGCCGCTGACGAGGGATTCAATCAGTTCATGATTCATGGTCATCCTCCAGTTCCCCGGCGCGCAGGACCTGCACCCCGGCGTCGAGTTCGCCGGCCGGGGCGCAGTGGGCCCGCAGGATCTGCCGCGCCTCGGGACCGAGGGCCCAGAGGGCGCGGGCCGCGGCATGGCTCACCTCCCATTCGTCGCGCTGGACGATGGCCGTCAGATGGGAAAAATTCTGCGGTCCGCCAAGGATCGCGGCGCACTGGCAGGCGGCCTGCCGCACCGAGGCGCTGGGGTCAGTCAGGCCGAGGGGCAGCAGGCCCGAGGCCTGCGGGTCGCCGAGCTCGCGCAGGGCGATCCATGCGGCGGCCCGGATCCGATCGGCGGGATGCCGGACCAGCACGGCCAGGGACACAAAGGCCTCCGGTGCCTGGCTGCGACCGAGCGCGATGGCGAGGATGCGCTTCCATTCGTTGGGCAGCGCCTCGCCCAGCAGCTGGACGGCTTCCGGCCGCAGACTCGCGGGCAACCGGGCGAGCAGGTCGGTGAGCACGAGCGGCGGATCTTCGCGGGAAAGACGCAGTGATTCCAGCAAGCCCCGCAGCGAGGGGATTTCATCCCGCGCGAGGAGGGATCGGGCGGCCATCAGCCTCACGCCCAGGTCCGGGTCGCCCAGCGCCGCGCGGAGGGCGATCGACGAGGAGGCCTGCGGGCAGAAACCGAGCAGCGCGCAGGCGGACTGGCGCTCGGCGGGCCGCCGGTCCCACAGGGCGCGGACCGCGGCCTCGAAGAAGCCCTCCCGTTGCAGCACTCCGATCAGACGGTCCTTCTCCGCGCCCTTGATCTGGCTCACAATCTCCTGCAGCACCTGCACCAGCACGAAGCGCTTAAGCCGCGGGAGTTGGGCATAGCTGACTGCGGGTGCGGCGGGATCAATGATCTCGGCGAGCAGTCCGTCCATCAGGTTTTCCTTCGCCGCGACCATGCGGGCGTCGACGGTTAATCGCCGCACACGCAGGATAAAGACAGCCGTCCAAAGTACCACCGACGCCACCGCGAGGGTCGTGCAGGTCAGGAACATCAGCCGCAGCAGTTCCTGCTCAGAATCTGGTGACAAGGCCAACATGGAGGGTGTTGCGGGCGGGATTGCCCTGCGACCATTCGTGCGAGAGATCCAGCCGGAGTGCGAACCGCGGGGAGAATTCCCGGTGGATGCTGCCGAAGGCGCTGTGGTAGCGGAGTGAACGGGTGAAGTCGTAGACGGTCGAGGAGAGCGACTCGGTGGTGTCGGCATAGCCGAGGCCCCAGCGCCACTGCGGATTGATGTCGCCGTCGAGGCGCGCGAGCCAGCCGCCGGTCCAGTGCCCGTTCAAGTTGCGGCTGAGCAGTGTCTTCACGGTCACCGCGACGCGGTGGGACGTGTACTGGGTGACGCCGAGCCAGATTGAATGGGAGGTGCCGGGTTCGTAGGTGGAGATGCGGTAGTCGAAGAGCAGGACCGTGGGCGGCAGCGCCTTGGTACCCTGGCGCACGCGCCACTCGCCGCCCGCCGCCAGCGTCCGTTGCGCGAAGAAATCAGCGCTGGGGGTGAAGCTGGCGCGGGCATACATGAAGAGTGGATCCGTGACGCGCCGGTCCAGGCCGAGGCTGTATTGCTGGTCAACCAGCCCGTAGCGGCGCGCCCAAGCCGTGGCGAGGGAAAGGCCGGTCTGGCCGTCGAGTGCGTAGCGCAGCGCGGCGTCCCAGCCCATCCAGTCACTGCGCCCGGTGTGGCCGGCGAACGTCGAGTAGTCCCAACCCAGGTCGAGCCGGCAGTTGCCGGCCTGCTTCACCGACTCGATCCGCTTCAGAATGCGCTCCGACTTGGGGTCGGCCTGAAGGGCGAGCTCGTAGGATTTCCGCGCTTCGTTGTAGGTCTCCATCAGGGCGTAGACGTCGCCGGTCCCGAGGAGGGCCTCGGTATTCCGGGGCGCGACGGCGAGGACCTCGGCGTAGACGGCGCGGGAGCTCGCGTAGCTCCCCTGCAGGAGGAGAATCCGGCCGAGCAGGTTGCGGGCGACCAGGTTCCGGGGCTGCTCCGCGATGAAGGGGCGGACGAGCTGCTCGGCGCGCCCAAGGCTCCCGGACCAGGCGAGCACCGTGGCGTACGCCAGCCTCAGGTCCGTATCGGTGGGTGCGAGTGCCAGGGCACGCTCCAGGGTCTGGAGCGCCTCGGGGTAGTGGCCGTTCCATCCTTGCAGGAGGCCAAGGAGGTTCAGCGCATCGAGGTTGCGCGGCTGGTCCGCCACGATGCGGCGGAAAATCTCCTCGGCGCGGTCGTAGTGGCCGGCCGACGCGAGCACGCGGCCGTAAGTGAAGCGTACATCGAGATCCCGCGGGGCGTAGCCGAGGGCCTGCTCAAGCGTGCGCACCGCCTCGTCGTGACGCGACGACCAGGCGAGGGTGAGGCCGAGCAGGTTGAGGGCCTCGAGTTGGCGCGGTTGCTCGGCGAGAACCCCGCGGACCATATCCTCGGCCCGGCCGAGTTTGCCGGACCAGGCGAGGACGCGGCCGTAGGCGAGCCGCAGGTCAATGTTCTTGGGGTCGATCGCCAGGCCGTGCTCCAGGGTGGTGAGGGCGCCGTCGTAGTCGCCCGCCCAGCGCTGGGCGGTGCCGAGCAGCAGGTAGTTCTCGGCCTGGTCGGGTTGTTGGGTGACGAAGTTCTGATAGAGCGCGACGGCGCGCG
The DNA here is from genome assembly GCA_903839035.1 of uncultured Opitutia bacterium. Taxonomy (GTDB): domain Bacteria; phylum Verrucomicrobiota; class Verrucomicrobiia; order Opitutales; family Opitutaceae; genus Opi-474. The sequence continues at coordinate 7,926 of CAIMAQ010000117.1, forward strand.
GCAGCTGGCCGGACCAGGCCAGGACGCGGCCATAGGCCAGACGGAGATCCTTGTCGCCCCGGGCCACAACGAGGCCCTGCTCGAAGGTGGCGATAGCGGCATCATAGTGGCCGGCCCAGCCCTGCACCATGCCGAGGAGGTAGAGCGCCTCAAGCTTGAGCGGTTGCTCGGCGACCAGGGCGCGCAGGGTTTCCTCGGCGCGCGGCAGCTGGTGGGCCCAGGCGAGGGTGCGGCCGTAGGTCAGTCGCAGTTCGGGATCCTTCGGCGCCAGCGCGAGTCCGCGCTCCAGGGCCGCGAGGGCATCCTGTTCCTGGCCGGCCCACCCGAGGGCGGTGCCGAGCAGGAGGTAGTTGGCCGGGTTGGCCGGATCCTGAGCCACGTATTGCTCGAACCGTGCCACGGCGACGGCGGGCTTTTCCGACGAGGCAATCAAACGACCCTGGGCGAGGCGGAGGGTGGGGTCCTGCGGGGCGATCGCGAGTCCGCGGGCCAGGGTCTGCCGGGCCTCGTCGTTTCGGCCGGACCACTCCTGCACCGTGCCGAGCAGGGCCAGGGCGTCGATATTCTTGGGATCCTGCGCGACCACGTCCGTGGCAATTTGCTCCGCCTCGGTCAGGTGCCCCATCCAGGCGAGGATCCGTGCTCGGGCGACGCGAATGTCGTTGTCGCGGGGGGCGAGGGCGGCTGCGCGGTCGAGCGAGCGCAGCGCCGCGGCGTGGCGGCCGGCCCAGCCCTGCAGGCGGCCGAGCAAAAATAAGTCCTCGGCCGTGGCCGACGGCAGGGCGGCGCGCTCCTCGGCGAGCACGATCGCCTGGGCGATGTTGCCGTTGCGTTGCAGTGTCAGGATCTCCTCGCGGGAGGTGGCGGCCGGGGCGGCCGGGGCGAGGAAGGCGAGTAGCAGGCCCAGCTGCAGGAAGCGGGAACGGAGGAGCGAATTCACTTTAGATGAGTTTGCGGACGCGCGCGACCAGCTCGGGCGGGCTGAATGGCTTGACCATGTAGTCGGCGGCTCCGGCGTTGAGGCAGTGCGCGACATCCTCGCCGTGGCTGTTGCTCGAAAGCATGAGCACGGGAACCTGGGACAGCGCCGCGGCGGCCTTGAGCTCGCAGAGCGTGCTGTGGCCATCCTTGCCCGGCATCATGATGTCGAGGATGACAAGGCCGGGCGGGGCGGTGGCGGCACGCTCCAGCAACTCGGCGCCGTCGGCGAAGGTCTCCACCTGGTACCCGTGGCGGGTCAGGATGACGGTGATCAACCGCCGGGTGACCAGGCTGTCATCCGCGACCAGCACGACGCGACTTCGTCCGCGTTCGGGTGGGTCGCGGGGACTGGGCTCAGGAGTGCTGGTGGGTTTCATGACCGGTTAGGGCAAGGCGGCGCCAGGGGCGTTGAACAGGGCCGGCAGCGTGGAGAAATTGGGGGTGAGCGCAGGATGACGGTCTAAACGGGGCCATGCGGCGCGTCACGATTTCGGCGGGTCGACATGCTTGTCCGGCCAGCCGGGCACCGCGGCCGGGGGTTGGGCGGCGGCGAGTGGGGCTAACATGCAAGCCAGGAGCGCGCTAAGCAGACGGGAGGATTTCAATATGTGGGTGATAGTTGAGGGTTTAGGTTCCGTCAAGATACCGGCCCTGCCAATCAAATTGCGGGCCCGAGGAGTAAGAGAGCAGGTGATTCGCCGGATAAGGGCAGCGTTTCGTCGCTTCGGGGTTGAGGTCTAGCGAGGAGGAGGGGTAGCGTTTTGGTCTCTACACATATCCCATGCAAAACTTCCCCCGACTGATTAAATCCGCGCTGTGCCTGCTGCTGCCGCTGGCGGCGCTGCTGCCGGCGACCGCCACCGCGACCACCCTGGCCGAATTCCAGGCCCTGGCGGCGAAAAACCACTCCGTCCTAGCGCTGCCAGTCTACCCGGTCACGTCCGCGGAGATCAAAGCCCTGGTGGACAACATCATCAAGACGTCGAACGCCGCGCTCGACGTCATTGCGAAGCAGGATCCGGCCAAGGCGACCTTCACGAGCACCTTCGCGGCCTACGACGCCGTCGGCTACAACAGCAGTTCCGCTTTCAATGTGGTCGGCACGATTGCCGAGTCTGCCGTCAGTAAGGACATGCGCGACACGGCGAATGAGATGAACGATGTGCTCAGCAACTGGAGCGTCGGCCTCGACTATCGCGAGGATCTCTACCGCGTGCTGAAGGCCTATGCCGACACCAAGCCCGCGCTGGACCGCGAGCAGCAGCGGATGGTGGACGACACCATGCGCGGTTACCGCCGCGCCGGCCTGGCCCTGCCGGCGGCCGAGCGCAAGGAAGTCGAGCGGCTCCGCAAGGACCTCAGCGCGCTGGAGACCCAGTTTGCGGTCAACATCAACGGGGCTCGCGCCCCGCTGGACTTCACCGCGGCCGAGCTGGCGGGCATTCCGCCGAGTTTCCTCGAAAGCCCCGGCGTGAAGCAGCCGGACGGCCGCTACCGCGTGATGGCGAACATCACCTGGCACGCGATCGTGATTGCCGAGAACGTGGACAACGCCGACGTGCGCCTCCGCGTCGCGACGGCCCGCGGCAACCTCGCCCGGGACAAGAACACGCCCGTGCTGGCCAAGCTGGTCGTGCTGCGCGCCGACATTGCCCACCGCCTCGGCTACGCCAACTGGGCCGACTATCGCGTCGAGACCCGCATGGCCAAGACGGGCACCACGGCCGTGAAATTTGAGGAAGACCTCGTGACGGGGCTCCAGCCGAAATTTGCCCAGGAGATGGAAACGCTCCGGCAGCTGAAGGCGGCGCAGACCGGCCAGGCGGACGCCAAGCTCAATTCGTGGGACATCAGCTACTACACGAACAAGCTGAAGAAGGAAAAGTACGCGGTCGATGGCGAGGCGCTGCGCGTCTACTTCCCGTACCAGCAGACGCTGGAAGGCATGTTTGCCATCTATCAGAAGATCTTCGGGCTCAAGTTCACCGCCGTCGAGCCGCCCTACGTCTGGGCGCCGGGCGTCCAGCTCTATGTGGTGCAGGATTCGGCCACGCTCGCGCCGATGGGGGCCTTCTACCTCGACATGTTTCCGCGCGACGGAAAGTTCAACCACTTCGCGTGTTTCCCGCAGAAGATCGGCGGCGTGCTGGCGGACGGCAGCTATGACCTGCCGGTGGACGCGCTGATGTGCAACTTCCCGGTCCCGACCCCGGGCAAGCCGTCGCTCCTGAAGCATGACGACGTGGAGACCCTGTTCCACGAGTTCGGGCACGTGATGCACGGCATGCTCAGCCGTTCGAAATACTACGCGCTGTCCGGCGCCGCGGTGCCGCGGGACTTTGTCGAGGCGCCGTCGCAAATGCTGGAGAACTGGGTGTGGGACAAGGCGGTGCTCGACACCTTTGCCGCCGACTACCGCGACCCGTCGAAGAAGATCCCGGCAGAAACCATCAACTCGCTCGTGGCCGCGCGCCAGGCGACGGAAGGCTACTTCAACCGCCGCCAGCTCTCGATCGGCCTGCTCGACCTCAACCTGCACACGCTGTCGGCGGATGACGCCCGGCAGGCGGACATCGTGAAGATCGTGAACGACACCACGGCCCGCGTCTCGATCGCCCCGGCGCCGGACACCTTCTGGGCAGCCTACATCGGGCACCTCGCGGGTTACGATGCCGGTTACTACGGCTACCTCTGGGCGAAGGTCATGGCGATCGACATGGCGAGCGCCTTCAAGGCGGCCCCCGGCGGCTTCCTCGACGAGAAGGTCGGCATGCGCCTGCGCAACGAAGTGTATGGCATGGGCAACACGCGCGACGTGGGTGACTCGGTCGAGAAGTTCCTCGGCCGCCCCCGTTCGATGCAGCCGTTCCTGGAATACGTCGGCATCAAGAAGTGAGGTAAGTTTTCACGCCGCCGGTTCGTCCACAGGGACGGGCCGGCGGCGTTTTTTTTGGCCGAAGTTGGACAGAGATGGGCGGCGGTTTCCACACCGCCGCTTGACGTCTGCCCGCGGATGGAGCCTGTCGCCGATGTGAAAATCGGCGACCACCTCAAGCCGCAAAGACCCGCTGGAGGGGGCGCTACTCCGTGCTGGTGGTCAGATGCGGGCATGGGGTAGGAGAGGAGTCATGGAAACCGATCCTCGGGTCGACGCCTACATCGCGAAGTCGGCCGAGCTCGCCCAACCGATCCTGCGGCACCTGCGCTCGCTCGTGCATGCGGCGTGTCCAGCGGAGGAGACGATCAAGTGGGGCATGCCGTGGTTTGGTTATCACGGCATCCTGTGCGGCATGGCGGGGTTCAAGGATTTCACCCCGAGCCCCCGGCGCGACTACATCGAGTGGATCACCAGCGCGAAACGGCCCGGGACACGGGCGAAGCAGGTCGCCACGACGATCCAGTGGCTTGCGACGGGGAAGCGGCGGAACTGGCAGTACGAGAAGTGCTGAGGCGGACGGGACGTGCCCGCCCTCCTCAGACCGTTTCCAGCAGCTTGTAGAGGCGGGCGACCATCGGGGTCGCGTCGTCGAGGAGGCCGGCGCTGATCAGCGCGTTGTCGAGGATCTGCTCGGCGACGAGCTTCGCCTTGTCCGGCGACGCGGTGTGCGTTTCAAACAAACGTTTCATCACGGCGGAGCGGGGATTGATCTCGAGGTTCACGCGGAGCGCGGGCTCGGCGCCGTCCTTGTTCATGGCCTTCATCATGCGGCGCATGTGGGGCGACATGAATTTGTCGGCGTTGAGGGCGAGGGCGGGGGAGTCCACGAGGCGGTCGCTGGCCTTCACCTCGGCGACGCGTTCGCCGAGCGTGGTCTTGAGCCACTCGGTGAGGGCCTTGGTGTCGGCCTCGCTGAGGGCGCCCTCGGGCTGTGGGAGGTCGGACAGCTTCACGTCGGCGTGGTCGGCGGCGGCGAGCTTCTTGCCGTCGAACTCGCGGACGTTGTTCATCACGTACTCGTCCACGGCCTCGTAGCAGAAGAGCACCTCGAGGTTGCGGGCCTTGAAGCCCTCGAGGTACGGGCCGCTCTCGATGGCGGCGCGGTTCGGGCCAATGAGGTAATAGATCTCCTTCTGCTCGCTGCCCATGCGGGTGACGTAGTCGCCGAGGCTGGTGGTCTTGCCCTTCTCGGTGAGCGACGATTCGAAGCGGAGCAGCTTCACGAGGGCGTCCTTGTGCGTGTGGTCCATCGCGGCGCCCTCCTTGAGGAAGATGCCGAACTCGGCGTAGAACTCGGTGTAGGTCTCGGGGCGGTTTTTGGCCTCGTCGTCGAGGAACTTGAGGAAGCGCTTGGTGATGACCTTGTTCAGCTTCTCGATGAGGGCCTTGTCCTGCATCGTCTCGCGCGAGATGTTGAGCGGGAGGTCCTCGCTGTCCACGACGCCCTTGAGGAAGCGCAGCCACTCGGGGAGGAGGAGCTTGGGCTTGGCGTCGATCAGGACCTTGCGGCAGTAGAGCGCGACGCTCGCCTCGGTGCGGGCGAAGCCGAGCTTCTCGGTGTTGTCCTTCGGGACGAAGAGCAGGGCGTTGATCGCGAGGGGGGCGTCGGCGGAGAAATGCAGACGGAGGCGCGGCTCGTCGAAGGCGTGGGCCTGGAACTTGTAGAACTCGGTGTATTCCTCGTCCTTGATCTCGTTCTTCGAGCGAAGCCAGAGGGCCTGCACGGTGTTGACGCGCTTGCCGTTGAGGTTGATCGGGAACGACACGAACGCGCTGTAACGCTCGAGGATTTCCTTGATCCGCGAGTCGTCGGCGAATTCGGTGCAGTCGTCCTTGAGCTCGATGACGATCTTGGTGCCGCGGCGCTGGTCGGCGGCCTCCTCGATCTCATAGCTGCCGGCACCGTCGCTCGTCCAGATGTGGCCGGGCTCGGCCGCACGCCAGGAGTGGGAATAAACCTTCACGGACTTCGCGACCATGAAGGCCGAATAGAAGCCGACGCCGAACTGGCCGATGAGGTTGGTGTTCTTCTGGTCGCCCTCGCCGAGGGCCTTGAGGAAGGCCTTGGAGCCGGAGTGGGCGATCGTGCCGAGGTTCTCGACCAGCTCGGCCCGCGTCATGCCCAGGCCGAAGTCCTGGATCGTGATGGTCTTGGCCTTGTCGTCGGTGGCGACGTTGATCTCCAGCTCGGCCTTTTCATCAAAGATGTCCTTCGCGGTGATCTGGGTATGGCGGAGCTTCTCGAGGGCGTCGGAGGCGTTGGAGACGAGCTCGCGGACGAAGATCTCCTTCTCGGTGTAGAGGGAGTGGATGACGATATCGAGGAGCTGCTTGATCTCGGCTTGGAACTCGAATTTTTGCGGAGTGGAAGTGGACATGGATGGAGGGTGGTAAGGTGTAAGGGGTACGTTGTAAGGGTCAGAAAGGCAAAGAGCCCGCTATTTTAGCGGGCCCCGGAAAATTGCAAGAGAGAGGGCGAAAATCTCAGCCCCCCAGGTACGTCGCCTTGAGCTGGGGGTCGGTGCGGAGCAGCTTGCTCTCGCCCTGCATCACGATGCGGCCGGTCTCGAGGACGTAGGCCGAGCTGCTGACCTCGAGGGCGAGGTTGGCGTTCTGCTCGACGAGCAGGATGGTGATGCCGTGGCTCCGGTTAATCTCCACGATCTTCTCAAAGATGGTGCTGATGAGGCGGGGCGCGATCCCGAGCGAGGGCTCGTCCAGCATCAGGAACTTCGGGCTGCCCATCAGCGCACGGCCGATCGCCAGCATCTGCTGTTCGCCGCCGGAAAGCGTGCCGGCCATCTGCTTGATGCGCTCGTTGAGCCGGGGGAACACGCTGAACACGTACTCGCGGTTCTTGGCGATGAGGGCCTTGTCGTGCAGCAGGTACGCGCCCATCGCGAGGTTCTCGTCCACGGTGAGGTTGGAGAAGATCATCCGGCCCTCAGGCACGTGGCAGAGACCGCGGGCGACAATCTTGTGCGCGGGGAGTGTGGTGATGTCCTCGCCGAGAAACTCGATCTTACCCGTCTTGGCGCGGAGCAGGCCGGAGATGGTGCGGAGCGTGGTGGTCTTGCCGGCGCCGTTGCCGCCGATGAGCGTGACAATGGAGCCCTGGGGGATGGAAAACGAGATGCCGCCCAGCGCGGAAATGGCGCCATAGCTGACGGAGAGGTCGGTGACGGTGAGCATGCTCAGTGATGCGCCAGGCTCGTGGTGTGGTCTTCGCCGAGGTAGGCCTCGATGACCTTCGGGTCGCTCTGGATGGCGGCGGGGTCGCCCTCGGCGATCTTCACGCCGTAGTCGAGGACGGCGATGCGCTGACAGACGCCCATCACGACCTTCATCGAGTGCTCCACGAGCAGGATGGAGAGGTTGAACTGCTTTTGAATCTGCTGGATCAGCCGCACGAGCTCGACCTTCTCCGTCGGGTTCATGCCGGCCGCGGGCTCGTCGAGCAGGAGCAGCTTCGGCTTGGTCGCGAGGCAGCGGACGATCTCGAGCCGGCGCTGTTCGCCATAGGGGAGGCTCTTGGCCGGGGCGTCGCCGAAGCGGCGCAGGTTGAAGATCTCGAGCAGCTCCTCGACGCGGCGCGTGATGGCGGCCTCGTCGCGACGGAAGGCGCCGAGCCGGACCATGGTCTGCCACGGGCTGGTGTCCCGGTGGAGGTTGCAGGCGACGCGGACGTTGTCGAAGACCGAGAGGCTGCCGAAGAGGCGGATGTTCTGGAAGGTGCGGGCGATGCCGCACTCGACGATCTCGTTGACCTTGAGGCCGGCGAGGTTGCGGCCGCAGAACGTCACGGAACCCTCGGTGGCCTGGTAGACGCCAGTGATGACGTTGAAGACGGTGGTCTTGCCCGCGCCGTTGGGGCCGATGAGGCCGCAGAGCTCGCCCTCGCCGACGGTGAAGTCCACGCCGTTCACGGCCGTGAGGCCGCCGAAGCGGAGGGTGGTCTTGTCGAGCTGGAGGAGCGGGGCGGGCATCAGGCTTTGATCTTGCCGACCTTGAAGTTGAACAGGCCCTGCGGCCGGGCGAGCATGAGCACGATCAGCAGGAAGGAGTAGAGCACCATGCGGTACTCGGCGATGGGTCGGAGCACCTCGGGCAGCAGCGTGAGTAGGATGGCGGCGAGGATGACGCCGAGGGTGTTGCCCATGCCGCCGAGGATGACCATGACGACGATCTCGATGGACTTGGTGAAGTCGAAGCCGGTCGGTGTGATCGTCAGCTTGAAGTGCCCGTACAGCCCGCCCGCGATGCCGGCGAAGAACGCGCCGATGACAAACGCCACGATCTTGTAGCGCGTGGTGTTGAGGCCGACGGCCTCGGAGGCGATCTCGTCATCGCGTGTGGCGAGAAAACCGCGGCCGTAGGTCGACTTCACGATGCAGGTGACGACGAAGATGGTGACCGCGACGAAGGCCAGCACCCAGAAGATCGTGGTGTAGGGCGGGATGCCGTTGAGGCCGAGGGCGCCGCCGAGGGACTCGACGTTCTGGAACGTGACGCGGATGATTTCACCGAAGCCGAGGGTGACCAGCGCGAGATAGTCGCCCTTGAGCCGCAGCGACGGCACGCCGACGAGCAGGCCCGCGAACGCGGCGCTGAGGCCGCCGGCAATCAGCGCCATCAGGAACAGCCCGCCCTCCTGCAGGGCGGTGCCGCCGTCCTCGCCGAACCAGCGCGGGGCGCAGTACATCGTCACCGCCGCGGACAGGTACGCGCCGACGGACATGAACCCCGCGTGGCCGAGGGAGAACTGGCCGGTGTAGCCGTTCACCAGGTTGAGGGAGACGGCGAGGATGATGTTGATGCCGATGCCGGTGAGGACATCGAGGTAGTAGGGATTGAACGAATCCGAGTAATGCTGGACGCCGAAGGCCACGAGCAGGGCGCCAAGCAGGAAGAGATGCGGTTTCGGGGGCATCGCGCGGGCTCAGACCTTTTCCACCGTGAACTTGCCGAGCAGGCCGGCGGGGCGGAAGAGAAGGATGATGATGAGGATGGCGAACGCGATGGCGTCCTTGTACGTCGAAAACTGGCTGCCGCTGACGAAGGTCTCGACCGTGCCGAGGATGAGACCGCCGAGGGCGGCGCCGGGGATGTTGCCGATGCCGCCGAGGATGGCGGCGACGAAGGCCTTCAGGCCGGGCATGACGCCCATCAGCGGGTCGATCGACGGGTAGTTGAGCGCGTAGAGGATGCCGCCGGCGGCGGCGAGGGCGGAGCCGAGGCCGAAGGTGAAGGAGATCACGACATCGTTGTTCACGCCCATGAGGATGGCGGCCTTGGGGTTGAGCGAGACGGCGCGCATGGCGGTGCCGATCTTCGTGCGATAGACGATCAGCTGCAGCGCGATCATCAGCACGATGGAGACGGCGATGACGATGAGCTGGTTGCTCGTGACGATGACGCTGCCGAGGTTGAAATTCTGCTTCGGGAAGATCTCGGGGAAGTTGCGCGGGGCGGCGCCGAAGAAGACCTGGCCGGTGTATTCGAGCAGCAGGGAGACGCCGATGGCGGTGATGAGGACGTTGAGGGTGGGGGCGCTGCGAAGGGGGCGGTAGGCGAAGCGCTCAATCGTCATGCCGAGGAGGGCGCAGCCAATCATGGCGGCGGCCAGGACACCCAAACCGCCCCAGACCGTGTGCTCGGGCACAAGTTTGCCCAGGTAGTAGCCGATGAACGCGCCGACCATGAACACGTCGGAGTGCGCGAAGTTGATGAAGCGCAACACGCCGTAAACCATGGTGTAACCGAGCGCGATGAGGGCGTAGATCGCCCCGAGGGAAAGGCCGTTGAGGAGCTGTTGGAGGAATTCGGACACTCGGGCGGAAAGTTGAAAGGTGGGAGTTGAAAGTTGAATGCCGAAAGAATCAACCCCTCAACGAGTCATGAAAGACGCTGCAGGCGAGGGGCCCCGGTGAGCAAGCTCTGAGGTAGGTCGTTCTGCTGGACAGCAGAACTGGGCGCGCCTGGATGGGCTGCGCGAAGAGCGCATTGAGGGCAATGCGCTCTACCCCGGACGGCGGCCCCGCCCTATCTCATGGCGTCACGGCACCGACGAATTGCACGTGTCCGCCCTTCACCGTGACGACGATCGCGGGCTTGGACGTGTTGCGCCTCGGCGTCGATCGTGGTGTGGCCGGTGACGCCGGGAAACTCCTTGGTCGTCGCGCGGGCGTTGCGGACGGCGGGGCTGGCGGTCGTGCCGGCGCGGGCGGCAGAAAAAACAACGCGCAGCGGGTGAGGCTGCGCGTGAGGCGGGACGGGGTGGGCCGTATCAGGGGGTGATGGACTCGACGAACTTGAAGGCGCCGTCCTTCACGGTGATGACCACGGCGGCCTTGGTGGCGTTACGGTGGGAATCGATCGTGGTCTTGCCGGTGACGCCATCATAACCCTTGGTGGCGGCGATCGCGGAGCGGAGCTTGGGGCCCTCGGTGGTGCCGGCGCGCTTGATGGCATCGGCCAGGACCATGGCGGAGTCGTAGCCGAGGGCGGCCATGGCGTCGGGCGTCTCGCCGGCGAAGCGGGCGCGGAATTTCTTCACGAAGTTCTGCACGGCGGGGGAGGAGTTCTCGGGCGAGTAATGGGTGGAGTAGTAGGTGCCCTCCATGGCCTTGCCGCCGATCTCGATGAGCTGCGGGGCCTCCCAGCCGTCGCCGCCGAAGACCGGGAAGGTGAGCTCGAGCTCGCGGGCCTGCTTGGAGATGAGGGCGGCCTCGGTATAATAGCCGGGGACGAAGATGCCGTCGACACCGGCGGCCTTGATGGCGGTGAGCTGGGCCTTGAAGTCCTTGTCGCCCTCGGAGTACTTCTGCTCGATGGTGATTTCGCCGCCGATGGCCGCGAAGGTTTCCTTGAAGTACTTGGCGAGGCCGACGCTGTACGGCGACGACACGGAGGTGAGAAGTGCGACCTTCTTCAGGTGGAGGCTCTTCTGGGCGAACTTCGCCATCGCGGTGCCCTGGAAGGGGTCGATGAAGCAGACGCGGAAAATGTAGCTGCCCATCTCGGTCACGCGCGGGTTGGTGGACGAGGGCGAGATCATCGGGATCTTGTAGTTCTGGGCGATGGGTGCGGCCTCGAGGGACCGGCCGGAGGCGACCTCACCAAGGAGGGCGACGACCTGGTCGCGGGAGATAAGCTTTTTGACGATGGTGGCGGACTCGCCCTGCTTGGACTGGTTGTCCTCGGTGATGAGCTCGAACTGCCGGCCCAGTGCGCCGCCGGTAGCGTTGAGTTGCTCGATGGCGAGGAGGGTGCCCTTGTGGGAGGATTGGCCGAAGGCGGCCTCCTTGCCGGTGAGCGAGGCGAACTCGCCGACCTTGATGGGATTCTGGGCGAGGGCGGTGCCGGTGAAGGCCGCGAGCAGGGCCGGGAGCAGTAGGAGACGGAAGGTTTTGATCATAGAGGGACGGAGGATTTAGGGAGGCGGAAGGGAAAGGGGGCCGGAGGGACTTTACAACCAAACTGTTGGGCGGGTCAGCCGCCGGCGTGCCGGGGGCGCGCGGGAGCGCGCGGATTACGGGACTACGGGATGACAAGACCGCGGACTGCGGACACGGTTCCGGTCAGCCAGTCCTTCGCAATCCCTGATCGTAGTCAGTCGTCAGTAGTCCTGTAGTCCGTAGTCACCTGCCGGTTGTAGTCCTGTCGTCCCGTGGTCCTGCCGTCCCTTCGTCCGTATTGCTTTCGCGCAGGCGGGGGGTTTGATCGGGGGCGTTGAACACCTACGACCGACATCTGCTGCGCGAATGGCTGTCGATCCTCGGCCTGGTGCTGGGCGCGACCATCGGCCTGATGCTGGTGCAGGTGCTGTACGATGATTTCCGCACCCTGCGCGACCTCGGGGCGCGCGGGGTGGACATGTGGATGTATTTCTTCGTGACGATGCCGAGTTTCCTGGCGGTGGTGCTACCGCTGGCGCTGCTCCTCTCCCTGCTGTTCGTCCTGGGCAAGCTGCACCGGGCCAACGAATTCACCGCCCTGCGCGCCGCCGGTGTCGGCCTGATGCGCATCACGGCGCCGGTCTGGCTGGTGGGCGCGGTCGCGTGCGGGCTGGTGTGGTGGCTTAATTCCACGGTGGTGCCCTGGTCCGTCGTGACCTCGCGCGAGCTGAAGGACAGCCTGGAATTCCGGAAACAGGCGCACTCCCTCGCGGCGGACCGCATCGGGGCAGTGGACAGCGTGGCGTTCAACAACCCCCGCGCACGGCGCATGTGGTTTTTCAACCGGTACAGCCAGGTGCTGCACCGCGGCTTTGGGGTGACGGTGTCGGAGCTCGACGGGCAGCGCCGCGAGCAGTCCCGGCTCGTGGCGACCGAGGCGGCGCCGAATCCGCGCGGCGAGGGCTGGATTCTCAAGTTCGGGCGCGCGCTGACCTTTGACCCCGTGACGGGCGAGCTGACGGGGACGGAGCCGTTTACCGAGCGGCTCGTGGCCGGGTACCACGAGGACCCGAAGCTGATGCTCCTGATCGACCGGCCGGTGCGCGACCTGTCGTTCCCGGAACTGCGGCAGATGATGGAATACTTCAAAATTGAGAATGGCCAGAAGCTCACGCCTTATGCGGTGCGCTACTTCAGCCTGATCGCGGACACCCTCGGGCCACTGATCGTCATCGCGATCGCGATCCCGTTCGCCGTCACCGGCGTGCGCGTGAATCCAGCGGTGGGCGTGTCGAAGTCGTTCGGGTTGTTTTTCCTCTATTACATTTTCACGAACATCGCTTCCTCGCTCGCGACGAAGCAGGTCATCGACCCGGTGCTGGCGGCCTGGCTGCCCAACCTGGGGATGATCGGGCTGGCGGTGTGGCTGTTTGCCAAGCTGCGCTGAGGGTGGGTGGGCGCCGATGTCCCTGCGGAGAAGGCGTCGGCAGGGACACCGACGCCCACCGCATTCACCCCAGGATCCGGCGCCACACGGCGTTGCTCGGCCAGAGCATGATCGACCACACCACGAGGCAGTTGATGTAGCTGAGGAAGACGGCGGCGCTGGCCATGTCTTTGATGCGCTTGGCCAGCGGATGCTGCTCGGGGCGCAGGTAATCGATGACCCACTCGATGGAGGAGTTGAGCAGCTCGACGATCAGGATCAGGATGAGCGAGAAGATCATCAGTGCGGTCGAGACGGCATTGACCGGCAGGATGATGGCGAGCGGTACGAGCAGAAGGGCGAAGATGAGGTCCTCGCGGAACGAGGGCTCGTGCTGCACGGCGGCGAAAAACCCCTCGATGGAATAACGCACCGAGGCGACGAAGTTCCGGAAGCTGCGCTTCTTCGGCTCGAGGGGATCGGCGGGCGGGGGCACGGGCGGTAAGCTAGGCGGCCGCCCGGCGCGGCGGAAGCGCATTTTTGCCGCGGATCAGTTGGGTCGACGTGGGTCGGGCTTTACGCCCGACATGCGTGAAAAACCTGGCGGGCGTAAAGCCCGACCCA
>CAIMAQ010000118.1 GCA_903839035.1 uncultured Opitutia bacterium
AAGGATTACCCTCTGCTCTACCCGATCGGACCGGCCAAGGCGATGGAGCCCACCCTCACACTGGCACGGGTCACCGGGGATGCGTTCTACCGGAAAATGGCCGACGAGATGGCCGCCTTCATCGGCAACTGGCAGATGGACGCGCCCGGGCAGCCCTGGCATGGCGGCATGGTCCACGCGCTCGGGCAGTTCTGCGGCAAGCATTGGGGTCCCGCCCTCGCCGGCCAGGTGGACAGCGGCATGGCCACGTCCAACAGCCTCGCCGCGCTGGAAAGCTGGCTCGAGCACCGCGCCCAGGAAAAACCCCGCGCCCACTAACATGGAAATCAAAATGAAAATGCCCGACCTGGCCACGACGGACTCCGCGATCAAGGTGATCCGGTGGCTCGTCACGCCCGGCCAGCCCATCCAGCGCGGCCAGGCCCTCCTGGAGGTCGAGACGGACAAGGCCACGATGGAAGTGGAGTGTATCGCCACCGGCATCTTCAAAGAACCCCGCGCCCAGCCCGGCGACACCCTCCTCGCCGGTCAAATCCTCGCCGTGCTCGAGGTCGCAGGGCCCGCGCGTCCCGCGGAGGCCGCTCCGCCGGCCTCACCCTCCGTAGCTTTAGCGAAGGAGGACCCGACAATCGAAAATCCCCCCCCTCCCATCGCCCCTAGCCCATCGCCTCGTGCCGCGGGTGGCATGTTCGCCAAGAACCGCGCCGCCGCGAATCGGCCCAACCAAAACTAAATTTCATCCGCTCTTTTCCATGAGTTCCCCCACCGTTGCCCCCGCCGGCCTCGAGCCCGAGCTGGCCGAGGCCTATCGCCAATGCGCCGACAAAAGCGTCCTCGCGGCGCTCAATCCGAAGATCTTCTTCGGCTACTTCTCGGTCTGCGCCGACACTACGCAGGGCCACGGCTTCAACACGACTTTCCCCGGCCTCGACTGGGGCCAGTCCGCCGAGGCGCTGCTCTGGCTGGGCCGCACTGCCGAGATTCTGGCGAGCTGGGACTACGTGAAGTCGTTCCTGCGCGAGGACGGCCTCGTCCCGTTCGCGATCGTGCCCGACCAGGCCGGCCAGACCCACATGATGGAGCTGCCCAAGAAGACCGAGAAATTCCCTTTCGTCGTGGCGGCCAACGGCGGCGCGTACTCCCACTGGTTTCCCGGCAATCCCCTGATGATGCTGCCCAACGTCACCGTGGTCCAGGTGGCCGACGCGATCTTCCGGCACACGAAGGACTCGGCCTGGCTCGCGGCCCAGCAGTCGTTCCTGCGCAGCGTGACCGACTGGATGGCGAAGCAGGTCACGCCCGAGGGGCTCGTGAAAGGCGGCGGCTTCTACGTCGAGCGCCCCCCGCGGCTGGAACATGACGGCGTCACCCAGTGCTACACCGCCCACGCGTTCCGCCTCGCGGCCAAACTCACCGGCGCCCCCGCCTACACCGCCGTCGCCAACCGCATCACGGCCGCCTTCCGGACTAAATTCTGGGCCGGCGACCACTGCGTCGAGTACATCAACGCCGAGCACGGCGTGATCTCGCACCATGGCCTGACTGACGTGGACTGGGCCGCCATCGCCACCGGCCTGGCCACGCCCGAGCAGGTGAAAATCCTCTGGCCGCAGCTGCGCCGCAACCCGGACTTCGTTTACAACGGCATTCCCACCGGCATCTCCACGCGGCCGGAGACCTACGAGGACTGGGAAATGATGTTCCTCGACCGCCACGACTTGGCCGCCATGGGGCGTGTTTGGTACGTCGAGGCGTGGGCCCGCTCCGTGATGGGTGACCGCGAGGGTCTGCTCGAGTCGCTGCGCCAGGTCGCGCGCGTCGGCCGCGAGAACAACTGGTACTGGCGCGAGCGTTACTACTCGGAGCGCAGCGGCGACCTTGGCAGCTACCGCATCAACACCTACTGCGAATACCCCGCGAACTTCATCCGGATCGTCCACCGGTTTGTGCTCGGCACCTGAACCTCATGGCCGCCCCGTCCGCCACGCTCACCGCTCCCGCCGCCCGGGGTCCCGTCACCGAGACGGGGCCGTGGCGCGAGCCGGGCCAGGCGGTGGACGCCGCGTACCTCCGGGCCGGCAAGCTGCGGTACCGCGCCGAGGACGGGGAAATCATCGGGCACAACCGGCCGTATTTTAACAACCGCCCGCTCTATTGCCGGCTCAACACCGACGGCGCGGTGCTCACCGGCGACCGGCCGCTCGCCCGCCTGATCGCCAAGCCCTACCTCTTCGGCGCCCTCTCCCTGGCCATCGCGCGGCAGCGCCGGGCGATCTGGCTCCATGACGCCGCGGAAATCGAGTCCCGCTACCACTGCGGCCGGATGGCCTGGCGCTGCTCCGACCCCACCCTGCCCGGCCTCGAGGTTTTCCTCACCGTCGTACCGCTCACGGAAGTCGCCGGCTTTGCCGCCCAGCTCCACGTCTCAGGCGCGAAGCCCGGCGACCAGCTCATCTGGGCCTTCAGCGGCGCGCGCAGGGAAGAGGGCGATCCGCGGTTGAACTGGGATCCCGTGATGCGGGGCAACCCGGATATCTGCCGCTCCGGCGATCCGCGCCGGCCGTTGCTGTTTCAGGGCCTCGTACCCGGGTTTTGCGCTGGCAACGTCGCCACGATTGACGGTCCGGCGTTCCGCCTGGCCGCCACCGCGGACGCCACTTCGGTCGCCGTGGGCCGCGCGAGCCGGACGGACGGAATGCGCGTCGGCGATTCCCTGTGGCTGGCCAACCCGGTTCACCTCGCGAAGTCCGCCCCGAGTGCCGCGCCACTGATCGTCGGCACCGCCAGGCTCGCTGTCCGGCAGGATGAACTGTTCTTCGCGGTCGAGTCCTGCCCCGCGGACGCCCCGGCCGCCAGCTTGCGCAGCGCGAATCCGGCCCAGGCGTTTGCCGACGGAGTCGCCTATCTCGGCGAGGTCGAGCGCGTGCGGATCGCGAGCCCCAGTGTCCGGCTGAACGCCGCCGTCGCGGCGGTGTGTCACGCGGTGGACGCCAACTGCGAGCGCGCCCCCTACATTTTCCGCCACGGCTGCATGGCGTTCAGCTGCCGGTTTGTCGGCTGGCGGGTGATCTGCGGTGCCACCGCCCTCGGCTGGCACGAGCGCGTGCTCGGCAACGCCGGCTACACGCTCGG
Source organism: uncultured Opitutia bacterium (assembly GCA_903839035.1). Lineage (GTDB taxonomy): Bacteria > Verrucomicrobiota > Verrucomicrobiia > Opitutales > Opitutaceae > Opi-474. Next base: position 3,133 of record CAIMAQ010000118.1, read on the forward strand.
GCTGCAGAAAAAATCCGACCCCGCCCGCACCCGGCCATCGGCCAGCGTAGAACGGCTTCTGGTGCACGAGGGCCCGGACTCGCGGCTCTACGGCAAGGGTTCACTCGACCGGGATTTCCCGATGTACGACGTGCAGACGCAGTTCTTCGACCAGACCATCGCCGGCTGGCGCGCGTCGGCCGACCCGGAGATGGAACGGCTGCTCCGGCCGGCGCTCGAGCTGCACTTGGAATGGATGCAGGAGTGCTTCGATCCGGACGACGACGGCCTGTACGAGAGCTACATCAACACCCTCCCCACCGACTCCGTCTGGTACAACGGCGGCGGTAGCGCCGAGCAATCGGCCTACGCCTACACCGCGTATCGCGCCGCGGCCGACCTGGCCCGTCGCGCCGGTGACCTGGCCGCGGCCGAGCGCCATCAGGCGCAGATGGCAAAAATCCAGCGCGCCCTCCGCGAAAAGCTCTGGGTGCAGGAACGCGGGCATTTTGGCCTGTATCGTGAACAGGGTGGACACGGCCGCGTGCACGCCGACGCCTGGACGTACAGCGTGTTCCTGCCCATCGATGCCGGCCTGACCTCGCCGCTCGAGGCGTTGCAATCGCTGTATTACACCGAGTGGGACCTCGAGCGCATCCGCCTCCCCTACGGTGGCGTGCTCTGCCAGCTTTCCAACTGGGTACCGTGGAAATGGTCGGTGCGCGACATGTTCGGCGGCGACCTTTTCGCCCTCGCCCTCGCCTATTTTCAAGCCGGCCTCGGCGACGCCGGCTACGAGCTCCTCGAGGGTGCCACCCTGGAGAGCGCCTATGCGAGCGTGGTGCCGGGCGGTTTCAGTCACATCGGCGCGGCGACGGATTTCGGCGACAATGTCCACATGTTCGCGCGGACCGTGGTCGAGGGACTCTACGGTTACGCACCGGACTACCCGAACGGCTGCGTACGGATCCAGCCGGCGTTTCCCTCCGTCTGGCCCACCGCGTCGATCCAGACGCCGGACTTTGCCTTCAGCTACCGCCAGGGCAAGGACACGGACCTTTACGTGCTGGAGCTGACCAAACCCGCGGAGATCAGCTTCCGCCTGCCTGTGCGCGCCGAACGGATCCGGCGCGTGCTGGTCAACGGCCACGAGCTGACCGGTCGGACCGAGCCGGGCTTTGGCTGTACGCTGCTGACGCTCACGGTGCCCGCGACCGAGAGCGTCGACCTGACGATCGAACTTGCCGACCGCCTGACCCAGAGCCAGCCGATCCACCTCAACGGCCGGGTCGGCGACAACCTGGCCTTGAAGGTGCCAAAGGGACAGGTCGAAGAATGGCTCGACCTGCACCAGGTGCTCGAAGCCACCCAGCCGGAGGCAGCCGTCCTCCGCGGCCGGATCAGTGCCAAGCCCGGCCACCATCTCGTGCTCGCCCGGTGCCGCTGCGGCGAACTCCCGCGCTGGGAAATCTTCAAGCTGCACATCACGGATCCCGTGACGGGCATCGCCCGCATCACCCAAACCCCGCGCGCCCCCGCCCCGGGCGCCCTCTGGGACTGCCTCGACCTGGCCGGAAAGCACAACGGCGACATCCGCACGATCTTCCAGCAGCGTTATCTTTCCCCCCGCCCGGCCACCTGCTCCGTCCGGCTCGGCGTGGACGGTTATTCCGCCTGGACGTTCCCCTACTGGGGTCTGCCCCCGCCGAAGATCGAGCTCGGCCACATTGCCCAGCTCACCGGCGCCAAGAATCGGCTCGTCACCCCGCAGGGCGTGCCGTTCACGCGCTTCACCGAGGAACGGAACATCGCCTTTACGTCGCTCTGGGACAACTGGCCGACGTCCGTGGAATTCCCGGTCCACCGCGCAGGCAAGACCGCTTGGTTGCTCGTCTGTGGCAGCACCTTCCCGATGCAGACGCGCATCGCCAACGCCGAGTTTCGCTTCCGCTACGCCGACGGGCAGGTCGAGAAGCTCGAACTCATGCCGCCTGACAATTTCTGGATGCTCTGCCCATGGGGCGGCGAGGATTACAGCTACGAGCACGACGCCTTCGCCCTGCCCGCGGAACCGCCCCCGCAGGTCCAGCTCGGCGCCAACTGCCGCGCCATGGTGCTCTCCTGGAAACTCCGTCCCGACGTGATGCTGGAATCCGTCACCCTTGAAGCCCTGTCGCAGGATGTCGTCATCGGCCTGATGGGCCTGAGCCTGGAAACCGCCTGAGCGCCCTGCCACCCATGTCCCCCGGAAACAAGCCCCGCCTCTGCCTGACCCTGCTGAACCACTGGAGCTACACCGGCATCGGCTGGAACCTCGGGCTGGAGTCCTGCGCGCAGTCCATCACCGACAGCCTCGACATGGCGGACTATTCGCCGAGCGTGAAGACGGGGATCAACCTCGACGCGCTCACCTACGAGCTCGTCGCCGAGCACTATCCCCACCTCAACCGGCGGCTGCAGCGTTACCTCGCGGCGGGTCAGGTAGAAATCATCGGCGGCACCTTCGGCCAGCCCATCGGCTCGATGGTATCCGGCGAATCCAACCTGCGGCAGCTCATCGTCGGCCAGCAGACCATCACCCGCGTCCTCGGCCGCCCTGTTGCCGTCTTCCTTGAGGAGGAGGAGATGAGCCACCCGCAGATTCCCCAGCTGCTCGCCCTCACGGGTTACCGGTATGCGAGCATGGCGCAGTGCGACACGTGGGGCCGGCACGGCGCGCCCTCCATGGAGGAGCCCGTTATCTGGTGGGAGGGCGCGGACGGCACCCGGATGCTCGCGGTGCCGGCCAGTCCCCTGGTGTTTCATCCGCCGATGGTCACCCACGACATCGACTGGCTCTGGACCGACGAAGGCCGCGCCACCGTGGTCCGCATGTCGGGCTCCCGGATTCCACTGGCGCTGAAATGGACCGAGTTCGGCTGGGAAAAACTCACCGGCAAATCCATCAACAAGTTCGACCCGGAGCTGTTCCGCGCGCTCTCTGCCCAGTTCGACGTCGAGTATCTCACGGTTGAGCAATACCTCGACCGCGAGTCGGCCCCCGGCCGCCCCGCCATCCCCGTGAAGCGTCCCGCCGTGGACGATTTCACGAAGCTTCTGCCGTGGGGCATCGGCGGCGACCAACTGCGCCGCTTCGGCCGCGAGGTGGAGGCCACCCTGCTGGCCGCCGAGCGCTTCGAGGCGGTCGCGCACCTGCTGGATGCCGGCTTCGACGCCGCGGCGCCGCTGCACGAGGCGTGGCGGCAGTTCCTCGCCGCGCAAAGCCACGACGTTTCCCTCTGCGAATACACCCGGCACCAAGGCGCCACGCCGCCCGCCGACCCGGTGCTCGACACGCATTTCCAAACCTGGGGCTCCTACGGCTACCGCTTCATGGACGAGGCCGTGGCCGCGGGCCGCAAGGTGCTGGGCGGGGCGTTGCGCGCCATCGCCCAGTCCGTCGGCACCGCGCCGGCTCACGGCCCCGGCAGCCAGGCGGCGGTGGTCTTCAATGCCTGCGGTTTCGCGCGCGATGCCCTCGTGACCACGGGCACTTTGCAACTGGAGGAACTCAAAACAGGCGCGCTGCACGTTTGCGATTCCACCGGCCAGCGGATTCCGTCCCAGCTGCTGAACAGCGAGCGCAGCTCCGGTGGCCAGCTGGTCTGCGCCGACGTGGCCTTCACCGCCCGCGCCCTGCCGGCGCTGGGCTACGACACCTATTTTCTCGTCCCGGCTGCCACCGACGCCCCGTCGCCCGCGACGGACCTGCGGGTCGACCGGGATGCGCTGGTGATCGAAAACGCCCGGGTGCGCGTTTGCCTCGATCCGGTCAGCGGTGCCATCCGCAGTCTCGTCGAACGCGCCAGCGGCAAGGACCTGCTCACCGGCAACACCCGGCCGTTCCCGACCCTCACGGGCGAAGCCAACGGCTCCTCGCCCCTGGCACGTCCGCCCAACACTCCGGTCGCGCCCTACAATACGGCCCAGACCCAGGCGCACTTCACCTGGCTCGAGACCGGGCCGTTGCGGGCGCGGGTGCGGGCCACGCATCCCGACACCCGCGGACTGCGCTTTGAGATCACCGTCACACTCACGGCGGATTCGCCCGAGGTGGACGTGGCGGTGCGCGTTTTCCCCGACCTGCCGCCCAAAACCGGCGAGGCCAAGGTCAACGGCTGGCAATTCCCCCTGGAGATTCACGAGGGTTACTGGCTGGAGTTGGTCCCGGGCTTCAAAGTTGCGACGGTCCTACGCGACTATCCCTTCGGCGCCGAGCCCAGCGGGAAGCAGGCCGTGACGGCGCTGTCGTGGCTGGACCTGATGGCGGCGGATGGCTCCGGGCTCCTCGTCGTGCACAGCGGCACCCAGTATTTCAAGCGCCGCGACGACGGCGGTTTCGCCAACCTGGTCGTGCGCGAATGGGAATCGCACTTCACCGGCGAGTTCGGCTGGCCCCGCACGTGCGCCTATCGCTACGTGCTACGGCCCCATGGCGCCGGGTTCACCAACACCGACCGGAATCAGGCGGTCGCGGCGTTCGACCAGAAGCCACGCGTCATCGTGCTGGCCCCGCAGCCCGGCGCGCTGCCCCGGCGGCAAAGTTTCCTGACCGTGACGGGGACCACGCTTTCCGCGTTCCGCCGCCCGGCAGGCCAAGCCGGCTGCGAACTGCGGCTGGCCGAATGCGAGGGACAGGCCGGCACGGCCCGCGTGACCACCACCCTGCCCCTAACATCGTGCCATCCGACCGACGCGATGGGTCGGACCCGGGGCGCATCCAGCCTGCTCGCCAGCTCTGGGGACATCACGCTTCGCCCCTGGGAAATCAGGCAATTCCAACTTCTAAAATGACCACGACCTCCCAATCAGGCGCCGCCCACCCGGCCGCGCCGAGCTCTGACCGGGCCTTTCTGCTCGGCCTCTACCAGCGCATCGTCCTTATCCGCGAGTTCGAGGAGCGGGTGAAGTTCCTCTTTCTCGAGGGCACCATGCCGGGCACCATCCACCAGTGTCAGGGCCAGGAAGCCACCGCCGTCGGCGTGTGTGCCGCCCTGCAGGCCGGTGATTACATCACGTCCACGTTCCGCGGCCACGGCCACGCGCTGGCCAAGGGCCTGAGCGTGCAGGAACTCCTCGACGAGCTGTACGGCGCCACGACCGGCTGCTGCAAGGGCAAGGGCGGTTCCATGCACATGGGCAACATGGACAAGGGCATGGTCCCCGGCATCGCCATCGTCGCAGGCGGCATTCCCCTCGCCGCCGGCATGGCCCTCGCATTCAAGCTGCAGAAGAAACCGCAGGTCGTCGCCTGCTTCTTCGGCGACGGCGCCGTGGCCGAAGGCGCGTTTCACGAGGGCGTCAATATGGCCGCCATCTGGAACCTGCCCGTCGTGCTCGTCTGCGAGAACAACCTCTACGGCGCGTCCACCCACATCGGTAAGGTCATGAAGAACCCGAAGATCTCCGACCGCGCCGCCTCGTACGGCTTCCGCGGCGAGACCGTGGACGGCAACGACGTGCTCGCCGTCCTCGCCGCCGCCCAGCGCGCCGTCGAGGAATGCCGCGCCGGTAAGGGACCGGTCCTGCTTGAACTGCTCACCTACCGCCGCACCGGCCACTCGCGGCGCGATGCCTGCCATTACCAGCCGAAGGACGAGCGCGAGGCGTGGTTCGCCCGCGACCCGATCACCCGCTTCGCCGAGGTGCTGCTCGCCCGGCCCGATGTGAAGCAAGCCGACCTCGACGCCATCAAGGCGAAGATCGAGGCCGAGATCCAAACTGCCGTCGTCAACGCCCAGCAAGCGCCCCAGCCTACCCTCGCGAACCTCACCGAGGACGTCTTCGCCTGATTTACCGCCATGAAAACCCCGGAAATCACCCCGTTGTCCGACGCCACCAAGCGTGCCGCCGCCGCGCAGTATGCGCGGGATGGATTTTATCTCGCACCCTCCGTCATCCCGTCCGAGCTGCTGGCCCGGGTGCGGAAGCGCATCGATGCGGTCTACGCCGGGGAATACGAAACTGGCATCCCGCCCTGCGGCAGTCCCAAGGGCTCGCAGGAACCCCCGCAGAAGCTGGTAAAAATTGACAACGCGCACCGCTCCGACCGGACGATCTTCGAACTCGTGACCCATCCCGCCATCGGCGAGTGGGCCGCCGCGCTCACCGGCGCGAAAATGGTTCAGGTCTTTGCCTGCCAGATGCTGATCAAGCCCCCCGGGCGCCAGGGCGGCGTCAATGTCGGCTGGCACCAGGACCAGGAATACTGGGACCACGCCCTGACCGGCGAGCTGTTCACCGCGTGGGTGGCCATCAGCGATGTCACCGCGGAGTCCGGGCCCATGCGCTTCGTGCCCGGCTCGCAGCACTGGGGTCTGCTCAAGGCCGGCGATTTCTTCAGCGACAAGCTCGACGAGATCAAGGCGCGCTTCCAGGGCAAGAGCGGCGGCGGCAAGTGGGAGGAAGTCGCCGCGGTGCTGCCCCCGGGCGGCGTCAGTTTCCACCACCGGCTCACCGTCCACGGCAGCGGCGAGAACCACGCCGCCAGCCCGCGCGTGAGCTTCGCCATCCACTTCCGCACCGAGAAATCCGGCCTGCGTGAGGGCACGAAATGGCAGGACGCCGGTTATCTCAACGACTTCGCCGACCCCGTCGGCAGCCCCGTCAGCTATCGCGCTTAACTTTTAAAATCTATGAAACGACAAGGCATTGCAGAGGCACTCCGGGACGGCATCGCCGAGGAAATGACACGCGACTCCAGCGTGTTTTGCATCGGCGAGGACATCGGCGTGCCCGGTGGCTGGGGCGGGGCGTTCACCGTCACCCTCGGCCTGTCCGATAAATTCCCCGGCCGCATCATCGACACGCCCATCGCCGAACTCGGCTTCACCGGCATGGCCGTGGGCGCCGCGATGATGGGGATGCGGCCCATCGCCGACATGCAGTACGGCGACTTCCTCTTTCTGGCCAGCGACCAGCTGATCAACAACGCCGCCAAGATGCGGTACATGTCCGGCGGCACGATCAAGGTGCCCATGGTCATGCGCGCCCCCATCGGCGCCACCGGCCGCGGCTCGCAACATGCGCAGAGCATGGAGCGCTACTTCACCGGCGTGCCCGGCCTCAAGGTTGTCGCCGTCTCCACCGCTTACGACGCCAAGGGCATCCTCAAGGCCGCCGTGCGCGACGACAACCCCGTCATGATCTTCGAGCACAAGCTGCTCTACGGTTCCAAGGGCGCCCGCGCCGAACCCGGCGCCGTGGATGCGACCAGCGACATTCCCGAGGAGGATTACGTCGTGCCGCTCGACCGCGCTGTGGTCCGCCGCGACGGCCAGCACGTGACCATCCTGGGTTGGCTCCTGATGGCGCACTTCGCCGCCCAGGCCGCGGAGCAACTCGCCAAGGAGGGCATCGAGGCCGAGGTCATTGATGTGCGCAGCCTGTCGCCGATCGACTACGACACCATCGGCGCCTCCATCCGGAAGACCGGCCGCGTCATCATTGTCGAGGAAGGCCCCAAGACCGGCGGTGTCAGCGCCGAGATCGCCGCCGGCATCATGGAGCACTGCGGCGAGAGCCTGCAGGCCCCCGTCGTGCGTGTCGCCTCGCCCGATGTTCCCGTGCCCTTCAGCCCCATCCTCGAGAACGCGTACCGCCCCGACGTCGCGCGCATCGTCGCCGCCGCGCGCAACCTGACCCAGTCCTGATTTTACAGGAGGCAACGGAGAGAACAGAGAAGAGTTAACCGCCCTCTTTACAGGAGCCCGCCTCTCTCCATTCCCTCCGTTCCCTCCTGTAAAAAACCACCCCACCCCATGAGCCTGATTGATGATTACAACCGCGACGGCTACGTCGTGGTCCGCAACGTCCTGGACGCCGACCTGATTAAGGAGGCCAGCAACCACGTCGAGTGGTTGATGAAGAAGAACCCCGGCCGCCGCCCCGAGCAATTGTGGCAGGACCTGATCCCAAACGACCCGTTCTGGGTGCGACTCGTCAGTGACCGCCGGCTGCTGGACGTCGCGCAGGAATTCATCGGCCCCGACATCGCCCTGTTCGCCTCCCACTACCTCTGCAAACCCGCCGGCAACGGCCTGCCCGTGCTCTGGCACCAGGACGGCAGCTACTGGCCGCTCGACCCGATGAACGTCACGACCATCTGGCTCGCCGTGGACGATTCCACGCCCGAGAACGGCTGCATGCGCGTCATCCCCGGCACGCAGCACCTCAAGCTGCAGCAGCTCAAGGAGCGGAAGGACGTCACCAACGTCCTCAGTTCCGAGATCGACAGCTCGTTTGTGGACGAGTCCAAGGCCGTGGACATCATCCTCAAGGCCGGCGACCTCTCCGTGCACCACCCGAACGTCATCCACGGCTCCAACGCCAACACCTCGCCCAAGCGCCGCTGCGGCCTGACCATCCGTTACATCCCCACTACGACCCGGATCACGGTTCCGTGGGGCTGCGATTTTCTGCTGCGCGGCGCAGCCGTCCCCGGCATCAATGACTACAAGCCGTTCCCGAAATACGTCGGGGGCGACAGCCAGATGGCCTTTCGCGACTGCGCGCAGTGGCAGTAACGACACCTAACTTTTACAGGAGGTAACGGAGAGCACAGAGAACAGACCAAACGCACGCATGAATCCTCTCCGTTCCCTCCGTTATCTCCTGTAAAAACAAATCCCCCAGCAATCCCATGATCACGAAAGCAGAACTGAAACGCCGCCAGCAGGAAGCCTACGGCTTTTTCCAGAAAGCGAGGCTCGTCATCACCTCCGCCGAGCAGGAAAAGATCGAGGTCGCGGACTTCGGCCTGAGCGAATTCGAGCAGACCGGCCTCGGCGTACTCGTCTACGTCAACACCCTGCGCTGCTGCGCCAAGGAGCTCGCCATGTGGCCGCGCCAGACCTGCCCGGAACACCGCCATCCCAACGTCAACGGCCAGCCCGGCAAGGAGGAGACGTTCCGCTGCCGCTGGGGCAAGGTGTTCCTCTACGTCGCCGGCGCAAAGGCGACCGCCCCGCAATGCCGCCCGCCCGCAGGCCGCGAGTCCACCTATACCGTCTGGCACGAGGTCGTGCTGAATCCCGGCGACCAGTACACCATCACGCCGAACGTCCCGCACTGGTTCCAGGCCGGCGACGAGGGCGCCGTCGTGTCGGAGTTCTCCACCCACAGCACCGACGAGAACGACATCTTTACCGACCAGGCCATCGGCCGTGAGACCAAGGTGAGCGAGGGCCAGTCATGAACAGCCGCTGGAACGACGCCGAGGCGGCGAACTATCCCGGCGACCTCGGGCAGCGCGTGTACAGCTCGCGCCTGCTCGGACGCGATTCCGCCCTCGTCCTCCACGGTGGCGGCAACACGTCCGTCAAATCGCGCGAGAAAAACATCTTCGGCGAGGAGGAGGACATCCTCTACGTTAAGGGCAGCGGCTGGGACCTCGAGACGATCGAGGCCGCGGGGTTTTCGCCCTGCCGGCTGAACCACCTGCTCAAGCTGGCCCGGCTCCCCGAGTTGTCCGACCTGCAGATGGCCAACGAACTCAAGGGCTGCCTGACGAACTCCGCCGCACCGATGCCGTCGGTCGAGGCGATCCTCCACGCCATCCTCCCCGGCAAGTTCGTGGACCACACCCACGCTGACGCCCTCATCTCGATCACCAACACCGCCACCGGCCTGAAACGCGTTCAGGAAGTCTTCGGCGACCGCGTCGTGTTCATTCCCTACGTGATGCCCGGCTTCAAGCTGGCCCGCCTTTGCGCCGAGCTATTTCCGCAGAAGGCGACCGGGAAGACCATCGGCCTTGTGCTGATGAACCACGGGCTGTTCACCTTCGGCGACACCGCCAAGGTCGCCTACGAGCGCATGATCGAGCTCGTCACCCTTGCCGAGTCGTATCTCGCCAAGCACCAAGCCTGGGAGTTGAAGTCGCCCGCTCCGGTTTCCGCGCCCCGCCCTGCCCGCCTTGAAATCGCCGCCCTGCGGAAGGAAGTTTCCGCCGCCATGGGCGGCCCCGCCATTCTCGCTGTGCAGGGCACGGTCGCCGGTCATGAGTTCGCCCGTCGCCCAGACGTGGCCACCATCTCCCAGCAGGGCCCGGCCACCCCCGATCACGTCATTCGGACAAAGCGAATTCCGATGTTGGGCCGCGACGTCGCGGCGTTTCGCGCCGCCTACCGGATCTATTTTGATGCCTGTGCCGCCAAAGCCGGCCGGAAACTCGTCATGCTCGATCCCGCGCCCCGCGTGCTGCTCGATCCCGAACTGGGTCTCTGCACCATGGGCCGCACCGCCAAGGAAGCCACCATCGCAGCCGATATCTACCATCACACCATCGACATCATCTCGCGCTCCACCGCGCTCGGCGGCTGGCAGGCACTGCCCGCGGAGGATATCTTCGATGTCGAATACTGGGACCTCGAGCAGGCCAAGCTCCGCGCCGCCGGCAAGGCCCCCGCGTTCGCCGGCGAGATCGCCCTCGTCACCGGCGCGGCCTCGGGCATCGGCAAGGCCTGCGTGGACTCCCTCTTGAAACGCGGCGCCGCCGTCGTCGGCCTCGACGTGAATCCCGCCATCACGAAACTCTACTCCCGCCCCGACTTCCACGGCATCGTCTGCGATCTCACCCAGGAAGCCAGCCTCGCCACCGCGATCGAGGAGGCGGTCCGCAAGTTCGGCGGACTCGACATGTTGGTGCTGAACGCCGGGATTTTCCCGCCCGGCTCGCCGATCGCGGACATGAAGTCGGACCTCTGGCACAAGGTGATGTCCGTCAACCTCGACGCCAATTTCCTGCTCCTCCGCGAGTGCCATCCCCTGCTCAAGCTCGCGCCCAACGGCGGGCGCGTCGTTGTCATCGGCTCAAAGAATGTCCCTGCCCCCGGCCCCGGTGCGTCCGCCTACTCGGCGTCCAAGGCCGCCGTCAACCAGCTCGTGCGCGTCGCCGCCCTCGAGTGGGGCAAGGACCGCATCCGCCTCAACTCGCTGCACCCGAACATGGTCTTCGACACCGCGCTCTGGACCCCGGAGATCCTCGCCTCCCGCGCGAAGCACTACGGGTTGAGTATCGAGGAGTATAAGACGAACAACGTACTGAAGACCGAAGTCTCCAGCCGCGACGTCGCCGAACTCGCCGCTGAGATGTGCGGCCCGCTCTTCGCCAAGACCACCGCCGCCCAGGTCCCCGTCGACGGCGGCAACGACCGCGTCATCTAAAACGCAGATATTCTCACGCAGAGCCGCCAAGACGCAAAGGTCAGGATTACCCAACCCACTCTCCGAACTTCGCGCCTTAGCGTCTCTGCGTGCAAATCGCCCTACCCCCATGGCCTCCCCGAAAAAACGCCCCGTCCATTACACGCTCAGCACCCATTGGGACCGCGAGTGGCGCGAGCCCTTCCAGGGCATCCGCTACGCCCTCGTGACCCTCATGGACCGCGTCATCGCGGGACTCGAGGACGGGCGATTGCAGGGCCCGTTTCAGACCGACGGCCAGTCCATCCTGATTGACGACTACCTCGAGATCCGGCCCGACCGCCGCGCCCAGGTCGAGCGCCTCGCGCGCGAGGGCAAACTCGTGGTCGGCCCGTGGTATTCGATGCCCGACGAGTTCACCGTCTCGGGCGAAGCCCTCATCCGCAACCTGCTCGTCGGCCGCCAGGACGCGCGGGCCATCGGCGGCGAACCCTCCCGGGCGGGTTATGTGCCCGACATGTTTGGCCACACCAGCCAGCTCCCGCAGATCTTCGCCGGATTCGGCATCCCGGTCGGTTACGTCTGGCGCGGCATCAACCTGCAGCAGCGGAATTTCATCTGGCGCGGCGCCGACGGCACCGAAATGCCCTGCCACAAGTTCGGCAATGTCGGCTACGGCACGTTCGCCCACGCGGTGAACCGCGGTCACGAGTACAACGGACCCGTCGAGGACCGTCCCGAGGAACACGCCCGGCGCGCCAAGGAATACCTGGACAAGGAGGCCGCCGCCACCGCCGTGGACGCGATCCTCCTCCACGATTCCTGCGACCACCAGGAATGGAACCCGCAGCGCTATGCCCTCCTTTTCGCGCAGCTGGCCCGGAGCCCGAAGTACAAATTGGTGCACACCAGCCTCGATGCCTACCTGGTCGAGTTGCTGGCCCAGCGCGACAAGATCACCACGGTGCTCGAGGGCGAACTCCGCGTCGCCGGCCGGGAACACCCCACGTCGCAGGTCGAGGGCTACTGCAACCAGTGGGTCATCCCCGGCGTGCTCTCCAGCCGCGTGCGCCTCAAGCAGGCCAACCACCGCTGCCAGACACTGCTCTGCGCCTGGGCGGAACCGTTCAGCGCCTTTGCCCACACCGCACTCGGCGCTGACTTCGCGCCCGGCTTTCTCGAGCACGCGTGGAAGCTTCTGATGCAGAACCACGCGCATGACTCCATTGACGGCTGCAGCCCGGACCAGGTGCACCAGGACATGGCGTACCGCTTCGACCAGGTCCGGATGATCGCCGAGAAACTCACCGTCGACTCCACCAGTCGGATCGCGGCCTGTGTGCGCGGCAAGGTCGCGGACAACCAACTGCGCGTCACCCTCTTCAACTCCCTCCCCCGGGACTTCGCCGGCGTCACCGAGGTCACCCTCGAGATCCCGGCCTCCTGGCCGGCCTTCAACGAATTCTTCGGCTTCGAGCCCAAGACCGGCTTCATCATCCACGATGCCGATGGCCGCGAGGTGCCCTACCAGCGCCTCGGCCAGACCCTCAACCGCCTTCGCCAGCGCATCCGCCCCACCAAGTTTGCCGAAGGCGTCATGAGCCACCACATCCCGGTCGCGCTTCAGGTCGCCATCCCGGCGCAGGGCTACACCACGCTCACCGCCAGCGCCGTCGCCGCCGGCCGGCCGACGCGTTACCCCGAGGTACCCGCCCTCGCCACGAGCGAACGCTCCATGGCCAACGAGCACCTCGACGTCGCCATCGAGGACAACGGTACGCTCACCCTCACCGACCGGCACACCGGCCGCGTCTATTCGCGCCTTCTCACCTTCGAGGACCGGGCCGACATCGGTGACGGCTGGTACCACGGCGTCGCCGTCAACGACCAGGTCTTCGCCTCCACCGCCTGCCGGGCCGATGTGGCCCTCGTGCACAACGGCCCCCTGCTGACCACTTTCCGTGTGCGCACCACGATGAATGTTCCCCGGGAATTCGTCTCGGGCGACACGATGGCCCGCTCGAGCCAGTTCGTGCCCATGGTCCTCGACAGCCTCGTCAGCCTCCGGCCCGGTCAGGAGTTCGTCGAGGTGCAGACCATCGTGGACAACCCGGCCGACGACCATCGCGTCCGCGTGCTGTTCCCCAGCGGCGCCAAGGCGGAGACCTACCTCACCGACACCGCCTTTGACGTCGTGGAGCGCCCGATTGCCCTCCCGCAGGACAACCACGAGTACCGCGAGCTCAACGTCGAGACCCAGCCCCAGCAAAGCTGGACCGCAGTCCACGACGCCAAGTCCGGCCTCGCCGTCGTCGCCGACGGCCTGCTCGAGACCGCGGTCCGCGACACCGCCGAGCGGCCGATTGCTCTGACGCTCTTCCGTGGCACCCGCCGCACCGTCTTCACCAACGGCGAGCCCGACGGCCAGATGCGCGGCCTACTGACATTCCGCTACCTCGTGATGCCCCTCGCGGGGAAGCCCAACCGGGCGCAGCTCTGCGAATTGGGCCAGCGCCTCTCGGCCGGCCTGCGCGCCGTCCAACTGCGCCGGGAAGACGTGGATATTTATCGGACCACCCCGGCACTGCCGCCGACCGCCGGTTTCCTCCGCCTGGAAGGCCCCGCCGTCGTGACCAGCACGCGCCAAGTGGGTGAGTCGCTCGAAATGCGGATGTTCAACCCCGACACCAAGCCCATCAGCGCCACAATCCATCTCGGCACCAAAACGGGAAAAGCCCAACCGGCCACCACCGCCCAGCGCGTGGATTTCGAAGGCAACCCGCTCGGTCAGCTCGCCGTCGCCAACGGCCAGATCAAGGTCACCCTCAAGCCGAAACAGATTGTGACGGTGCGGTTGGGGTAGCGCAGGCGCTCGTACACGAGCCTCCGAGGTGGTCGCCGATCTCCACATCGGTGACTGCCAGCCGACCTCAATCTGTCGTAGGTCGGGCTTTACGCCCGATATCCGAATTCCCTGACATCGGGCGTAAAGCCCGACCAACGTTGCCCTACGCGAACCGTCCCTCGCGCAGCACCAATTGACGTCCGCACTTGGCGGCGTGCTCGGCGTTGTGCGTCACGAGCACCAGCGTCGTGCCGGTCTCGCGGCACAGGCCGAGCAACAGTTCGATCACCGCGCTGCCGGTGTGCTCGTCGAGATTGCCCGTTGGCTCGTCGGCCAAAATCAGTCGCGGAGCATTCATCAGCGCCCGGGCCACGGCCACGCGCTGGCGTTCGCCACCGGACAACTGCGTGGGCAAGTGATCCATGCGCTCCGCCAGGCCGACTCGCGTCAGCAGTTCCTTGGCCCGCGCCCGCTCCGTCGAGCCAATACTGCCCACGATTCGCCGCGCCATCAGCACGTTCTGCAGGGCGTCGAGCTCGGGGATGAGATAAAACGACTGGAAGACGATCCCGAGGAACGCCGCGCGGCGCTTGGCTCCGGTGTCGGGCGAGCCTTCCCACGTGAGCGTGCCGGCATCGGGCGCGTCGAGGCCCGCGAGCAGGTGCAGCAGCGTGGACTTGCCCGAGCCCGACTCGCCGCGGATGGAAATGCTTTCCCCGGCGGCCACGTCCAGGTTGACGCCGCGCAGCACCTCGATGCGGCGGTCGCCGCTAAGGAAGGTCTTCACGATCCCGCTGGCGTGGAGAATCGTGTTACTCACTGCGCAGGGCCTCCACCGGTTTGAGCCGCGCCGCCATCACCGCGGGGATGATTCCGGCGAGCGTCGAGAGCACGAGCGCCGACACCACGATGAGCGCCAGGTCGCGGTTCTCCAGATGCTCCGGCAGCACGCTGAACTGGTAAAACCGCGCCAGCAGCTCCTGGCCACCCGTCAGGTGCGTGATGGCGCGCACGAGGTCATTGCGGAAATGCAGCACGGTGAACCCCAGGGCGAGCCCGAGGCCCGTGCCCACGACGCCCACCCCGACGCCCTGCAGGCAGAAACACAGTGCAATCTGCCGCCGGCTGGCGCCGAGCGCCCCGAGCAGGCCGATCTCGCGGGTCTTTTTCAGCACGAGCACCAGCAGCAGGCTCATGGTCAGGAAGGCGGCCACCAGCACCACAAAAAGCAGCACGAACATCATCATGTTCTTCTCCAGCTGCAGCACCCAGAGGAAGTCCGCAAAGCTGTCCCGCCACGAGAACGCCCGCACCTCGTCCGGCAGGATCGCGTTCACCCGTGCGGCCACCTCGTCCTCCCTCGCGCCGGGCGCGACACGGAGGTTGATGCCGTGCACGTCGCGGCCAAGGCCGTAAAGGTCCTGCGCCATCCGCAGCGTGCAATAGAGCGTGGAGCTGTCGAGTTGCTGGTGCCCGATCTCAAGGATGCCCACGACGCGCGCCGTGCGCGGCAGGATGACCTCGCCGTCCTTTTTCGCCAGCATCAGCGGCGTGTAAATGTCCACCATGGCACCGAGGCGCACGCCCAGCGCATCCGCCAGCCCGCCGCTCAGGATGACCGAGTCATCGTCCAGCGCCTCAAGCGAACCGATCCGCACAAATTTTCCCAGCGACACCACCCGGTCGAGGCTGCCGAGATCGAGCCCGCGCATCTGCGGGAAGGCCGGCTTGTTTTGGTACTGCACCATCAGCATGCCCGCCGCGTACGGCGTGGCACCGGCGACGCCGGGCACCGCCGCGACTTTTTTCACCACACCGGGGTAGTCGCTGATCAGCCCGCGGGACTTGATCTGGATCTCGCCCTCCGTGTCCGTGATCATCGCGCGGATCTGGTAGCCGAAGCCGCCCATCACCCCGAGCACCACGATCAACAGGGCCACGCCGAGCGAGACGCTCACCACCGAGATCGCCGTGAAAAACGGAAACCGCCGTCCCGTCGGGAACAGCTGCTTGATCGCGAGGTAGAGGTACCAGGGCATGAGGGCGAAAAAGATGAAACCGTTGAAACTTGGGAAAGAAGAAACGAGGCCGGGTTTCTAGATTTCTTCTTTCAGTCGTTTCACGGTTTGTCCGCGGATCGCAGCTGCGGGAAGAGAATCACGTCCCGGATGCTCTCGGCGCCGGTGAGCAGGATGCAGAGGCGGTCTATGCCCACGCCCATGCCGCCGGCCGGCGGCATGCCGTGCTCGAGGGCAAGCAGGAAGTCCTGGTCGATGTTCTGCTTTTCCTCGCCGGCCTGCGACTCGAACATCGCGCGCTGCACGTCGGGGTCATTCTGCTCGGAGTACGCGGGCGCCACCTCCATGCCGCCGATGCAGAGCTCGAACACGTCGAGGGTCGTCGGGTCGTCGGGGGTGAGCTTCGCCAGCGGGCAGAGTTCCTTCGGCAGGTGCGTCACGAAGGTCGGCTGGATCAGGTTCGGCTCGATCTTCTTGGAGAAAATCTCGTTCGTGATCTCAAACTCCTCCCAACCCGGATGGATGGAGAGGCCGAGCTTTTCGGCCCCGGCGGTCTTTTCCGCCTTGGAACGCTCGAACCAGCCCGCATCGCCGGTCGTCTCGCGGATGAGGTCCTTGTACTTCACCTCACGCCACGGCCCGCCAAAGTTGATCACCTGCCCGCTCGGGGCGTGCTGGACCTCGCTCGTGCCGAGCACGTCGAGGCAGAGCGTCGTGAGCAGGTCCTTGATGAGGACCATCATGCCGCGGTAATCGCTGTAGGCCTGGTAGACCTCGAGCATGGTGAACTCGGGGTTGTGCTTCCGCGAAACGCCTTCGTTGCGGAAGATGCGGCCGATCTCGAACACGCGGTCGTAGCCGCCGACCAGCAGGCGCTTGAGCCGGAGCTCCGTCGCAATGCGCAGGAAAAAATCGGCGTTAAGGGCGTTGTGGTGTGTCACGAACGGCCGCGCCGCCGCGCCGCCCGCCGTGCTCTCGAGGATCGGCGTTTCCACCTCGATGAACTTCTGGTCCTCGAGGAAGCGCCGGATGTGCGAGACAATGCGCGAGCGCAACATCAGCCGCTTCCGCGACTCCTCGTTGACGATCAAATCGAGGTAGCGCTGGCGGTAAACCTGCTCCGGGTCGCTCAGCCCGTGCCACTTTTCCGGCAACGGGCGCAGCGCCTTGCTGACGAGGGTATAGGTCTCCACCCGCACCGTGATCTCGCCGGTCTTCGTCTTAAAGAGCGTGCCCTTGGCGCCGATGATGTCGCCGAGGTCGAGCTTCTTGAACGCCGCGTAGGCGTCGTCGCCGATCACGTCCTTCTTCACGTACAGCTGGATCTGGCCCTGCTGGTCGAGGATCTTGACGAACTGGCTCTTGCCCATGTCGCGCATGGTCACGAGCCGGCCAGCGACGGCCACTGTCACCGCGTTATCCTGGCCTTCGACGTAGGATTTGATCGCCTCACCCGAGAAATGCGTGGTCGTAAAGCTGGCGCGGAACGGATCGGTCCCCGCCGCGCGCATTTCGACCAGCTTCTGCCGCCGCACGGCATGCTGGTCATGGGAGATATCGGAGTGGGTGTCGCTCATGGAACCCGATGAAATAGCCATGGGGGAAGGCGTGGCGCAAATGGATTTTACACCGCCACCTCCGCCTTGCGCGCCCCGGCGCAATGGGCCATCCTGTCGTACCGTGGCCACCCTGCTTGTCTCGATCATCGTCAGCGCCTGCCTCGGCGCCCTGGTGGGGTTGATCCGGCAATGGAGCGACCAGACCGCCACCCCGGAGGGTAACGTGGATTTCGGCGGCGTGCGCACCTATGCCCTGTGGGCCATGCTGGGGTGCAGCAGCGCTTACCTCAACGAGTCGCTGGCGCCCCTGCTGCTCACAGTGACGTTCCTGCTCGTCGGCACGCACCAGGTGGTGGCCATGGCCAAGACGCCTTCCGTAACCCGCCCCGGCGGCACGACGTTTGCCTCGGCCCTGCTGACCGTGCTGGTCGGCGCCCTCGTGTACTGGGAACAAACTCAGGCCGCCGTGCTGATTGCCGCCACCACGGTCGTCCTGCTGGGTGTGAAGCAGCCCCTGCATGCCTGGACCAAGCGGTTCACCGCCGATGATGTCCGCGCCACGCTGCAGTTCGTGGCCATCACCGGCGTCATCCTGCCGCTCGTGCCCAACCGCAGCTTCGGCCCGTACGGCGCCTTCAACCCGTACACCACCTGGCTGCTGGTCGTGCTGATCTCGGGTCTGGGTTTTCTGGGCTACCTCGCGGTCCGGTCGCTGGGCACGCGCGCCGGCCTGCTCGTCACCAGTTTTTTTGGCGGACTCGCCTCCAGTACCGCCATCACCCTCGCCTTCAGCCGGCGCAGCAAGGACGACCCCGTTTTTTCCGAGCACTACTCGCTGGCGGTCGTGGTGGCGTGCAGCGTGATGCTGGCCCGCGTGGTCGTGACCGTCGGCGTGCTCAACCTCGATCTCGCCTTCACCCTTATCAGCCCGTTTGCGCTAATGGCCCTGCCGGGCGTGCTCTACGGCGCGTGGCTCTGGTTCCACCGCCAGCCGGGCAAGGGCGAGGTCGCCACGCCGCAGATCGGCAACCCGCTCAGCCTCAAGCTGGCCATCAAGTTTGCCCTGCTGTACGCGGCCATCGGGTTTCTGGTCAAGGCGCTCACCAGCCTGAACCAGCTGCACTCCAGCCTGCTGCCGCTGAGCTTCATCTCCGGCCTCACCGACATGGACGCGATTTCCCTCTCCGTCACGGGCAACCACACAAGCGGCGCCGTCCCGCTCCATCTCGCGACGCAGGCCATCGTCATCGCCGCCGTGGCCAACTCGCTCCTCAAGGCCGGCTTCGCCATCAGCCTCGGTTCGCCCGTCCTGCGGAAGCAGGTCTCCCTCGTCCTCGGCCTCACCGCCGCCGCAGGGGCCGCGGCATGCTGGTGGCTGTGAAGACTGCTGAGCGCGTCAGCCGGTAGATCAGTAGCGCCGACCGTTTCACCAACTCGGGCGCGCGGGCGATCGAAGCCGTCTCGTGCGTCGTGTGCTCGCCCGCCCCGCCCAGGCCCAGGCCATCCAGTCCCGGCAGTGGCGGTGAGACAAAGGAGATGTCGCCGGCTCCGCGGCCCCGCGGGTCGAACGCGGTGATTTCCGCATAGCCGAGGTCGCGGCTGGCCTGGTCAAGCTGGGCGAGCAGCGCGTAGTTTTGCGGCGTCGCGTCCATCGGCGGATACGCGTCGTCAAGGAAAGTGAGCACGGCTGACGTGCGCGGCAGGTGCTGGGCCACCACCGCTTCCATCCGGGCGCGCGCCTCGGCCAGCTGCGCCGCACTCAGGCAACGGAGATCGCCGCGCACGAGCGTCCGCTGCGCGATGATGTTCGCCTTGCCCGCGACCGTCCCGCCCGTGCGCGTCAGCTCGGCCTCGGCACCGCCGGCGATCAGCGCCGGGTTGATGGTCACGCCGTCCAGCTGGCGCAGCTGCTCATAAAATCCCTGGAGGATCCGGGCCGTTTCAAACACGGAACCGCTCCCGACCGCGGCCGAGAAAATGCCCCCGGAATGTCCCGTGGCGCCTTGGACCTCGAGGGTCCACTGGGCATAACTCCGGCGGGCCACCGTGCCTGTGTTGCCAATCGCCGATTCAAACGCGAGGGCCAGGTCGCTGTGCTTCGCGGCGTCGAGCAACTCCCGCCGGCAGAGTTCGCTGGGCAGGCCCACCGCTTCCTCATCCCCGTCCATGATGACCGTGATCTGCGTGTCCGCCAACAGCCCGGCCCGGTGCAGCGCCCGCAAGGCGTGGATCATCACAATGTCCCCGCCCTTCATATCCGCTACGCCCGCGCCGGCAACCTCGTCGCCGTCCCGCTTGAAATTCGCGCCCGGATACACCGTGTCGAGGTGGCCGATCAGCAGGACGCGCTGGCCCTTGGTCCCGCGATGCTCCGCGACCAGATGTCCCGCGCGTCCCGTCGACGCCGGCAACGGCACGAAGCGGGTCTCAAATCCAAGCTCGGCCAGCTGCCGGGCGAAAAGTTCCCCCAGCTGCCGGACGCCCGCCAGGTTCTCCGTCGCGCTGTCGATCTGCACCGCCTGCCCGAGCGCCGCCCCAAAGTCATCCTTCCCCGCCTCCACCGCGGCGATGAGCCGCTGCTCCTCGGCCGTGAGCGGAGTCGTCGGAATGGACGCGGTCCGGCCGGGCACAGACCCTGCCACGATGACGGCCAGAACCAGCAATAGACGGGAAAACGTCATCCCAGAAGCTAAGTGATACCCGGCCGATCGGGCGATGATAAATCTGCCCGGGCCCCCAGGTCGTTTTCACTTAATAAGTGAAAACGACACGAGGGCGGGGCCGGCCCAATTCCGTCCCCCAAACCGGCGGGGTGGATCAGGGCGCACTCTTAGAAGTCAAATTCCCGCAACGCGGCCTGATCCGTGAGCTGGGTGATTGTCGGCTCCGCGGCCGACCAGTCGAGGACGCCGAGCAGCAGGCGGTAGTAACGCAGGCCAAAATAGGCCACGAGCCAGCGGTTGCCGCGGCGGGAGATGACTTCCATGCCGGTGATGTCGGCGCGCAGGGCCCGAGGCTTCACATCGGGCCAGCGGAGCGGGTTGTCCGACTCGACATAGCTCCAGGCGTGATGCCCGCCGAAGAACAGCAGCCAGCGGCCGTCATCGCGTTGCTGCACGTTGCACGACTCGCACTGGTTCCAGCCGGAAAAGGCGTAGGCGATACCCTCGTCCTGCCATGTCAGCAGGTCGCGGGACGACGCCCGGGCCACGCAGCCGCGTCCGTCCTTCGTGACCGCCGTGTAATACATCTGCCACCCATCCTCATGCGCGATGACATGCGGATCGCGGCACGCCGCGCCGCCGGTCGTCGGGCAAAACGCCCAGCCATACGCCTCCGGCCGAATCACCGGCCGGTCGCCCGCGCGCTCCCAGCGAAACAAATCGGTGGAGGTCGCCACGCCGATGCGCTGCGTGTTGTCCGTCGCCACACCCGTGTAAAACATCCAGTGTTTGCCGCCGTGCGAAATGACATACGGCGCGAACACGTGCCCGTGGTCCCATCCGCCCGGGTTGATGAAGAAGCACGGCTCGTGCGTCTCCCAGGTGACAAAATCCTTCGTACTCGCGTGGCCGAACCAGATTTCATTGCCCGGCAGGCAGCAGCTGACGCCCGGGGTGCCCGCGATGTGATAAAGGTGCCAGATGCCGCCCGCCTCGTGCAGGCAGAAATCCTTCAGGTAAAACCCCAGCGGCGCGTAACCGACCTTCAGCCAGTCCTCGTGGTGCGCCCGCTGCCGCGCGATCGCATCAAGGTAGCACTGGTAGTCGGGATTGGAGATCATTTTGTAACCGCGAATGGACGCGAATAGCCGCGAATTCAGGATCAGAAAGTACGATCACCATTCCTGCAGATTGGATTCGCGTTAAATCGCGTCCATTCGCGGTTATATCTCACCGCTGCCAGCGTTCGTTGAGCGTGGGGAACTTCGGGAAGGCCACGTGCGGCTCGTTTTGGTACCAGAACGCCGTCGAGGCGACATCCTCCGTCAACGGCTGATAGATGTGGCCCGGCCACCAGCCGAGCGTCTGCACGGTCACCTTCAGATCCTTGGCGAAGCCGATGCTGTCAAAGATGTGCCAGCGATAGAGGCTGAAGTAGCGCGGGCCGTCCGCGCTGCCGGTGTGCGCCAGCGGCATGCCGTAGAACGGCGCGTTGAACGCCTGCTCGACCTGGTCCTTCTGCGGGTGCTTGAAGAAACCCCACGCGCCGCCGAAGTAATCCTCGGTGCCGTTGTCACAGATCGTCGGGAACTCCTTGTCGCCATCGAGGTAGAACTTCACCTCGCCCTCCCCCCACCAGCCGCGCGAGAGCGCCGTCCAGGCGAGGTACGTGCCGACGTAGAGGCCCTTGCCCTTCACGCCGTCGAGGATCGTGTGCTCGGGGTGCTCTCGGGTGGTCAGGCTGCGCCGCCATTGCGCGTGGAAATACGCGGCGCCGGCCGGGATCGGGTGGAGCTTGTAGAGCACCTTGAAGGCCACGATGCGCACGTCCTTCTTGTCGTCGTTCGTCAGCGTGATGCGCGCGTGCTTGCGGAACGGCATCTGCCAGTAACAGCCGCAGCCGCGGTGTGGGGCGACGACCACGGGCATCGAGGTCACCTGGTGAGGCTGCGTGTCGAAGCCCATCGCGAAGAAATCCCCCATCGGCGCCTCGACCGAGGGCGTCTTCTCGTTGTCCCAGTACATCCGCACCACGAGCGTGCGAAATTCCTCGGCGCTCGCCGTGATCCAGAAGTGATTGATGCAGCCCGGCCCCTTGATGTCCGCCAGCGTGGCGGTCTCGCCGGCCTTGAGACTGATGAACGGCCGCACCTTCCAGCCGCGGCCGAGGTGCTGCGCCGCGCCGCTGTGCGCGAGAAACGGATCGTCGGGATTCGGGTCCCACTTGGCGCCGCCGCCTTTTTCGCCGGTGGGATTCTCGGCGTTGATCATGCGCGTCACCGCGCCGGTCTGGAACGGCAGTTGTCCCAGCGGGTTGTTCATCAATTGGGGTGTCATGGGAAAATCAGCGGGAGAATACCGACTGCAGCGTCCGCGTGCGCGCCACGGCCTCGGGCAGATACGTAATACCGTCGATCGGCGTGAGCAACACCGACGTGCGCCGGCACTGGTAGCGTCCGCTGCCCAGATAGGCCAGATCCGCCGTCGCCGGCATCGCAATGGCGGTGGCCGTTTCCGCGCCGAGCAGCAGCGGGCCGTGCATGAAGTGCCGCGCTTCGGGAAAGTTCGTGGGATATTTCGCCGGCTCGCACACCAGCGTGATCGCAAACTCAACCGCCATCACGTCGTTGGCCGCCAGCGCCGTCTCCACCACGACAAAGCCGTTCTCGAGTTTTGCCGGCAGCACGGCCCCGCCTTTTTTCACGACGAACGATTTCGCGTCCACGCCTGGCGGCACGAGGAAATGCAGCCGCCAAGGCGCGCCGGCCGTGGCCTGCTTGACCTGATAGTTGATCTTTCCGCCGTAGGGATACTCGCCGGTGGCGTTGAGGACGAGCACGCCGCCCGGCGCGCGCACCGTCACCGCCCCTTCGAAGTAAAACGGGAACCAGACACCGCGCGGCACCGCCGGATCGGTGAACGCCGCGTACCGCGCCGCACAGGACAGCCCCTCCGCCCCGCGCATGGAGCAGCACCAGGGTGCCTCGAACCACTTGAAGGCGTGGACAAAGCGGTCGCCGTTCGAACCCGTGCAAAAATCGCAGCCGAAGCCGCCGTTGGGCCGCTGGTGGTGGCAGATGGCGTTGTGGTAAATCCGGTGCGCCTCCTCGAGGTAGAACGGCTCGCGTGTCACCTGCCAGAGCTGCACGCCCAGCATGAACGAGTCGATGATGGCACAGCTTTCCGTCCAGTCCGGCCGGCCGAACCAGTTGAAATTCGCGTGGTGCTCCGTGCGCGCCTGGTCGAGGTAGAGCTGGAAGCGTTCCCGCACGATCTTCAGGTACTCCGGCCGCGCCTCCACCTCCATGTGCCAGCGCAGGATGCCACGCAGCGCCGTGAGCGTCGCATGCGTCTGCGCGCTGAGCGCGATGATATCCAGCTGCGCATACCGCGCGATCATTGTCTCGATCAGCATCCGCAGCTCCGGCGTCGGGTCCACGAGGTAGGCCTGGGTGAGGCCGTCGAGGGTGAAAAAGAGCGTGCCAATGTCCGTCGAGAGCCCGAGCCACACGCCGTCGTGCGCCACGGTGAGTCCGGAAACCGGGCCGCCCATCAACTTGTCGAGGAGATGGTCCGGGTACGCGCCATAGAGCGGACGCGTGGGCAGCATCAGGTGGTTGATGATGCCGCGGATCGCCGCGAGGGCGCGGGGATCCTTTTTCCAGAGGTAATATTCGCACAGGCCGCGCAGCATGGCGTTGTGGCCGCCGACCTGGTTTTCGTCCGCCCGGCCCGTCGGATGCACGAGACC
The DNA here is from genome assembly GCA_903839035.1 of uncultured Opitutia bacterium. Classification (GTDB taxonomy): domain Bacteria; phylum Verrucomicrobiota; class Verrucomicrobiia; order Opitutales; family Opitutaceae; genus Opi-474. Next base: position 27,132 of record CAIMAQ010000118.1, read on the forward strand.
GATGTAGCCGCGCTCGTTGCAGGCTTCCGGCCAGCGGCGGACGGTTTCCTCGGTGCGGGGCGACTCGCGGTCGAGCGCCTGCGCATCGAGCGTGAGGCCGAGCAGCGTGCGCCCGAGCCAGTCGCCCGGCGCCTCGCGGGCCGTGAAGGCGGTGATGGCGGCCTCGAAGGAAAACTCGGCGTCATGCAGGCGGCCGAAATTGAGCTCCAGGCGGCGGCGCAGGTCACCGGCGGGCGCGCTGTCAGCCAGTGCCGTCGGTTGCAGGAGGGACGAGGAAAGCGGCATAGGGGAAGCCTGGGGAAGGCCCGGTCAAACAGCCGCAGCGCGGGGCAGCGCGCAAGCTCACAAGAGCTGATATTTCACCCACCCGACGACGCCGGGCAAAATCTTGCGCCGCAGCGCCGTCCGCGCACGGTGTGAACTCATGCCCGCCTTATCCACTGCCCTCCCCGTTCCCGCGACCCTCGACTGGGGGCGCACGCGGTATGATGCGGCGCGTGGGATGCAGGATGCGCTGGTGGCGCAGCGCATCGCGGGTGAGATCGGCGACACACTCGTGTTCACGGAGCATGAACCGGTCTTCACGCTCGGGCTGCGGCGGGAGTCGGAGCAGCATCTCGTCTGGAATGACGCGCAGCTGGCCCGGCAGGGCGTCGAGGTCGTCAAAACGAACCGCGGCGGTGACATCACCTATCACGGACCCGGCCAGATTGTCGGCTACCCGATCGTGTCGCTGGCCGCGCGCCAGGACCTGCATGCCTACCTGCGTTTTCTCGAGCAGGTGCTGATCAACAGCGTCGGCTCGCTCGGCCTTGCGGCGGCCCGTCGCGAGGGCAAGACCGGCATCTGGCTCGGCCCGCGCAAGATCGCCGCCATCGGCGTCGCCGTGCGCCGCTGGGTGGCCTACCACGGCTTCGCGCTCAACGTGTCACCCGACCTCGCGCACTTCACCGGCATCGTGCCGTGCGGCATCAGCGCGACCGACGGCACCGTCACGTCGCTGCAGGCCGAACTGGGCCGCGCCGTTGAACTGGCCGAGGTGAAGGCCGTGCTCGCGCGCGAATTCTGGCGGCTCTGGCCGGAATTCCTGCAAAACCGGTTCTGAGTGGAGCCGCGGCGCCCGCGCCGGGGTCGGTGTAGCAGGGACGCGGCACGGGCGCCGCACCCCCCGTCAAGCAAGCCGCTTCAGCGGTAGGTATCCACCGCGAGCCAGAAAACGGCCTTCTCGCGCGTCCAGCCGTTCTTGGTCGCCCAAGCCTGGTCGGCCGCGCTGATCAGCCAGAGAAATCGGTCGGCCTTGGAAAAACGAATCACGGGCACAAGACCGGGCGCCGACTTCAGGAAAACATAACCCACGGCCCCTTCGATCACATACCCCGCCTTGAGTCGCGCTTGCACCTCTTCGGGCGTAACCGCCAGCATGCGGAGGACGCCACCCGTTGGGAGCGGGAGGATCATGCGATGCAACAGACCGGTGTTCTCCCCACTCTCGGTTTGGATCACCCCCGCGCCGCTGACCTTCCAGTTGCCGCGGACGAGGTTGTTTTTCTCGGCCACATCCGTCGAGAAGATGGTTTCAGCCGGGGAGAAGGGGTTCAAGACCACCCAAGCCTGCACATCTGACGCGGACGCGAGGGCCGGCAGGGCGGCCAGGAGGAGCAGGAACTTGAGACCGGAGAAGGACGACCAACGGGAAAAAATTGAGTTCATCAGGTCCCAAGTAGGCCGGGCGCGCGCAAAAAAGACACGCTAAAAAAACCGTGCCCCGCTGGACAATCCGTGTTTATGATTCCCGCTTACCTGATGGATACCACGCGCAAACCCTCCTGGCTCCGGGCCAAGCTGCCCGCCGGACCCGGCTACTCCGCCACGCGCCAGCTGGTGGATAACAACCAGCTCCATACCGTGTGCCAGAGCGCGCAGTGTCCCAACCTCGGCGAGTGCTGGTCGCGCGGCACCGCCACCGTGATGATCCTCGGCAACATCTGCACGCGCTCGTGCAACTTCTGCGCAATCCAGACCGGCCGTCCCACCGAGCTCGACCTGGGCGAGCCCGCCCGTGTGGCCGACGCGGTTGCGAAGATGAATCTCAAGCACTGCGTCATCACCAGCGTCGCCCGCGACGAGCTGAAGGACGGCGGCGCCGGCGTGTGGGCCGCGACCATCCGCGCCATCCGCCACCGCAACCCGCACACCGCCATCGAGGTGCTCGTGCCGGACTTCAAGGGCCAGATGGAACTCGTGGACGTCGTCCTCGACGCCAAGCCCGACATCTACAATCACAACCTCGAGACCGTCGAGCGTCTGCAGAAGCCCGTGCGCGTGCAGGCCCGCTACGACCGCTCGCGCTCCGTCCTCCGCCACGCGAAGGGCCGCGGCTTTGTCACCAAGACCGGCATCATGCTCGGCCTCGGGGAGGAGCAGGGCGAGATCGAGCAGACGCTGCGCGACATCGCCGCCGACAAGACCGACATCCTCACCATCGGCCAGTACCTGCAGCCCACCCCGCAGCACCTGCCCATCTCCCGCTGGGTCGAGCCGGCGGAGTTCATCCACTGGAAGAACTTCGGCCTGTCGATCGGCCTCGGGGTCGTCGAGAGCGGCGCGCTCGTGCGCTCCAGCTACCACGCCGACGAGCAGTCGCAGAAGTACACCGGCGTCGAGCACCTCAACACCGCCAACGCCCTCGCCGGCAGCTGACCCCCGCCCATGAAGTCCCGCAAAGAAATCGTTGAAAACTGGCTGCCCCGCTACACGGGCGTGCCGCTGAAGGATTTTGGCGAGTACATCCTCCTGACGAATTTCCAGCGCTACGTGAAGCTGTTCGCCCAGTGGCACCGCGTGCCCGTGCTGGGCAAGGACAAGCCCATGTCCAGCGCCACCGCCGGCGACATCACCATCATCAACTTCGGCATGGGCAGCGCGCTCGCCGCCACGGTGATGGACCTGCTCAGCGCCACGCACCCGAAGGCCGTGCTGTTCCTCGGCAAATGCGGCGGCGTGAAGCACCGGGCGGAACTCGGCGACTTCATCCTCCCCATCGCCGCCATCCGCGGCGAGGGCACGAGCTCCGACTATTTTCCCCCCGAGGTCCCCGCCCTGCCGTCGTTCGCACTGCAGAAGGCCATCTCCACCACTGTGCGCGACCATGCCCGCGACTACTGGACGGGCACCGTTTACACCACGAACCGCCGCGTCTGGGAGCACGACGAGAATTTCAAGAAGTACCTGAAGAAGATCCGCGTCCTCGCCATCGACATGGAGACCGCCACGATTTTCATGACGGGTTTCTACAACGAGATCCCGACCGGCGCGCTGCTCCTCGTGTCCGACCAGCCGATGACGCCGGACGGCGTCAAGACCGCCCAGAGTGACGAGGTGGTGGACGAATCCCACGTCAATGGCCACCTCCGCATCGGCATCGACGCCCTGAAGCAGCTGATCAACAAGGGCCTGACGGTGAAGCACCTGCGGTTCTGAGCGCCGGCGCCCCTGCGCCGCGTACGGTAAAGATACGGATCCTAGGTCGGGCGCGACCGCTGGGCGCGCTGGTTTGTCCGCATGGCAGCGGATAGACCCGATATCCCGCTCCTTCGAAAAAACTTCCCCACGAAATCCCGCTTTGGGCCCGCGACGGAGCCGTATTTTTCATCACGATTTGCTGCACGCCGCGTGGGCCCAACCAGCTCTGCTGCCCGACCACTGCCGATATCATATTTGAATCTGCGAGCTTCCGACAAAAACGCCGCGATTGGCATGCCCACTTGATTCTGCTCATGCCCGACCATCTTCACGGTTTGATTTCATTTCCCGCGGACCGCGTGATGAAATCGGTGATCGCAAACTGGAAGGTGTTCATCGCGAAGAAGGCGGGCGTATCGTGGCAGAGGGATTTCTTCGATCACCGCATTCGCAATGACGAGAGTCTCGCGGGAAAAGCGGGATATATCCTGATGAACCCCGTCAGAAAAAATTTCGTTCCAGAGGCAACCCGGTGGCCGTTTGTCTGGCAGCCAGATTGATCAGCCCGGACGGCGGGCCCAGCGGTCCCGCCCTACCATTAGACACCTGCCCACCCCCGCACCGTCGGGTGCGCCTGCAGGCGGTAGCGGCGGGGGCTCACGCCGAAGCGTTTCCGGAAGAGCGCATAGAAGTGCGACAGGTTATTCAGCCCGCAATCCAGCGCGATCTCCACAATGGGCCGCAAGGTCTCGCTGAGCTGCCGGGCGCTGAATTCCATGCGCGCGGCGTTCACCAACATCGTCGGCGTCTGCCCATAATAGCGCACCGCCGCCCGCGCCACATGGGACGGGCTGCGGCCCGCCAGCCGCGCCAGCGTCACGGTCCCGCCGGCAAACTGCTCCGGTCCCGCCAGCGCACTCCGCGCCTGCTCCAGCCACTCCGGCACGGATTTCGTCCCGTGCGCCGGCTCGTGCAGAAGCTGCGGTAATTCCATCAGGAATCCATCCAACACCAACCGCGGCCGGCCGGCCGACGTCGCCAGCCGCAGCGCCCAGCGCTCCAGTGCCCTCTGGGCCCGTGCATCCAGCGGCCAGGCCCGGTCCGCCGGCGACCGTTCATACAAATCCGGCTCCCGCGCAAAATAGCGGCGCCGCACCTCCGCCCAACTGCGGCTCGGGAACGCCAGGTTGAGAATGCCCAGCGGCGCCGCATCCGACCCCGTCACATGGTGCCGGTCCTTCGGTTTGATCAGAAACAGCCGTCCGGCCGAGAGCAGCTCGGTCCGGCCGTTGAGCAGGTGCTCGCCGCGCCCGCGCGTCACCCAGAACAGCTCGTGGAAATCGTGGTCGTGGTACCGCGCGGCATTTCCGGCCGTGAGTTCCGTCTGCGCAAAGTGGTACGCCTCGCCCGGGCGCACGAAATCGGCCAGGTGGAAGTGCAGGCAGGGTCGGGGCATCAGGTCAATATAACACCAGATAGTGCGCTTTTATGGCAAGATTTCCCCGCGGAAGGGTGATATAACACAAGCATGGTTGCACCCACCTCCTCCCCCCCCTCCCGTCACCGCCTAACGCCCGCCGAGGTCGCCCGCTACAAAACCGAGGGCTACCACATCTTCCGCGAGCAACTGTTCCCGCCGGCCAAGTTCGACGGCCTGAAGGCCACGTTCGAGGACATCCTCAACGATCTCGAAACCGGCGTGCGACCGGAGTCGATGGATGTGCCGCACTTTCAGCATCCCGAGCTGTTCAAGTGGCTCCTCGCCGACGAGGTGCTCGACCTGGTCGAGCCGATCCTCGGCCCGGACATCGCCCTGTTCTCCAGCCATTTCATCTGCAAGCCCCGCGGCAACGGCCAGCGCGTGCCGTGGCATGAGGACTCCCACTACTGGAAGACCATGATCACGCCCATGGAGGTGGCCACCGTCTGGCTCGCCATCGATCCGTCCACCACGGTGAACGGCTGCATGAACGTCATCCCGCGGACACACAACACGGGCAAACTGGGCTTCTCCGACTACGACGACCTCACGCCTGGCACCGCCGTGTTCAACGACGAGATCAAGGCCGCCCAGCGCGACCCGAGCAAGGCCGTCGCCATCGAGCTCGAGGCCGGCCAGTGCAGCCTCCACGACGGCCGCATCATCCACGGCAGCGCCCCCAACACGAGCAGCATCCGCCGCTGCGGCTACACCATGCGCTACATCAGCGCCGGCGTGAAACTCAACTCGGACATGGTGGGCAAGTTTCACAACATTTACCTCGCCCGCGGCCAGGATCGCGCCGGCAACACCTACGGCGACCCGAAAAAGGCCTATCCCGAGCTCGCCCGCTTCCGCGCGAAGCATGGCAAGAACGGGCACTGAGTTAGGACCAGGATAGGGTGGCCACAAAGAGGCCCAAAAGTCGCAGGACGCGTGCCGCTTTTTTGCACCCCCGGCGCGTCTTGCGGCCCAGGGGACCGACCTTCTCGTCCTTTGCGATCTTCGCGGTAAAATTTAAACCCGAGCCAAGTTCCGCGGTTGATCGCCGAAAGCTGCGCCGCATGCTTCCGGCCATGTCACTCTCCGCCCTCTCCCTTCGCGCCCGGCGCGTGCGCGAACTTTACGCCGAACTGGAAACCCAGCGCGGCGGCCGGCCGTGGACGCGCGCGGAACTCGCCCAGGGCTTCGTCGGCGACGTCGGCGACCTCATGAAACTGCTCATGGCGAAGGACGGGCGGCGCCCCGCCGCGCAGCTGGACGCGAAGCTCGTCCACGAATTTGGCGACTGCCTGTGGTGCCTGCTGGTGCTGGCCGAGGCCAGCGGCGTGGACCTCGAGGCCGCGTTTCTCGGCACGATGGACGAACTTGAGCGGCGGCTGAAGCCGCGGCGGGTCAAGGCGCGACGTCGAACCAGAACGGCACGAACACCTCGCGCCCGCCGAGGTTGAGCTGCGACCAGATCACATAATTCCCGGCGGCGGGGATCATGATCTTGAAATTCAGGACCGGCTTCACCGCATCCGGCGGCGTCAGCGGGTTCACTTCGTTCGGGTGCAGGTGCGCAAACCCGCTGCGCGCCTCGTCGAAAGCGACCAGGTGCGCAAACGCCCCCATAACCGGTTCCATCGGCACCGGTTTCCCGTCCTTCCGGGTGACGACGAGTTTCAGGTCCACCGGCACCTTCGCCCGCACCGGCGGGGCGCCGGGCCCGAGCACGAAGCGGTAGCCATCGCGCTCCACCACCCAGGATTCCTCATGCTTCATCACCAGGGTGAAGCTCGCCGGCAGACCCGACTTCCCGATCTGCACATCCGTCGAGGCGTACAACCCGCGGGCCGTCACGACCGGCGTGAAATCGGCGAACACCCGGTATTTTCCCTCGCGCTTCGGCGTGAAGGCAAAGGTCCATTCCCCCGCCCGGGCGCCCGGCTCCGGGTGTACGTGCTGGTAGTCATTGAGCCAGGGATCGATGATCAGCAGGTGCAGCGGCTTCGTGTGCGTCACGATCAGATCCGCGGGCGCGATGGGTTTCCCGCCCGCGGTTTTCAGCGTGAGCGTGAAATGCGCCGGCGTGCCCGGCACCAGCGGGGCCTCCCCCACGGGCGTGAGCGTCAGCGCCACCGGCGACTGCATCTCGACCACCGGGATGAACTGCGGGTTCAGCGGGTCGCAAAATTCGATGGAGTTCTTGGCGTCCGCCGCGCGGAAATCCATGTGGCTGAGGTTCGTGCCCGTCGGCAGCCAGCGGAAGAACAGGAAAAGCGCGAGCGCCGCCACCGTGATGATCACGAGCTGGCGCCATGCCCGGCGGTCAAGCGGCTGGGGGGGCGCGCTCATGGCTGGTGCATCTTGGCCACGAAATCCTGCGGCTCCCACGCACTGCCATCGGCGCGGTGGATGATGCGGCCGTTTTCATCGATCAGCAGCGTGCTGAGCGTGTGCTTGAGCAGGGCGCCGTCGAATTCCGCGATGACGCCGAACTGCGTGAGCAGATCCTTGATCGCGTTTTCGGGGCCGGTGAGGAACGAGAAGTTCGTCGTGTTGATCCCGCGCGTGGCGGCATACTCCTTGAGCACGGCGGGCGTGTCGTAGGCCGGGTCGAGCGTGATCGAGACAAACTCGATGTTGGCCACGCCGGTCTCCCGCGCGAGTTTCTGCGTGCCCATCATCTTCATCGTCGAGGCCGGGCACATCGTGGCGACCGGGCAGCGGGAAAAGATGAAGTTCAGCATGACCTGCTTCCCGCGGAAACGCGCACTCTGCACCACGTGGCCTTCCTGGTCGTAGAGGGCGAAATCGGGCATCTTCTCGCCCACCTCGCGGTAGGCGGACTGGCCGCGGATGAGCGTGTCCTGCCGGAGCGCGGCCGCCTGCGCGGCGATGGCGGCGGCGGCGGGCTTGTCGTCCGGCCAGATGTTCTCGAGCCGCCAGTTGCCCTTCTTCACGGGGACGAGTTCGCCCCGGATGCGCTCGCCGGGCTTGGCCGCCGCAAGGTCGGCGGCGGAGACCGTGAACTCCATCGTCATCGCCGGCATGAAGTCCTTGATCTCGTCGTGCTGGACCACGAGCACCTTGTTGGCGGCGTCCACCCGGATGACCTCGCCGGTGAGCGGATAGCGTTTCTCCAGAGGGGCCGCGGCCGTTGCCGTGGAAGGTTTGCCGCCGTCCGACCGGCTGCAGCCGGCCACGCCCAGAAGCGCGAGGACCCCGGCGGCCAGTAGGGCATAAGATTTCATGACACTACGGATTCGCCGGAGGATATATTTGTCAAAGGGTTTGCGGACAAAGGCAGAGGCCCTTCTGCTGGCGAGTCACTCTGCTCATGGCCTCCTTATCGACCACCCGCCGCACCGCGGACTGCAAACCCACCCTCGCCTTCTTCGCGGCCTTTGGCAGCGCGTGGGTGTTCCTGCTGGTCACGCTGGGGGCTTTTACCACCAGCATCGGCGCGGGCATGGCGTTTTCCGACTGGCCGCTCTCCAACGGCTCCCTCAACCCGCACGGTTGGATGACCAATCTCGCCATGTTTGCCGAGCATTCGCACCGCCTGAGCGCGGAGGTGATGAGCACGGTGACGATCATCCTCGCGGTCTGGCTCTGGCGGACCGAGGAACGCGCCTGGTTGCGCAAACTCGCTTATTTTGCGGTCGGGCTGGTTCTGGCGCAGGCCGTCGTGGGTGGGCTGCGGGTGCTGTATGACAGCCATCAGGTCGAGCTGGTGGACACCAGCCTGGGCCGGCTCTTTGCCATGCTGCACGCCTGTCTGGCGCAACTCTTCGCCTGCACGCTCATTGCCATCGCCGCCGCCTGCTCGAAAAGCTGGATTCTGGGGAATGGCGGCTCGGTTGACCCCCACACCCGCCGGCTCGGCCGGCTCTGCGTGGCCCTGCTGTTTGCTCAGCTCGCAATCGCGGCCGTGATGCGGCATAGCTTCGCCGGCCTCGCGATCCCGACCTTTCCCGCGTCCAATTTCGACGGCGGCCTGCTGCCCGCGACGTGGAATTTCCGCGTCGGCATTCATTTCGCCCACCGGGTGATGGCCGCGGGGCTCTGCGTGGCCCTGCCCTGGTACGCCTTCACCCTGCGCGCCGACCGGGGCTCCTCGACCGGGCTGCGGCTCGGAGCCATCGCCCTGCTGGTGCTGCTGACGCTGCAAATCGCCCTCGGCGCCCAGATTATCTGGACGTACCGCGCCGCGGCCGTGACGACCGGTCATGTGCTCGTCGGCGCGCTCACGCTCGCCACGACGTTCTGGCTGACCTGGCTCGCGCACCGCGATGCCATCGAGACGAAGGCCGCCGCATGAGCCCGGTCCCGGAAACACTGCCGCCCAAATTCGGCGACTACATTGAACTGACGAAACCGCGCCTGAGCCTGCTCTCCGTTTTCACGGTGCTGGTCGGCTACATGGCGGCCCACGGGGAGCGCGGCGCCCGGCTGGCGTGGCTGGTGGCCGGCACCATCCTCGCCGCCGGCGGGGTGGCGGCGCTGAACCAGTGGATGGAACGCGACACCGATGCGCTCATGAAGCGCACAGCCGACCGGCCCATTCCCACGGGCAAGGTGCCGGACGGGTCGGCCTTCGTACTGGGCACGCTAATGTGCATCGCCTCGCTCTTTCTGCTGTTCGCGCTGGTCAATCCGTTGTCCTCGCTGTTCACGCTGCTCACCATCATTTCCTACCTCTGGTGGTACACGCCCGCAAAGCGCTGGTCGCGCTGGGCGACGGAAATCGGCGCGCTGGCGGGCGCCTTCCCTCCGCTCATCGGCTGGTCCGCCGGCGAGGGCCGGGTGACCACGCTGGGCTGGATCCTGTTCGGGGTGCTGTTTTTCTGGCAAATCCCCCACTTCATGGCCGTGGCTTGGACCTACCGGCGCGATTACGCCACGGTTCATTTCCCCATGCTGCCCGTGCGCGATGAATCCGGCCGCTGGGTCGCCGCCTGGTCGCTCCTGGCCACCCTCGCGCTCGTCACCGTCAGCGTGCTCCCCACCGTGTACGGCCTGGCGAGCCGGTATTACCTCGGCGCCGCCGCGGTCTGCGGCGCGTGGTTTCTCTGGCGCGCGCTCCTATTCCTCCGCGCGCAGGGCCGCGACCAGGCCGCCCGGAAACTGTTTCTCACCTCCATCACCTATCTGCCGCTGGTGCTCATCGCGCTCGTGGTTGACCGGCTTATTTTTTCACCATGAGCATCCACGACATCCCCGCCCTCAACGCCACGCTGAACGGACTCGCCACCGTGCTGATCACGGCGGGGTTCATCCTGATCAAAACCGGCCGCAAGGAGGCGCACCGAAAGGTCATGACCACGGCCATGGTGGTTTCCGCGCTGTTTCTCGTCGGCTATGTGACCCACAAGGTATTGATCCGAGGCGTACATACGCCCTTCGGCGGCGAAGGCCTGATCCGGACAGTGTACTACGTCATGCTCGTCTCGCACATCCTGCTCGCCATCAGCATCGCGTACCTGGTGCCCCGGACCTTCCTGTTTGCGCTTCAGGGCAACTACGAGCGCCACCAGGCCTGGGCGAAATGGACATTCCCCATCTGGTTTTACGTCTCGGTGACCGGAGTGCTGGTGTATTTCTCGCTCTACCAGTGGTGGCCAGCGGCGAAATAAGGCCCAAAAAAACCGGGCTTGCAGCCCGGCTTGAGAGTGAAGCGGCGCGGGCCGCGGGCTTATTTGACCGTCAGCACGCCCTTCATGCCGACCTGGAAGTGGGCCGGGAAGCTGCAGAGGAACGGATAATCGCCGGGCGTGGTCGGAACCGTGAACGTGATTTCACCTGACTTACGGGGCCCGAGAAGCGGAATCTGCGCCAGCACCTGGCCGGACAGCTCGGCCGGGGAATAATCCGTGGCCTTCGCCAGCGCGGCGGCCTTGTCAAAGGCCTCCACATCGGTGCCCATCTTGAGGAGGATCCAGTTGTGGCCCATGACTTCCTTCGGCTGCGTGCCGATATTGGTCAATACGACGGTGATCTGCTCGCCGGGCTTGGCCTCGATGGCGGTGAGGCTGTATTTCATGTTGTCGCCGGCGGTGATTTCCACCGTGCGCGGTCCCGCGGGGGCGGCTGCCGTGGCGGTGGACGAGGTGTCCTTCTGGCCGCAGCCGGAAGTGACAAGGGCGATGAGCGCCGAGGCGCAGAGGAGACGGAGGTTCAGGTTCATGGCGTTGGGACCATCAGCCAGCCGGCGCAGGGATGCAACCGCCAAGCGAGTAAATGCCGGGCCTTATGCCGGGCCGTCCAAAATTAATAGCCGGGTACCAATCCGGCGGCACCCCTTGCGGCCCATGACATAACTCCAAGGATTATGGCTTGAAATGCCGGAACGTTCGCGAACTCTCTCTGCCTTGGCGTCCACCGCCAGACACCTTATTTTTCCCACGACTGAACCCATGCGTTTGACCTCCCTCCTCACCACCCTCGCCCGTCGGGGTCGTATTCTCCTCGCGCTCGGTGGCCTGGCCCTGCTCACCGGGTGCAACTTGGATTTCTGGACCATGAAGGGGCACCAGTCGACCATCGCGGTCGACGGCCCCGTGGCCAAGTCCCAGCTGAATGTCTTCCTGGTCACCTGCTGGGTCACCCTCGTCATCTTCATTATCGTCGGCAGCGTGCTGGCCTACGCGACGTACAAGTTCCGCGCCCGCAGTGAGGCCGACGAGCAGGCTGTCCCGCCCGAACAGGGCCATGGCAACCCGCTCATCGAGCTCGGCCTCATCGGCGCCTCGGTGCTCGCCCTCGTCATCATCGCGGTCCCCACCCTCAAATCCATCACCTACACCGCGGACGTGCCCGCCGAGGAAAAGGCCAATGCCTATGAGGTAAACGCCTATGGCTACCAGTGGTGGTTCAAGTTCGAGTATCCCGCCGAGCAGATCGCCGGCTCCGGCCAGCTCGTGTCCGCGAACGAACTCGTCATCCCCGCCGGCCGGCCCGTCCACATCAACCTGCGCGGCATGGACGTCATCCACAGCTTCTGGGTGCCCAAGCTCGCCGGCAAGGTGGACATGATCCCCAACCGCGGCAATTTCCTGTGGCTGAAGGCCGATGCGCCCGGTTACTTCTGGGGCCAGTGCGCCGAGTACTGCGGTGACTCCCACGCCGTCATGCGCTTCCGCGTGATCGCCCTCGGGCCGAAGGATTTCAACAACTGGCTCAATGCCCAGACGGCCCCGGCCCGCGAGGTCGCCAAGGTCGCGTCCACTGACCAGCCCAAGGCGCAGTTCGCCGCCTACCGCTCAGACTGGAAGCGCAACGAGGCGGGCTGGAGTCCCCAATTTGAACTGAACCCGCTCGAGTCCTGGAAAGCCCACCAGGAGCCCGACGCCAAGCATGAGGACACCGCGCTCATCGCCAAGGGCCGCGCCCTCTTCCAGTCCAAGACCTGCTTCTCCTGCCACGTCGTCCGCGGCCACATGGTCGGCGGCAGCGGGGCCTACCCTGAGCTGACCCATGTCGGCGCCCGCACCACCATCGCCGGCGGCCTGCTGGAGAACAACGCCGAGCAACTCGCCCGCTGGATCTCGCATCCCGATGTGGTCAAGCCCGGCAACAAGATGTACGTCAACGGGTACCTCGCGAACAACATTAAGCTCACGCCCGACGATGTCTCCGCGCTCGTGGCCTATCTCAGCAGCCTCAAATAATCCCTCTCATGGAAGCCACGGCCAAATCCCACTTCACCGGCAAAGAGGAGCATGCTCCTGCCACGCCCTCCTTCGCCTTCTGGCGGCCCACGGCCAAGACCGGCCTCATGAGCTGGCTGACCACCGTCGACCACAAGAAGATCGGCTTCCTCTACGGCTCGTTCGCCCTGTTCTTCTTCCTCGTGGGCGGCTGCGAGGCCCTGCTCATCCGCCTGCAGCTCATCGTGCCCAACAACACGCTGCTGACCGCGCCGCAGTACAACACGATGTTCACGATGCACGGCACGACGATGATCTTCCTCGCCGTCATGCCCCTGGGCGCCGCGTTTTTCAACTTCATCATGCCGCTGCAGATCGGCGCGCGGGACGTCGCCTTCCCGCGGCTGAACGCCTTCTCGCTGTGGACCTTCGTCGCCGGCGCGATCATCCTCAATGTCGGCTGGTTCCTCCCCGACGGCCCGCCGGACGCCAGCTGGGTCGGCTACGCGCCCCTCACGTCCAAACTCTACAACCCCACCCACGCGACCGATTTCTGGATCCTCGGCCTGCAGCTGCTCGGCGTCGCCTCCATCGCGGCCGCGCTGAACTTCATCGTCACCATCATCAACCTGCGCGCCCCCGGCATGACGATGATGCGCCTGCCGGTGTTCACGTGGATGACGCTGATCACATCCTTCCTCATCATCCTCTCCTTCCCCGCGATCACCATCGCGCTGGTCGAAGTGATGTTTGACCGCCAGTTCGGCACCAACTTCTTCGAGGTGTCCAACGGCGGCATGCCCATCCTGTGGCAGCACTTGTTCTGGATCTTCGGTCATCCCGAGGTGTACATCCTCATCCTGCCCGCCATGGGCATCGTCTCGGAAATCCTCCCGACCTTCGCCCGCAAGCCCCTCTTCGGCTACCCGATCGTCGTCTTCTCGGGTGCCTCCATCGGCTTCCTCGGCTTCACCGTCTGGAGCCACCACATGTTCACCACCGGCATGGGCACGGTCGCCACCGCGGCCTTCTCCCTCGCCACCATGACCATCGCGGTGCCGACCGGCGTGAAGATCTTCAACTGGATCGGCACCCTCTGGGGCGGCCACCTGAAGATGCGCACGCCGATGATGTTCGCCCTCGGCTTCATCTGGATGTTCATGATCGGCGGCTTCTCCGGCGTGATGCACTCCGCCGCCCCCGCCGACGCCCAGCAGCAGGACAGCTACTTCGTCGTCGCCCACTTCCACTATGTGCTCATCGGCGGCTCGATCTTCGCGCTGCTCGGCGGCATCCACTACTGGTTTCCCCTGATGTTCGGCCGCCGCGTCAGCGAGTTCTGGGGCAAGCTCTCCTTCTGGGTCATCTTTATCGGCTTCAACGTCACGTTCTTCCCGATGCACTTCCTCGGCCTAAACGGCATGCCCCGCCGCACGTTTACCTACGACGGCAACATGGGCTGGAACGTCGGCAACATGATTGCGACCATCGGCGCCCTCATCCTCGGCACCGGCATCGCGATCTACTTCGTGGTGGTCATCTACACCTACCTCAAGGGCGAGAAGGCCGGCCGCGACACCTGGGACGCCCGCACCCTCGAGTGGTCGGTGCCCACAAATCCCCCGCCGGAATACAACTTCGCCGTCATCCCGACCGTACACGCCCGCGATGCCTTCTGGTACGAGAAGCACCACCAGTCGGAGATCGAGCAGGAGAAGGCCGCCCATCACCAGGCCGAAGCGGCTCACGGCGGCATCCACATGCCGTTCCAGTCCATCTACCCTCTGGTCGCCAGCACTGGCGCCCTGATCGGGGCGTTCGGCGCCATCTACCACAACCTGATCGTCGCCCTGATCGGCGGCTCCCTCCTCTTCATCGGCATCTACCTCTGGTCGCTCGAGGGCGCCGAGGGCTACCACATCCATCCCGACGAGGAAGGCCACGACGCCACCCCCGCCCCGAAGCACTGACCGATTTCCCCTTTCTCCATGACCAGCCACGCTGCCAACGGTGCCATTGACCACCATCACGATCACACGACGTCGACCGGCATTCCGAACAAGAAGCTCCTCATGTGGGCGTTCCTGGCCTCGGACTGCATGTTCTTCGGCACACTGATTTCGACGCACCTCATCTACCGGCTGCACCCACCCCCGGGCAACCCGGTCCCGCGGCAGATCTTCGATATCCCGCTGACCTCCTTCTCGACGTTCATCCTGCTGATGTCGTCGCTGATGATGGCCCTCGCGGTGAACGCCATCCAGAAGGGCAACCTCAAGAGCATGCGCTTCTCGCTGCTCGCGACGATCGTCTGCGGCGCCATCTTCCTCGGCTGCCAGGTGTTTGAGTTCAACAATTTCGTGTTCGAGAAGCACATGACGATCACGAACAGCATCCTGGGCACGACCTTCTTCACCCTCACCGGCACCCACGGCACGCACGTCGCCATCGGCGTGCTCTGGCTCGGACTGATGTACGTCCGCTCGTTCAAGCCCGCCACCGGCGGCCAGCCCTGGGTCACCACCCTCCTGCACGTGGTCGCCCTGGTGGCAGCCGTGCTGCTGTCGATGAAGATCGTCCTCTCGGTCATCTGGGCCCTCGAGGCCCACGGCCTGAGCGGCGCCACCCTCGGCGGTGTCGTCGGCGCGCAATGGCTCGCCATCGTCGGCGCCGTGATCGCCATCGGCGCCGAGCGCTGGTTCGCCCGCCCCGCCGGCCCGGTCCAGTTTGACCAGTCCAACGCCATCGACGTCGAGTCCATGGGCCTCTACTGGCACTTCGTTGACATCGTCTGGATCGTGATCTTCACCGCCGTCTACCTGCTCGAATACCTCTGACCATGAGCGACTCCGCCCACTCCACCGCCACCGCCGGCCACGCCGCCGAGGAAAGCAAGTTCGCCGCCTACGTGCAGATCGCGATGCTCCTCGCGGTCATCACCGGCGTCGAGATCGCCGTCATCGGCCTGCCCTTTGCGACCTGGCTGCTCGTCACCGTCCTCGTGGTCCTCTCCATCGTGAAGTTCATGTTCGTTATCTTCTACTTCATGCACCTGCGGTGGGACAAATTGTTCTGCACCATCCTGTTCTTCATCGGCCTGATCCTGGCCGGCGGGACGATGTGGGCGCTGCTCAAGCTGTTCGGGGCCGAGGCCAGCGTGCCGCTCTCCATGGCCGTCAACACGGTGGCGGACCTGTCGCGTCTCGTCTGACGCCGCCACGATCGACCTCGCAACTCTCCACGGCGGCCCTCGGGCCGCCTTTTTTATCCCATGATTGACTGGCGCCACTGGCACAACGAACCCCTCCTCGTCGGCGGGATCGTGTTCCTGGGCTGGCTCTGGGCCGTGCTGGCCGGTCCGCTGCGCGCCCGGCTCGCCCCCGGGCAGCCCTTTCCGCGCCGGGAGGCGTGGTATTTCTATGCCGCGCTGATCCTGTTCTACCTCGCGGTCGGCTCGCCGCTCGACCAGGCCGGCGAGCGCTTCCTGTTCAGCGCGCACATGTTCCAGCACCTGATCATCATGTACCCGGCACCGGTGCTGCTGCTGTGCGGCCTGCCGGGGTGGATGGTGGATGCCGGCCTGGACCGCCCGTCCCTCCAGCGGCCGCTTCGGCTACTGTTCTCGCCGATCAGCTGCGGCGCGCTGGCCACCCTCGTCATCGGCCTCTGGCACGCCCCGTGGCTCTATGAATGGGCGCTGCAGGACAAGCTCATCCACGTGGTCGAGCACCTGATGTTCTTTGGCGTGTCGGTGCTCTTCTGGTGGCCCATCATGAGCCCGTCGCGAGCGTATCCGCCGCTCAGCTATGCCGGGCGGATGATGTTTATTTTCTGCATCGAGATCGCGATGACGCCCCTCTTTGCCTACGTCTCGTTTTCCTCCAACATCCTCTATCCGACCTACGAATATGCCCCGCGGCTGTTCGCGACGTTCTCGGCGGCGGACGACCAGACGCTGGCGGGCGTGATGATGAAGCTCACCGGCGTGGCCGTGTCGCTGATTGCCTTTGGGTACAGTTTCTACCGCTGGTCGGAGTTGAACCGGGACAATAAATAACCGGCCGGCAGCGAGGCTGCCGGCCGGTCGGACTAGCCGGAAATACTCAGGCCTTGCCTGCGGGCAGAAGGAGATCGTCCAGGGTATCGCTCTCCGCGCTGACATCCGCAAACAGCCAGGTCGAGAGGTAGCGTTCGCTACTCGACGCGATGATCACGACGATCTGCTTGCCCTTGTTCTCGGGCCGCTTGGCCAGCTGGAGCGCGGCCCAGACGGCCGCGCCCGAGGAAATGCCGATCGGGATGCCGTCCTGCTGGTTGACCTGCTTCGAGATCGGGCCGGAATCGGCCTCCTTCACGCGGATGACCTCGTCATAGACCTTCGTGTTGAGGATCGCGGGCACGAAGCCGGCGCCGATGCCCTGCAGCTTGTGCGGGCCGGGCTGGCCGCCGGAAAGGATGGGCGACGCGTCGGGTTCGACGGCGACGATCTTGATCGCGGCGTTTTTGGCCTTCAACGCCTCGCCGACGCCCGTGATGGTGCCGCCGGTGCCGATGCCGGACACGACGATGTCCACCTTGCCGTCGGTATCGCGCCAGATTTCCTCGGCCGTGGTGCGGCGGTGGACCGCGGGATTGGCCGGGTTGGCGAACTGCTGGAGGATGACGCTGTTGGGGATCTTGGACTGGAGTTCCTCGGCCTTGGCGATGGCGCCCTTCATGCCCTTCGGCCCCTCGGTGAGCACGAGGCGGGCGCCGAGGATCTTGAGGAGCTTGCGGCGCTCGGTGCTCATCGTCTCGGGCATCGTGAGGATGAGCTTGAGGCCCTTGGCCGCGGCGACAAACGCCAGCGCGATGCCGGTGTTGCCGCTGGTCGGCTCGATCAGGGTGGTCTGGGCGTTGATTCTGCCGGACTTCAGCGAGTCATCGATCATGGCGAGACCGATACGGTCCTTCACGCTCGAGAGCGGGTTGAAAAATTCCAGCTTGAGCAGGATCTCCGCCTGCGCGCCGTGGGCGGCCGCGGTGCGGTTGAGGCGGACGAGCGGCGTGTTCCCGATCGTCTCGGTGATGTCGTTATGGATTTTGGCCATGGTGGTCTTTGGTGGGTTGAATTGATGAACGTTGAGAAAAAGAATGGGAAACGAAAATCCCGGCATTGTCCTACGGATTATTTCGCGGTGCCCCAGCGCCGATGGAGGAATTTTTCCCACGGGGAAAACAGGATTTTATCCGCTAGCAGGCCGATGACAATGATGACGAACATGATGCCGATAACCTGCTCCATGGCATTAAGCTCGCGCCCGTAGTGCAGCAAATTGCCAAGACCGAATCCGCTGAGGATTGTCACGTAGATCTCGGCCGCCATGAGTGAGCGCCAGGCGAAGGCCCAGCCCTGCTTCATGCCGCTGACGATGTACGGCAGCGATGCCGGCAGCATGACCCGGAACCAGAGTTGGAGGCCTGACGAGCCCATCGTGCGGGCCGCGCGGGCGTAGATGGGCGGCACGTTGCGCACCCCATTATCCGTTGCGATGATCATGGACCAAAGTGTGCCCATCACGACGACAAAGAACATGGCCGTTTCGCTTTGACCGAACCAGAGCAGCGCCAGCGGCACCCAGCAGACGCTCGGCAGAGTCTGCAGACCCAGCGCTACCAGGCCCAGGGTGTCCTTCACGATGCGGAAGCGTGCCGTCAGCAGCCCGAGCGGCAGGCCCAGCGCAATCCCGAAACCGTAACCTAGCAGGAGCCGGCGCATTGTGACCAGGGTCGCGTCCCAGAGCGTACCATCGACAGCGGCCTCATACAGATAACGACCCACGCTGACGGGTGACGGCACCAGCACAGGGGACCAGATCTTGGCGCGAAACAGCGCCTCCCAAGCCACGAGAGCCAGGACGAAGAACAAAAGTGCGCGCAGGAGATGCTTCATATGGCGTATTCATCGGACGGCCGCGCGTCGCCCTTGAGCGCAGCCGTGATCTCGATCGCGTAGCGCGCGAGCTCGATGCTGTTGATGTCGCGCCGGCGCGGCAGCGTGATCGTGAACTGCTCCTTGATCCGCCCGGGGTGCGGTGAGAAAAGTGCGACGCGGTCGCCGAGGCACACCGCCTCGCGGACATTGTGCGTCACAAACACAATGGTTTTGCGGTGCTGCTGCCAGATATCCTGCAGATCGCCGTAGAGCTGCTGGCGCGTCAGGGCGTCGAGAGCCGCGAAGGGCTCATCCATCAGCAGCACCCGCGGATTGGGCGCGAGCGCGCGGGCCAGCGCCACCCGCTGCTTCATGCCGCCGGACAACTCATGGACGTAGGACTTGGTGAATTTCTCCAGGCCCACGAGCTTGAGGTAAAATTGCGCCACCTCGGTGCGCTCCGCCCCGCTGAGCCCGGGTTTCAGCTTCAACCCGAACAGCACGTTGTCCAGGACGTCCAGCCACGGGAAGAGGGCCGCCTCCTGGAACAGCACCATGCGGTCGCGGCCAGGCCCGGTGATGGGTGCCCCCGCGGTGTACAACCGGCCCTCATCCGCGAACTCGAGACCCGCGATGATGTTGAGCAAGGTCGACTTGCCGCAGCCACTCGGCCCCACCAGGCAGATGAACTCCCCTTCCCCCACCTCCAGCGAGACATCGTCCAGCGCATGCACCTCGCGCCCACCCGAGCGGTAGCGCTTGCTGATGTGCTGCACGGAGAGCTTCGAGGGGGTCTCGCTCTGGAGTTCGGTCGAAAGGGTCATGGTTGGCCGGAAAACAATCGGTCCAGCGGGAGGGCATTCCGCAGGAACCCCGCATTTTGGGCGTCGGCCACCAGAAGCTCAAACTGCTTCTGTGTCACCTGGTCGGAAAATTTCAGCCGCCGCCAGGCGCTGGTCACGATGGCGTTGGACATTTCCCGCTTCATCTCGGCACTAAGACCCGCGCGGACCCGCGCCCGAGCCTCCTCCGGATGGGTGTTGAGCCAGGCCGTGAGCTCACCGTGAGCCGCCTTGAACCTGGCCACCAGGTCTGGGTGCGCCTTCAGGAACTTCACGCTGGTGACCAGCACGGTCGTGACCGCGTCATTCTGCTCGAGAAAAATCTTCCCGCCGGCCTCCAATTCAAGGCGCGATACCCACGGCTCCACGGTCCAAACCGCATCGAGGCGGTCCGACTGGAACAGGGCGAGCTGGTCGGGATTCGCCGTCGGCAGCACCAGCACGTCGCCTCCGGTCTGGGTGACCTTGAAGCCCTGCTTTTTCAGCCAGGCGCGAGCGGCGACGTCCTGGGTGTTACCCAACTGCGGCGTGGCGAGGCGGCGGCCCTTGAACTGACCCGGGGCCGCAATGCGTCCGTCCCCCGCGACGACCAGCGCCGCGCCTCCAAGCGCGGAACCGGCCAGGACGCGGATTTCATCCCCGCCAGAGCGGATGTAGGCGTTGAGGGCGGGATTCGGACCGACATACGTCAGGTCGATCGAACCGGCAAAAATCGCCTCCATGGCACTCGGGCCGGCATTGAAGGGGAACCAGTGGATCGTCACGTCGGGCCCGAGCCGCTGCTCGAACCAGCCGTGTTTCTCCCGGGTGGAATTGCTGCCAATTACGCCTTGGGCGTGGGTGATATTGGGGAAATAGCCGACCCGCAGCGTGATTTTTTCCGCCCGCACGGCGCTGGCGCCTAAAGCGGTGAGGAGGAGGAGATAAAAAAGTTTCATGATGGTTGCCGGGTAGAAATTTAGAAAGAGACCTGAAAGCGGCTGATAAGGACCTGTTCGTCCTGCCGCAGGATTGGGGTAGTCGATGTCGCCGGCGCGGCGGAATTGAAGCCAAAGTTCGTCTGGTAATAGTCGAACTTGAACGCGACGGCTTTGCTCAGGTACCAGTTCAGGCCGAGACCGACGGAGGAGGCCTCGTTGGCGTTGCTCGCGGCCGCGGCGTAGAGCGGGAACGCCGCGTCATCGACCTTCAGGTTGGCGTAGCGCGCGGTGACCTCGAAGGCGCCCCACGTGCCCGCGGCGAAGTCGAAGTTCGTCTTGGGTACGACGCCGGTGAAGGACGAATCCTCGCCGGTCAGCACATACCCGGCGGCGACCTGCCAGGCCTTGTTCCGCAAATCGGTCTTCAAGCCGGTAGCGTTCGGACGAACCTCGACCGCAGAAATTACATACTCAGCGATCACCCCGAATGAGCCGATGCGATAATCAGCCTGCGGCGAAACACGCCAGGTCTGGCCGTCGGCAATGGTGGTGGAGTTGAAGGCAAAAAACGTCTGCTGTCCGTCGGTCTTGTAGCCTGAGGTACGGCCAGCGGTCGTCTTCTCGCGACCCGCACTGGCGGAGAGCCCGAAAGACAGGCCCTGCACGGTGGAGCCGGCGTCATTCTTGAACGGCGATGCCACCAGGCGCGCCACGATATCCTTCTCGTTGTCGAAGTCCGTGTTGTTGGTGCTGCCACCGTCGCCAACGCCACCAAAGACACCGACCGTGTAATTGAGCGTGCCGTTGGACACCTCGCCGGAGGCCTGAACTCCGAGGTCGCGGTTGGGGACCAGGTTGGTGACGATTGAGCGCTCGTTGAAGAAGGTCCACGAGTCGGACTGCAGAAGCTCGAGGCCGACCGGCGACTTGAATTTGCCGAACTTGACCGTCAGGGCCTTGGAAAGGGCGACACTCAGGTTTGCATCAAGAATGCTGACACTGCTGCCGCCGAACTCCGGCACGAACTGGAAGGAGTAGATCTTGGCGAACGTGCCTTCGGTGATGAGGCGCGCCCGGCGCAGGACGAAGGCATTTTTCACCACCCCGCCGCCGTCGCCGAAAAAGAGGCGCGAATCGAGCTGGGCGAGGCCGCGGATCTTCAGGGAGTTGGCATTGTCGGCTGACGCGAGCGTGACGCCCTTGTCGGTGACGGCGACCTTGTCGTCCTGAATCTCTTGTTTTCGTTCGAGCACGAGTAATTTGTGTTCAAGCGCGCTGATTTGTTCGCGCAGTTCCTGGAGCTCGGAATTGTCGACCGGGGCGGCAGACAAGACGGTGGAAAGCGCCAGGACGGCCAGCAGCGCGGACGCGGGACGGGATGAAAATTTCACGGGATGCAATGATGAGCTGTGGGTGCATGGTAACCTCCCGTGGACGGGTCAGTGCGGTGCGCGTGGATGGATTGGTTGTATACGGCCGCCGGTGGTGCCGGAAGGCCGGGAAAATTATTCCGCGTCGGCCCGCAGTGACCCCGGAAGGCCGAGCCGGGTCTTTTCGGTGCGCTCGATCTGCGTGACGCGGCCTTCATGGACGGTGAGCTGCACGACGCCGTAACGCAGGCCCTCAACCTTTTCGCGCACCAGGGCGAGCCAGTCGGGCAACGGAACGGACGCGGAAGGTGCGTCGAGCGAGATGGGTTTGGGCATGACGGAAAGTGCGGGCGTGAGAATCAGATGGCGTAGTCGCCGAGCAGCTGGTGGAGCACGCCCTCGGTTTCATCGAGGCGGGCCGAACCGTGGCGGCGGGCGAGTTTCTGGGCATGGCGGGCGGGCAAACGGGGCGGCGTCGGCGCGACGTCGGCTTCGGGCGTAAACGGCAGCGGGACATTGTCGCGGCGCAGCTTGCGCAGCGTGACCTCAACAACGTCGGCGAGCGTGTAGCGGTCGAGGATGCCGGCGATGGCGTTGCGCACATCGAGCATGAGCATCCGCAGGCCGCAGTGCGCCTCGTCGGGGCAGGTGCACTTTTCGTACGCCGTCTGGCTGACGCAGCCGATCGGGGCGAGCGGGCCGTCAATCAGGCGGACGACCTGGCCGATCGTAATCGCCTTGGCGGGCTTCGCGAGGCGGTAGCCGCCGAACTTGCCGCGAACGCTCGTGACCAGCTTGGCGTCCTTCAGCGCCGACATGATCTGTTCAAGAAACTTGACCGGGAGCTGCTCGGTGTCGGCGAGCTCCGAGACCTGGACCAGGGAACGTCCCACCTCGGCGGCGATGCCGAGATTGATGAGGGAGCGGAGGGCGTATTCGCCTTTTTTGGAGAGCTTCATTTGCTGACTGCTTTAATCTACATTGATTTGATATGGATTAAGGCAAGAGGAAATTTTAGGATCGTTTGTCCTAATTCTTAAACCACTCAGGCTAAATGATTAGCCGGAGTCCGTCGTAGGCCAGAAATACTCCAGCGGGCAGCTTACCTTCCCATTCCGTGTGCTCCACGGAGTGGGTCATATGGGTAAGATAGCTGACCGGGCTGCCGATCTCCGCTGCGGCGGCACACGCCTCCTCGATGTTCATGTGGGTGGGATGCGGGTCCGGGCGCAGGCCATCGAGGCACACGGCGGCGGCGCCCCGCGCCAGCGTCACGGCCTCGGGGGACACGCTCTTGCAGTCGGAATAGTAGGCGAATTTTTTGCCCGACGATTTTTCCTCGAACACGAGGCCCAGCGTGCTGATCGGCCCGTGCGGGAGCAGCGTCGCATGGATCCACCCCTGGGGAAATTCGAGCACCGGCGGCATGTCCGCCAGCAGGAACGCCGGGTAGCCCTTCGACACCGGCCGGTCCCCGATCGCGTAGGGAAACATCGCCGCGACGCGGGCCTTCCCCTCCCCCGTCGAATAAACCGTGACCGCCTTCGCGCCGTGATCACAGAACCGGCGCAGGTCATCCATGCCCGCGAGGTGGTCGGCATGCCCGTGCGTCAGGATGAACACATCGAGGTGGCTGATCTTTTCCCGCACGCACTGCAGCCGGAACTCCGGCGAGGCGTCCACCTGGACATGCAGCCCGTCCATCACCACGTGGATGGAAGTCCGCATCCGGTTATTCCGCGGATCGGTTGAGGTGCAGACGGCGCAGTCGCAGCCGATCATCGGCACGCCCTGCGATGTCCCCGTGCCAAGAAAAATAACCTCCATGGTGGGGATCACGGAAACACGGAAGCGCCGCCAGCGAAAGCAAAACGTGGGCGCAAAAAAGGCGCCCCGCTTGCGCGGGACGCCTTGTGATTTATTGGGAGGGAACAGCGGGACTTAGTAGTCCATGCCGCCCATGCCGCCGCCGCCACCGCCGCCGGGGCCGGAGCTTCCTTCTTGTCCGGGATCTCGGTGATGATGGCCTCGGTCGTGAGGAGCAGGCCGGCGATCGAGGCCGCGTTCTGCAGCGCGGTGCGCGTGACCTTCGTGGGGTCGACGACACCAGCCTTGACGAGATCCTCGTATTCGCCCGTGGCGACGTTGTAGCCGTAGGCACCCTTGCCCGCGAGCACGTTGCCCACGATCACCGCGCCCTCGACGCCCGCATTGAAGCAGAGCTGGCGGAGCGGATGTTCGATGGCCCGGCGCACGATCTGGGCCCCAATGGCCTCGTCACCCTCGAGCTTGAGCCCGTCGATGACCTTCGCGGTGCGGAGCAGCGCGACGCCACCGCCGGCGACGATCCCCTCTTCCACGGCCGCACGGGTCGCATGGAGGGCGTCTTCGACGCGGGCCTTCTTTTCCTTCATCTCAACCTCGGTGGAGGCGCCGACGTTGATGACGGCGATGCCACCGGCGAGCTTGGCGAGGCGCTCCTGGAGCTTCTCGCGGTCGTAGTCGGAGGTCGTCTCGTCGATCTGGCGGCGGATGAGCTTCACCCGGCCCTGGATGTCGGACGATTTGCCGCCACCCTCGACGATGGTGGTGTTCTCCTTGTCGACGACGATGCGCTTGGCGCGGCCGAGGTCGGCAATGGTGACGTTCTCGAGCTTGATGCCGAGGTCTTCGGTGATGACGCGGCCACCGGTGAGGATGGCGAGGTCTTCGAGCATCGCCTTGCGGCGGTCGCCAAAGCCTGGGGCTTTCACCGCGGCAATGTTGAGGATGCCGCGGAGCTTGTTGACCACGAGGGTGGCG
>CAIMAQ010000119.1 GCA_903839035.1 uncultured Opitutia bacterium
ATACTACGGTTTGGTGGACATCCGCCCCGACACGCCCAGCCCGGCCAACCTGAAAATCTTCGCCGAAACGGGCGACGGCACCCGGCCCCTCGCCTTCGCCCGCCGCATGTACCTGGACCGGCGCGACGAACATTCCGGTCCCATCCCTG
Source organism: uncultured Opitutia bacterium (assembly GCA_903839035.1). GTDB lineage: Bacteria > Verrucomicrobiota > Verrucomicrobiia > Opitutales > Opitutaceae > Opi-474. Next base: position 150 of record CAIMAQ010000119.1, read on the forward strand.
TATACCGCCCCTTCCTCTTCGCCCGGGTCGTCGCCGCTTTCCTCCGCGGCTGGCTGCTGGGCCGGTTCCGCTTCGACAGCTGGAAGGAATCCCGCGGCGAGATCGTCCGGCTGCAGCAACATCTCTCCTCGACCATGGGCCGCGGTGACGCCCCGCCGGTTCCCGCCGCCATCGTCCGGCGCCGCGACCAGGATCCCTACACCCGCTGGGTCTGGCACAACCGCCTCACGCCGCGCCTTCGCACCGTCCTCGAGCAAGACGCGGCCTCCCTGCTCCAGGCGGGCGCCCCGCTCATCAGTATCGTCGTCCCCGCCTACAACACCCCCGAGAAATACCTGCGTGAGCTGCTCGAGTGCCTCCGCGACCAGATCTACCCGCGCTGGGAACTGTGCATCGCCGACGACGCCTCGCCGCAACCCCACATCCGCCGCATGCTCGAGGCCGCCGCGCAGGCCGATGCCCGCATCAAGCCGGTCTTCCGCGCGGAAAACGGCCACATCGCCCGCGCCACCAACTCCGCCCTCGACGTCGCCACCGGGGAGTTCGTGGCCCTGCTCGACCACGACGACCTGCTGCCCCACGACGCCCTGCTGCATGTCGCCCAGGCCATCGCCCGCCATCCCTCCGCGGGTTATCTTTACACCGACGAGGACAAGATCGACGACACCGGCCGCCGCTTCGACCCGCAGTTCAAGGGTGGCTGGAGCCCGGAGATGGCCATCACCCACAACTACACGCACCATCTCACGGTGATCCGCCGCAGCCTAATCGAGCAGGCCGGCCGGCTCCGGCCCGAATTCAACGGCGCCCAGGACATCGATCTGTTCCTGCGCTGCTGGGAGCTCATTCCCGCCAGCGACGTCATCCACGTGCCGTTCATCGGTTACCACTGGCGCGCCCACCCCGCGAGCACCGCGACCCGGGGCGACCAGAAAAACTACCTCTTCGACGCCGCCAGCCGGGGCATTGCCGAGGCCGTGTCACGCCGGGGTCTGCGCGCGACGCCCGTCCTGCCGCAACTCGCCAAGGACTACGCCCTCTGCCTCTACCAGTTGAAATGGGATCCCGTGATCCTGCGCGAAAATCCCGTGACGGTGGTCATCCCCACCAAGAACCGCGTCGAGCTGCTCCGTACCTGCCTCGACTCGCTCGCCCGGACCACGCCGAAGGAGTTCGTGAAGGTCATCGTGGTGGACGATCACTCCGACGACGCCGACACCCTCGCCTACCTCCAGACGCTGCCCGGCCGCACCGACCTGCGTTGCGAAGTGCTCCATGCGCCTGCCGCGCCCGGCGGTTTCAATTACTCCCGCCTCGTGAATCTCGGCACCGCGCGCGCCGACACGCCGCTGGTGCTCCATCTCAACAATGACGTCGAGGCGCTCGAACCCGGCTGGCTCGAGGATCTGGCCGGCTGGCTCACCGTGCCCGGCGTCGGCGTGGTTGGCGCAAAGCTGCTCTACCCGGATGGCACGCTCAACCACGCTGGCATCGCCCTCAGCCGGCATGACGGTCTCGCGCACGGCCTGTTTGAAAAAGCGCCCGCCGAGGACCTCGGCCACCTGTTCCTGCCACACGCCGCACGCAATGTCGCCGCCGTCACCGGCGCCTGTCTGCTCACCCGCACGGACCTTTACCGCCAGCTCCACGGCTTTGATGAGAAAAAATTTCAGGTCGCGTACAACGACGTGGATTACTGCCTGCGCGCGGCGGCCGCCGGTTTCCGCACGGTGTACTCGCCCTCGGCCGTCCTCCGGCACGTCGGCAGCGCCACCCGCGGGAACACCTACGCCGAGCGCGAGCACGTCGCCTACCTCGAGCGGCACGGCGGCTACCGCGACCCCCACCTCAGCGATGCGCTCGACTTCCCGCCGCGCCACCTGCCGCTCAACCCCTACCACCAGCGCTATGCGCAAACCGCCCGGCCGTTCCGCGCCCTGGTACTCACGCACAACCTCAACTTCGAGGGCGCGCCCATCTTCATCTTTGAGCTCGCCCGCTTCCTCGCCGAGCAGCCGGGCGCCGCCGTGACCATCGCCTCGCCCAAAGACGGCCCGCTCCGCGCGCGCTTCGAGCAACTCGGGCTCAAGGTCGAGATCTGGGACGAGTCCGGCTTCATGGACGCGAAATCTCCCGCGGAATTTGACGCCGCCCTCAAGAAGTTTGCCGCGTCGCGCCGCTGGGACGACGTCGAAATGTTCGTCTGCAACACCATGCTCACCTTCTGGGGCGTGCACCTCGCGGCGCATCTCGGCAAGTCCTCGGCGTTCTACATCCACGAGAGCAACGCCGTGAAGCGCCTGTTCGCGCCCATCCTTCCGCCGCTGATGCACGACACCGTGGCCGAGGCCTTTCGCCTCGCCACCCGGGTCGTGTTCACCGCGCAGGCGACGCGCACGATCTTCGAGGAGCTCAACACCGGCGACAATTTCCGCCTGCTCAACAGCTGGGTGGACTTCGCCCGCATTGAGCAGTTCGCCGCCACGCACGATCCGGCCGCCCTGCGGCGCAAGCACGGGCTCGATCCCGACGCCGTGCTGGTGGTCAACATCGGCTCCATCTGCGAACGCAAGGGCCAGCATATCTACATCCGCGGCATTGACCTGCTGGAAAAGGAGCTGCCCACGCTCTTCCCCGGCCGGAAAATCCAGTGGGTGATGGTCGGCGCGCGCCCGGGCCTCTACATGGAGTCGCTCATGGAGGACATCCAGCTGATGAACCTCCATGACGTGAAGATTTTTCCGGAAACCGGTGAGATCTACGACTTCTACCGGATGGCCGACCTCCTGGTCTGCACCAGCTTCGAGGAGTCCTTTCCGCGTGTGCTGCTCGAGGCGATGGTCTTCGGCGACCGCATCGTCAGCACCGACGTCAACGGCATCCCGGAGATGGTGACCAACACCGACGAGGCCTACCTCGTGCCCGCCGGCGACCCGTTCAAGCTCGCCGCGGCCCTGAAGAAGGCGCTCGCCGACCACTTCGCGGGCAATCAAAAGATGCTCTCCATGGCCCACGCCCGCGCCGCCCGCAGCTACCATCAGGCCCGCGCCCTGCCCCAGCACCTGCAGATGATCCGCGAGGCCTGGCTCGGCTGAGCATGCCCCGGATGCACGAAACCGCCTTCAGTTTTTCGAACCTCGAGTCGCCCACTCCCGGCGACGCCCTACCGCCCGGGCGGCATGTGCTCCGCGGCTGGGTGATGCCGAAACCCGGCGGCGTGATCGTGGATGTGCGCGCCTGCGTCGGCGGCCGCGTTTTTCCCGGCGTCCACGGGATTCCTCGCGCCGATCTCGCCACGCATTTCCAGACCGGCCAGCCCGTCGCGCTCGCCGAATTTTACATCGTCGCCGAACTCCCGCCCGGGCCGGCCGCCATCGTGCTGGAAGCACTCGAGCTTGAGGGCCGCTGGTCGATTTTCCAGAAGGTCCACTATTTTGTCACCTCCGCCCAGCCACCGGTCCACGTGGCTCTGCCCACCGGACCGCTGCGCTGGCATGAATACGGCCGCGCGCTGCAAATCTTCCTGCGCGCCCAACGCCGCGAACCGGCTCGATCCGTCGCCGACCTCGCGCGCGAGGTCTCGGCCTCGATTCCCTACCCGCGTGACCTGCGTCACCCGCACCTCCCCTTTCACGGTCATCTCGACGAGCCCGCCGCCGTGACGCGCTGCGGCTTCGGGCGCACCGCCGTGCTGGGCTATCTGTTCCACGAGACGCAGCCGATCAAACGAGTCCTCGCCACCTTCGACCTCCAGGCGTGGCAGACCATCGAACACACCCTGCCGTCGCCCGGTCCCGGCGCGCACTTTCCGTCCTTCGCCAACGCGAAAAACTGCGGGCTCTTCGGCATCATCGACGTGCCGGCCCAGCTGCCGGTTCCCGTCACGCTGCGACTCTATGCCGAGCTGGCGGATGGGAGCCTCCACCTCTGCCCGGTCCAGCGCAGCCTGCTTTTCACCAACGAGGACGAGAAGGCCCCGTATCCCCCGCAGAGCTCCGCCCGTTTCGCCACCACCCACGCCGCCCTGCAGGCCGCGCTGCAGGAGCGCGGGGTTGAAGTGGTCTTCGATGCCGAGATGGAGGCCGAACTGGCCCGACTCGCCGCCGATTTCACGGCGCGCGCGCCCCAAACCCTTCCGGCCGTCCCGCCGCTGCAGCCCGCGCCGCTCACCAGCACCGCGCCCGCCCCGCGCCGCGTGCTGCTCGTCTCCCACAACCTCAACCTTGAGGGCGCCCCGCTTTTCCTGGTGGATTACGCCCGTCATCTCGCGTCGCTCGGCTCGCAACTCACCGTGTTGAGTCCCTCTGAAGGTCCGCTGCGCGCGCGGTTCGAGGAGCTGGGCGCCAAAGTCCAGCTGAGCGACGCCACCGCGATCTTCGCCGCGCAGTCCACCGCCGCCGCGCACACGGCCATCCGCGCACTCGCCGCGGCCGTTGATTTCGCCGCCGCCGACCTCGTGGTCTGCAACACCTTCACCACCTTCTGGGCCGTGCACGCCGCCAAGGCCGCCGGCCGGCGCGTGCTGCTCTACGTCCATGAGAGCACGACTCCCGCGAGTTTCTATCTCGGCCGCGTCCACGCCGGGGTGATTGCGCTCGTGGACGAGGCCTTTGGCCTGGCCGACTGCGTGTCGTTCACGACGGCTTCGACGCGCAGCTATCACCTCGACTACGGCCGGCCGGCGAATCACCGGCTCACGCCCGGCTGGATTGACGTC
>CAIMAQ010000120.1 GCA_903839035.1 uncultured Opitutia bacterium
CCCTCAGCCTCTATTACTCGCAGGACACCGATTTCCTCCGCCCGATGGTCGCCGAGGTTTACCGCTTCCGTTTCCCCCGCGCGCTGGCCTCGGTCCAAACCGCCGTCCTGCTCCGCTTCTACGAGGCCTGCGTGAAGGAAGCCCTCAACGAGACCTCCTACACCGCACGCGAGGCCGGCCTGAACTTCAGCCTCAGCGCCGCGCTCGAGGGCGTGCAGATCTCCGTGGACGGCTACGACGAGTCCACCAACCGCCTGCTCGAGGCCATCGCGGCCAACCTCGTGAACTTCAAGCTCTCCCCCGAGCGCTTCGCGGCCATCAAGGACCGGTTCCTCCGCGAGCTCGGCAGCTTCCCGCGCGCCGATGCCTACCTGATTCTCACCGAGACGCGGCGCAGCGTCGTGCGCGAATTCTACTACCGCCCCGATGAGCAGCTGCCCGTCGCCCAAGGCGTAACGCTCGCCGCCGTGCAGGACTTCGCCCGCCAGCTTTATGCCCACGGCAAGCTGGAGGCGCTGGTGCATGGCAATGTCACCGCCGCCGCGGCCATCGCCGACGCCCGCCGGTTCGGGGCCGCGCTCCAGACCGCCCCGGTGCCCGACGCCGACCTCCTCCGCCGCCGCCTGCTCGTCGGGGCGCCCGGCGAGTCCATCCGCACCAGCGAGAAACTCGTGGTCAACAATTCCGCGTACCGCCGCGAGTACATGCTCGGCGACAGTTCGCCCGAACTGCGCGCCGCCACGCTCGCCCTCGCCAACTTCATGGGCGAGCCGTTCTACGCCGAGATGCGCACGCACCAGCAGCTCGGTTACATCGTCTTCGGCGGCGCCGGCGACGAGGAGAAGATCAGCTTCGCCTATTTCATCATCCAGTCGGGCGATCATCCCGCCGATGAGGTCGAGGCGCGCGCCGACGAGTACATTGCGAAACTCCCCGGCCGGCTCGCCGGACAGACCGACGCCCAGTGGGCCACCCTCATGGGCGGCGTGCGCGCCGCGCTGCAGGAAAAGGACAAGGCCATCGCCGACCGCGCCGGGCGGTTCTTCGACCTCGCCTACAACCGCGACGCCAACTGGGGCCGCCGGGCCGAGACGCTCGCCGCACTCGACCGGCTCACGAAGGCGCGCGTCGTGGAGATCCTCACCGCCGCGCTCGACCCGGCGAAGCGCCAGATGCGCACCTATCTCGGCTTCGCGCGTACGCACGAGCCGAAGACCCCGCCCGCCGTCACCTTTACCGACCGCGCCGCCTGGAAACAGACGCGGAAGTACCAGTAAGCTCCGCAGCCGCTGGTCCGGCCGACCGGATACCGGGCCGGGGCATCCCGCCCGCGGTTTTAACCCGCGGGCGTTTCCCTGGAGCTAGGGGCGCTGCGCGCTGGTGGACAATGCTGCGCCCCCCGCCCGGAGTTCCGCGAGCTGGGCCTCGCCCTTCGTCACGATGGCCTGGAAACGCGGGTCCTTGCGCAGCGGGTCAAACACCGGGTCGTAGCGCAGCTCGTTCACCCGGATCGGCCAGCGGGACCGGCTCGGGTCAATGCCCCGTTCGCACGCCGGGAGGACGTCGTCGGGCGCTCCGGCCAGCAGGAGGATTTCCGCCCGCATCGATTGGGTGTCATTCGGGTTGCCCAATTCCCGGAGAAGCCGGAGGGACTTTTCCGCCTCGGCCCGCTGGCCCAACCGCGCCAGCAACCGGGTCTTTTCGTAAACGTATCGCGCGTTGCTGGGATCCGCCGCCAGCCGGTCGTTGACCGCCTTCAAGCCGGTCATGAAGGCGAGCTGCGCGGCCTCCGGGTGGCCGGCCAGCAGTTGCGCGCAACCGGCCATGTAATCCGTGGAGACCAGGAGCGAACCCTGCTCGATGAACGCCCGCGGGAAGCGCTGGAGCACCTCGATCGCCCGGTCGGGCTGGCGCGACCAGTACCACGTGAGGTAGGCCAGCATCGCGATGCGGTCTTCCTGCAGCAGTGACGCGGGCATCTGGTCGACCCACTCCCGGCCCGCCGGCAGGTCGCCCCAGCCCCAGACCTGCAGCATCAGTTTGTAATGCGCCGCAAGCGCGGTGGAGCGCTGGGCCAGCGACTGCTCCAGGGTGGCCGCGAGCCGCGGATAGTCGTTCCTGCCCCAGAAGATCTCTGCGCGGAAATTCAGGGAATCCGGGTCCCCGCCCAACCGGGCAATGGCCCGGTCGATCCACTTTTCGGCGTCCTCCGTGTGGCCCTGGCGGATCGCGTGAAACTGCAGCAGGTGAAACACCCGGCGGTCCGCCGGCGCCCGCGCCAACAGGGCCTCGAGCCGTTGCTGCACCTCCGCCGGACGCGCTCCGGCCATGATATCCACCGTCGCCAAGGCGAGGGCCGCCTCCACGGAATCCGGGGCCAGCCGGATCGCACTCTCCGCCCGGGCCCGGGCGGCCGCGAGGCTGGCGGGGGAACTGTCCCGGTAATTCATGATCAGGGCACACGCCGCCCGGGCGGTGACCGCGTAGGCCTCCGCATCACCCGGATCAAGTTCGATGGCGCGCTCGCCCAGCCGCTTTGCGGTCAGGAAGTTTTCGCGCACCACCAGCGGATCGTCGTCCATCAGCGCCCGCGCCTGGTTCGCCAGCTTGCGCGCCTCGCTGGCCGGCGCCGACGGCGCGACCGGCACGGGTTTCGCGTCGGCGTGGCGCGTCGCCTGCCAGATCGGGCGCACCGCATAGATCACCGCGAAGGTCAGGCCCACCACCGTCCAAGCGTAACGGATCCACGGCGATTGCCGGTTTTTCCGTGGGGACGCGGCGCCCCCACCGCGCTCACCGGGACGAAGGCTGCCCGGCTCCATGCCATCGCGGTCGAGCAATTTGCCCACGCGGCGGGCGAGCGTCTCGGGCGTGTCCTTCACATTCAGCCGCGTCCACTGCACCTCGCGGAATTTATCCGGCACCCGCGCGGTGGCCTCGGGGGTCTCGTCAATCACGACTGGAAACAGAAACGCATGGTCGTCCGCCAACAGGTGGGACCGGTCCACGGCGAGTTTCCACTCGAGGCGGAAATAACCCTCGGGCCGCGAGTTGGTGTTGGCCGAGATGATTGGCACAAACAGCGCGCACTCCTTGATCTGCTTTCGGATCTTCGCGTCCCACGCATCGCCGCCGCGCAGCTCGCTCTGGTCAAACCACACCTCCACGTCTGCCGCGCGCAGCGCGTCGCAGATCTTCCTTGCCGCTTCGGCATCTTGGGAAGCGTAGGAAAGGAAAACGGCTTTGCCTGGGTCGCTCATGTCAGCGGGCCGTCTCCGGGACGCACTCCAGTACCAACACTTCGAAGGGCCGCAGTTTAAGGGTCACGGGTTCGCCGGCGCGCAGCGTCGTGACCGGCGCCGGGGCATCCGGATACGGGCTGCTGACGCGCAACGTCTTCGCTGCGTCCGCCGGCAGCTCGAAGGCTGCACCCGCCTCCAGTACAAACGTCGCGGGCCTGTCGGAAGGATTGCGCAGGGTGACGATGCCCTTGGCGGGCGACCACGCGGCCCAGCCGTAGGCCTCCAGCTTGACCGGGTCGCCGCCGATCCAGTGCACGTCGCGCAGCGTCGCGGTATTCGCCCGCGACCACTTCGCCGCGGCGGCGAGATCGTCCCAGTTCTTCGGCGAGAGCAAAGCCGGGGCAAGGTAGAGTTCCTGCAGCTGGGTGCCGCAGCCAAAATAGCTGCGGACCTCACTCGTGAAATCGCTGCCGGTGTCCGTGCTGAGCTGCACGGGCTTGGCGGCGAAAAGCAGCCCGTGGATCATCAGCGAATTCAGCGGGTACAGCGGTCCGCGGCGGACGACGTTCTTGTAGGTCTCCGCATCGCGATACGTGATCCACTGCTGCCGCCCCGAGCCGACGCCGGCGAAGCCGTGGTCCGAGCCTTCGCGCCAGATATTGTCCACGTGGAAAAGCCACCAGGGCGAGGGCCAGGTGCCGGTCGTCTGGCTGATGTAGATGTCCGGCCGCAGCGCGCGCAGGTCGTGCACCAGCCGGAGCATCGCGTCAAAATCCCGGCCCGCCGCCGGGTCGATCAAGCCGGTCTCGGCGATGGACCCGATGCCGTCGAACTTGAAATACGCCACGCCGTTGTCGCGCACGACGTCCCTGCAGATTCCGCTGAACCGCGCGTAATATTTCGGTCCCGCCAGCGAGAAGTTGTCGTCGCGGATCTCGAAGCCCTGCGGGGCCGCCGCGGCCATGCGCGCGTCGTGGGCCTTGCTGTAACCGCCCCAGGGCGAGAGCCAGATCCCGGGCGCGGCCCCGTAGCGGGCGGCGGCGGCGGTGAAGTTCTTCAGGCCCTCCGGCCAGCCCGCGTGGAACCGCCAGAGCGAGTGCACTTCATCCCAGCCGTCATCGAGCACGAAGCCGGCCAGCTTCACGCCCCGCTTCTCCACCAGCTCCCGGCCGAGGAAGGCGACATCCGCCAGCTCGTCGGCCTCCGTAAACTTCCGGCCCAACCCGAGATCATACCAGTTGTTGTGGTGCAGGAACGGGGCATACGGGCGCGCCCGCTCCCGCTCGACGTAGGCGAGGAAATCGCGCCGCAACTGGCCGGGCCGGTAACTGCCCGCAACCAGCGAGACCGTCACAGCCTCGCCGGGCCGCAGCGGTTGCATCAGCGGCAGCGCACAACACACGCGGCCGTTCGCCACCCGGTTTTCCGCCAGCGGATGCTCCACCCCGAGAAACCGGCGGCCGGTCACCACGGGGGAACCGCTGAAATCGCCCACCACCCGGGCGTGACCGTCGTCGAGGGTGGCCTCTGGCGTGTCCAGCATCACCACCCGCGCCACCGCCAGGTCGGCGTGGGTCACGTTGGTCACGGTCAGGAAGGTGCGCGTGTAACCGGCCCCGGGCGGCGACACCACCCGGCAGACCGCCGTGATCCGGCCCGCGGGGTCCACCCACCCTTCACCACCCGCCGCCGCGATTGACTGGCCGTCCGTCAATTCGATCCGGAAAGGCGCGGGGATATCCGAAGCCCGTCCGAGCACGGTCAGGGCGCACGCGAGCAGCAGCAGGGTTTTCATGGGGAGTTGGAGTGCAGGCCACCAGCCGCGCCGGGTTCAATGCCCCAGCTTGGTCAGCTCGGCCGAAATCCACGTGGTCAATTCCCGTGCGGGGCGGAGCGCCTTGATTTCGCCGGACTGGTCCTCGATCTGCGCCATGGCCTCGGCGAGGGCCGACTGGGCCCGGGCCCGGCCCGCGGCGTCATCCGGCTCCGTCAGTGCCTGGACATAAAGCGCCCGGGCAAACTTGCCGGTAAATTCCGCCCCGGACCCCTCGGCCCGCTTCCGGCCGCGGTAAAAAGCGAGCGCGGGATTGAGCACCGTCCGCGCCTCGGCGCCCCGGCCCTCCATCGCCAGCGCGTGGGCTAGCAGCACCTGCGCCTGCGCGATCTCCGGTTTCCGGTCACCGTACTTGGCTTCCTCGAGTTGGGAGTCGAGCAAGGCCCGGGCATAGGTTTCGGCGTCATGGCCCTGGCCGAGATGCAACGCGCTCTCGATCGTCAGCAGCCTGAGTCCTTGCATCGTGTCCCCGCGCATATTCTGCCACCCCGCGCCCGTCGGCCAATCCTTGGCGGCCGCAATTTCCCTCACCGCCGCCGCGTAGGCTCTGGCATAGTCCTGCCGGATCTGCTGCAGCCGCGCCTCGAGTGCGACGTCGCCCGCCGCGACCATTCGGGCAAAATCGGGCCCCAGCTGAAGTTGTCTCGTGATCAGCGCACCGCTCCGCCGGGATTCCTTCAGCGCTTTCTCCATCGCGGCGCGATTGCCCCGCATGGCTTCCCAGCGGGCGAGGTTGGACCAGCAGTAGTAAATGTTCCCCGTCACGCCCGTGATGTTGCGCGGATCGTGCTCCAGCTCGGTTCCGGCCTCCGCCTGGTCAATCGCCTCCTGCACTCGGCCCAACTGGAACAGGCAGGTTGCCACCTGGGCATAGGATTCTGACCACAGGCCCCAGCCCAGGCTGTCCGCCGGGTTGAACCGGACGTAATCCTCGCCAGCCTGAAGCGCCGTGCGCGCGTATTCGAGGGCGGCGACGTAATCGAGCCGCTCGGCCGACACATGCGCCAGCACATCGGGCGCATACCAGCGGTCCGCCATGGCCCGCAGGTCGCCCGGTCGCTTGACCAACACCTGCCCCGAAAGCTTGTAAACCTCCTGCTCCAGCCGCTCGGCGTCATCGAAGCGGCCGAGATCCATCGAGTGCCGCGCCTCCGAGTCGCTGACGTCGCCATACGCCGACGCCGCACTGAGATCCGACAGGTCGAGCGCCCCGAGCCCCGCCAGGATCTGGCGGGCCTCCTCGCAGGTGGCGATCCCTTCCACCTTGGGTTGGGAATGGCTGAGGTAATTCAGGATATCCGCGTAGACGCGCCGCGCGCGCCGCGACGATCCCTGGGCTTTCGCCAGCGGACGCATCAGCGCGGCCGCCTTCTCCAGGCGGTCCTTTTGCCGTTCGCCGCCCAGGCTCACGGTGACCGAGCGCGAATAATAGGCCAGCGCGAGCCCGATGGTGGTTTCTTCACTGTGGTCCCCCGCCGCCGCGAGCTTGGAAAAAACCGCCTCCGCCTCGTCGAGGATCGGATTGGCGGCCGCGTTTCCGCCGCCGTCCACCAGGGCTGCGCCCTGGCGGACCAGCGCCATGCCGCGATAGCGCTGCGTCTCGGGCGTCAGCAACTCCTTCGGCAGGCCGTCGTAATACGCGACAGCCTTTTGCGCGAGCTTGCCCACCGTCTCAAGCCGGCCCGTGGGCTTGAGCTCGTCGTAAAAATCCTCGAGCAGGAAACCCACGAGTTTTTCCGCCTCGCCGCGGGCCTGCTCCGTGAGCCGCCGCGCCCCCTGAGCCTCGGCGTCAGCGGCGCGGGCCCGCCGGAGGTTGACCCAGCCAAACACCGCGCTACCGGCGGAAATGACCATCAGCACCAGGGCCACGGCGGCGATGAGTCGCGCGCGGACGAGCGAACGGTGCGTCGCCGCCTCGCGTGCCTTCTGCTCGGCGAGCTGGCGCTTGGAGTCCTCCAGCGCCTCGCGTTCGCGGCGCACGTTGCGGCTCGCGCTGACGACACTGCACAACACGTCGTGGGTGATTTCCACGCGGCGCAAGTCCAGCCGGTCCTCCACGCGGAGCAGCCGGCGGTCCACCAGCTTGGCCAGCGCATCCGGCGTGGCGCCGGCGGCGGCAAAGCCCTTGCGCACGCGTTCCTCGGCCACGCTCTCGCGGAAACCGGAGTCGGTCAGCATCACGTCCTCGACAAAGATCCGCACGCCGTGCGGCTGGTCGGCCAGCGCCCGCTCGTAGAACTCCGTCAAAATCGTGTCGCGCGACCCCGCCAGCAGGTCGGCGGAAACCTCCGCGTGGCCCTGGGCCAGGCGGGTGTTGTTCAGCTCGCGGCAAATCAGGCTGAGCAGCGACGGCTCGACCTCGGCATGCGCCAGGTCGGTGCCGCCGGCGACAAAGCGCACGACGGACTCCGCCACGCTCACGCTCACGAGGTGCGGCGCGGGGGCGCGCACCGCCGCCACCGCCTGCGCGCCGGTCATGCGCGCGAGGCGCATGCGGTTCTGTGTGACGGACGGCATCTGCGCCTTCAGGCCCTCGAGGTGTGCGAGGTAGTCCTCGCGCAGGGAGATCAGGATGCGGTAGTCGGCGCGGGCAAAGTCGAACTTCGCGGCGTCAGTCTCGTCGCGGTCAATGCGGCCCTCGAGCGCAACCGGCGGGCGGTTCTCCACGAGGTCCGCGAGGTCGGCCAGGAATTCCTGCGCACGGCGGCGGCCCGCCTCGTCGGTCTGCGCGAGCGTGAAGATCTCCTCAAACTGGTCGAAAATCAGGATCGGGATCAACGTGCGTCCGGTGGCGTCCTTCAGCACATCGTCGCGGTGGTGCAGGAATTCCCACAGGGTCTCGCCCGACACGGCCGAGCCGCTCTGGGTCCAGGTGCCGGCGGCGACGGTCGCGGCGAAGACCGCGCGCTTGATCTGGTCCGACGGCGAGGGCGAGCGCGGGTCATAGTCGATGCGCACGTAGACCGGGCAGAAGCCCTCGGGCCGGAGCCGCGGCACGAGGCCGGCCTGCAGGATCGAGGTTTTGCCGAGGCCGGACTGGCCGAAAAGGATGGTGAGCAGTTTGCGCTGCACGCGCCGGCTGAGCTCGGCGGCCTCCTCCTCGCGGCCGTGGAAATAGCCGCGGGTCTCCTCGGTGAAGGAGACCAGGCCGAGCCAGGGATTTTGTTCGTCAACGGTGGCGACGGGTGCCGCGGTCGTGGGGGTGGGGTTCATGCGCGGCGGGCGGAAAAGAATTGCTGCAGACGCTGGGTAAATTCAGGCGGGGGCTCACCCCCGGCGGGGGCTCACCCCCGGGCAGCCGCGCGAAGTGCACGGCCTTGAATTTCTCGGGGGTGACCGCGTCGGACTCGGTCGTGCCGTCAATGGCGATCGGCAGGATGAACACCGCGCCGTCCGCCATGCCGCGTGTGCGGTCCACGGCGTAGCTCCACTCGCGGCGGAAATAACCCTCGTGGCGGCGCTGCGTGGTGGCCGAGATGACCGGCAGGAAAAACGAGCAGCGCGCGATGTTGCCGCGGATCTTGCGGTCGTAGTCGTCGCCGCTCTCCAGCCGGTCCATGTCGAACCAGGTGGTGATGCCGGCGGCATCAAGCGCGGCCTTGAGCTTCTGCACCGCGGGCAGGTCCTCGCGGGCGTAGCTGATGAAGACGGCGTTCTCCGGCATCTCGCGGGCCGGGGGCAGGAAGCGCAGCGGCGAGGCCGAGCCGCCCACGGGCGCGGCGCTGGCGCGTCGCGCCATCCAGCGGCGGTGCAGTTCGGCGACAAATTCCTCGGCACCGGTGAACATCCGCGTGCGGACGCTCACCTGCTGCAGGAACGACACGAGCCGCACGTCGCGCATGCTGTGGCTGTCCGCGAGGATCTCCCCCACGTCGCGCGGGTCCGAGAGCCGGCGGCGCTTCGTCATGCGGAGGAACAGCCGGGCGAGCCAGTTGGAAAAATCACTGCCGATGACGAGCAGGTGGTTGTGCTCGAGCGCGTGGAACAGCTTCTCGGGCGTCAGGTGCTCGCTCTGCAGCGCGCAGACGAACTCGAGCATGTCCTCGTCAGAGATGACGTACGTCGGCGACGCCGACAGCCGGCCGAGCAAATGATAAACGACGGGGCGCTGGAGGTCATCGCGCTCGACGGGCAGGTCGACGACACGGTTGGGCGCGTAGGCGATGACCTCGGTGTTGGCCGCGCCGCCGAAGCGGACCTGGTTGATCGCCTGCTCGAGCAGCGGGTCGAACGTCATCGAGACGTAGAGGTTGAAGTCCGTGATCTCCGCCAGCTGGCGGAGCGGCAGGGGCGGCGGAAACGCAGCCTCGCGCATGATCGTGCGCAGGCGGGTGTAGGCCTCCTCGCGGCGGCCGTGGTTCACGAGGTAGGCGCAGACGACGTCGTTGAGCTCGAGCGGCTGCGCGAGCAGGGAGACATCCACGTTGAGCCGGGCGGCGAGTTTCTCGGCGAGCCAGACGATCAGCAGCTGCGGGCCCTTCTCGGTGTCCACCTTGAGCAGCTCGGGACCGACGATGGGAATGACGCGTTTTTCCTCGATGTAGTTGAGCAGGTCCTCCCAGACGTCGTCGCTGAACGGCACGGCGGGAACGGACGACGAAGCGGCGGTTTCAGGATTCATCGAAACGGGGGCGAAGGTTGCGAACGGGGAAAATCAAAACAGCGGCGCGTTGTTCTTCGGGTCGGCAAGCAGGGCCTCGAAGCGCGGGTCGCCCCGCAGCGGCCACCAGCCGGGGCTGACGCGGGCAATGTAGATATTCTCGCCAAACGGCGTGCGGAGCAACCGCGCCAGCTCGGCCAGCGCGCGGTCCTTGTCGCCGGTCCACGCGAGGACTTGCGCGTAGTTGAGGCTCCCCTGCGGTCCCGTCACGGCATCCTTCGCCTCCGGGATAAGATCCCGTGAGGCCACGGCACAGCGCAGCCCCTCCTCGTTCTTGCCGGTTAGGACCAGCGCGATGCTGAACAGACCCAGTGAGGTGGCAGAGGGCTTCTGTTGGATTTCCGCCCGGCCGGCGGGAATCGCCGATTCGGTCAGGGTCCGGGCCGCATCACGGTCACCGTTCATCCAAAGGACCATGGCAGCCGTGACATCCTGCTGCCAGTGCGGCTCCTCAAAGTCGTCGTAGTAGCGCAGCTGACGGTCGTATTTGAGGGCGGCCTCCCAGTCGCCAATACCCCGCGCGAGGAGCTTGGCCCCGTAGACGTTCACTGGATCGGCCTTCGCCGCCGAATCCAGTTGGGCCATCAAGGCCCGGGCCTCTTGCGTTGAGCCGCTGGCCAGGAAAGGCACGAGCGCGAGTTGCCCGCGGTCAAAGCCCGACTCCGGATGCAGGGCGACGATCTGCTTCTGCACCTGCAGGGCCTCGTCATACAGGTTCAGGCCCTCGACGAGCTGAAACAGCGTGCGGGCGTAGCGCATGTTGCGGGGTTCGAGCGCGTAGGCCCGGCGCAGTTCCGCCAGCGCCTCGCCCCAGCGGGCTTGGCGGCGGTGGATGAAGCCCAGCGAACCGAACACCGCGGCGTCGTTCGGGCGGAGCACGGCCAGCCGTTGGTACTGTTGCGATGCCTGCGTGTAGTCCCGGTAGCCGTAATAGTAATAGTCGCCGAGCATCTCGATCACCTCGGGATCGTTCGGCGCCAGGCGCACCGCCGCATCGATCGCGCGCTTGGCCCGCGCGAGGCGGTCGTCCGAGTGGTCCGCCTCGTTGAAGTACTGCTGGGCGTGGGCCGAGCCGAGCTGGGCCCACGCGCCGGCAAAATTGGGATCCAGGCTGACCGCCTGCTCGAACAGCGGGATGGATTCGCCCTGCCCGTTCGGGCTGCTCAGCCGGAGTTCCCGGCCCTTCGTGTAGAGATCGTAGGCCGCGAGGTTGTCCGTCGGCCGGCGCTCCAGCAGCGACTTCTCCTGCGGCGACAGCGCCGCCGACAGCGCCCCGGCGATGGCCTGGGAGAGCTCGGATTGGATCGAAAACACATCGGTCAGGTCGCGGTCGTAGGCCTTGGCCCACACGTGCTCGTCGGTGGCGGCTTGGATCAGCTGCCCGGTCACGCGCACCTTGTTACCCGCGCGGCGGACACTGCCTTCGAGGATGTAAGCCACGCCCAGCTCCTGGGCAATCTGGCGGATCGATTTGGTCGTGTTGCGATACTGCATCACCGACGTGCGCGACACGACGCGCAACTCGCGGACCAGCGCGAGATTCGTCAGGATGTCCTCCTGCATGCCATCGGTGAAGAACGCGCTGTCCTTCTCCTCGCTCATGTTCGCGAACGGGAGGACGGCAATAGACTTGTCGGTGGTGGCGGCCGCCACGGGTGAGGGGTTGGTCGCGGTGGCCGCCGGGATGGGCGGGGCCGGCGGGTGGCTCTGGTTCCGATTGCTCACCAACACGGCCGTGGCGATCGCGACGACGAGGGCGGTCAGGCCGCCCCAGGTCCAAGCGGGGACGCCCTTCTTTTTGCTCGCACCGGCCGGTTGGCCCGCGGGTTCGGCGGTCGCGGGGCGCGAGCCTTTCGCGGCGGTGCTCCGTCCCTCCAACAGCCGGCGAACCTGCTCGACAAATTGCGGCGTCGGCACGCCTTGCGGCAGGCGCGTCCATTGTACGCGCATGAATTCCTCCGGCACCAGGGCTTCGGACTCCGGCGTGTCATCGATCACCACCGGCACGAGGAAGGGCACGCCGGACGCCATGTCATGCGTGCGCTCGACGGCGATCTTCCATTCGCGGCGGAAGTAGCCCTCGCCGCGCGCCTGGGTGGCCGTGGAGATCACCGCGACGAACAATTTGCAGGTCCGGATCTGCGTGCGGATCTTCGCGTCCCACGCATCGCCGCCGCGCAATTCATTCTGGTCAAACCAGACTTCCATGCCAAATGCGCGCAGGGCATCGGCCAGGCGACGAGCGACGTCGGAATCCTCGCGGGAATAACTGAGGAAGACGGCTCCTGTCGGAGTTGTGGGTTCCGGCATAAATCGCAGTGGTTCATGCCGGTTAAGCTTAGTCCTTGCCAGCCTAAACCTCCGCTGGCACCCGTTGCCAACCTCGTCCTCGGCCGCATGTCCTCGTCCGCCTTCCCCACCAGTTCCCTGCCGCTGTTCCATGTGGTCGGTTTTTCCGGCCACCGGCAGCTGCCGGATACCCCGGGCGCGGAGCGGGCGGTCAACCAGGCGCTCGAGTCGCTCCGGCAGGAAACCAAGGGCGAATGGGTTGCCCTTTCCTCCGTCGCCACCGGCGGCGACCTGCTGTTCGTGGCGCAGGCCCGCGCCCTGGGGCTGTCATGGCATGCGATCCTGCCGCTGCCCAAGGCGGAGTTTGCGAGCGATTTTTCCCCGGCGGAATGGGCGACCGTGGAAGCCACGCTGAAACAGTCGGAGCATGTGCGCGTGATCACGGAAAACGGGTCGCGCGAGGACGCGTACCTCGACTGCGGCATGGAAACCGTCAACGGCGCCGACGTGCTCCTCGCGATCTGGGACGGCCAGCCGGCGCGCGGCAAGGGCGGCACCGCCGACGTGGTCGAGTACGCGCGCTCCCTCAGCCGGCCGATCATCATCATTGATCCCGACACGCTCGCGACGCGGCGGGAGAATTTCGAATCGCTCACCCGCAGCGACAGCAGTCTCACCTACCTCAACCAGCTCCCCGCCGGCACCACGGGCTGGGGCGAAAACCCGTTCCAGGCGCCGAACTACATTTTCGCCTTCCAGCAAAAGGCGGACTACGCCGCCAGCCACGGGGCGCCGCAATTCCGGCGGCTGATCGTGTCCACGGTGCTGCTCCACGTCGTCGCCACGATCGTCGCGGCCGCCGCGCTGGCCTTCGACCTGCACGTCACCGCGCTGCCGTGGGTGAAACTCCTCTGCCTGATCGGCGCGCTGGGCGTGGCGCTGGTGCTGCGCTACCACCACGCGCACCACAACTGGGTCCGTTGCCGCCTCGCGGCGGAGTTCTGCCGCTCGGCACTGGCCACCTGGGGGCTGCCGCGCGCCGCGCCGCTGTTTCAGGACCTCGACCTGCCGGGCGTCCATGCGCTCATCCGGTCCCTGCACATCCTGCACAGCCGCTCGGCCAGCGCCAAGCCGGTGCCGATGGCGGAATTCAAGACGACCTATCTGGGCAAGCGCATCGACGACCAGCTCGGGTATTACCAGCGGCAGGAGGCGCGCGCGCTGCCGCAGTTTGTGCGGCTGAAGACCGGCTTCTGGATCGCCACGATCCTCGCGCTCGGGTGCACGCTGGCCTACGCCGTCTGCCACACGTTCGACGTGGAATCACCGCACTGGGTGACGACGCTGGTGTTCTACTTCTTCCCCATCGCGCTGCCGGTGGTGGCCGCGGCGTTCATCTCGCTGATCTCGATCAACGACCTGCAGCGCCGCGTGGCGCGGTACCGCGAGATGCGCGCGATGCTCGAGGACAGCCGCAAGCAGGTCGCCTTCTGCCAGACGTGGAACAGCCTCGAGCGGATCGTGCTCAAGACCGAGCGCGCGCTCCTGCAGGAAGTACTCGAGTGGCACTCGATCACGAGCTTCACGGAGTCGCACTGAGGCCGGGGCCGATCCTTCCCGCGGATTACGCGGATGAACGCGGATTGTTCGGGTCGGATTGCTTGCCAGGAAGAGGCACAAAATTTTCAGGTGCTGCGGCAGAGTCACCATCGCACCCATCGGCGCACAGGAGGTTCGGTTCGAAGCCCCGGAAGTCTGGGGTCTTTTTGCGGCCAAGGAGTTTTGCGGTATTCATCCGCGTCCATCCGTGTAATCCGCGGGAAATGCACGGCGGCTGGGCTACGCCCAAAAAAAGAGCCGGGGCGGAGGATTGCTCCCCCACCCCGGCGTTGTTTGCTGGTTTACGCTGATGCGACCGGCTTGACGGCCGGACGCCACAGCGGCTGGCGAACGCGACGGCTCCACACCTGGGTCAGATGCTTTGCCGCCTGCGCCCAATTGCGCTGCGGGCTCTCGCATCGTTCGTCCGGCTTCTCCTCTTCGGGCAGATAGTCGTTCGCGCGCTGGTAGGGGTCTTCCCCCGAGTCCCAGCTGACGAACGCCATACCCGGGAAAACCCCCGGACTCATGACGTAGTGCTGTCTTGTCCTGTTTTTCATGATCGGAAGGAAGCTTCGCCGCGA
>CAIMAQ010000121.1 GCA_903839035.1 uncultured Opitutia bacterium
CTAAGCCGCCAGAAACCGCGGACTTAGTTGAGGGTTAATGTTTTCTGACGCGAGGATATGAGCAGATAGATGCTCTGAGTTGAAGCCAAAAACAGAATTTTGGGCAACCTTTGGGCAACCTAATTGCGAGGTGAGGCAACCAATCGTTTCGATTTTCCGTGAGCCCACGGCGACTCATTTGTGGCCCGTTGGTCTAGCGAGTTTTCACCGAGGCGATAGACCCACCGAATGATATCATCTCCCCCTGTGGTCAAAGCGAAGGGGCGCGGACGCGGCCCGAATTGGAGACTGCGTTAAGGGTACGCTGTTACGGCACGAGGTACTAAGTTAATGACGCCATCGCTTAAGAGGTCCAAGATGCCGTTGTTGTCCCGCGGCGGGTGGTTTGTAGCCACGCTGTGTTGGAGGGGAATAAAGGATTCCTGCAAAGGGGGCTCTCGGCGGTCGAATTTTGGATGTTTTTTCTTCGTTTGGGACTGATCCGAGCAAGAAATGCACAGTTCGCCCAGCAGTCAGGCTTTCGTCGTTCTTCGTAACACTGCCTTGGTTGCAATCGGGGGAAAACTGGTAGACAGGAGGGAAATGAAAGTCATGAAAGCTACGAAGCCGATTCTTTCTTCCAACGATGTGAAACTGCTGTTCGCGCTGCTGGATGCGGCGCATGACGACGGTCTCCTCCGCGAGGGACCGCTGTTGACGCGGTGGCTGGCGATCAAGCAGGGCGCATCGGGGTTGATGACGATGGATCGCGCCATCCTGTATCGGTTGATGGAGGAGGTTGACGGGACCGGGGCGCTGAAGAACACGTGGATGCGGGAACGATGGCTCACCGTGAGGCGGAGGGTGGAGAGTGATCCCGTCGAATTTTCGACGGGTCAGGCGCCATTTGCCCCGCAGTAAGCCAGGTCCTTCAAGCAAACCGTCTGGCTGGTCACGTGGGAGCCAGCTCAACCGCGACGATGCAGACGTCGTCCGAAAAAGGAGCACCGGCGCTAAACCCCTGGACGTCCCGAAGCAACGCGGTGATCGACGCATCGAGAGGCTGGCCGATTTGAGCGGCGAGGGCATCGGCCAGCCGCTGCGGTCCAAATTCCTCGCCGCCGGGCGATGCTGCCTCAAAGAGTCCATCGGTAAACAGGAGCAAGCGATCGCCGGCGGTGATTGGTTCCTCGGAGGTCGTGAACTCGAACTCATCCATCAGGCCGAGGGCCGGCCCCGCCGCTTCAGGGGGACAGGTCACGGGACGCATCTTCCGCGCCTGCTGATCCCACCGCAACGGGGTCGGATGCCCGGCTTGGGCGTACCGCAGCTTGCCGAAGCCCAAGTGAATGACGGCGTAGGCCGCCGTCACAAAAATCATGCCGCCCGTCTGCCGAAGAATCCGCGTGAGGTCGCGGTTCAGACGGGTCAGCAGCACCCCCGGATCCGCGGCGATCGGCCGGAGTTCTTCGAGCATGGCCCGGACCATCGCGGTGATGAGCGCTGAACGGACCCCGTGGCCCATTACGTCGCAGATCAGGATGCCAACGGCGTGGTCGGAGAGCCGGAGCACGTCGAAAAAATCGCCGCTCACGCCTCCTGCCGGTTGAAAACGATGGGCGATCCGCAGGGTCATGCCGCTCGACGCGAGGGGCAGATGAGTCTGCGGCAGCATGGCGAGCTGCACCTCCCTGGCCATGAGCAGGTCATCCTCCATCTGTCGGTTCTTGCCCGCGATTTCCAGCCGCGAGGCTTCCAAGCGGGCATTGTTGTCCAAGAGGAACTCCGTCTGCAGCCGCACGATTGTCCGCATGGGGATCATGCCCACATAGCGGCCGGAATCCTCCACCAGGAGAACGTCGTCGTAGAACTCGCGATCCGGGCGGGCCGCAGCCGCCTTGAAAACCTCGGTCATTTTCTCGCCGACCACGACCCGCAGGGGTGCCGCCATCAGGTAGGCCCGGACGGGCTGGCGCGCGTTCAGGGCAAAGCCAAAACGTGACCCGAGCGCGGACACGAGTTCGCGGCGCGCGCAGACTCCCAGAAGGACTTCTCCCTCGGTCACCGCCAGGAAGTCCACGTTGGCTCGCGCAAATTCGGCCTGCACCTCCTCCACCGTCGCGGTGGACGGCATCGCGGCGCAGTGACCGGTGAGCGTCCGCAGGTCCATGGTTCTTAATTCGCCTTCAAATGGTGTCCCGATCATGGTGGCGGCAGCTTGGCCACGGCGGTGACCGGTTCAATGTCCGCCTGCGGCGTCACCGGGTCGTAACCTCATGCGGCCTCGGTCGTTTCTTCCGGGCCAAGTTCGCCCGCTGGGGGGAAAGAGGGTAGGGTGGCCAGCGGGAGAATCCGCACCCGGATTCGCGCCAAACGGTCCAGCCGGCGCCGTTCCTCCGCCAGCGGCCACCAGTCGAAGAGATAAATTTCCAAGGGCCGCCACATGGCAACCCATCCGCAGATCGTGAGACCCTCGGTCAGGATGGTGCCGGCTTCGCCGAAGTTGGCCTTCGTGACCAGGCCGACGAGGAATAGGCAGAGGGCGAGAAAGAGCGAACCGACGCCGAGGCTGAGCCGTCCGCGCCGCATGAGCTGCCGGAATTCCAACTGTTTGATGTCCGCGCGGGTCGCGAAATACCGGCGGACCGCGTCTTCCACGCCTGCGAGGCGCTCGGGAGGCGAGGGCTGGGCCAGTTCGATGACGAGCTCCAACTCGCGTCCGGCCGGAAGTTCCCGTGCCCAGCTCGTAATGAACTCCTCGGCATCGGCGTCGAGATCCCGGTCCACGAACGGCGACGGGTCCAGCGAGTTGAAGAGCTGGGCCAGGTCGCGCAAACGGAGCCGGATGGCGGTGTCGGGCGAGGTTTTCATGCCGCCAACTTAGTCTTTCCGGGCACTTGGTCAAAAAACCGGCGGCGCGGCGCGGCGCGCTACTCCCGACGGGCCAAGGACTCACGCCAGCGATAATTTGTCACTCAGCTGTCACGTGCGTAACCCGTTGATTTCGGTGAGACCGCCCCTTTCACGGGTCTATTACGCCCGGGTCGCGAGAATCTACTTGCAGGTCGAAAAGAGCTGGCAATCAGTGTGAACGTCCAGCGCGAACACGATCGCGACCGGACGTCCTCAACCTCATGTTTATCGGATACCGAGGCTTTATCGCTCCGCGAAAGGCACCCAGGTCGCTCTCTGCCTGCCGTAGGTTTTCCGTACCCGGGAACCTACGGAGGCAAGATGGTCCGGCCCTTTGACTCCCGGCCGCGGCCCCTGCGGCAGACGGCTTCGATTCGGGATTTCGCGGCGGCGAAGGCGGCCGGCCGCAAGCTCGTGATCGTCACGGCCTACGACGCGTGGTCGGCCCGGCTGCTGGCAGATCAGCCTGTGGATGCGCTCCTCGTGGGCGACAGCGCGATGATGGTGGTGCATGGCGAGCGCGATACGCTCGGCGCCACGACGGAGCTAATGGCCTTGCACACGCGGGCCGTCGCGCGTGGGGCGCCCGGCAAGCTGATCATTGCCGACATGCCTTTTCTGACGGTCCGGCGGGGACCGGCGCACGCCTTGGAGTGCGCGGCGCAATTGCTCCGGGCCGGGGCGCAGGCGGTGAAAGTCGAGGGGGTCCGGGGTCATGCCGGCGTGATCGGCCATCTGGTCGAGTCCGGGATCCCCGTGATGGGGCACCTCGGGCTGACGCCCCAGTCGGTAAACGCGCTTGGCGGCTATCGCGTGCAGGGTCGCAACGCGGCGGCGGCGGCACAGTTGCGGGAGGAAGCGGCGATGCTGGCCGAGGCGGGGGCCTTTGCCCTGGTGCTGGAGTGCGTTCCCGCGACCCTCGCCCGCGAAATCACGGCGGCGAGCCGCGTCCCAACGATCGGCATCGGCGCCGGCCGGCATTGTGACGGCCAAGTGCTGGTGTTGCACGATTTGCTGGGGCTCGATCCGGAATTCCGGCCCCGTTTTGCGCGGCGCTTTGTGGACGGCGCGGCGCTGGTGCGCCGCGGGGCCACGCGCTTTGCCTCCGCGGTCCGGCGGGGCACGTTTCCCGTGGCGAAGGAGGGCTTTTGATCATGCCCCGCGTCCTTCAGAGCCTGTCCGAATGGGAAACGGCGCGGGTCGCGCTGGGGGCGGCCGCGGGCACGGTCGGTTTCGTGCCGACAATGGGTGCACTTCACGCCGGGCACCGCGCGCTGCTCGAGCGGGCGCGGGCGGAGAACGACTGGGTGGTGCTGAGCATCTTTGTGAATCCGACGCAGTTCGACGATCCGGCGGACCTCACGCGTTACCCGCGCACGCAGGAGGCGGACCTGGCGGTGGCGGAGGGTCTGGCGGACTGCGTGCTGATTCCTGCCTCGGAGGAACTTTACCCTGATGATTTCCGTTACCGCGTCACGGAGTACACCCTGAGCAACCGCTTGGAAGGGGCGCACCGGCCGGGGCATTTCGAAGGCGTGCTGACGGTGGTGCTCAAGCTGCTCAATCTTGTGCGCCCTGACCGCGCCTACTTCGGGGAGAAGGACTGGC
>CAIMAQ010000122.1 GCA_903839035.1 uncultured Opitutia bacterium
CCTTCACCATCGGCGTGTTCGTGCGGATGTGCAGACCGGGCGCGGCGTTCGTACCGCAGCCGATCTGTGGGCGCGGGATCCAGTTGATCTTCTGCTTGCCCGTGGCCGGGTCCATCACCGGCGCCTTGGTGGCGGGATCAACGGCGGGCATGCCCATTTCGATCAGGCACATGCGGCAGTTGCCCACGATCGTGAGCTTCGGGTGGTAGCAATAATGCGGCACGTCCACGCCCACCTGCCGGGCGGCCTCGATCACGTTCATGCCCTTCGGCACGGCGATCTCCTTGCCGTCGATGTTGACGGTGACGAGCTCAGGTTTGGCGGGGGCGATCATTGCGGAGAGGGATTTAAACCACGAAATAAACGGGAAATCAGACGAGAGTGGTGGCGGCGGGCTGGGCGGTTTTCTTGGCGTCGGCGTAGCCCTTGAACTCGTCGCCGAACTTCGCGACGTAGCTCTGGGTCGGCCAGGCGCAGGCCTCGCCGAACGCGCAGATGGTGCGGCCGGCGATCTGGTCGGCGACGGACTTGAGCAGCTGGCCGTCCTCGGGCCGGGCGTCGCCGTGGACCATGCGGGAGGAAATCTTCTTCATCCACAGCGAGCCCTCGCGGCACGGCGTGCACTGGCCGCAGCTCTCGTGGGCGTAGAACGCGTTGATGTTGGCCAGGGCCTCGACCATGTTGACGGTGTCATCCATCACGATGACGCCGCCGGAGCCGCCCATTGTGCCGATCATGCCGAGCGAATCGAAGTCCATCGGCACGTCCTCGACGGCCCAGTCGTAGTCCACCATCTCCGTGCCGACCTTGCGCTTGCCCTTGAAGCGCTCGCCGAACTTCAAAATTTTCGCCGACGAGCCGCCGGGGATGACAGCCTTGAAGGTCCGGCCGGGCAGCGGGCCGCCGCAGACCTCGTTGAGCAGCTGGCCCATGGTGATCTTGCCGACCTCGAACTCGTAGTAACCGGGTTTCTGCACGTGGCCGCTGACGCAGAGGATGCGGGTGCCGGTGTTGTTGGGCGTGCCGATCTTCGCAAACGCCTCGCCGCCGACCTCCGCGATGTACTTCACGTGGCAGAGCGTCTCGACGTTGTTCACGATCGTCGGGCACTGGTAGAGGCCAAGGACGGCGGGGAAATACGGCGGCTTGATGCGCGGGTACGGGCGCTTGCCCTCGAGCGACTCGATCAGGCCGGTTTCCTCGCCGCAGATGTAGGCGCCGGCGCCGCGGTGGACGTAGATTTCGCAGCCGTAGCCGGAACCAAGGACGTTCGGACCGCAGAAATTTGCCGCGCGGGCCTCGGCGATGGCCTTTTCGAGGATGCGGGCGCCGTGCGGGAACTCGCCGCGGATGTAAATGTAGGCCTGCTTCACGTTGTTCGCGAAGCACGTGATCATGATGCCCTCGATCAGCTGGTGCGGATCCTGGTGCATGATGTAGCGGTCCTTGAACGTGCCGGGCTCGGACTCGTCGGCGTTGACCACCAAGTAGATGGGCTTGCCGCTCTTGCGGTCGAGCAGCGACCACTTCACGCCGCAGGGGAAACCGGCGCCGCCGCGGCCGCGCAGACCGGACTTCTTGACCTCTTCCACCAGCTCCGCCGGCGGCCGGGCGTAGGCGCGCTTCATCACCTCGTAGCCGCCGTGCTGCACATAGCAGGCGAGGTCATTGGTGTAACCCGGCTCATCGATGTGCTGGAAGATGATGCGGCGTTGGGCGGGGGCGGGCATGGGTGGATTTTCGATTCGGGTCCGGGTTACTTTCGCGCCTTGGCCTCGGCTTTGATCTGGTCGCTCAGTTGTTTCGCCTTGGCGGCGTCCACCTTCTCGTGGAGCTCGTCGTCGATCATCACCACCGGCGCGGTGCCGCAGCTCGCGAGGCACTCGACGAACTCGACGGTGACCTCGCCGTCGGGCGAG
>CAIMAQ010000123.1 GCA_903839035.1 uncultured Opitutia bacterium
GCGGCGGTGGCGGCGGCGGCCGCGATCGCGGCGAGCGCCGTTACTAATCGATTCGTTTTCACGAACTGATTTTCGAGGGACGGAGCTCCTTTGGGGCTCCGTCCTTTTTCTTTTCACCGTTTCATCCGCCGCCTGAGAGCGGCCCTGTTTTATGCCTTTCAAAGCTCTTAATCTTTCCGAACAGGTGCTCCGCGGCGTCCAAGCCGCGGGTTACACCGATCCCACGCCCATCCAGCTGCGCGCCATCCCGGCCGTGCTTGCCGGCGGCGACCTCATTGCCTCCGCCCAGACGGGCACCGGCAAGACCGCGGCGTTCGCACTGCCCGTGCTCACCCGCCTCGGCCACCACGGTCGCACCCGCGTGCTCGTCCTTGAGCCCACGCGCGAGCTCGCCGCCCAGGTCGAGACCGCCTTCCGCGACTTCGCCCGCTTCACCGACATCCGCACCGTCGCCATCTTCGGCGGCGTCGGCTATGGCAACCAGCGCACCGAGCTGAAACGCGGCGTCGACATCATCGTCGCCACGCCCGGCCGCCTGATGGACTACCTCAAGGAGCGTACCATCAGCCTCCAGGACATCAACATCCTCATCCTCGACGAAGTGGACCGCATGCTCGACATGGGCTTCCTGCCCGTCGTGAAGGACATCGTCGCCCGCTGCCCGCGCGAGCGTCAGACGCTGTTTTTCTCCGCCACCGTGCCGCCCGAGATTGCCGCGATCGCCTCGTTCGCGCTGCGCAACCCGACCAAGGTCGAGATCGGCATCGCCCGCTCCGTCAACGAGTCCGTCAACCACGCGCTTTATCCCGTGGCCGCCGAACAGAAATTCGAGCTCCTCGAGGCGCTGCTGGCCAAGACCGACTTTGACAGCGTCCTGGTCTTCTCCCGCACCAAGCACGGGGCGGACAAGATCGCCCGCCGGCTCAAGACCGCCAACCACTCCGTCGCCGTCCTGCACGCCAATCGCTCGCAGAACCAGCGCATGGAGGCCCTCGCCGGCTTCAAGTCCGGCAAGTACGAGGTGATGGTCGCGACCGACATCGCCGCGCGCGGCATCGACGTCGCGGGCGTCTCCCACGTCATCAATTACGACGTCCCGGAAAAACCCGAGGACTACGTCCACCGCATCGGCCGCACCGGCCGGGCGCAGGCCGTGGGTGACGCGTTCACGCTCGTCACGCCGGAAAACGCCGGCGACATCCGCGACATCCAGCGCTTCATCGGCCAAAAGATCCCCGAGCTGAAGCTCGAGGGCTTCTCGTACCGGCCCTTTGTCGCGCGGGCCCAGCCCGTGTCGGCGCCCGGCGGCTCTCATTCCAAGCCGAGCAAGCAGGGTGGCTGGAACCGGTTTGGCGGCGGAGGCGGCCGGAGCCGTCACCGTTACTAAAATTCTCCCGGGCTTGCGCGACGGTGCGGGGGACCCCCAGCATCGGCGCATGAGCGTCAAAGTTTCCGCCGTCAAAAGCCACCTCACAGCCCTCCGGGCGTGCGAGGCCTGCCCGCGCATGCACCGGCCGGTCGTGGTCGGTCGGGCCGTGGCCAGCCGCATTCTGCTGGTGGGGCAGGCGCCGGGGGACAAGGAGCCCAAGCTCGGCCGGCCCTTCGCGTGGACGGCGGGCAAGACCCTTTTCAAGTGGTTCGCCGAGGCGCCCGGTTGGACGGAGGACGAGGTGCGGGACCGGATGTATTTCGCCGCGGTCTGCCGCTGCTTTCCGGGCAAGCGGCCCGAGGGCGGCGACCGGGTGCCGGCGCCGGAGGAAATCACCAATTGCTCCGCGTGGCTGGAGCGCGAGTTTGCGCTGCTGCGACCCGCGCTGGTGCTGCCGGTGGGCAAGCTCGCCATCACCCAGTTTCTCGGGGAGCGGCCGCTGCTGGAAACAATCGGGCGCTCCTTCCGCATCGACTACCGCGGCCATGCGGTTGACTGCATCCCGCTGCCGCATCCGTCGGGGGCGTCGCCCTGGCACCGGATGGAGCCCGGCCGGACCCTCCTGCGCCAGGCCTTGGCGCTGGCGGCGGCGCACGCCGCGATAAAAAACGCGTGCCATCCACCGATTCTGCGCTAATGGAAATCACTGCCATGCCCGCCTTTATTATCCGGATCTGCCTGTTGGTGTTGGTGACATTCACTGGTCCGGTGCTGCGCGCCCAGCGCGAGAAACTCTCCGACGAAGACCTCGAGTTTGTGGAAAAGAACTTTCCCGCCGCCCAAAAAACCAGCACCGGGATCCGCTACGTCATCCAAGTCGAGGGCAAGGGCGACTGCCCCCAGCCGGGGGACATCGTCGCGCTCATTTATGCGGGCCGCTTCCTGAATGGCACCTTGTTTGACCAGCACATCGACCGGGAGCACCCGTTCCAATTCCGGGTGGGCCGCAACCAGGTGATCGAAGGCTGGGACCAGTTCATGCAGCAGATGAAAAAGGGTGAACGGTGCGTTGTGATCATCCCGGCCGAACTGGCCTATGGCATGCGGGGTTCGCCGCCGCGCATCCCCCGCGATACCACGCTCGTGTTCCTGATCGAACTGCTTGATATCAAGCGCAAGTGATCAGCGGTGGGGCCGGCGCAGTCATCCGCCGGCCGGGGGCGGGGTTCGCGCGCGCCGCTGGGTCCAGAGATTGTCGGCGGTATAGAGCGTGAGTCCGCACCAGATGAAGGCAAAGGCGGCGGCGCGCTCCGGGGAAAAAGGCTCGTGGAACACCCAGACGCCGAAGGCGAACTGCACCGTGGGGGCGATGTATTGCAGCAACCCGAGGGTGGAGAGGCGGATGCGGCGCGCGCCGTAGGCAAAGAGCAGCAGCGGCACCGCTGTGACCACACCCGCACTGATCAGCAGCACGTGTTCCGTGGGACTCACGCGACCCAGCGCCCCGGCGCCGGTGTGCTGCTGCCAGAGGACGAAAATGAGGGCGATGGGGGCCAGCAGCAGCGTTTCCAGCCCCAGGCCGGTGAGCGGCCCCAGCGGGGATTTTTTTCGCAGCAGTCCATAGGCTCCGAACGTCGCGGCCAGGGTGAGCGCGATCCACGGTGGCCGGCCCACCCGCACGAGCATCAGGGCCACGCCCAGCGCCGCGCAGGCAATGGCGGTCCATTGCAAGGGCCGCAGCCGCTCCTTCAGGACCAGGCGGCCTAGGGCGACGTTGACCAGCGGGACCAGGAAATAGCCTAGGCTGGTCTCAAGGACATGGCCGTGGTTCACGCCCCAGACATACACGAGCCAGTTGACCGTCAGCAGGACTCCGCTCAAAGCATGCCACTGCAGGGCGGGTCGGGAGCGCAGGGCGGCGCGCAAGTCCCCCCAGCCCGAGCCCGACGCCATCAGGCCGAGCACAAAGGCCAGCGACCAGATGTGCCGGTGCGCGATCAACTCCGTGGCATCCACATCCTTGAGCTGCCTCCAGTAGAGGGGAAACAGCCCCCAGCAAAGATAACAGGCCGCGGCCGCGAGCGCCCCGCGGCCAGCCGCAGGGGTGGCGCGATCACTCATTTATTGTTGGCCGCGTGCGTGTAACCGAAGCGTTCGCGGAATTCGTCGATGGCCTGCTGGCGGGACAGGTCGGGGCGCAGGCCCAGGGCCATCAAGTCGGCGGCGCGCTTTTCCACCCACCGCTGCTTGAAGCCTTCCTCGATTTCCGAGGCGGCGGCGGGGTTTTCCTTGGGCTTCTTCGGGTTATGCTTGCAGCCGGCCAGCAAGGC
Organism: uncultured Opitutia bacterium; assembly: GCA_903839035.1. Taxonomy (GTDB): domain Bacteria; phylum Verrucomicrobiota; class Verrucomicrobiia; order Opitutales; family Opitutaceae; genus Opi-474. The sequence goes on from CAIMAQ010000123.1 coordinate 3,700, forward strand.
CAGCGGCAGAAGCAGGAGAAAGATTAGCGAACGTTTCATAAAAGGGGACGGATTAATGATAAAAAGCATGACTCAATTTGACCGCGAGGGAATCTTTTTGGTTTCGCGCCGGGCCTAATATTCGTTTTTATTCCCGGAACATGAGCGACGAGACCCCTCCGCCCCCGTTGCGCCTCAGGCCCCGACAGCGTCCCGAATCCGAGACGTCGCCAGAGCCTGCGGCCGCTGGCGCGGAAGAGGGAAAGCTCCGACTCAAGCCCAAGCTGACACTGGAGCCGGATCCCGCGCCCGTGGCTGAGGAACCGGCGCCCGAGCCGGCCGAGGAAGCCCCGCCGCCCCCGCCCGAGGAGGGAAAAATCAAACTTAAGATCAAGCTGCCCGGGGCGGCGGCACAGGAAGCCGCGGCACCCGCCGGGGAAATGGAGGAAACCCCCGCGCTTCCGCCTTTTCCCGTGGTGGCTCCGCCGCCGCCCGAGGTGGAGGAAATTGATGCGCCCCCGCTGTTGGCGGCGGTTGCCGCGCCCCGTCCCCCCGGCTTCATGGCGGGAGCGCCTCCGTCCGGCGATTCACGTCCGGCGGTCTTCAAGCGGCCGCGCATACCTGCGGCGCTGATGGCTGCGGAGCGGCGGAAGCGGTTGAGGAAATATGCCCTCATCGCTGTCATGGGCGTGGTGCTCGCCGCTCTGGTCATTGGCGGGGCCTATCTGAAATTCGCCTCGGTGGCTCCCACGCCCGTCCCGCCCCGGCAGACCTACATCGCGCCGATTGAGCCGGCGGTGAAGGTAGAAGTGCCTGATAATTTGTCGACTAGGACGGCGCCGTTGCCGGAGGAACCGGTTTCGAGCGAACGCGTGGCCAGCACCGCCACGGTCGAACTGGCCCCCGGGGTCACCGCCACCACCGAGATGATCCGGGCGGTGCCGAATGCCAGCGCGGGATTCAAGACGTTTGTGGCCGGCGTGAAAATCAGCGGCGTCTACCAAGGCAAGCCCCCGCGCGCCTTCATCAACGGCCGCCTGTTTCGCACGGGCGAGATGGTCGACGACATCCAGGAAATCTATTTTGACAGCATTGACGCTTCCACGCGGAGCCTCGTGTTCAGGGACGCCCGCGGGGCGACGGTATCGCGCCGTTACTAAGCGGGCGCGGCGTTCAGGCCGGGGAGGGGAGTGACACTTGCCAGCTTTTCCGGCCGGTCACCTTAAACGGGACCAGGCCCGGCAGCCGGACAGAAGCGGTGACGCCGCGCGGCAGGGCCAGTTCGACGTGCACCTGGTCGCCGTCGCGCCGCCAGGCACTCGTGATGGGTCCCACCGGCGTCGGCACGGTGCAGCCGCCGGATTGGCCGACAAACTCCGGGACGAAATCCACGCGCTTCCACTGCGGCGCGGTCTGGCGCACGCCCCCGATGATTTGCATGAGGTGAAACAGCGGGTGGGCGGACCACGCATGCGAATGGCTGATTTGGAACTCCGGATGGTCGCAGAAAAGTTCAAACGTGGAACCGTAGGCGATCATCGGCTCCCACCGCGGCCGCAGATGCTCCACGACCTCGGCGCCATGGCCGCGGGCGGCCAGCAGCGAGTAAACATAGGTGATCCAGTACGCGCTCGGCTTGGCGGCATGGCCGGACTCGTCCGCCAGGTAATCGAGCAGGAAGCGCTCCATCGCCGCATCGGATTCCGGCACCAGCCCGGCCATCAGCGCCAGGGTCTGGGCGTGGGGCGACGTGCTCCGGAGAACTTTCCCCTTCGCGTCGAGGCCGTCGCCCAGCAGTCCGCGCCGGTTGACCAGGCCGCGCAGGCGAACGCGCAGCCGGCGGGCCCAGCGTTCGCAACGGGTGGCGGCGGCGGGATCGCGGGTCAGCCGGTGCATCGCGGCGAGCCGTTCTAGCGCGAGGACCAGCCAGAGGTTGTAGACGCTGGAGGCCCCGTCCTTCGGCAGGTCCGTCCAGTCGAGGAACAGCCAGTACCGCGGATCATAGTGGACGAGCCCGTCCTGGCCCGTGTGGGCCTCGAAATAGGTGAGCGCGTGTTCCACGACCGCGCGGTGCGCGCGGAACGGCGCGAGGTCGCCGGTCTGCCAGTAGTAGTCCCACTGCGTCATGATCCAGATCAGCGTGAAGTCCGGCAGCACGCAGTTGTGCCCCATGGTGGGGGCGTGCCCGTAGGTAATGCCATCCGCCGTTGTCTGGGCGCCGATCTGGTAGATGCCGCGGCGGAAAAGGCGGGCATCACCGCTCAGGTGAAACGTGTTCCAGGCCTGCACGCGCGCGTCGCCCCACCACTGCGCCTGTTCGCGCCAGGGCGTGTCCACATAGGCGTCGAGCATGCAGTTTTGCTGCGACCACGCGCAGGTCTCCCAGATTTTCTCCAGCACGGGATCGGAACTCTGGAAACTCCCGCGGCGCACGACCGGGTAGCCTGTCCGGCGCAGGCAGGGGGCGATGTGCAGCGGCACCGTGGAGTTGCGCACGACGATCATCACGTGGCGGAAGCCGAACGGATGGTAGAACATGTGCTCCGTGCGGCCGGCGCGGCAGGTGAGCCGGGCGGCGAACGCCACGCGGCTGCCGTCGGGAAATTTCAACTCGGGCTCCAGCTTTGTGGGCTCGATCACCTCGGTGTAAACCAGATCAATCACCTCGCCGCCGCGCGCCCCGCCAATTTGCAGCGAGAAATTGCCCACGACGGGCTTGCCCACATCCAGCAGGTAGCTGCGGAAACGCCCGGGACCCGTCGGCGGGATCTCCAGCCCCGCGGCAAACAGGCCCACGGGCGCATCGGCCGCCGCCGGGGTGTCGAGGGCCGCGGACACGGGGACATGCGTGTGGTCCTCGTTCTGGCGGAGCACGTAGAGATTGCGGGCGTCCTCCCAGCCGGCGCCGCACGCGCCCTCGGCGGTCCCGATGACGGTGCCCGGCCGCCAGGCTTCCTCCAGCATCTGCGGGATGCCGCGGGCCTCCAGATTCGACCACGGCAGCACGCCCGGCCGCTGGGTTTTCACGGTGGTGGTCCAGCCGCTGTCGTCGAACTCGGAGTTCATCCAGTCGTGCGGACACGCGCGGGCGTCAAAATTCTCCTGCGCAAACAGCTGCAGGCTGGTGCGCGTCATGTCGTGCCGGATGCCCGGCTGGCGGATGCATTTCCAGGTTGCGTCCGTGTGGAGGCGGCCGCCGCCCCACGGGGCGGCGACGAGCAGGCCGGCGTAGCCCTGGGTGAGGTATTGGAAATTGCTGTAGCCCGGGTTGTAGGCGCGGATGGCGAGGACGTTGCGGCCGGGCACCAGCCAGCGTGCGAGGTCGATTTCATCGTAGGGCCAGTGCGATTGGTAGCCGCGCGCCGGTCCGCGACCGACAAACGCGCCGTTCACGTACAGCTGGTACGACTGGTCCGCCGTGATGAACAGCGGCGCCCGGCGCGGCACGCGGTCCAGGGTGAAGTTGCGGCGGAACAGGGCGAAGCCGTTGTGCAGGTCCCAGCGAAATTCGTCGGGCCAGATCCATTCGGCGCGGGCGAAGATCCGCGCCGCGGGGTTGTGCGCAGGGAGGAGGCTGGTCATGGGGCGGTTCGCCCGCACTAGAGCATGCCGGGCCCGCACGGGTCGAGCCCGGAGGTTATGGCTGCGCTCAGTGCGAAAGGGCGGCGTCGCGGATCGCGCGGATCAACTCGGGGTCCGTGGCCACGCCCAGTACGCCATTCACGACAAACTGGATGCCGACGCAGAGTAGCAGGAAGCCCATGATCTTGGTGAGCGCATGCATGCCGTTGACGCCGATGACGGTCACGATCTTGCCGGACAGGCGCAGGGTGGCGTACGTGATGGAGGCGACGATGAGGATGCCGAGAATGATGGCGACATAGTCGATCCAGTGGTTGGCCAGCGAGATGAAGCCGAGCGTGACGGCGATGGAGCCGGGACCGCTCAGCATGGGCATGGCGAGCGGGGAAAAGGAAATATCCCGCTTGGCCCGGGCGGCCTCGCGGACGCGTTCGTCCTCCACGGTGCTGCGGGGACTGGCCACCAGCATGCCGGAGCCGATGCCGGCGACCAGCAACCCGCCCGCGATGCGGAGGCCGGGGATGGAAATACCAAAGAACCCCATGATGAACGTGCCGCCGATAAGGAAGCTCACGAGGATGACGACCATGTAGATGCACGCCATGCGGAGCTGCTGGAACCGCCGGACCTCGGTGTCGCCTTCGGTGATGGCGAGGAAGGTCGGCGCGCCCGCGAGCGGATTGATCAGCGGCAGGAGGGCGATGACCGTGCCGAGAATGAGCTGCCAGAAATGCGAGACCGTGACCATGGGAGCGGGCAGTCAGGCGGAAAAAACGCCGCGATGCAAAGGCGGATGCGCCGGTTCACCACACCTCGACCGGGCCTTTGGGAACGGGAATGGCCTCACGTTCGGTGGCGTCCGGGGCGCCGGGATCGCGCATGAATGACGCGACCATCGGGCCGGGCTGGTACTTTGGCAGGAGTTCGCCGGTCGCGTCGCAGAACGGCGCGCGCCACGCGACATACTCGGCGAGCGCGGCCTCGAAATCGGCGCGGGAGGTGATGGTGATGATGCGGCGCTTGAAATCCTTGGCGGGGCCGAAGCGCTTGGCGTACCACGGCGCGACCTTGCGGAAGAGCTTCGCGCCATTCTCCTCGCCGTAAAACGCGATGTAGCGCTCGAAATGCCGGCGCAGCACGCGCACGCGCTCCGCAAAGCCGGGCTCCGGTGTGAGCTCGCCGGTGCGCAGGTAATGCTCGGTGCGGCGGAAAATCCACGGGTCGTAAAACGCCCCGCGCCCGATGCTCACGCCGGCGCAGCCCGTCTCGTCGAACATGTGCTTGGCGGCCTCCGGCGTGGTGACGTCGCCGTTGCCGATGACCGGGATGGCCTTTACGGCCTGCACGACCGAGCGGATGCCAGCGAGATTGACGGTGCCGCTGAAACCCTGGGCGCGGGTGCGGCCATGGACGAAGATCGCGGCGACGCCGGTGTCCTCGAGTACGCGCGCGAGGTCGGGGGCGGTGAGATTATCATCGTCCCAGCCCAGTCGCATCTTGGCGGTGATGGGGATTTTGACCGCGTTGATCATGCCCCGGACCAGGGCGGCGGTCTTGGTGAGCTCGGTCATCATCGCGGAACCGCCGCCGATCTTGACGACTTTTTTCACGGGGCAGCCCATGTTGATGTCCACGGACTGCGCGCCGAGCTCCTGGCACATGACGGCGGCGTCGCGCATCTCCTCCGGCACGCTGCCAAAGAGCTGGATGGCGAGCGGGCGGTCAGCTTCCGACGTGGCGACCAGCTTGAGGGCGGTGGCGTTGCGCTCGAGGAGGGAGCGGGCGTTGACGAGATCTGTCGTGGCCCAGCCCAGCCCGCCGAGTTCGCGCACGGTCTCACGCATGGGCAGGTTGGTGTAACCCGCCAGCGGCGAGAGGAAGAGGTTGGACGAGAGCTCGTAGGGCCCGAGGCGCATACCCCGCCATCCTGCCCGACCTGCGGATGAGCGCAACCCCTCTGGCGGTGTAACCTATTGGGTTACACTGTCAGAGGGATACGTCCCGACCGGAGCGCAGCTCGGTGAGCCAGTGCAGGAGTCGCAGGGTGAGCTCGGCATCAGGCAGGCGACTGCGGCCCTTGAGGAAATCATTGAGTCGTTGCCGGGGAATGCCGAGGTAGCGCGCCAGCCGGGCTTTGGCTCCGTAGGGCTGCAACGCCCGGCGAAACATCGTCGCGCAGACATTCCACATCGGTGATTCGGTTCCCGGGCGCCGGGTGCGATACGACTGGGTCCGACGGGGGCGCACCGCCAGGTGGACCCGGCGCGCGCCAGTATACGCCGCCACCCTGAGGGCCTCGCTGAGGTCCAGCCACTGTCGGAGGACCGGATGAGTGGGGATCATGGAGCCAGCGTAACCCAATAGGTTACGCTGGCTCCAGGCGCGGACCGTACTTTTTCGGTAACTTTGAGTGGCTAGCTGGCGGCAAGGGCGGACTTCATCCGCTTGAGGCCCTCGGTGAGGGTCGCGCGGGTGCAGCCGAAATTGAGCCGGACGTAGTGGCCCTTGGGCGCGCCGAAGAAGGCGCCGTCGCTCAGGCCGACGCCGTGTTTTTCGAAATGCGCGATCGGGTCTTTCAGGCCGAGCGCGGTGACGTTGAGCCACGCGAGGTACGTCGCCTCGATGGGCGCGTCGACCTTGATGCCCGGGAGCTCGCGGGCGACGAAATCGACGAGGTAGTCGCGGTTGCCGCGCAGGTAGGTGAGCAGCGCCTGGCGCCAGTCCTCGCTGTCGCGGTACGCGGCCTCGCAGGCGGTGTAGCCGAAGGTGTTCACCTCGGCGACGATGCCGGCGGTGGCGCGGACGAACTGCGCGCGCAGGGCCGGGTCCGGGATGATGGCCAGCGAGGTGCCGAGGCCGGGGACGTTGTAGGTCTTGCTCGGCGCCATGAACGTGAAGGTGCGCGCGGCGATCTCCGGCGACAGCGTGGCGGTCGCAATGTGGGGCAGCGACGGATCGAGGATGAGGTCGCAGTGGATCTCATCGGAGCAAAGCAGCAGGTTGTGCCGCACGCAGAAGTCCGCGAGCTGCAGAAGTTCCTCGCGGCGCCAGACGCGGGCGAGGGGATTGTGCGGGTTGCAGAGGTAAAACAGCTTCGTGCGCGGCGTGACGGCGCGCTCGAGGGCGGCCCAGTCGATTTCCCAGCGCGCCGCGGCGGCATTGAGGGTGAACGGCACCTGGACCGGGACCCGGCCGGAGTTTTTCGGCGCGGTCATGAACGGCGGGTAGACGGGCGTGAGCGTCAGCACTTCGTCGCCGACGGCGGCGAAGGCCTGCGCGGCCACGTTCAAGCCGACGACGAGGCCCGGGAGCCACACCAGCCAAGAGGGCTCGATGTTCCAGCCGTAACGCGCCGCGAGGGCGTTCACGACGGCGTCGGTCGAGGACTTTACCGGCCGGGCATAACCGTACACGCCGTCGGCCACGCGGGCCTGGATGGCCGCGATGACGGCGGGTGGGGACTTGAAATCCATGTCGGCGACCCACATCGGCAGCACGTCGCGTCCGGCGTATTTCTGCCATTTCTGGGAATCGGTGCCGGCGCGCTGGATGGGAGTGTCAAAGTCAAAGGTCATGCGGAAAGGACGGGCAGTGAACCACGCCCGACCCGGTTGGGCACGGAATTTCTCCGGCATATTTTCGTGCGCCGGCAGATGGGAAATCCCTTCCCGCCTGAGACGGCTCAACTCGGCCAATGCGTCACAGCGGATAACGCCCGTGAATTCATATCTCCATCATCAGCAATTGTATGAATTACGCCCGAACCCCGGCATCCCACCTGCAATGGGTGATCATTCGAAGGGCCTTCGCCCGACAACCCTCATTCCACAAAAATCACCATGAACATCATTCGCTATACCTATCCTTCCTACCGCAGCCTGGCCACGTTGCCCGGCCGCTTTGTCCGCTCTCCCTGGGCGGGCCTCGACACCGAAATTGACCGCATGTTTGCCTCCGCCCTCCCGACCTTTGAGGGGATTGCGGCCGGCACCGGCTTCCCGGTCGATCTCTATGAAGACCAGAACCACGCCTATGTCCGCGCCGAGCTTCCGGGCGTGAACCGCGATGCCATCCAGGTCGAGATGACCGATGGCACGCTGACCATCACCGCGGTGCGCAAGGTGCCCGCGACCCCTTCGACGGGCTCAGGGCAGGCCGAAGGCGAGGCCGTCCAGTCGTCCTCGTTCAGCCGCTCGCTGACCATCCCCGCCGAAATCTCGGCCGACCAGGTCAGCGCCGCCTACGAGAACGGCCTCCTCACCGTCACGCTCCCGAAGCGCGTAGAGGCCAAGCCGAAGAAGATCACGGTCACGGTCAAATCACCCGCCGCGACTTAAACCTTAACCCACAATCACCATGTCACTCTTCAACAATATCCTCCCCAGCCTCACCCGCGAGCCAGCCACCGCCTGCGCCGACGGCGTCGCCTGTTCCCCCTCCGCCACCCTCAAGCCCGCCTATGCCGTGCAAGAGACCCCCGAGGCCTACCGCCTCACGGTCCAACTGCCCGGCGTGGCGAAGGACGGCCTTGAACTGACCGCCGAAAGCAACGAGCTGCGCATCACCGGTCGCCGCGGCTGGACGCAGCCCGCCGGCTGGACCGCGCTCCATCGCGAGTCGCCTGCCGCGAATTACGAGCTGGTGCTCACCCATGACAATGCGATCGACGGCGACAAGATCGTGGCCGAGCTGCGCGATGGCGTGCTGGCGGTCACGCTCCCGAAACCCGAGGCCGTGAAACCCCGCAAGATCGCGGTGGCGTAATGCCTGCGTGCAAACCGCACGGAGCAATCAAAGTCTGATCCCGGCCGGGCCTCGCAAGGGGCCCGGCCCATTCATTTTTCAGTGACCGCGCTTTGCC
>CAIMAQ010000124.1 GCA_903839035.1 uncultured Opitutia bacterium
CCAGCACGAACTCGGCGCCACAACAGACGATCTCATCGGGGCACAGCCGCTTTGTCGCAAAGGTGCGCGCACGCTTGGTGGCCAGGATCTGGTTCACCGCCACCGGGTGCGTGTGGCCGACGAAGTTCACGCCCGGCAGGGTGAGCAGCCACGCGTGAAACATCGCCTCGACCGAGGGTTTTTTTGCGGTCGGGTCCACCCGCGCGGCGAGCAGCGCCTGGTCCACCGCGGCATCGGTCAGGTTCTTCGTGTCGAGCAGCGGCAGCAGGCCGTTGAAGCGGCACTCGGTCAGATTGGCCGCGGCGAGCGTGGCCAGATTCGAGCCGCTGGCCTTGACCAGAAAGCGGTTGCCCGAGACCCGCGCCGAGGTGTTGCCTTCGCCGAGGATGGTGAGTTTGCGCTCTTCCCGGCCCAGCTGGTGGGAGAGGTCAAGCAGGCGCGGAAGCAGTTCGGATGAGGCCGGCATAAAGAAACAGGAAATGGTAGATTTTGATAGATTTCCACCGAAATCTCTCAGGGGGTAAAAGCGTCTATTCAAACCACGGGTTGCCGGCCGCGCCACGGTAAAACCGCCCCACCTTCCGCCCGAGGGTTAGAACCGCGAATGGACGCGAATGCGGAACGGATCTTTACCTTCGTTATGCCGGATTCGCGTTTATTCGCGTCCCTTCGCGGTTAAAAAATCCGGTGGCACTCTACCCCACCCGGCATCCCAGCCTGCTTTACAACAGCACGTTGTCGACCAGGCGCACCTCGTCGACCCAGGCCGCCAGGGCCAGCATGGTCTTTCCTGCCGTGGCCTCGCGCGCCGGCTCGAGCGTCACCGGGTCCACGATCGAGATGTAAATAATGCGCACGCGCCGGTGCTGGCTGAGGATGTGCGTCGCCTCGGCGATCAGCCGGTCGGGATTGCGCACGCCGGCGGCAGTCATCTCCTTCACCTTCGTCAGCGCCTTGCTCAACGCGAGCGCCTCCGCCCGCTGGCTGGTGGTAAAGTTGCGGTTGCTCACGCCCGTCGCGAGCCCGTCCGCCTCCCGCACGGTCGGCACGACGACGATCTCCACGCCAAAATGCAGGTCGTCTGCCATCTTCCGCACGATCGCCGCGCGCTGGGCGGTCTTCTGGCCGTAGAACGCGAAGTCCGGGTGGATGAGGTTGAAAAAATTCGCCATCATCGTCGTCACACCGCGGAAATGCGCCGGCCGCGACAGCCCGCAGAGTGTCCGCGCGATCTGCTCCTCGCTGATGTAGGTCGAGTAGCCCTTGGGATAGATTTCCGCCACCGTGGGCAGGAACACGATCTGCGCCCCGCACGCCTCGCAAAGCGCCAGGTCCTCCGCCATGCTCCGCGGGTAGTTCGCCATCGTCTCGTTCGGGCCGAACTGCAGCGGATTCACAAAGAGCGACACGACCACGACGCCGGCCTTTTGCACCGCGGCGCGGATCAGCGCCGCCTGGCCCGCATGCAGGGCACCCATGGTGGGCACGAGGGCAATGGTCTGGCCCGACGCCTTGAGCTGCGCCGCGACTGACCGCATTTCTGACACGGACTCGATTTTTTGCATGGGCCGACGCTCCGGAATCGAAACGTCGGGCTTGAACAAACGCGCTTCGCGGCCTTTGTTCAAGTTTTTCGGCCCGTCAACAGGGCCGCTTCACGCTCCCTTTACATCCTTCGCCGCTGCTCTGCTGTGGGCGAACCCTCCGAAGCCCAACGGGCGAAGGAGGGCCCAGTCCCCTCCCTTTTTACACCATGATCCGCATCAACGAGAACTACACCAAGCTCAAGGCCTCCTACCTCTTCACCGACATCGCGAAGCGCGTGAACGCCTTCGTCGCGGCCAACCCGGCCAAGCCGATCATCCGGCTGGGCATTGGCGATGTCACCGAGCCCCTCCCGCCCGTGTGCATCACGGCGCTGCATGCCGCCACCGACGAGATGGCGAAGCGCGAGACCTTCAAGGGCTACGGTCCCGAGCAGGGGTACGCCTTCCTCCGCGAGGCCATCACCGCCCATGACTACACCGCGCGCGGCTGCCCGATCGAGGCGGACGAGATCTTCGTTTCCGACGGTTCGAAGTGCGACTGCGGCAACATCCAGGAAATCTTCGGCTCCGACATCCGGCTCGCGATCCCCGACCCCGTCTATCCGGTCTACATCGACACCAACGTCATGGCCGGCCGCACCGGGATGAACGCCGACGGCCGCTACACCGGGGTCACCTACCTCGACAGCACCCCGGCCAATGGCTACGTGCCCGCGATTCCCAGTGCCGCCACCGACCTGATCTACCTCTGCTTCCCGAACAACCCCACCGGAGCCGTCGCCACCCGGACCCAGCTCGCGGCGTGGGTCGCCTACGCCAAAAAGAACCAAGCCATCATTCTCTTCGACTCCGCCTACGAGGCCTACATCCGCGACCCGGCCATCCCCCACTCCATCTACGAGATCCCCGGCGCCCGCGACGTCGCCATCGAGTTCCGCAGCTTCTCCAAGACCGCCGGCTTCACCGGCACGCGCTGCGCCTACACCGTGGTGCCGAAGTCGCTCCAGGCCTTCGACGCCGCCGGCCAGCCGCACTCCGTGCACGCCCTCTGGACCCGCCGCCACACCACCAAGTTCAACGGCGTCGCCTATCCCATCCAGAAGGCCGCCGCCGCCATCTTCACCGCCGCGGGCCAGCAGCAGACGCGGGCGATGACCGACTTCTACCTCGGCAACGCGAAGCTCATCCGCGACGCCATGGCCAAGCTCCGCCTGCCCTGCGTCGGCGGCGACAATGCGCCCTATATCTGGATCAACACCGGCCGCGACTCCTGGGAGTTCTTCGACCTGTTGCTGAACCAGGCCCAGGTCGTCTGCACGCCCGGCGCCGGTTTCGGCAAGTGCGGCGAGGGCCACGTGCGCATCAGCGCGTTCAACTCCCGCGCCAACGTCGAGGCCGCCCTCACCCGCATCGCCGCCGCGCTGAAGTAAGCGCGGCGACCCCGCCGGTCAGCGCTTCCCCGGCGAGCCCGCGGACCCAAGCAGGGTGACGATCCGCCCCGCCAGCCCGTCCACGGCCTCGCTCAGCTTGGCCGCGAGCTGGCCATAGCTGCCATCCCAGCCGGCGACCTCGATGACATAGGTGTCGCGCGCCCGCAGGTCCGCCCCGAGGCGGGGCGCATAAATTTCCACCACGGCGGAAAAGCGCGCCACTTTCGCGTCGCTGTCGCCCTCGCACCGGAGCACGCGCACCAGCACGTCAAAGTCCGGATCCTCGCCCGCCGACACCACCACATGGGCGATCTCACCGCGGCCCTCCAGGCTCTCGCGGAGGACCCGGCCCAGGCCGGCCTCGAGCGACTCGGCCCAGCGGGCTTCATCGGCGTAGTGGACCTCGTTGCCGGCGCTGCGCACCTGCATGGCCTTGCCCCGGAGGAAGCTCGGGACCTCGACCGTGCGCAGCGCGATGCGCCAGTGCGGACCCTCGGCCGCCGCCGCGGCGGGCTTGGCGGGGATAGTGGTCAGGACGTAGTAGCGGGTCGCATCCGGCTGCGAGGCCGGAATGACGTTGCAGCCCGCGCCGGCGAGGAGCCAGAGGACCGGGAGCAGCAGGGAAAGGAGGGAAAGAGGACGGGCTTTCATCGGGAGTTTCGGGTGGTTCGCGGACGCAATTTCAGCGCGCCGGGTGTTTGCCGCTGATCAGCGCCTGCGGGTTGCGCTCGAGAAATTCGGCCAGCCGCTGCACGGCCTCGGCGGCGTCGGCGAGCTGCGCGAGCGTGCGGCTCGTATCCGAGCCCAGCC
>CAIMAQ010000125.1:2500-74798 GCA_903839035.1 uncultured Opitutia bacterium
GATCAAACAAATCATCGAACTCATGAAACGCTCCGAGTTGAGTGAGTTCGCGGTCGAAGAAGAAGGTTTTAAGCTCAAAATCCGGCGCGGCGGCAATGGCGTGCCTCTGGTTTCCAACTCCCGGGGGTCTAACTCTCCTTTCCCGGTGAATGAGACCGTTCCGGCCACCCTGCCTGTAACCTCCAATGCTGCCCCCGCTCCCGCGGGCCCGGCCAAGGAAGAAGAAGGCATTATCTACGTTAAGTCCCCGATGGTCGGTACTTTCTATCGCGCCGCGTCCCCGGAGAGTAAGGCGTTCGCCGAGACTGGTACCAAGGTCACTGAGACAAGTGTGGTCTGTATCATCGAAGCGATGAAGATCATGAATGAAATCCAGGCCGAGATCAAAGGCACCGTCGTTGAGGCCCTCGTCGAGAACGGCCAGCCTGTCGAGTACGGCCAGCGCCTCTTTAAGGTTAAACAGGGCTGATTTCGCCCAATTTCCCCTGACCGTCGCGGGTAAGCCCGCACGATGCGCCCTGCGCATTGCGGTCCGGGGATAGACCCCTGCCTACCACATGATCCAGAAAATCCTCATCGCCAACCGCGGTGAAATCGCGCTCCGCATCGTCCGAGCCTGCCGTGAACTTGGCATCAAGACCCTCGCGGTTTACTCCGAGGCCGACGTCCAGTCACTGCACGTCCAACTGGCCGATGAGGCCATTTGTATTGGCGGACCCAAGAGCGCCGACAGCTACCTTCGGGCAGACCGCATCATCAGCGCGGCAGAGATTGCGGATGTGGACGCCATCCACCCGGGTTATGGCTTCCTGTCGGAAAACGCTAAATTCGCCGAGCAGTGCGAGTCGTGTAATATCAAGTTTATCGGACCTAAATATAAATCCATCAAGATGATGGGTGATAAGGCCGTCGCCAAAGACACCGTGAAAAAGGCCGGTGTGCCCATCGTGCCTGGTTCCGACGGTCCAGTCGAAAATGAGACCGAGGCGGTCAAGGTTGCCCGGAAGATTGGCTACCCGGTCATCATTAAGGCCGTCGCCGGCGGCGGTGGCCGCGGCATGCGCATTGCACATAACGACATTTCCTTCGCCAAGGAATACCATGTCGCCCGCAATGAGGCCGAGAAGGCCTTTGGCAACGGTGCCGTTTACATCGAGCGTTACATCGAAAAGCCCCGCCATATCGAGTTCCAGATCCTCGCCGACTCTCATGGCAAGGTGCTCCACCTGGGCGAACGGGACTGCTCGGTCCAGCGCCGTCACCAGAAGCTCATCGAGGAGTCGCCCTCGCCTTTCCTCACCTCGGATCTCCGCAAAAAGATGGGTAAGGCCGCGATCCGCGCCGCCGAGGCCGCCGCCTATGAAAATGCCGGGACCATCGAGTTCCTCGTCGATGCCAAGGGTAATTTCTACTTCATCGAGATGAACACCCGCATCCAGGTGGAGCATCCCGTCACCGAGGAATGCACCGGCATCGACCTCATCAAGCAGCAGATTCTCGTCGCCAATGGGGAGAAGCTCTCGTTCGACCAGGGCGACATCAAGTTCGAGAAGCACGCCATCGAGTGCCGCATCAACGCCGAGGATCCCGCCCGCAATTTCGCCCCGTCCCCCGGCACGATCGGCCTCTATTATGCTCCCGGCGGCCATGGCGTGCGCGTCGATTCCCACGCGTACAGCGGCTATGTCATCCCGTCGCATTACGACTCGATGATCGGCAAGCTCATCTGTTTTGGCACCACCCGGAAGGTTGCCCTCGAGCGCACCTACCGGGCCCTGAGCGAGTATATCATCCGTGGCATCAAGACCACCATCCCGCTGCACAAGGCCATCATGTCCGACCCCGTCTTTATCGAGGGCAAGGCCACCACGGCCTACATGGAGGACTTCATGAGCCGCACTCCGCCGGACTTGTTCTCCTAAACGCCACCCGACCGCTTTGTCTTTCCCCGGGCCGGCCTCACCGCCGGCCCTTTTTGCGTCCGGATCAGTTCGGCCGGGTCAAAACCACATCGCTCCACTCGCCGAGGACGCGTGATTCGACCGTCCAACCCGGCGCCGCCGCCGCGAACACCGTCCTCACCTGCGCACTTTCCACCGCCAGGATTCCGCTCAACACCAGGGTCCCACCCGGCGCCACCGCGGCCACCAGCTGCGGGGAAAATTGTATGAGTATGTTGGCCAAGATGTTAGCCAGCAGGAGGTCAGCGCTCTTCCCAGCCAGCCCGCTGACCAGGTCGCCCACGTAAAACGGCACCTTGCCGGCCAGGCCGTTCAGCTCGGCATTCTCCTCACTCACTTTCACGGCCTCGGGGTCATTGTCGAAGCCCACGACTTCCTCAAACCCCAGTTTTGCAGCCGAAAGCGCCAGAATCCCGGATCCGCAGCCGGCATCAACCACGCGCCGCCGACCCCTTGGGCCCCCCGCAGCCGCCTGCCTGGCCTCAAGTTCCGTCAAACGCTCCACGCACAACCGCGTTGTCTCGTGATTCCCCGTGCCAAAGGCCATGCCCGGGTCGAGCCACAGCACCTCGTCACCGGCCGGAAGCTGGAAACTCGCCCGCTCCCATACCGGCACCCAGTGCAGCCGGCCAAACCGCCAGGCCTTGAAATGCGCCTTGTAGCTGTCGCGCCAGTCGCCATCCGCGAGCATCCGCCGCACCGGCTCGCCCAGGGCGAGGCCGGTCAGCAGCCCGCTCAACTCGCTCCAGCGGCTCTTCGCCTCGGTCTCGCCGGAAAAGATCCCAACCACCCAGGCTCGCTGGGCGATGGCATCCTCGAGGAGACTCCAGCCGTCGATTCCCAGTTCCAGCATCACATTGTCCGCCTCGTCCGCACGTCCGGCGGGAATTTCCACTTTGATTTCACACAGATCCATCCCGGGAAAATCCCTGGCTCCGCCATCCGCAGCAACGCCAATCCCTTACGCCGAACCCCGGCGCCTGCGGTAGTCGCGTGGACTCAGCCCCACCGCCGCCCGGATGGTCTTGTTGAAAAAATGCAGGTCCGGCAGTCCCACCTCGCCCGCGATGGTCTTCACCGCGAGCGTCGTGTGCGCCAGCAGGTGCAACGCGTACTCAACCCGGCGCTGGCGGATGTAGCCCTCGATGGTCACGCCAAACTGGGAACGGAACAGCCGCGTGAGGTGATTGTGTGAAATGTCCGCCCGCCGGGCGATGGCCGGGATCGTCAGCGGCTGCGACAGGTGCAGCTCGATCTCGCGCACCGCGCGGCTGAGGGCGGGGTGCTGGCGCTGGTGCGGCGCCCGCTCGGTCATGGGTTGGCTGGCGAGTTGCCACAACACGTCCCACAGCCGCACCGACGCCCTCCGGGGCTGGGAGGGCAGCCAGCCGGCCGCTTCCTCCAGCGCCCGCGTGAGGGAATCAAACGCGTCACCCACGTCCTGCATCACGGGAATCGCTACCAGGTCGCCGCCCACCGGCAGCCGGAAATGCGCGAAGGTGTGCTGTGATTCGCCCCGAAACCGGTAGACGATGCGCCCGTTGGGCGGCGTGATTCCGGCCCAACCCGGAGCGATCGCAAACTCGCGGCCGTCAATGGTCACCTGGCCCTCGTACCGGTACAGATGCAGGCACCACAGCTCTGGCAACTGGTATTCCTCGACCGCCTGTTTGCGCCCGTGCACTGCCCGGCCCGCCTGCACGAGCTGCGGCGGATTCTTCAACGGCAGCTGCCAGATGGCGGTATCCATGCCGCAAAAATCAGCGCCCGCCCAACCGCGCGATCACCGCCGGCAGTAGCGCGTGCTCGGCCGCGTGAACCTTCGCCGTGAGCGATTCGAGCGTGTCGGCCGGATCCACGCGTACCTCCGCCTGGTCGATGATCGGGCCTCCATCCACGTCGAGCGTGACGGCGTGCACCGTGCAGCCGGTGACTTTCACCCCCCGCCGAAACGCCTGTCCGATGCTGTCCAGACCCGGAAAGCTCGGCAGCAGGCTCGGGTGGAGATTGATGATCTTGCCGGCAAAGGCGCCCAGGAATCCCGGCTTCAGCACGCGCATGAACCCCGCCAGCACCACCAGATCGGGCGCGCAGGCGTTGACCGCCGCGATAAACCGCGCTTCCCCCTCGCCCTCGAGCTTGGTCTTGAACGGCGCCGGATCCACAAACGCCGCGGTCACACCAAAGCGCGGTCCTAGGGCAAGAATGCCCGCCGCGGGCTGGTCGGAGATAATCTGGACCACCCGGGCCCGGCCCAGCCGGCCGGCCTGTTGCGCCGCCAAGATCGCCTCGGCGTTGGAGCCGCGGCCGGAGCCAAGAATAACGACGCGCATGGGGGTCAAAGTTCTCCCGCCGCCTTCATCTGGGCGATGCGGGCCGTGGTGCTGTGGCCGGGCAGGAAGGGCACGAAGGAAATTTCGGCCCCGGCTTCGTCCAGGGCCTGGCGCTCCTCCGGATTGAGCTTGTCGGGCGTGTAGTCGCCCGACTTGCAGTAAATGTCCGGCCGCAACGCCCGGATCTCCGCGGTGAGGCGCGGGGTGCCAAAAATCACGACCTCGTCCACGCACGCGAGTTCACCGAGAGCCCGGGCCCGCTCGGTTTCACTTTGGATGGGCCGGGTGGGACCTTTGATGGCCTTGACGCTCGCGTCGCTGTTGATGGCCACAAACAACGCGTCGCCCAGCGCCCGCGCCGCCTTCAGCGAATGGAGGTGGCCTTCATGCAACAGATCAAAAACCCCGTTGGTCAGCACCACCCGCTTCCCCGCCGCACGCAGGGCCTCCCGCGCGGCGATGGCGGCGGACAGGTTGAGCAGCTTGGGATTTTCCGTTTTCAAGCAAAACGCGACGCTCGCAGGGTGTTCCACCGTTGTAAATTAACTTTCCCTACCTTTCACTCCCCCAAGTTCCCCACCCCATGAAATACCGACTCGGCTTGGTCGTCTTCTCGCTCGTGCTTTCGCTGCTCATCGGCCTCACCCTGCGCCGTGGCGCAGGCGCCGCGGCCGCCGGCCCACACCGCCCGGTGATCGGTTTCTCGATGGACACCCTCAAGGAGGAGCGCTGGCAGCGAGACAAGGAGCTGTTCACCGCCCGCGCCCGCGAACTCGGTGCCGACGTGCTCGTGCAATCCGCCAACAGCGACGATGTCCGTCAGCTCAAGGACGTGGAGGCCCTGATCAGCAACCGCGTCGACGCGCTCGTCATCATCCCCCACGACGGAGCCGCCATGGCCAAGGCCGTGCGCCTCGCGCACGAGGCTGGCATCCCCGTACTCTCCTACGACCGGCTCATCACCGGTTGCGACCTCGATCTCTACGTCGCCTTCGACAATCTTCGCGTCGGCGAACTGCAGGCCCAGTATCTCGTCGACACCTTTCGCGGCCGCCATTTCCGCCTCGTGCGCATCTACGGCGCGAAGACCGATCACAACGCCCTGATGTTCAAGGAGGGCCAGGACAAGGTGCTCGCTCCGCTCATTGCCAACGGTTCGATCGAGGTCGTTCACGAGGACTGGGCCGACGACTGGCGGCCGGAGAACGCCAAGAAGATCACCAACGCTGCGATCACCAAGGCCGGTCGGAATATTGATGCCGTGCTCGTGTCCAACGACGGCACTGCCGGCGGCTGCATCCAGGCCCTGCTTGAGGAGGGCCTCGCCGGCCAGGTCGTCGTGACTGGCCAGGACGCCGACCTCTCTGCCTGTCAGCGGATCGCCCGCGGGACGCAGGCCATGACCATCTACAAGCCGCTGAAGAACCTGACCCGCACCGCGGCCGAGTTCGCGAACAAACTGGCCCGCCGGCAGGCCATCGTGACCCACGATGACATCGACAATGGCCAGGTGAAGGTCCCCGCCGTCCTGCTCACGGTTGTGACCGTCACCAAGGATAACCTCGAGGCCACCGTCGTTGCGGACGGGGTGCACGCTCACGACGCGGTGTTTCAAAGATAATGCCAGCCCTGCTCGAAGCCCGCTCCATCACGAAGCGCTTCCCCGGCGTCACCGCGCTGCGCGAAGTCAGCTTCGACTTGCGCCCGGGCGAGATCCACGCGCTGTGCGGCGAGAACGGCGCGGGCAAGTCCACCCTGATCAAGCTCCTCTCCGGCCTGCACTCGCATGGCAGTTACGAGGGGGAACTCTTCTTCGACGGTGCCCCGGCGCAGTTCGCCTCCATCGCCGACGCGCAGCATACCGGCCTCGCGGTCATCTATCAGGAGCTCGCGCTGGTGGACGAGCTGACGGTCGCGGAGAACCTCTTTCTCGGCTGCGAACCCCGCCGCGGCGTGCTGATTGACTGGGACAGGATCTGGCGCGACGGCCGCGCCCTGCTCGCCCGGGTCGGGCTCGACCTCGCCCCCGATACCCTCGTCGGCGACCTCGGCGTCGGCAGCAAGCAGCTCGTCGAAATCGCCAAGGCCCTCAGCAAAAACGCCCGGATCCTCATCCTCGACGAGCCCACGGCCGCCCTGGCCGAACGGGAGGTGGACACGCTGCTCGAACTGCTCCGCGACCTCCGCCGCCGCGGAATCGCGTGCATCTACATTTCCCACAAACTCGATGAAGTCTTCGCCGTCGCCGACCGCATCACCGTGCTGCGCGACGGCGCGACCATCACCACGCTGCAATCCTCGGCCACTAACAAAAACGAGGTCATTCGCGCGATGGTGGGCCGGGAAATCACCGAGCTTTTCCCTCGCCACACCTCGCATCCCGGCGAGGTCCTGCTCTCGGTCGATGACCTCTGCGCCGCCGCGGTGAAGGGCGGGCCCGCCCGGCTGCATCACATTTCATTCGAGCTCCGCGCCGGGGAAGTCCTGGGCATCGGCGGCCTGATGGGCGCCGGCCGCACCGAGCTACTCATGCATCTCTTCGGCGCCTGGGGCGTCCGGCTCAACGGACACGTGCAGCTCGGCGGCCGGCCCTTCGAAGCCGCCTCGCCCGTCGCCGCGCTCGCCGCCGGCCTCGTGCTGGCGAGCGAGGACCGCAAGCGCTACGGTCTCATTCTCGCCGAGAGCATCGGGTTCAACCTCTCGCTCTCGTCCCTCACCCGTCTGCGCCGCGGGGCGCTGATCGACGAGGAACGCGAGGCCCACGCCAACCAGGGCCTCTTCTCTTCGCTGCAGGTGAAGGCCCCGTCGCTGGAAACCGCCGTCGGCACGCTTTCCGGCGGCAACCAGCAAAAGGTCGTGCTGGGCAAGGCGCTCATGACCGAGCCACGCGTCGTCTTTCTCGACGAGCCCACCCGCGGCATCGACGTTGGCGCCAAGCTCGAGGTCTACACCCTCGTCAACGAACTCACCGCGCAGGGGAAGGCGGTCGTGCTCGTCTCAAGCGAGCTGCCCGAACTGCTGGGCATGAGCGACCGCATCCTGATGTTGCACGACGGCCGCGTCGGCGGCGCCTTCACCAAGCCCGAGGCCACGCCCGAGCGCCTGCTCGCCGCCGCCATGGGCCGCACCCTCACCGCCGCCTGACGATGAAAACAAAACTCACGCTCCGCGATTTCTCCCTGCTGTTCAGCCTGCTGGTGATCGGCACGTTCTTCGCGCTCGCCGCCCCGCAATTCCTGTCCTCCCGCAACCTCTCCATGCTCGCGGTCGAGTTGGCGATCACCGCCACCCTCGCACTCGGGATGTTGCTGGTGATCCTGCCCGGGCACATCGACCTGTCCGTGGGCAGCGGGGTCGGGCTCATGGGCGGCATCGCGAGCGTCCTGATTTTCAACCACCACTGGCCCGCCGGCGCGGCGATTGCAGTCAGCGTGACCGTTGCCCTCCTGCTGTGGATGGCCATGGGCTCGCTGATCGTGCGCCAGCGCATCCCGGCGTTCATCATCACGCTGGGCGGACTGCTGATCTTCAAGGGCGCGTTCTGGCTCGTGATCGGCAGCCGCACCATCCCGGTCGTCGCCGGGGGCCAGAGCAACCTGTACTCCCTGCTCACGACTTTCTACCTCCCGCCCGTCGCCAGCGGCGGGCTCGTGGCTCTCGTGTTCGCCGGGCTGGTGCTGCTCAACCTGCGCGCCCGCCGCCGGCGTTCGGCGCTGGGCTTTGCGGTGGATGACGCCGAGATCGCGTTCCTGAAACTCTTCCTCACCGCCCAGGGCCTGCTCTTGTTTGTCCTCACGGTGAACCAGTTTCGCGGCATCCCGCTGCCGGTCGTGATCCTCGGGTGCGTCGCCCTCGTCATCCAGGTCATCACGCGCCACACCCCCTTCGGCCGCCATCTCTACGCCATCGGCGGCAACGAGGAGGCGGCGTTTGTCTCCGGCGTGCCGGTGCAGCGCACGGTGATCGGGGCGTTCACGCTGCTTGGCGGCATCGTTGCCGTGACGGGACTCATGCAGACGGCCTACGCCGGCGCCTCGACCACGACCGTGGGCGACTCGATGGAACTCGACGCGATCGCGGCCTGCGTGATCGGCGGCACCAGCCTGCGCGGCGGACGCGGCAGCGTGCTCGGCGTGATCTTCGGCGCACTGATCATGGCCTGCCTGCTCAACGGCATGACCCTGCTCGCGGTCGCCCCCGAGATGAAATTCATCGTCCGCGGCGTGGTGCTCACGCTCGCGGTGTGGATGGACGTGAAGCTGGCGAAACGCTGAGGCTCAGAAGAACTTCTTCGCCTTCTCGAAGAAGCTCTTCGACGTCGGCTCGCTGGCGTCGCCGCTGATGCGGGCGAACTCTTCGAGCAGTTTCTTCTGCTCCGCAGTCAGCGATTGCGGCACTTCGACCTGCACCCGCACGAGCTGGTCGCCCTGCCGGCCACCGCGCAGCGAGGGCATGCCCTTCTCGCGCAGGCGGAAGGTCGTGCCGCTCTGTGTGGCGTGGGGAATCTTGAGTGACGCCTTGCCGAACAGTGTGGGCACCTCAATCGTGCCGCCGAGGGTCGCGAGCGTGAACTTGATCGGGATCTCGCAGAAGAGGTTGTCGTCCTGCCGCTCGAACAGCTCGTGCTCCTTCACCGACAGCACGATGTAGAGGTCACCCGACTGGCCGCCAGCGAGACCGGCCTCGCCGTTGCCGGAGGAGCGCAGCCGGGAGCCGCTGTCCACCCCGGCGGGGATGCGGACGTTGAGCTTGGTGGTCTTGATCACGCGGCCCTCGCCGTGGCAGGCGGTGCAGGGTTTCTCGATCTTGGAGCCCGCGCCATTGCACGTCGGGCAGACCTGCGTGAAGGTGATGATGCCGCCCGAGCGGCGGACCTGGCCCGCGCCGCGGCAGGTTGGGCACGTGATCTTCTTTGAACCGGGCTCCGCGCCCACGCCGTCGCAGCGCTCACAGGTGGCGTGTTTGCGGAAGGAGATTTCGCGCTCCGCGCCGCGCGCAGCTTCCTCGAGGGAGATTTCCAGGTCGTAGCGCAGGTCCGAGCCGTCGCGCCCGCCTCCCTGCCCGCCACCGCCGCCGAACATTTCGTCAAAAATGCCCCCACCGCCGCCGCCCTGTTGGCCGAACACCTCGCGGAAAATATCAAACGGATCGTGAAACCCGCCCCCGCCGGACATGCCGCCGCGCCCGCGGGCTGCGCCGGCGCCCGGGCCCTCGAATGCCGCGTGGCCATAACGATCGTAGGCGGCGCGCTTTTCCGGGTCCTTCAGGATCTCGTAGGCATGGGAGATCTTTTTGAACATCTCCTCGGCCTCCTTGTTGCCCGGGTTTTTGTCCGGGTGATACTGCACCGCCTTCTTGCGGTAGGCTTTCTTGAGTTCGTCTTCGCCGGCGGTCTTTTCCACGCCCAGCAGCTGGTAGTAGTCTTCCTTGGCCATGGGTGCGTCAGGCTTTGGCGCCGTCATTGTTCGCCGCTCCGCTCGAGACGATCACCGCGGCGGGGCGCAGCAGGCGGCCGTTGAGCGAATAACCCGTGCGCACCACGGTCACGACAGTGCCGTCCGGCACCGTCGGGCTCGGCTGGGCAGATAGAGCTTCGTGGAGATTGGCATCAAACGGCTGCCCCAGCGGGGAGATTTCCTTCAGGCCGTGACTGGCGAGGGCCGACTTCAGCTGGTTCAGCACCATTTCCACCCCACCCGACAGCGTCTTGAGATCGGCGCCCGGCTGCTTCGCCGCGGTCAGACCGAGGACCAGGTTGTCCATCACGGGCAGCAAATCCTCCAGCACGCGGGAGGTGGCAAACTGGCGCAGCTCGTCCTTCTCACGCACGGCCCGGCGGCGGAAATTCTCCAAGTCGGCCACGGCGCGCAGATAACGATCGTAGTTGGCGGCGGCCTCTTGCTTCGCATCGGGCGCGGGCGCGGCTTTCGCCGCGGACTCGGCGGGTGGGACAGGGTTGAGGGTGTCGGTCGGGTCGGAATCGGACATAAGAAAGGATGAGCTAACTATGGTTTGCGGCTTTCTTCAAGCGCATCGAAGAAACCTTTCACCTTTTCCCCGGTTTTGCGGCCGAGATTCTTGAAAATCCCCGCTCCAGCCTTGGCGGCATCCTTGGTTGCATCCGAAATGGCTTCACCCAGCTCGCCGGGGACCAGGCCCTTGAGGGCGAGGCCGACAGGCGCCAGACTTTGCATGCCCAGCGGACTCAGCAACTGCTTCACGTTCGTTACATCCGTGTAGCTCTGGTTCAGGTGGAGGGGGTATTCGTGCGTCACCGGCAGCCGGCTGGAGTGGTCGACAATCACGAGCCGGTCCATGCGCAGGGTGAGATGGCGGACTAGGAAGGGGTGCGCCGGCGCCGCTGACTGGGGCAGGCCCTCCCCGGTGGCCGTGAGGTGGTGCTGGAAGGCCCCGGCGTTGGTCTGGCCGTCCGGGCGTATCACCAGCGTCACCCCGGCCACATCGAGCACGAGCGAATCGAAGACCGTCCGGCCCGTCAGCAGCGAGAACACCTGCAGGTCGCTCTGAAATTCCCGCACTTCCATGAACTCGGGCACGGGAAACGTGGGCGGGTTGGTCACCACCAAGCCGCGCAGGTGCACCCGGCCGGTGAAGGGATTGGCCGTGAGGCTCTGCACGGTCGCGTCGAAGCCCGTGCGCGACCGCAACTGCGACGTGAGCACGGCCGGCAAAAACAGCATCCAAGCCAGGGCCACCGCGGCCAACATCACCGTCAGGAAGACCAACAGTTTGAACAGCGCGCCCCCACGGGCATCGGCGGATGTGCAGCGCGTACGACCCACGGTGATCAGACGAATTTTTCCGTCACCAGCAGGATGGCCGTGGTCTCGGCGGAAAAGGTAAAGGCGCCAGCATAGGGCAGGAGGACGTTTTCGCCCCGTCCCAGCGCGTGGCCGAAGGGCGCGCGGGAGCCGGTGCTGCTGTCCGCATCACAGCGCACCGAGCCGCTCACCACGCTCAGCAGCCGCGGCTGCTCGTTGGCGTGGACGGAAAACCTCTCGCCGGCCCCGAGGACCACGCGGCGGATGCAAAATTCGGCGCAATTGGCGATCACGCCGGAGGTCGGGGCGGCCCGCACCGGCGCGGGCTCGAAGTCATCCCACTGGATGGAGCGGAGCGACTCCGCGATGTGCAGCTTGCGCGGCTGGCCGTCGAGGCCGACGCGTCCCCAGTCATAGACGCGGTAGGTCGTGTCGGAATTCTGCTGGATCTCGAGGATAAGGTTGCCCGCGTCGATGGCGTGGACCTGGCCGCTATGCACCAGGATGGAGTCGCCGGCGGCGACGCGGAAGTGGTGGATGCACTGCTCCAGCGTGCCGTCCGTAATGGCCTTCTTGAACTGCTCTCGTGTCACGCCCCGGCGCAGGCCCACGAGCAGGTGCGCGTCGAGCGCGGTGTGGGCGATGTACCAGTTTTCGGTCTTGGGCTCGCCCTTGAGCTCGGCGGCGACGGCCGCCGGCGGATGCACCTGCAGGCTGAGCCGCTCCCGGCAATCGAGCCACTTCACCAGCAGCGGAAACGGGCGCGACGCGGGCCACTTCGGCCCCATCACGTCGGCGGCATGTTTCGCGAGCACGGCATGGAGCGTCTGGCCCTTGAGGTGCCCGGCCTGCACGACAGACTGCGCCTCCGGGCGGTCCACGATTTCCCAGCTCTCGCCGATCGGCGAGCTGGGCGGCAGGGTGCGGCCAAAGGCGGCCTCAAGGGCCCGGCCACCCCAGACGCGCTCCTGATACAGCGGCTCAAAACGCAGAAGGTCTCGCATGGCGGGAGGAAAAATATTTGTGCGAAAAAACCACTGAGGGAGTTTACATTTGACGGTCTAGGCGGATAGCATGGAATCCGCGCTGTTTCGGTTGGTTTACACAAATGCCCAAGTCGGAGACTTCAAACTCAAACGATGGTCCGTCGTTTCAAGCCCCGCGTTATCGTACTAACTGGTTTGAGGCAGTCACCTGCTTCATTCTAGGCAGTTACCTCACCGTGGCCTTGGTGGCCTATGAACCGGCCCAGAGCACTTTCCGTTCGACCGGCCCGACCCTGAAAAATCCCGTCGGCTGGGTGGGAGCCGACGCCGTCTGGGTCCTCCTGTACGCCCTCGGCGCCAGCACCTGGCTGCTGCCGATCTTCCTGTTCTGGATGCTGTACGTGGCCATGACCAACACCCGGCACCTGATCGTGACCCGCATCATCGCCATGGTGGTGGCGGCCGTCGCCCTCGCCAGCATCGCCTCCATGTTCAAGGAGGCCCAGTGGGGCAGCGATTATTTCCCCAACGGCCCCGGCGGCATCGCCGGACTCACGCTATATCACCGGCTGCTCGCGGACGCCCTCGGGCCCTTCGGTTCCAGCCTCCTCCTCGGCACCGTGTATGTTTTCGCGCTGATGTTTATCTTCACGAAGGACATCAGCCTCGAGCTCGAGCGCTACCTCGTGATGTTGCAGGCTTGGTTTGCCGCGCGGCGCAAGGACAAGACCATGCTCGCCGAGCAAAAGCGCAACCGGCGGGAGGAACCGACCATCGCCAAAAGCCCCGTCGCCGCCCCGCCCATCGGGCCCATCGGGAAAAAAATCTTTGTGCCGAAAGCCGAGGCCAAGCCGTTGACCGAGCCCGTGGCTGTTCCCGAACCCGTCAAACCCGTCGCCGTTCCCCCGGTGGCCAGGCTGGAGCGCCCGCCAGCCGCGGCCCGCCCCCTCTCCCCTTCCCTGCCGGTGGAACCGGTGGAGCCTGTGGCCGAACGCCGACCAGCGGCCGCCGCCGCGGGTGCCCCCCTCAAGAAACTCGAGCTCAACATCGTCAAGCCCGAGGAACCCAAGAAATCCAAGACCGCCGTCCTCCCGGCGCGCAACGATGACAAGGATTACGAGTTCCCCCCGCTCGCGCTCCTCAAGGAACAGGTCAAGCCCACGGCCGCCAATAGCGAGGAGGAGCACCGCCAGAATGCCGAGAATCTGCTCCGCATCCTGGGCGAGTTCGGCGTCGAGGTGACCCTCGGCGAAATCCACGTCGGCCCCGTCATCACCCGCTATGAGGTCGTGCCCGCCGCCGGCGTCCGCGTCGAGAAGATCGCCGGCCTCGACAAGAACATCGCCCTCGGCATGCGCGCCCAGTCCGTCCGCATCCTCGCCCCCATCCCGGGCAAGGCCGCCGTCGGCGTCGAGGTCCCCAACCAGAACCCCACCCCCGTCGGCATGCGCGAGATTCTCGAGAGCGAGGACTGGAGCAGCGCCAAGGCCGAACTGCCGATCGCGCTGGGCAAGGACGTCTCCGGCAAGCCGCTGATCTCCGACCTCACCAAGATGCCTCACCTGCTCATCGCGGGTGCCACCGGCTCCGGCAAATCCGTCTGCATCAACTCCATCGTCTGCTCGATCCTCTACAGCGCGTCGCCGAAGAACGTGCGCATGATCATGGTGGACCCGAAGGTCGTGGAGCTGAAGATTTTCAACTCGCTGCCGCATATGCTGATTCCGGTCGTCACCGAGCCCAAGAAGGTGCCGGCCGCACTCAAGTGGCTGCTCGGCGAGATGGAGCAACGCTACCAGGTCTTCGCCAAGGTCAACGTCCGCAACATCGTCGGCTTCAACACGCGCAAGAAGACCTCCACCGAGACACTCCTCGCCTCCGACACCCAGAGCTCCCTCACCGGTGTCGATCCGCTCGCGGCGGAGGACATCGAGATTCCGGACCGGCTCCCCTACATCGTCGCCATCATCGACGAGCTCGCCGATCTCATGATGATCGCCCCCGCCGAGATCGAGACCAGCATCGCCCGCCTCGCCCAGCTCGCCCGCGCCGCCGGCATCCACCTCATCATCGCCACGCAGCGGCCGTCCGTGAACGTCATCACCGGCGTCATCAAGGCCAACCTTCCCTCCCGCATCGCGTTCCAGGTCGCCTCGCAGGTGGACTCCCGCACCATTCTCGACACCAAGGGTGCCGACACCCTCATCGGCCGCGGCGACATGCTCTTCTCCCCGCCCGGCACCTCGCGCCTGGTCCGGGCGCAGGGCGCCTTTGTCGCTGATGACGAGGTCGGCGCCATTGTCGAGTTCCTCAAGAAAAACGGCCCACCGCAGTACGCCGCGGCCGTCCAGCAGCAGATCGACCGCGCCGCCCGCGAGGAGGACGAGGAGGAGGCCGGCGAGGATGGCGACCTCGGGGATGACGAGGAATTGTACGCCCAGGCCCTCGACGTGCTGAAGTCGAGCAAGCGCGCCAGCACCTCGATGCTGCAACGCCGGCTGCGCATCGGTTACAACCGCGCCGCGCGGATCATGGAGCTCATGGAGGAAAAGGGCGTGGTCGGTCCGGAGAACGGTTCCAGCCCCCGCGAGATCCTCGTCGATCTCGACACACTCTGAGCCGGAGAATCCACTTCCCCTTCACCCCCAACTCCCTTAGTCACACCCCCATGCAATCCATCGGCGAGCGCCTCGAAGAGGCCCGGAAGAAGAAAGGCATCTCCCTTCGCGAGGCCGCGGAGGCCACCAAGATTCGCGGCGACTATCTTTCGCAATTCGAGAACAACCGGTTCGACATCAACCTGACCGAGATCTACGTCCGCGGCTTTCTCCGCAGCTACGCCACCTACCTCAAGCTTTCCGGCGACAAGATCCTCAACGATTACGCCTCGCTCGGCCGCGGCGACGGCCGCCCGCGCCAGCCCAGCCGGGAGATTTACGGCCGCATGGATGTCTCGATTGCGTCCGCGGATGACCGCGGCGATGCCGCCGCCACCGAGGAAGCCGCCGCGCCCCAGGTCGCCCAACGCCAGCCCGTCGTTTCCCGCGGCAGCAATGTGTCGGCCGGCCCCGCCATCGATCCCGCCCTGCTGTTCAAGTTCGGTAAGTGGATTGCCGGCGGCGTCATCTTTTTACTCCTGCTCTGGGCGGTCATGGCCATCATCAGCAGCACCAAGTCCGCCGGGGTGGTCCACACGCCGCCGGCCACCACCACCAAGCCCGCGGTCGTCGCCCCGGTTGTGGAAAAAACCATCACGCTCGTGGCCCTGGATGCCGTGCGTGTGACCGTCGTGGCCCGCAATGACGACGATTCCGAGGGCGCGGAAATCTTCCGCGGCACCCTGGCGCGCGGCCAGACCCAAGAAATCCCCTGGCCCGGCCCCGGTTCACTCTACATCAAGGCCAATGCCGGCGAGAACCTGCAGATCGAGTACAAGGGCAAGCGCTACGGCTCGCAGTTCACCGGCAACAACCGCGCCAAGATGTAAGGTCAGACGCGCCGCCTGCGCCTAGCGCAGGCCCACCGGCGTGCCCAGCACCTCGCGCAGCACAAAGGCGCGGCGCAGGCTCGCGGGATCCCGCAGGTCCGCCAGCAGATTGCTGCGCGATCCGGTGAGCAACCCGCGTTCGGATTCGGACTCCGTCCGGATCGCCACGGTCACCTGCGCGGCGCGGCGCTGTTCCATCGCCCGGGCCTGCTCCAGGGCGCGCATCTGGTTGGCTAGCTGTTGCTGGCGCTCCAGCACGGCATTCGTTGCCGCCGTGACCGAAGGATCCTCCCGCTCCTCCGCGAAAATGACGGGGGGCTCCATCCTGGGACCCACCGGGGCGTCTGCCGGCGCCACGGTCAGGCCACGCCGCTCGGCGATCTTGCGGCGAATCTCCTCCTGGATCCGCCGGGTGCGCTCGGCCAACTCCGGATCGTAGTCCGCCGGGGTGCGCGGCGCCGACGCCTGCTGCGCGGCGACCTTCCGCACCACCTTCACGGCGTTCCGCACCATCGAGACGACCACGAGGATCACCACGAGCACCGGCAGGAATTGCAGCAACTCGCGCATGGCCGGGCCCGGTTATTTCTTGCCCCCGTCGGGATGCGCGATGCTCGAGCGCATCGCGGTGTCGGCCTGCACGTTTTCCATGCGGTAATAGTCCATCACGCCGAGCCGACCGGAGCGGAAAGCCTCGGCCATCGCGAGCGGCACCTGGGCCTGCGCCTCGACGACCTTCGCCTGCATCTCCTGCACGCGCGCCTTCATCTCCTGCTCGACGGCCACGGCCGCCGCGCGGCGGATTTCCGCCTGCGCCTGCGCAATGCTCTTGTTCGCCTCAGCTTGGGCTTCCTGCAGCTTGGCGCCGACATTCTCGCCGACGTCCACGTCGGCGATGTCAATCGAGAGGATTTCAAACGCCGAGCCCACGTCGAGGCCACGCGCCAGCACCGTCTTGGAAATGCTGTCCGGCGACTCAAGCACGGCCTTGTAGCTTTCCGATGAGCCGATGGTGGAAACGATGCCCTCGCCCACGCGGGCAATGATGGTCTCCTCCTTGGCGCCGCCGACGAAGCGGTCGAGGTGGGTGCGCACGGTCACGCGCGCCTTCACCTTCACCTGGATGCCGTCCTTCGCCACGCCATCAATGGTGGTGCGGCCGCTGGCGGGATTCGGGCAGTCGATGACCTTGGGGTCGACCGAGGTGCGCACGGCTTCCTCGACGGACTTGCCGGAGCCCTTGGTCGCCAGGTCGATCGCGCAGGCGCGCTGCCAGTCGAGCGCGATGCCGGCCTTTTGCGCGGCGATAAGCGCGTGCACGCAGGCGATGACGTTGCCGCCGGCGAGGTACTGCGCCTCGATTTCATCCATGGAAAGCTTGATGCCGGCCTTGGTGGCGCGGATGCGGGCATCCACCATTACGCTGTAGGGCACCTGCCGCAGCCGCATGGCCACCAGGTTGAGCATGCTGACCGGAGCCCCGGCCAGCATGGCGCGGAGCCAGACGCTGAAGAACGAGAAGATGATCGCGGCGAAAACGAGGACGAAGACGCCGATGATGAGGAAGACGAGTTGACTGGGGTTCATGGTAGTTTGGTGACAGTGAGGGAGAAATTCTGCTGGCCCGTGACCTTGAGCCGGGCCCCCATGGCCACGTGGCCGTCGAGCGAGAGCGCCTCGTAGCGCTGGCCGTCGATCTCAATCTGGCCGCTGGGCATGAGCGGAGTGAGCGCCATCGCCTCCCGGCCGCTCAGGGCCGAGCTCTGCGCCAGCGGCGCCTGGCTCGTGCCATCCACAGCGGCATGGAGGAAAAACTTTTTGCCGATGCGGGTCTTGGGCAGCACCCAATACTCGATGTACAGCGCCACGGTCAGCAGCACCGCCCCGATGGCAAAGGCCAGCAACCCGCCGCCGATGCCATATTCCGTGAAGGCGCGCGCCGTGCCGGCCAGAAACGCCAGGGTGCCGGCAGTGCTGAGGATGATGCCCGGCACGAACAGGTCGAGGACCAGCAGCACGATGCCAAAGATGAAAAGCAGGAGGATCGTCGTCATGGGTCGGGGGGTTCGCCGCCAAGTTCGCAGCTTCCCCCCGGCGCCACAAGCGCCAAGCCGGTGGAAACCCCTCCGGCGTTTCCACTCCGTCACTTAGGCACGGAGAAAAACTTTGCGCACCCCGCGCCCCCGCCCTTACTCGCCTGCCATGGAAAAGATTTCCCATCTCGGGCAGACGCTGACGCGCTGGCGCGTGGGCCAGTCCACGTTCCTGGCCCTGCCGGAAATCGGCGCGCGGCTGATGAACTGGAGTGTCACGCTGGGGGACGGCTCGGTGCGCGATGTCATCTACTGGCCCGAGACCTACGAGCCCGCCGAATTCTATAAAATCCGCGGCGGCAACCCGATCCTGTTTCCCTTCAACGCCCGCTGCTACGACCGCGGCGACATCCATTTCTGGCGCGATGCCGCGGGCGTGCGACGGGTGATGCCGATGCACGGGCTGGCGCGCCAGGGTGAGTTCAAGCTCACGCGGCTCGACGCCGGTGGTTTCGCAGCGCGGTTCATTCCGGGTGCCGAAGCGAAGGCGTGCTATCCCTTCGATTACGAATTCACGGTCACCTACCGCTTCGAGTCGTTCGGGCTGACCTGCGAATTTGCCCTGCGCAACCTCGGTCCCGTGCCGCTGCCCTGGAGCGCGGGCCACCATTTTTATTTCACCGTGCCGTGGAGCGAGGATTCCACTCGCGGCGATTATCTCCTGCGGCTGCCCGCGACAAAGCGCTTCAAGCAGGACTTCACCACCGGGAAACTCCTGCCGGGACCCGTCCTGCAGACCGACGAGATCCTCTCCAATCCCGCGCTCATTGACACCATCCACTCCGGCCTGCGCAGCAACGAGGTGGTGTTCGGCGAGCAGGGCCGGCCGGGCGATGTCGTCCTGCGGATCGGCACCACCAAGGTGCCGCCGGCCGACGCCGCCATCGTCACCTGGAGCGGGGGCGAGGATGCACCGTTTTATTGCGTGGAGCCCTGGATGGGCCCGCCCAACGCCCCCGAGCACAAACTCGGCCTGCAGCTGGTCCCGCCAGGGGAAACCGCCACCTTTGCCGTCAGCCTCACCGTCAAATAACCCCCGCTCCCACCCCTCCATGTCCCAACGCCATCCCGTCACCGCCCTCGCCTCCCTTCCCCCCGGCTCCGGCCGGGCGTTTACCGTCGCGGGCCAGCGCATCGCCTTCTTCAACGTCGCGGGCGCCGTCCATGCGACCGAGGACGCGTGCCCTCATTCCGGGGCGCCGCTGTCGGAGGGCCAGCTGAACGGCTGCGTCGTGACCTGCCCGTGGCACAACATCCGCTTCGACGTCACGTCAGGCCGCATGCCCGGTTCCAAGGAAAACTCCCTGGCCGTGTATCCCGTCTTCATCAACGGCGACCAGATCGAGGTCGAGGTCTGAACCCGGTTAGAACCGCGGCCCTTTCGCCGCGGCCCCGGTCAATGCAGCGAGCCCTTCCAGCCTTCGCCGCAAGGACCGCCGGATGACTGCGTCTCCACGTCGTAGGTGGTGCCGTCCATCCGCGTGAGCGGATGGTAGCTGCCCGAGATCTTGCGGACATTACCCGCGGCATAATGGCAGATGAACGACCGACGGAAACGCGTCGCCGAGCGGTTCGGG
This sequence comes from uncultured Opitutia bacterium, assembly GCA_903839035.1. GTDB lineage: Bacteria > Verrucomicrobiota > Verrucomicrobiia > Opitutales > Opitutaceae > Opi-474. Next base: position 21,720 of record CAIMAQ010000125.1, read on the forward strand.
CCGGAACCGTGGATGAGGCTGCCGTTGAAGAACAGCGTGTCGCCGGCCTTCATCGGGACGAGTTGGGCCTTCAAGCCCTTCGGCACCGGCACAAAGTGGGAGGTGTAGCTCACGCGCGCATCGGCCACCGTGGGGCACACGACCTCCGCATTGTTGGTCTTGGGCACCACCATGAGCGCGCCATTTTCCGCGTCGCAGTCATCAATGGCGGTCCAGGCCGCGATGCACGAGCCCGGCTCCACCAGCAGGTAAAACTGGTCCTGGTGCAGGGCCTGGCCGCGGGCGCCGGGCGGCTTGAAATAAAACATGCTCTGCGTCGCGACCGGGTCCGCGCCGAAAAACGCCCGCAGCCGGTCCGCCACACGCGGCAGCAGCATGAAATGTTTCGCCCGGTCATTAAACCGGTGCGGCATCATCACGCGCGGATACTGGTAGAGCGGGTCGTCGGGATTTTTCACGCCGTCGGCCTCCTTGCGCGGCTCGTAGAACCCGGGCACGCCGTCGGTGTGCATCCGGCCGAACAGCGCGCGGATTTCCTCGACCTCGGCGGGGGTGAACACGCCGCGGGCCAAGACATAGCCCTCACGGGCAAACAACTCGGCCTGCTGGGCAATTTCCTGATCCGGGGTGGAAGAAAGGTCGGCAACCATGGAAACAGCCTAGCATTAACCCGGGCTTTGGCCAATAAGCCGCCTCGTCAATTACCTATAATATCCTACTGTATCGTTCATGCCCGCCCGCGCCAACGCCCCCGCCCCCCCACCAGGCATGCTCGTCACCGGCCATTTCCACAAGGGGCCGCGCTACCGGGCCATTCGCGAGCACGGCACCCGGGACTGGTTGCTTGTCTATACCGTCAGCGGCCATGGCCGCTTTGGGCACGACCAGGGGGAGTTTGTCACCCAGCCCGGCGACCTCGTGCTGGTACGGCCGGGCGTGCGGCACGACTATGGGACGGCGCGCGGTGCGCGGCAGTGGGAACCGCTCTGGGCGCACTTCATCCCGCGACCGGGCTGGCTGCCCTCGCTCGACTGGCCGGAGGTCGCGCCCGGCATCCTGCGCCTGCCGCTGCACGGCCATGAAGCCGCGCCCCGGATCGCCCAGCGCTTCCGGGACGTCGTCCGGCTTAACACCGTCTCCAGCCGGCAGCGCGAGGCGCTGGCGCTGAACGCACTCGAAGAGATCCTGCTATGGTGCGACCTCGCCAACCCGCGCCGGGAGACGGCCGGCCTCGACAGCCGGATCCGCCGCTCCCTGGATTTCATCTGCGAGCGTTTCGCCGAGCCGCTGAATGTCGCACGCATCGCCGCCCAGTGCGGGCTTTCGCCGTCGCGCTTCGCCCATCTCTTCCGCGCCCAGACCGGCGAAACCCCGCAGCGCTACCTCGAGTTCCAGCGGCTGAACCGCGCGCGGCAGCTGCTCGAATTCACCCAGGAGCCGGTGGCGGTCATCGCCCGCAGCGTGGGCTTCGAGAACCCGTTCTACTTCACGCTGCGTTTCAAGCGCCACAGCGGCGCCAGCCCGCGGGCCTGGCGCCAGCGGCACCCGCCGGCGGGCCGGTGATTTTTCCCGTTACATTTTTCCCATTCTCGCGTCACCTTTTGCCATGCCCACCGTTCCCTCGCTGTTCGCCTTCCTCCCCGACATCGGCGGCGGGGAGATGGTGGTCGTGCTGCTCGCTGTGCTGATGCTGTTCGGCGGGGACAAGATGCCGCAGCTGGCCAAGGGCCTCGGCAAATCGATCCGCGAATTCAAGAAGGCCGCGAGCGGCGTGGAACAGGAATTCAAGAAGGCCCTCGACGAGGTACCCGACCCCGTCCCGCCGCCCAAGCCCTTCGCGCCTTACGTGGCGCCCACCCCGCCTGCCGCCACTCCGCCGCCGCCCGCGGCGCCGGTCAACCGCCTCGAGCCGCCGGCCGCCCCGCCCAGCTGATGAGCCGCGTCCTCCAGCCGGATGTCCTGCCGGTGCCGTTCCCGATCGCGGGTGAGCTCGACCTGCACACCTTCCGGCCCGAGGACCTCGACGACCTGATCCCGGCCTATCTCGCGGAATGTGTCGCACGTCACCTGCGCGACGTCCGCATCATCCATGGTAAGGGCACCGGCCGGCTCCGTCTGCGCGTGCACGCCCTGCTGCGCTCCTCCCCTTTCGTGCGCACCTACCGGCTCGGCGACGCCCGCTCCGGCTCGTGGGGCGCCACCGTTGCCACCCTTCGCTGATGAAAACCAAATTCCCCTTCTTCGCCCTTCTGGGCGCCCTCGCGCTGCTCACCGGCTGCACGAGTGAACCGAGGGCGAAGGCCCCGCCGCCGCCCCTGATCCTCATCTCAATGGATGGCTTCCGCTGGGATTATGTCGCGCTGCACCCCGCCGAGACCCCGCACCTCCAGCAGCTCATCCGCGAGGGCTCCTCCACCCGCGGGCTCATCCCGGTCTATCCCACCAACACGTTTCCGAACCACTACTCGATCGTGACCGGCCTGTATCCGTCGCACCACGGCATCATCAACAACGAGATGTTCGACCCCGCGCTGCAGACCTTTTTCCACTACAACCGGCCGGTCTCGGCGCACGACGGCCGCTGGTGGGGTGGCGAGCCGATCTGGGTCACCGCCGTGAAGCAGGGCCATCCCAGCGCCAGCTCCTTCTGGGTCGGTTCCGAGGCTGAGATCGAAGGTGTGCGGCCGACGTACTGGAAGAACTACGACTACAAGATCCCCTTTCAAACCCGCCTCGACGAGCTCATCGGCTGGCTGAACCTGCCCGCGGCGCAGCGCCCGGCCGTCATCACGTTTTATTTTGAGGAAACCAACTCCGCCGGCCACAAGTTCGGCCCTGATTCGCCGGAGCTCGCCGCCGCGGTCAAGCTCCTCGACCGCCGCCTCGGCGAAATGCAGGAACGCCTGAAATTCGAGGGCCAGGCCGTGAACCTGGTCGTCGTCTCCGACCATGGCATGGCCAACATCAGTCTCGACCGCGTGATCGTGCTCGACGACTACCTCGATCCCGCCTTCGTGCAGGTGGACTTTTTCGGCTCCGCCGCCGGCCTGCGCCCGCTGGATGGCAACGCGCCGTCCGTCGTTCGCGCGCTCTCCGCCCTGCCGCATGCCAAGGCTTATCTCACGGCGGACCTGCCGGCGCACTTCCATGTCACCGCCAATCCCCGCAACCCGCCCGTCTGGATCGTGCCGGAGGAGGGCTGGGAAATCGAACTGCGGAACCACTTCAAGGCCGTGCGCTCGAGGTACCTGAAGGGTGACCACGGCTACGACCCGTCGCTGATGGACATGCACGGCATCCTGATCGCCAGCGGTCCGTCGTTTAAACGCGGCGTGGTGATCGATCCGGTGGAGAACATCCACATCTACAATCTCCTCTGCGCAGCGCTGCAGCTCACCCCGGCGCCCAATGACGGCGACGACCGGCTGGTCCGGACCTTCCTGCAGCCGTAAAGCCGTCCATCCGGCCGGATCGCCGTTCCTCCTTTGGGGGCGGAATTGCTGAAACTTTTGAGGCGGAGCCGCGTTCTAGTGGCATCAACCTCAACGCCTCTTCCGCCATGAAACTCATCTCCTTCCTATCCGCCGCCGCCCTGCTGGGGCTCGGTGTTTTCGCCCTCGAGCTTTCCTTCAGTGCCCACGTCCTGGGCAGCTACGCCGCCGCGGCCTCGATCCTCGTGGTGCTCGGTGCCGTGCGGGACTACACGCCCCGCCGCGCCTACTGGGAGCCGGTCCCGGCCGGCGTCACCCGCTTCCCGTCCGCCCCCGTGGCCCAGCCCGCGCGGCTGGCCGCCTGAGGCTGTCCCCGGTGGGCCGCTCATCCCGCACCTGCGCCGCCGGTCATTGCGGGATTGTTTTCGTCGCGGGAGCGCCCAAACTGGCCGCGAAATGAAAACATCCCTGATCTACGGACTCTACATGGCACTGGCCGGGCTGCTCCTCAACCTCGGCCTGTATTTTTCCGGCTTTCACTCCGAAGTGGAGAAGCTGGGCACCGCCCAGATGATCAGCACGATCGGCGGCATTGTCTTTGGCGTCACGCTGCTCGTGCTCGGCGTTAAGGCCCGCCGCGCCGAAATCCCCGCCACCGAGTACTTCGGCTATGGCCGCGCCCTATGGGCCGGGGTGCAAATCGGCATTTTCGCCAGCATCTTCGGCGTCATCACCAACTTTCTGTACATGGGTGTCATCAACCGCGGGCTCAAGGAGCTCATGGTTCAGGCCCAGATCGCCAAATGGGAAGCCCTGGGGATGAGTAGTGACCGGATGGAGCAGGCGGAAAAGATGATGCGCACGATGATGAATCCCGCGCTGCAGGCCGTGTTTGGCCTCATCTTCGGCATCGTCACCTGCTCGATCATTGCCCTGATCGTCGCGGCCTTCCTGAAGCGCCCCGCGTCGGACAGCCTGACGCCCCCGGGCGCCGCCTGATCTCACGTCAATTTCCCGCATTAAAAAGCCGGGCCCTCACGGGTCCGGCTTTTTTGTGTCAACGCCAAGCTGGGCTTAGAACACCGGGGTCGGCCGGCCCGCCGGCGGCGGGGGCGGCAGCGGCAGCGCGATGCCTTGGTGGTGCGGGCGGACGTCCTTCGCATCGCCGGGCTTGAAGTCGTCATCCGTTTTGAAGCTGAAGTCCTGCATGGCCTCGAGCTTGTCGAGGCGGGTCCGCACGTCGGCGGGCATCGCCTTGCGCTCCTCGGGCGTGTTGACCGGGCCGGAGAAGAGCGGCTCACCCTTGGCGTTCTTCGCAATCAGGGTTTTCTTGCCGTCCTTGATGGTGAGATCGAGCGAACCGTCGTTGTCGCTGAACACCATGTTGCTGTTGCTGGTGCTGACCGAGATGTTGCGCATGCCGGGGCCGTGCTCCACCTGCAGGTTGAGCTCCGGCTCATCGGGACCCTCCGGCCCGCCGCGGTTGATGAGGGACAGGACGCGGTCCGCATCCTCGCGGCCCATGCCGGGTAGCGACTCCGCGTCGGCGCCGCCAAAAGCGAACGCCATGTTCCCGCCGTGCATACCCGGACCCATCTGGGCCATCTTGGGCACGTCGTGCTTGGCGAGCTTCACCTTGGCGGTGTCCTGCTTGCCCCCGCGGATATAGGTCAGCGTGACTTCGTCGCCTTCCTTGTGGTTGCGAATGAGCACCGAGAGCTGGCGCTGCTCGATCAGCAGCTGGTCGTCGAGTTTAACGAGTACGTCGTGCCGCTTGAGCACGGCCGCCGCGGGGCTGTCAGGCGAGACCACGGTCACGACGAGGCCCGCGTCCTTGGGCAGGTCGAGCTGGTTGGCCAGCGTGTCCCCGGCCGGGCTGGTCGCGACGCCGAGGAAGGTGACGCTCTCCATCTCGTGCGGTCCGCCGATGATGATGCGGTGCTCGCGGTGATGGGGCGGCGGGCCTTTGCCGTCCAGGCCGCCGGGGCCGACGATGACGCGCATTTCCTTTTTCTCCTGCGGCGCAGCATCCTGGGCCAGTACGGCCGGCAGGAACGCGGCGAGGCCGGCCATGGGAATGAGATAACGGGTGATGGATTTCATAGGAATCGGGTTATGGGTTATGGGTTATGGGTTATGGGTTTTATTGGAAACTGACCGGGACGACCCGCTCCTCGGTGCGGGGCACGCTCCACTTCAGGGAGGCCTGCGTGCGGGGATTCCGCCACGTGATGGTGTCCACGTAGGAACTGCGGGTGCGGCGCGCCTGGGTGCCGTCGGAGAGGGTTACGAGGCCCTCGTCACTCTGGGCATAAAGCAGGTTTTCCGCGGACACCGGCTTGTACCTGGCAGCCGCAACCACGGGCGCGGTGGTGGCCGGAACAGGGGCAAGGGTCAGGGCGGGAGCCGGCGCGGGCGCGACGGTTTGCTCCCGCAGCAGGACCAATCCCGCCACCATCGCTGCGAGCGGCAGCGCCGTCCACGCCCAGAAATTGCGGTGGTGCCGGGGCGCGGCCGCAAGTTGGCGGGCGATGGCATCCGTCACCGCGCGCGATGGCGCGAGCGGACGCAGGCGTTGCAATTCGGCTTCGAGTTCCTGGAGGTCGTTATCCATGGCAGTCGGCCGCGGTCAGGGCGTCGCGCAACGCCGCCAGCGCGTAGCGGTAACGCGAGGCGGCGGTGTTGGGCGGGAGGCCGAGTTGCGCGGCGATTTGTTCAAAAGTGAGTTCGCCCCAGATCTTGAGCACAAGCACCTCGCGCTGCTCCTCCGGGAGGCCGCGGAGCGCCGTCTCGATGTCGGCACGGCGGTCATCGCCCTCGAGCGGGATGTGGAAAATGGGCTCGATGCTCCCCAGACCGCCGTCGGCGCGGACTTCGCGGGCGGTGCGGCGGGCGTTGCGGCGGGCGAGATCGGTGGCGGCACGGCGCACGGACGTGTACAAAAGTGCCTGGGGCTCCCCGCCCAGCTGGCGCTGATTCCGCCAGAACCGGACGAAGGCTTCCTGCACCACGTCCTCGGCATCCGCGAGTGACCGCGTCCACTGCCGCGCGCAAAGCAGCAGTTTCGGGCCGTAGTGCTGAAACCAGTCTCGCCAGGATTCATCGTCAGGAATGTCCGCCATGCTTTCGTTTGAGGGGGCTTTCCTGAAAAGCGTCATCGGGGCAGGGGTTTGTCTAATTTCGGCCCGAAATGTTTCATTCGCCAACGGAATCCACCGTCGTCCCGCCAGGGCGGGACTATGGCGAGATGTGTCCGCCACCGACGTTCGTCGGTGCCAGACACAAAAAGACCCGGATTACTCCGGGTCTTGCACAACTGAACTTGGCCGGGCTTACCGCCCAATCAGCTTCTTCCAAGTGATGCGGTATTCAGCCGCAGCCATGGCGAGCAGCATCAGCACGACGCCAAAGCCGACCAGGGAGTCCGCGTTGATCGCGGGGTGAGCACGGGAAAGCAGATAAACAGCGGCGCCAGTGAGGCTTAGGGTGACCGCCAAGGTGGTGTATTCGTTCTTCATGGTAATGATTCTTTCTTAGGTTACCGACCCAGCTTGGATCGATGAGCCCCATTATACGTCACCTTCTTCAATAGTTGAAATAATCGCTAACTATCGTACCTATAGATTTAGGCTATGGAACTACACCAATTGCGTTACATGGTAGCGGTGGCGGAGACGGGTAACTTCACCCGGGCTTCCGAACGTTCCCATATAACGCAACCCTCTCTCAGCCAGCAGATTTTGAATCTTGAGAAAGAGGTCGGCCACAAGCTCTTCCACCGCTTGGGACGAAAGGCGGTCCTCACCGAGGCTGGCGCGACGTTTCTCGAACGCGCCCGGCGGATTCTATTTGAGGTCGAAAACGCCGCCAAGGAGTTGAAGGACAGCCCATCGCTCGACCGGGTGATCACCGTCGGCGCCGTGCCCACGGTGGCCCCTTATCTCTTGGCTCCGTTGATCGAGCGCTGCCGGGTGACGCATCCCAATCTCACGGTGCACATGCGCGAGGATTTCCGCAACGACCTCACCCGCGCCGTCTTGGAAGGCGATCTCGACCTCGCCGTCGTCACCCTGCCCGTCAAGGACCACCGCCTGTCCATCGAGCCTCTGCTCACCGAGCCGCTGCTGCTGGTCGTCAGCCGCAGCCATCCGCTCGCCGGCCGGTCTCAGGTCACCGCCAACGACCTGGCGGAGGAGACCTTTGTGACCATGGGTGACTCCAGCACGCTGGCCGCCCAGATCCGGAGCTTCTGCGGCGACCATAATTTTGTCCCCAAGATCGGCTACCGCTGCGCCCAGGTGGCGACGCTCAAGCTGTTCGTCGCCATGGGGGCGGGCATTTCCATCCTGCCCCAGGTGGCGCAACTGCCCGAAGACCGGGGCACCCTTACCTATCTCCGCCTCACGGGCAGCGCGCCCACCCGTGAAATCGCCGTCATCCGCCACCTCCAACGCTACCAGAGCCGGGGTGCCGAGCAGTTCCTCGCCCTGCTCCGCGAGCAGGCCCGCGTGAGCGCCAGTCCCTTCGCACCCTGACGGTTGCGCTCCCGCCAAAAAGACCGACGCTGTCCCCTTTCATGCCGCCTTCCGGACATCACCATGCCCTTCCTCCCGGCACCGAGCGCGCCACGCTGCTCATGCTTGGGGCGGTGCAGTTCACGCACATCCTTGATTTCATGATCATGATGCCGCTGGGCGCGCAGTTGATGCGGGGGTTCAACATCACGCCGTCCCAGTTCACCCAGCTGGTCGCCTGCTATGGCTTGGCGGCGGCGGTAAGCGGGTTTGCGGGCGGGTTTTTCATGGACCGCTTTGACCGCAAGCGTGCACTGCTCGTGCTCTACGCGGGTTTCGGCATCTCCACCTTCGCCTGCGGACTCGCCCCCACCCACCACTGGCTGATAGTCGCGCGGCTGGCCGCGGGGGCGTTTGGCGGACTCGCCGGCTCCATGGTCACGGCCATGATCGGCGACATTATTCCCCCGGAACGGCGCGGCCGGGCGATGGCTGTGGTCATGGGCGCATTTCCCGTGGCCTCCGTGCTCGGGGTGCCCGTCGGGCTGGTGCTCGCCGGCAAGTACGGCTGGCACGCCCCGTTCTTCATGCTCGGCGCCTGCGCGGGGGCTAATCTCCTGTTCGGCTCGCTCGTGCTCCCGCATCTCCGTACCGCCATCGCGGACCACAATCCCCGCCGCCAGATGCGCGAGATTCTTTCCCACCGGCTGCACCTGCGGGCGTTTGCACTCGGCGGCGTGCTGGTGATGGGCGGCGGCGTGCTCATCCCGTTCATCGCGCCATCCTTTGTCGCCAACGTCGGGCTCGATGAAAAAATTGAGCTCCCGCTGGTGTATGTCGTTGGCGGCCTGGCCACGATGCTCAGCATGCCGCTGGTCGGCTGGCTGAGCGACCGCGTGGACCGGCTGTGGCTCTTCACCTGGCTGTCCGCCGCGGCCATCGTGGTGGCGCTCGTGATCGTGCGGCTCGGCCCCTCCTCCTTCGGCTTCGCCGCGCTGATGATGGCGCTGTTCATGATCCCGATGTCGGGCCGCTTCGCCCCCGCGATGACCATGGTCACCAACGCCGTGGAGTCCCGCTACCGGGGCGGCTTCATGAGTGTCAATTCCGCCCTGCAGCAGGCCACCAGCGGAATCGCCAACGTGCTGGCGGGGTTTTTTGTCACGCGCGATCCCACCGGCCACCTGCTCGGCTATCCCGTGCTCGGCTACGTATCCGTGGCGTTCTTCGTACTCGCCGTGATCTGCGCCATTGGCCTCCGCAACGCCGCGCCGCACGTCGCCACCCCGGCGAAAAAGGACGCACCCCCGCCGCCTCACGTCGAGGTCGAGGCCTTCACCTGACATGAACCCGCCCGCCGGAGACACACTCGCCGCCCCCGGCCCCGCGCCGGCGGCAGCCCGCGCCCGGCGGCCGGAGTTGCTCGCGCCCGCGGGCGACTGGGAATGCGCGCGGGCCGCCGTCGAGAACGGCGCCGATGCGATCTACTTCGGCCTCGAGCGCTTCAACGCCCGCATGCGCGCGAAAAACTTCACCACCGCCGACCTGCCCGCGCTGATGGAATTCCTCCACCGCCGGGGCGTGCGGGGTTACGTGACGTTCAACACGCTCATCTTCCCCTCCGAGCTGGCCGACGCCGCGGACTGCCTGCGTGCGATCATCGCGTCCGGCGTGGACGCCGCGATCGTCCAGGATATCGGCATCTGCCGGCTCATCCGCTCGATCTCACCGGATTTTCCCATCCATTGCTCCACGCAGATGACCATCACGAGCGCCGCCGGCGTGGCGTTCGCCCGCGATCTCGGCGCCCAGCTCGTGGTGCTCGCCCGGGAAAACTCCCTCGCGGATATTGCGAAGATCAACGTCGCGCAGGCCACCGCCGAGGTGCAGCTGCCGCTCGAGGTGTTCGTCCACGGGGCACTCTGCGTCGCCTATTCCGGCCAGTGCCTCACGAGCGAATCGCTCGGCGGCCGTTCCGCCAACCGCGGCGAGTGTGCCCAAGCCTGCCGGCTGCCCTACGATCTCATTTCCGACGGCAAGCAGGTCCCCCTCGGTGACCGGCGCTACCTGCTCAGCCCCCAGGATCTCTCGGGACTCGATGTGCTGCCCGACCTCGTGCGCGCCGGCGTCGCCTCCCTCAAGATCGAGGGCCGCCTGAAGTCGGCCGAATACGTCGCCAGCATCACGCGCGTCTACCGGTCGGCCCTCGACAAAGTGATGGCGGAGATGGCGGGCGCCGCATCCCTCCCCGCCTTTGATCCCAAGTCCGCCCGCTACGAGCTGGAGATGAGTTTCTCCCGCGGGCTCTACACCGGCTGGTTCCGCGGGAACAACAACCAGGAACTCGCCCACGCCCGCTTCGGCACCAAGCGCGGGGTGTTCCTCGGCGAAGTGCTGCGCGTGGCCCACGAAAGCGTCACGCTGAAGCTCGCCGCGCCGCTCAAGCCGGGCGACGGCATCGTGTTCGACGCCGGCAAGCCCGCCGAGCGCGAGGAGGGCGGACGTGTTTACCAGGTGACGCCCGGGCGCGACTCCGAGGTGACGCTGCGTTTCGGGGACGGGGACATTGACTGGCGCCGCGTGGCGGCCGGGCAGCTCGTCTGGAAAACCAACGACCCCGCGCTGGACCGCGACGTGCGCACCTCGTTCGAGGGCGAACAGATTCATTTCGCCCGGCCGATCACCCTCGAGGTCCATGGCCGCGCCGGCACCCCGCTCACCCTCATCGCCAACGACCACCGCGGGCACGTCGTGAAAACCGAGTCCTCGCTCCCGCTCGCCGCCGCCACCAAGCAGCCGCTCTCACCTGAGCGACTGCGCGAGCAGCTTGGCCGCCTCGGCGGCACGCCCTTCCAGCTCGGCGAGCTGCGCTCCTACCTTGAGGGCGACGTGATCCTGCCCGTGAGCGAACTCAACCGCCTCCGCCGCGAATCCGCCGCTGAGTTGGAAAAACTCCGCGCCCAGCCCCTGCGGTGGCAAATCGCGGAGCCCGCGCTTCCGGCCTTCGCCCCCACCGCCGCACCCGCCCGCACTCCGGAGCTGATCGCCGTGATCCGGCTCCTCCCGCAGCTCGACGCCGCCTGGGCCGCCGGCGCCCGCACGATCTACTGCGAGTTCGAGAACCCGAAGTTTTACCGCGACGCCGTCACCCGCTTCCGGGAGCTACAAGCCGCCGATGGTAGAGAAGCTTCTCCCCTGCTCCCTGCCCCAGGCTCCCTTTCCCCATCGACGACTCCGTCGTCGATCTGGGTCGCGGCACCAAGAGTCTTCAAGCCGGGCGAGGAGTGGATCCTGAAGCAGGTGCGCTCGTGCGACGCCGACGGTTATCTCGTCCGCAACTATGACCACCTCGCCTTCTTCGCCGGGGACCGGCGGCGCGGCGACTTTTCCCTCAACGTCGCCAATCCGCTGACGGCGGATTATTTCCTGCACCACCATGGCCTGGAGCGCGTGACGGCGAGCTACGACCTGAACATCGCCCAGCTCGAGTCGCTCCTGCAGACGGCGCCGCCGGCATGGTTCGACCTCACCGTGCACCAGCACATGCCGATGTTTCACATGGAGCACTGCGTCTTCTGCGCATTTCTCTCGACCGGCAAGGACTACCGCGATTGCGGCCGGCCGTGCGACAATCATGTGGTCACCCTGCGCGACCGCGTCGGCGCCGAGCTGCCGCTCCGGGCCGACGCCGGCTGCCGCAACACCGTCTTCAACAACCGCGCCCAGACCGGCGCCGAGTATGTCGCCCGCCTGCTGGAGCTCGGCGCGCGCAGCTTCCGCGTGGAATTCGTCAACGAGGAGCCGGCGGAAGTCACCCGGACGCTCGAGAAATATCAGCAGCTCCTGCGCGGCGAAATCTCCGGCGCCGACCTCTGGCGCGAATTGAAACTGCTGCACCAGCTCGGCGTCACCCGCGGCCAGATGGAAACCGCCCCACAGGTCATCCATCGGAAGCAGTAGGACAGATGATAACCGCCGCTGGACGCTGGGTTACCATGTACTGGCTCCGACCACGGCCTTCAGTTTTAATATCCTGGCCAACCCCGCTGCCCAGCAGCGCATCGTGAGGGAGACGATCACCGGCACCCCGGCCGTGTCCACGGAATAGATCGCCACCACCATGGGTAACCGCGTGCTCCGCGCCGCGGTGACTCCGACGGCGCTGGGTGAAACCCTATGCCCGGACTGGGCGCCGCCCGCCGGTCAGCGCGGCAGGAGAAAATAAAACACCGCCCCCTGCCCCGCTTCGCTCGTGCAGGCGATGCTGCCGCCATGCGCCACGACAATCTCGCGGGCTATCGCCAGCCCGAGCCCGGCGCCAGCCATCGTCTGGCCGGGCGCGCGAAAAAAACGCTCGAACACATGCGGCAGGATTTCCGCCGGAATACCCCGGCCCTGGTCACTTACGGCCAACCGGATGAAGCCGAGCGGAGCCACCGCCGCGCTGAGGGTGATCACCCCCCCCGGCGGCGAGTATTTGGCGGCATTCGTCAGCAGGTTGATGAAGACATGCCGGATGCGGCTGCGGTCCACGCTGATCCCGGCGTCCGCGAGCGCCGGCTCGACGGTCACGACCAGCGTCAAGCCCGCGGGATCGATAAACCCGCGGGCCTCCGCGGCCATGTCCAGCAGCAGGGCGGCGATCGGCACGCGACTGCGGTCGAGGCTGGACGCGCCGCTTTCCAGGCGCGCGAGATCGAGGAGGTTGTCGAGGATACGCAGCAGCCGGTCGGCCTCGTCGCGCACCGTTTCCAACAGCTCATGCTGGGTGGGCGTGAGCCCGGCGATCTTCTGTTCGATCAGCAGGTAAACTGCCATCCGCAGGCTGGTCAGCGGGGACTTGAGCTCGTGACTGACCGTGCCGACGAGGTTCGTTTTCGCATCATCGAGCAGGCGGAATTTCGTGACGTCCTGGAGGATGACGGCAGCGCCCTTGAACTCGGTGAGCTTGTCGCCGATCGCGAGGATGCGCGGGAGATAATGGCGGTCCTCGCGGCCCACGCGGAGGGTGACCACCCTGGCATAGTCGGTCGGCAGGTAGTGTCCGCCCGTCCGCAGCACTTCCGCCAGCGGCTCGGCGAGCCCCGGCGGGAAGCCCGTCGCAAAGTCCGCCGACTTTACCAGCTCCTCGGCGGCCGGGTTGCGCACCTCCATGGTGCCGTCCCGCCCCACGACAAACACCGGCTCGGGCGTGGACGTGAGCGTGGCCTCCATCGTGCGCTGCGTGCGCAGCACCTTCGCGAGGGTCGCATCCCGGTAGGCCCGCAGGTGCACCGCCATGGTGTTGAAGGCCCGCGCGAGCTGGCCGATCTCGTCTGACGAAGTCACGGGCACCTCGCGCTCCAGGTCGCCGCCGCCCAGCGCCACGGCGGACGCGGTCAGGGCCTGGATGGGCTTGAGGAACGAATCCGCCATCCGCCACGCGAGGTAGAAAAAGAGTACGGCCACCACCACCATCGCGGCGATCAGCAGGTGCAGCGTGTCATCGATCCGGGTTTTCACCCGGTTCTCCGCCGCGACAATTTCCTGCTGGTCGCGCGCGAGGAGCGCATCAAGCGTGTGGCTGACGGCAAAGTACGCGGCCTCGTTCTGCTTGAGGAGCTCGAGCGGGTTGAACGATCCCATGCGCAGCGTTTCATTCCCCACCCGGGTGAAATCCCGGAACTGGGCGTCGAGCTGGTTGAGCAACTCGGCTTTCTCCCGTCCGGGCTGGGCCAGCAGCTCGTCGTTGAGCCCGCGATTGAAGCGGGCGCGGTGCTCGGTGAACCGCGGCAGCGCGCGGGCCGGATCGCCCTGGCGGGCGTCCCCGAGCGCGTTGTTCATCTGCGCCGCGGACTCCCGGAGCTCCTGCCCCACGCGGATCGAGCGGAAATCGCGCGCAAGAATGTCCTCGATGGATCGGCCCAGCTCCTGGTTGGTGCGCACCGCATAGAGGCACACCAGCAGGAAGAGCAGGAGAAGCGGCAGCAGGCCGAGGGTGAGGCGCGTGCGGAGCATCGCGGGGGGTGCTAGAGCAGGCCCAGCTTCTGGCGCTTGCGGTAGAGCGTGGCGGGATCGATGCCGAGCGTGCGCGCGGCGTCGTCGAGATTGTGCGAGAGCGCCAGGATGCGGCGGAGATGCTCCGCCTCGAGCGCGTCCAGGGTCACGCGGGCACCCACCGCGATGGTCGGGTCGGCCGGGATACCGAACTCCTCGGGCAGGTCGCACAGCTCGATTGTCTCCCCGCTGGCGAGGATGGTGGCGCGCTCGATCACGTTGCGCAGCTCGCGGAGGTTGCCCGGCCATTGGTAGCCGGCCAGCGCGGTGAGCGCGGCGGGCGAAAAGGCCGTGAGCTTCTTGCGCACGCTGGCGGCGAAGAATTTCCGGTAGTTCTCGGCGAAACGGGCGAGGTCGCCCGGCCGCCCGCGCAGGCCCGGCAGGACCACGGTGATGACGTTAAGGCGGTAAAACAGGTCCTCCCGGAAACGGCCGGCCTTCACCTCCTCGGCGAGGTGGCGGTTGGTGGCGGCAATGACGCGGACATTGGCGTGGCGCGGGCGGCTCTCGCCCACGCGCTCATACTCACGCTCCTGCAGGAGCCGGAGGAGCTTGGGCTGAATCTCCGGCGCCAGCTCGCCGATCTCGTCGAGGAAGAGCGTGCCGCCCTCGGCCGCGGCGACCTTGCCAAAGGAATCCGCGATCGCCCCGGTGAACGAGCCCTTCACGTGGCCGAAAAGCTCGGCCTCGAGGAGCTCGCGCGACAGGCTCGGGCAGCTGACGGTGACAAACGCGGCGTCGCGCCGGGCGCTGCGCTGGTGCAGTTCGCGGGCGAGGATGCTCTTGCCGGTGCCGCTGGGGCCGAGGATGAGGATGCTGGCCGGCGTGTCGGCGGCCTTGAACGCCACTTGCAAGGCGCGTTGGGTGGAGGGTTCGGTGGAATCCAGATCGATGGGCGGCGACTCGCGGGCGAGCTCGCTTTCCAGGGAGCGCACGCGCGTCTCGAGGGCCCGGGTTTTTTCAATCTTCGCCAGCACCGCGCGGATCTGGTCCGGTGTGAAGGGCTTGGGGATGAAATCGAACGCCCCGCGGCGCATCGCCTCAACCGCCGTGGCGATGTTGGCGTAGGCGGTGAACATCACGACGGCGAGCGTCGGCTGGGCCTTGAGCAGCTTGGCGAGCACCTCGAGCCCGTCGTCCGCGCCCAGTTTCAGGTCGAGGAACACCACGTCGAAATTCTCCTCATCGAGGGCCTTCAGCGCCCGCAGCCCGTTCGGGGCCTCGGCGGCGGCATGCCCGCCCGTCTCGATGGCAATGCGCGTGGTTTTTCGGATGCCGGGCTCGTCATCAACAATCAGGACACGCATGGGCGGGAGTGTGTTTCGCGTGGGGTGCGGGCCAATCCTAAAAGCCAAGGCGGGGCCACCGCAAGGGCGACCCCGCCAGGTCCAGCTTCAACTCACTGGCCCCGGGCAAAGCCCGCGGCAGTGTGACTGGACTCGACCTCGGCGTCCGGCGAGAGTTCCCCCTCGGCTGACAGCAGCCGGGAATTATCTCCCCGGTGGGGTCGATCGGGTTTGGGCGTGTCGGCCGGGTGGTGATGGTCGAGGCTGATCAAGGCGCACATCAGGGCACCAAGGGCGAAGAAGGCGAACAAGAGGGTCATCATGCCCGTAGCTTCGCTTTAACCATGCCAGCAGACCCGGGTCACGGCGGAGGTGTTGAGCCCCAGCGGTTTGCCCTGCACACGGGCGGCCGGGGCGCGGCGAAGGGCCCGCCGGTCGTGCAAAATCCCGGGAAATCCCCGGACAGTGGCTGCAAATTGCACGGCGCGGGGGGATATTTCCCCGCCGGCGATTTCTTTTGTCGAACCCGACCCCAAAACCCTCTTAGCCTCGCGATCGTTCCACCCCCCGCATGTCCACTCCCACCGCCACTCCCCCCAAGGCCGCGGCTGCCGCGCCCACCCCGCCGGCGGTAAAACTGACCGACCTCGAAATCAAGGACGCCCAGCTGATCTTCGGCTCCGTCTGGTCGGACCTCGAGGCGGACTTCGGCCGGGAGAACCTCCGTTTCCCGAAGGAGATCATCCTCCTCGGCGGCGCCCCCGGCGCGGGCAAGGGCACCAACACGCAATTCATCACCAAGACCCGCGGACTGACCTGCCCGCCGATCGTCATCAGCGCGCTGCTCGACTCCCCCGAGGCCAAACGGCTGAAGGACGCCGGCCACATGGTGGGCGACCGGGAGGCGGTCGGCCTGCTCTTCCGCGAGCTGATGAAGGAAGCCTACCGCGACGGCGTCATCCTCGACGGCTTTCCCCGCACCAGTGTACAGGTCGAGTGCCTGAAGCTCCTCGTCGACAAGATGCAGGCCCTGCGGCGCGAGTTCTTCACCACGCCGCTCGGCATCCATTTCCGCCAGCCGACCATCCACATCATGGTGCTGTTCGTGGACGAGAAGGAATCCATCGTCCGTCAGCTCAAGCGCGGCAAGGAGACGTTCGCGCATAACGAGGAAGTCACCCGCACCGGCGTCGGCCAGCTCTGGGAAGACCGGCCCACCGACCACGAGGAGAACCTCGCGCGCCGCCGCTACCGGGTGTTCAAAGAGCAGACCTGGGATGCGCTCCAGTCGCTCAAGGAGATTTTCCACTACCACTTCATCAACGCCCAGGGACCGATCGAGGAGGTGGAGCAGAACATCCTCAAGGAGCTCGAGTACCAGAGCACGCTCGAGCTCGACCCGCGCACGGTGGACCGGCTCCGCAACCTGCCGGTGGCCAGCGAGATCATCGTGCATGCGCGGCAGGAGCTGGTGAAGCGCCTCGACAGCCATGAGTTCGGTCAGCCCGAGCTGTTCGCCAAGGTCGTCGCCTTCATCGCCAAGAAGATCATGCCGATCGTGCAGCGGCATGCCATTTCCGGCTGCGCCCACATCAACACCGAGGACCCGATGCTCGACGACCCGACGGCGCTCGCGATGCTGATCGATGTGTTTTCGGAGCGCGGCTTCCACGCCATGGTGGACATCCACCGCATCGAGGTGCCGGAAAGCGTCGACCTCGCCACCGGCGCGATCAAGTGCCGCACGAAAAAGGTCTACCGCATCCAGATCCGTTTTCAGGGGTCCGAGATCCGCCGCGGGTAGCGGCGGATCTTATTTTCGAATTTTGATTTTTGAACAGCAGGGTTCGGCGTGAGGCGACCATGATGGCGGTGAGCTCACTTGCCTCGCTGAGGAGTGCGGAAATCTTGGCGGCGGGCATCAATCCGATGTCGGACAGGAGCTCCAACCAGAACGAGCATTCATCTGCCCCCTCCTCGACGGTCGTGACCTTCGCCACCATGTCCGCCCGGGATTTCGCCCGGCAAACGGCTCGGTAGTTGGCTGCCACCGACGTACCGGCGCAGGCCAGTTGGTTGGCGATGATTCGCACGGTCCGGGTCTCAGGCAGGTCGTCGACCAGTTGCAGCAGGCGAATGGAAAAATCCATCGTGCGCCTTTTCATTTCGCTTTCCGTCATGGCGCCAATCAATCCGCCTCTCATCGCCCCCGCCGAAACTCGATCGCAATTTTCCCGTACCCAACGCGTGATCCACCCCTTCACCCGCGGATCGGGCCAATCGAAAATGGAAAATCGAAAATGCGCTACGAGTGTGCGCCGCTTACTCGTAGCGCAGGGCTTCGATCGGGTCGAGGGAGGCGGCTTTCCAGGCGGGATAAAAGCCGAAGCCGACGCCGATGCCCGAGCAGACGATCAGGCCGAGCGCGGCCCAGTCCCACGGGAACACCACCGACGCCTTGAGCATCAGGGCCAGCCCGTTGCCGCCGGCCACGCCGAGCAGGATGCCGAGCACGCCGCCGGCCAGCGAGATCGCGACCGACTCGATGAGAAACTGGGTGAGGATGCTGGCCTTGCGCGCGCCGATGGACTTGCGGATGCCGATCTCCTTCGTCCGCTCCGTCACGCTGACGAGCATGATGTTCATGATGCCCACGCCCGCGGCGAGCAGCGCGATGCCGCTGATCACAAACGAGCCCGCCGCAATCACGTCCGCCACCTTGGCAAACGTCGCGATGAGGGAGTCGTTGGAATACAGCTCGAAGTCGTTCTCCTGCTCGGGGGTGAGGCCGCGCACGATACGCATCGCGGTGATGCCCTTGTCGATGGTCTCGTTGTACAGGAGCTGGGACGGCGCCTGCGTCGCGATGTTGATCGTGTGGCGGGCGACGCCGAAGTCATTGAGGAACCGGGTCAGCGGGACCATGACGATCGCGTCCTGGTTCTGGCCGAAGGAGGAGCCCTTGTCCGCAAAGACGCCGATGACCGTGTAGGTGCGCTCGTTGACCTTGATCATTTTCCCAAGCGGGGATTCCGAGGGAAAGAGCCGCTTCAGGATGGCCTGGCCAATCACGGCCACGGGCCGGGCGAATTCGACATCGTCCGCGCCCAGGTTGCGGCCGAGCTCAATCGTGTACTGGTTGGCCGTGATGAAATGCTCGTTGCTGCCGCAGAAGGTAATGCCGGGCGTGGTTTTCCGGTTCTGGTACCGGGCCTGCACGGTGATGTTGTTCTCGAAGCTCTTCACGCAAACGACGTCCGCGATTCCCTCCATCAGCCGCTGGTAGCGCAGGGCCTCCTCCAGCGTGATGTCGCGCCGCATCTCGTAGCGACGGCGGTTTGGCCCCTCCTCGTCGCCACCGCCACCGTTGACGGGGTATTTGGCGAACTGGAACATGTTGGAGCCGAGGAAACTCAGGCCGTTCTCGATGGAGCCGCGCAGCGCCGACACCGCGGTCATCACGCCGATGACCGAGAACACGCCGATGGTGATGCCCATCATGGTGAGTCCGGAGCGGAGCTTGTTCACGCCCAGCGAACCCAAGGCCATGCGGAGGATTTCGGAAAGGCCCATGGCGTTTATTCGTAACGGAGCGCGACGACCGGATCGAGGCGGGCGGCGCCCCAGGCCGGGGCAAAGCCCGAGAGGATGCCGGTCACGACGGAGACCAGCATGCTGATGAACACGAGGTTGATGGAAAAATCGATGGGGAAGGACGGCATGGCGGCCTGGAGGCCGAGACAGGCGCCGTAGGTCAGCAGCAGCCCGGCCACGCCACCGATCAGGCAGATGGAAACGGCCTCGATCAGGAACTGCAGGAGGATGGTGCGGCGACGGGCGCCGAGCGCCTTGCGAGTGCCGATCTCCTTCGTGCGTTCCTTCACACTGACAAAGGTGATGTTCATGATGCCGATGGCGCCGACAAAGAGCGACAGGCCGGTGATGAACAGACCGGCGAGGGCGATGCCCTGCTTCACGGGATCGAGCACGGCCTTGAAGGCCTGCTGCTCGTTGATCGAGAAATTGTCGCGTTCGCCGGGCAGCTGGCCGCGCACGCGGCGCGTCGCGCCCTCGAGCTCGTCGCGGGATTCCTCCAGCCGGTTCTTGTCTTTCACCTTCACGCGGACGTCCACGCCACGCCGCAGGCCGAGGTATTTCTTGAAGGCTTCGAGCGGGATGAAGACCTGGTTGTCGAAGCTGAACAGGCCGAGGAACGAGCCCTGCTTGGCGAGCACGCCGATCACCGTGACTGGGTGGCCGCTCACCTGCACGGACTGGTCGAGCGGCGAGCGGCCCTGGAACAGGGCTTCCGCCACATCGGCGCCGAGGATGGCAACGGGCCGGCCGGAATTGGCCTCAGTTTCGTTGAAGAAGCGCCCCTCGGTCAGATCCACGCTGCTGATGCGCGAGTACTCGCCCGTGGTGCCGAGGATCACCGAGTTGACCTTGTATTCGCCGTTCTTGACCGGGCTGCCCCGCATGGCGACGGGCACCGCGATCTCGAGCGTGGAGTTGGGCGTGTTCTCAATGACCTGGTTCAATTTCTCCGCGATGTCGGCGGTGATGCGCGGGCGGTTCTGGTAATTCCACCAGTCCTCCACCCCGCCCCACGGCCATTTCTGCACGTAAAGGATGTCCTCCCCCAGCATCGCGAGGCTGTTCGAGAAACCTTTGTCGATGCCGCTGATCGCCGTGCCCATCAGCGTCACCGCGACGATGCCGATGATGACGCCGAGCGCGGTGAGCACGGAACGCATCTTGTTCGCGCGGATCTGCGCGAAGGCGATGCGGAAGGACTCGGTAAACTCGTAGATCAGGCGGCGCATGGGAATTTTCGAATTCCGATTACGGACGATGCGAGTCTTCCGCGACGGGGACCGTCAGCGTGTGTTGGAACCGGGGGAAGATGCGCCAGAAAGGCATGGTGTCAGGGATTCGAAATTCGAAAATCCTCAGGTGGCCGGGCCGTCGCTCTCGATCAGGCCGTCGCGGAGGCGGACGATGCGGCGGGCGTGCCGGGCGATGTCCTCCTCGTGCGTGACCACGATGATGGTGTTGCCCTGCTCGTAGAGTGTCTCGAAGAGGGCCATGATTTCGACGCCGGTCTTGGAATCCAAGTTGCCGGTCGGCTCGTCGGCGAGGATGATGGAGGGGTTGTTGACGAGGGCGCGGGCGATGGCCACGCGCTGGCGCTGGCCGCCGGAGAGTTCGTTGGGCTTGTGGCTCATACGCTCGCCGAGGCCGACGTCTTGCAGAGTGCGGGTCGCGCGCTCGCGGCGGATGGACGGCGAGAGGCCGGCATAGATCAGCGGCAGCTCGACATTGGCCAGCGCCGTGGAGCGCGGCAGGAGGTTGAACGTCTGGAAGACGAAGCCGATCTCGCGATTGCGGATGTCGGCGAGCTCGTCGTCCTCCATCGAAGCCACGTTCTTGCCGTTGAACTCGTAGCGTCCCGCCGTCGGGGTATCGAGGCAGCCCAGCATGTTCATCAGCGTGGACTTGCCGGAACCGGACGGGCCCATGATGGCGAGGTACTCGTTGCGGTGGATCTTCAGTGAGACGCCGCGGAGGGCATGGATGGTCTCCTCGCCCATCTGGTAGAGCTTGGTGACATTCTCAATGTCGATCACGAGCGCGTCCGTGGGGCGCGTCACGCGGGTCGCGGAGGAAACGGCGGTGGGAGGCGTCATCGGTCGCGCCTTATTTCTTGTCGTCCTTCTTCGGCTTCTCGATCTGGACCAAGGCCCCGTCCTTCAGCTTGCGGCTGATGGCGGCGTAGCTGCCGGACACGACCTCGTCGCCGGCCTTCACGCCGCTCTTCACCTCGATGAGGGCGTTGTCGGCGATGCCGGTCTCCACCTTCTGGGCCTTCACCTTGTTGCCGTTGCGGATGAAGACGATGCGCTGGAGCTTGCCGGCGTCGCGCCGGGCCTGCTCACGCTCGGCGACGAGCTCAAGTTCGTTGCCGGACTTTTCCTGCGCGTCCTTGGCGTTCTTCTTCTGCAATTCCTCTGTGGTCAGCCCGCCCGCGGCGCGGACGGTGACGCTCTGGATTGGGATCGCGACGACGTTCTCAACGGTCTGGGTGGCGATGTCGGCGGTGGCGCTCATGCCGGGGCGCAGGTTGGCGTTGTGGTCGCTGATGCGGATCTTGACCTGGAAATTCGAGACTTCGTCGGCGTTGGTGACCTGGGTCGAGGCACCGGTCGCGGAGGAGTTCTGCGCGGAGCTGCTGATCTCGGTCACGACCCCCGAAAACGTGCGGCCGGGATAGGCGTCGATCGAGATGGTGGCGTGGTCACCGTTCTTCACGTTGACGATGTCGTTCTCATTCACCTTCACGCGCACCTCCATGCTGCCGAGGTCGGCGACGCGCATGATCTCGGTGCCGGCAAAGGAGCCGGTGCCGACCACCCGCTCACCGACCTCGCTGCCGAGGGCGCTGATGGCGCCGTCCATCGGCGAATAGATGATGGTCTTGTTGAGCAGGTCGCGCGCCTGGGAGAGTGCGCCTTCGGTGCGGCGGATCTGCGCCAGGGCATTGTCCTGGTTGGCCTGGGCGACCTCGAGGTTGGTCTTGGCGGCCGAAAAATCGGAGTCGGACATCAGCTGCTTGCCGAACAGGTCGTTGGTGCGCTTGAAGTCATCCTGGGCCTTGCTGAGCTGGGACTTGGCCTGCACCGCGTTGGCCTTGGCCGCGACAAGGTTCGCCTCCTGCTGCTCGACCTGGGACTGGTAGGTGTCGGGCCGGATCTTCACGAGCAAGTCGCCCTTCTTCACCGTCGCGCCCTCCTTGAAGGGCAGCTCGATGATTTCACCCGGCGCCTCGGTGGAAATCTTCACCTCGACCTCCGGCTGGACCTTGCCGGTCGCCGTCACGAGCTGGGTGATCGTCTTGATGACGGCTTTCTCCGTCGTGACCATGGTGCCGGTCTCCTGATTCTGGCCCTTGAGATAGGCGCCGAGGCTGAGGAGGACGACCAGCGCGATGCTGCCGATGATGATCCACTTGGTCTTGGATTTCTTTTTCACGACCACCGGAGCGGTGGCGGGTTTGGAGGCGGGGGCCGGGTTCATAGATGTCAAGGGGTGCAGTTAAAGGGGTGCGAAGGTCAGGAACTCACGCCGCCATGGCAAGCGGATGCGCCTCGTCCGGAAAATAAGCGTGGAGGGGCCCACAACGACCCCTCCACACAACACAACTGAGGACTACGAACGAGAGGGGGGAAACCGGGCCGGCCCGAAAAGAAAACGCGTTTGCGATGAAGCGCGGCCCCTTTGCGACCAAAGGGTGACGGGCAGCGTTCAAGGCGGTGGCGGGGCGGACAGGTACTGGCATGCCATGACAACACCGCGGGATGGGTCAAAGTTACACGATTTTTTGATGAGCGGGCGGACCGGGGGATGGACGGGACGCCGGATGGCGAGCGGGCACGTCCCGTGCAGTATGGGAATGACTGGGGATGCCGCGCCTTCGCCGCGTTCTGGGCCTATTCGCGGCGGAGCGCCGCAGCTCCATCCCATGCCTGCGGGCACGGGGAAGCGCCGGATCGGGTTGTAGGTCGCGATGTCGGCGCCCGACAGGCTGTTGATGATTCCACGGCGACCAGGCCCGCGACGAATGACCGGCGCCGGCAGGTTTTATCCGCGCCGGAGCCCATCCCGGTGAAGACGCCAAAGCGTCAACCGGTCCCGGCCGCCGCCTTTTGGTCCGCCAGCCACCGCGCGCATTTTTCCAGGCCGCCGAAGGGATAGAGATGGAAGCGCTGCGTCCCCTGCACGGCGGTGACAAACGCCTCGGGTTTGTTCGACATCAACAGCCGCGCGAAGCTGAAACCTTGCTTCGCCAGCACGTCCGTCGCGGCGCTGACGCCGCAGATCTGGGCAAACTTCAGCAGGGTCTTCAGTGACGCTGGGCCCGCCACGCCGACTGCCACGTTCTCGGTGATACCGGCGGCGCGAAGGCTGGCGATGTAGTCGCTGACGTGCTCCGGCGAAAAACTCCACTGGGTCACGATTTCCACGTTGAGCTTGGCGGCGTGCAGGAACTCCAGCTTTTGCTCCAGGCTCCGCCGCGAGTCCGGGTCGGACGGATTGCCCTCCGGGTGGCCCGCAACGGCGACTTCGGTCAGTCCCGCCTGCGCAAAGGCGTCCGTGCGAAGCACGTCCAGGGTCTGCGCAAACGGGCCGGCCGGCTGGCTCGTCCCGCCCGCCAGCAGCAGCGCCTTGCGGATACCGAAGCGACGCAGACCGCCGAGGAACTCGTCCAGCTGCGCCGCGCTCTTGAATTCGCGTGCGGCCAGGTGCGGCACCGGGGTGAAGCCCAGCACGGCGATGGTCTCGACCGCCGCGAGCACGGCCCTGGGCTCCGAGCCCGGGATCATGGTCACGAAGATCTCGTCCACCAGGCCGCGGAACACCGACACCTGGTCGGCATGCGCGGGAATCACCTCGAGGCTCCAGCGGTGCGGCAAGGGGGCCGTCATCATTTCACTTCCGGGCCGGGCCGCGAGAGATGAACCGTCGCGCGCACGTCGGTCTGGACGTGGCGTTCGACCGAGGGCTTGGCGGTGCCGCCGTTGGGTTCGCCCCAGACGACGCTGACCTCCGACCCTTCCACCGCCGCGTCGCGGTCGATCATCGCGAGGGAGAACCAGGCGCGGACGTTGGAGGTGTAGACGTTGTAGGTCGAGAGACCGACGAGCTTCCCGGCCTTCGTCACGCGGTCGAAGGGCAGCGTCGAATACATCGCGCCCGGCATCTCCAGGTGCTTGTAACGGTCGCCCGTCGAGAGCGCGCTGCCGTAAACCTTGAGGATGTCCTCCTTGTTCCACACCAGCCAGACCTTCTCACGGTGGGGCTTCGCGGCGATCGCCTCGAGCGCCGGGCGCCCGATGAAGGTGTGGTCAAACTTCACATGCTTCCCGTAGCCGAGATCCCACGGCGTCTGGTAATAATCCTCGATGCGGTCGGACACAAAACTGCCGCCGAGCGAGGCGTTGGCCTCAAAACCGTTCGCCGGGAGCCACTCGCGGTAAGCCTTCAGGGACGGACTAAAGATCGCCGGCATGGGCGAAGGGATCCATCCCGACTCGGGTGAAACCGTCGAATAGGCGCGTCCGCCCACCAGGCGGAGGCCGAGGTCCGCGCCGGCGGCGACGATGGCATTGCGGACGTCGTCGCCAAACTCGGACGGCCCAAAGAGCTCAAAGCCCTGCGTGCGGGCCATGCCATGGCCGAGGGCGTTGATCTTGTGCCCGGCGATCGTGAGGTCGGTGATATTGAAGAACTTCACTTCCGGCACGGGTCCGCCGATGGCCTTCGCCATGATCGCCATGGCGTTCGGGCCCTGGATCTGGAAGCGGAAGGTCTTCCGCCGGCCCTGGTTCGCAACCGTGCGGTCGTCGCGGGTGACGGTGACGTTGTATTTTCCCTTCTCTGCGTTGTAGGCGACCCAGTGTGGGACCGAGGGACGGCCGCTGATGTTCACCTTGTCCTTGGCCAGGCCGAAGAGGATCGCATCACCGATGACGTAGCCCTCGGGGTTGCAGCACACCATCTGCTTGGCCTTCCCCGGCCCAAAGCCGGCGAAGCTGTTGACCGCTAGGTCGGAGAGCAGGCGCATCAGGTCCGGCCCCTCGAAATAGATGTCCGTCATGTGGAGCGACAGGTCGAAGAGCGCGGCCGACTTCGACCAGGCCTCCTGTTCGTCCCGCCAGTTGGTGAATTCCGGCTGAATCGGAAACACATAGCCGCCGACCGGCGCGTTGCGGAGCATCTCGACCGGGTTCTTCCAGGCCTGCAGTTTTTGTTCGAGGGATTTCATTTTATGGGAAAAGGAGCGTTGGTTTGTGCTTGGGGATTACCCGTGCCGGTTGAAAGACAACGCGGCGCCGACGATGCCGGCTTCGTTGAGGAATTTCGCAGGTACAACCCTCGCGCGGGTCTTGAGGTAGGGGAAAAACTTCCGGCTCTTGGCGCTCACGCCGCCGCCGATGATGATCAGCTCGGGCCAGAGGATCTGCTCCAGGCTGCGGATATACTCGCCGAGTTCCTTCCCCCACTTCGCCCATGACAGGTCGCGGCGCTTCCGCGCGGCGGCCGACACAAAGCGCTCCGCCGACTTCCCCTTGATCTGCAGGTGGCCGAATTCGCAGGGCACCACCAAGCCATGGTAGCAGAGCGAGGAGCCGATGCCGGTGCCGAGGGTGAGCAACAGTGTCTTGCCCTTGAAATTCCGGCCCGCGCCAAACCGCATCTCCGCCAGCGCCGCCGCGGCGGCGTCGTTGGTCAGCGTCACCGGGCACTTCGTCGCCTGCGCAAACAGCTTCCCGCCTTCGCAGCCGATGAACTTCCGGTGGAGATTCGCCGAGCTCAGGATGTGCGAGCCATGAATCACGCCGGGGAACCCGACACCGATGGGCCCGCGCCATTTGAAATGCTGCGCAATCTCCGCGGCATGCTTCGCCATCGCCGCGGGCGTGACCACTTTCGGGGTCTCGATCCGGCAGCGTTCCCCGAGCAGCCGGCCGGTGGCCAGGTCCACGGGTGCGCCTTTCAACGCGGATCCGCCAATGTCGATGCCGAGAATTTTCATGGAGGCCAAAACGCTAGGGGCGCCGATGCGCTACTGGCAATGCCCGGTTCCTTCCGGTCCGTGAGCGTGGCCGTGGCTGAGTTCCTCCGCGCTCGCCGGGCGCGCCGTGACGAGCTCGACTTCAAACGTCAGGTCCACGCCCGCCAGCGGGTGATTCGCATCGAGGGTCACCTCGTCGCCGTCGATCGCGACCACCGTGACCACCGGCGCGTACTGGTCCTCGCCGGCCTGAAACTGATCGCCCGCGCGCAGCTCGCCCGCCACCGGCAGCAGGGCGCGTTTTACCCGCTGGATCTGGGCCGGATCGGGCGCCCCGTATGCCTCGGCCGCCGGCACCTGGACAGTGAGCTTCGCCCCGGCCTCCGCCGTGCGCAGCCGCTGGTCGAGTCCGTCAATGATCTGCCCCGCCCCCTCGAGATAGGTGATGGGATCGCGCCCGGCGGATGCATCCACCACGCGACCCGCCGGGTCGCGCAGCGTGTAGTGGAAGGTGACGATCCGTCGCATGGCGACGAAGTGACGAGTGACAAATGACGGGTGACAAGGTTAAATCCAAGAAGAGGTCATGGGTCATGGGTTATCGGTGATGGGCAACCTGAGGAAGGCGCCGAGACCGAGGTTCAGTGCCCATGGCCCATCACCTATCACCCCTCACCCGCGTGCCGCGCGCCTTACGTTTCCTGCCGCAGGATCTCCAGCGGCGGATGGTCCACGATGCCGCGATTGGCCATCAGGCCGGTGAGGAGTGTGACCGCCACCGCCGCGGCCATCGAACCCAGCAGCGCCAGCACCGGCACCGACACGGCCGCCTTGAACACAAATTTCGCGAGCAGGGCGTTGCCCAACACCGCGAGGCCGCCGCCGGTCAGGGCTGCGAGCACGCCGAGCACGGCGTATTCGACCAGCTGGATCGACCTGAGCTGGCGGCGCGTCGCTCCCAGCGTGCGCAGCAGTACCGTCTCGCGGATGCGCTGGAAGCGCCCGGACAGGATCGCCCCAGCCAGCACCACCACCCCGGTCACGACAGTGAAGCCCGCCATGAAGGTGATCACAAACGCCACCTTCGCGAAGATGCCGTCAAAGGTCTGCAGGATGAGCGCGAGATCGATCGCGGAGATGCCCGGCAGCGCCTTGGCCACGGCTTGTTGCGCCCGCGCGGCGTCCGCGGGCGTGGCCGCGCGCACGGCGACCGCAAAGGTCTTCGGCGCCGGTTCCAGCACCCCCTCGGGAAACAGGATGAAGAAATTCGGCTGCATGCGCTGCCACTCGACCGTCCGCAGGCTCGCCACGTAGGTCTTCAGCGGCACGCCTTGCACATCGAAGACCACCTCGTCCCCGACGGTAATCTGCAGGTCCTTCGCGAGGCCTTCCTCGACGGAAATCGGCACGCGCGTCGCCCCGGGCTTGACGCGACCGATCCATTCCCCGGAGGAAATCTTCTCCGTGGCATCGGGCTGGCCGCGATAACTCGAGCGATACTCCCGCGTGAGCGTCCAGGCCGGGATCTTGCCGCTGTCCCGCGCCTGTTTCGTCGCGGCGCGGCTTCCGCCCGGCGGGCCTCTCGGCCCGTCCGCGGGACGCGCCATGACCTTCTCCTCGTCCTTCAACAGCTCCGTCACCAGGCGGCCCTTGAGCGTCTCGATCTTCATCGTGACAATCGGCGCCGAGACGAGGACCGGGGTGCCGCTGTCGGCGAGGATCTTCTGGAGCTTCGGGAACTGGTCGTCCTGCACGTCGAAAAACATCAGGTTGGGCCGCGCGCCGGCGCCCACGCCCATGATCTTGTCGAGCAGGGTCGCGCGCACGAGCACGAGGCTGAGCATGAGGAACGTCCCCAGCCCGAGCGACAGCAGCAGCAGCACCGTGCGGTTGTTGGGCCGGTGGAGGTTGGCGAGACCCTGACGCACGACATAGGTGAGCGGCTGGCTCGGCACAAACTTCTTGGCCGACCAGGCCACCAGCTTCGCCATGCCGCCGAGCAGCCCGAAGCCCAGCGCCATCATGAGCGTGAAGCCCAGCCCGGTCTGCCAGTGCCCCGTCTGCAGGATCGCGAAGCCCAGCACCGCCGCCGCGATCGCGACGTAGAGAATGGGCGTGAGCGGATCGAGACCGGGATTTTCGCCGAGCGCGGACCGCAGCGCCACCAGGGGCGACACGCGCCGCACGGCGAGCAGGGGCAGCAGGGTGAACAGCACGCAAATCACGAGCCCCGCCGCCGCGCCCTTCGCGAGCGAGGCCCACGAGATGAACAGCTGCACCTCAAACGGCAGGAAATCCTTCAGCACCACGGGGAGGATGAACTGCACCGCCACCCCCAGCGCCGCGCCCAGCACCGAGCCCAGCACCCCGAGCCCGACGCCCTGCACCAGGTAGATCGCAAAACCCGTCCGGCCGCTCGCGCCCAGGCAGCGCAGCACTGCGACGGTCGTGATCTTTTGCTTGATGTAGACGTGGATCGCGCTCGCGACCCCCACCGCTCCGAGGAACAACGCAACAAAACCAACCAGGCTCAGGAAGGAATACACGTCCTTCAGCGTCGTCCCGAGCTGGCGCTTGCGCTCCTCCACCGTGTCAAACTGGTAGCGCGTGCCCTTGAATTTCTCCTTCATCGCCTTCACCAGCGCATCCGCCTCGGTCGTCGCCGGCAGCCGGAAGTGCACGCGGTGACGCGCAAAGCCGTCCTTCTTCAGCAGCCCGGTGCCCGCCAGAGCCACGGGCGAGAGATACACCCGGGGCGAAAACAGCGCCACGATCGCCGCGTCACCCGGGATTTTTTTCAGCGCCCCCACGACCTTGAAGGTGCTCGGGCCCAGCTTCACCTCGTCCCCCACCTCGACGCCATACTGCACCAGCAGGGTTTCCTCGAGCACGACGGACTGGTTGTCCGCCAGCCGTGCCAGGACGTCCGCCGGCGTGGTGACGGCGCTGCCGTAAAAGGGGAAATTACCCTCCATCGCGACCACCTGCACGAGCTTCCGCTCGCCGGGCCGCTTCACGAAATACAGCTGCGAGGTGAACGCCACCTCGGTCGCCAACTCGCCCCCGAGGCCGCGAAAATAATTCAGGGTCGCCGCGTCGAACGGCTTGCGCGACGTGACGGCGAGATCGGAGCCGAGCAGGGTCTTGGTCTGCAGCTCGACCGTCCGGCGCAGATTGTCGCCGAGCGAGCCGATCCCGGTGAGCGCCGCGATCCCGAGGACAATGGACAGCGAAAACAGCGCCAGCCGCCGCCACGACGCCCGCGAATCCCGCCAGGCCATCTTCAGGATGAAATTCATGGGTTGCCCACGGAACACACGGAAAACACGGAAGGTTCAGAGCCCAAACCGCTCATGCTCGAGCATGGGAAAGTGGCCAAAATTAACCAGCAGCCCCACCCGCAGCCCGGTTGCGTGCAGGTAGTTCTGAATTTGGGCGCGGTGCTCATCCGCCAACTTGGATACCGCCTTGAGCTCAACCAGGACCGCACCGAAACAGATGAAATCAGCCACATATTGTTTGGTGAGTTGCTTCCCCTTGTAGGAGAGAAATAAGGGCACCAACGGCTGGGCCGGCACTTTGCGCAGAACAAATTCGATGGAGAGGCATTCCTGATACACGACCTCTAAAAATCCACAGCCCTTCTCCCGGTAGACTTCGAAACACGCCCCCAGAATTTCGTAAGTTTCCTTCTCCTGGACTAGTTTGCCCATAATGCATCGGGCCAACTTCCGTGTGTTCCGTGTATTCCGTGGGCGACATATTTACGTAAGCTCGTCGCTCAGCACGGCGCCGTTCTTGAGCCGGATGATGCGGGCGCACTTTTTTGCAAGTTCCAGGTCATGCGTGACCAGCACCAGCGTCGTCCCGCGCTCGCGGTTGAGGTTGAAGATGAGCTCCACCATCAGCGCCGCCGTGTCGCCGTCGAGGTTGCCGGTCGGCTCGTCGCAGAACAAAATTTTCGGCCGGTTCATGAACGCCCGCGCGAGCGCCACGCGCTGCTGCTCGCCGCCGGAGAGCTGCACCGGGTAGTGGTCGCAGCGCTCGCCCAGCCCCACCCGCACCAGCAGCGCGCGGGCCTCGGCCTCGCGGCTGGAATCGCCCGCCAGCTCGACCGGGACAAGCACGTTTTCGAGCGCGGTCAGGGTCGGAATGAGCTGGAAATTCTGGAACACGAAGCCGACATGCGCATTGCGCACCAGCGCCCGCGCATCCTCGTCCATTTCACCAATCGCCTCGCCCGCCACGCTCACCGTGCCGCTGGTCGGCCGGTCCAGCCCGGCACAGAGGCCGAGCAGGGTGGTTTTGCCGCTGCCGCTCGGCCCCACGATCGCCACGCTCGCGCCGGCCGCGAGTTCGAAGCTCACCTCGTGCAGCACCGTCAGCGATCCCCCGGCCGTGCGGTACGTCTTGGAGAGCCGCTCCACTTTCAGCATGGTTGGTCCGCGCATAAAAGAATCTGGCCACGAAACACGCGAAACGGCACGAAAGCTAGTTCAAGCGGTCGATTTACGACATGAGCACGCGTTTTGCCCTGACGTCCCTTTGCTGCCTCGCCCTCGCGGCCGTTTCGCTCCGCGCGGCGGAGCCACGCACCGTGGTGTTTTTCGGCGACAGCCTGACGGCGGGCTACGGGCTCGATGATCCGGCCAGCGAGGCCTACCCCGCGCTGATCCAGGACAAGATCACCGCGGCGAAACTGCCGTGGCGCGTCGTCAACGCCGGCCTTAGTGGCGAGACCACCGCCGGCGGACTCCACCGGGTGGATTGGATTTTGCGCCAGCCGCTGGAGGTGTTCGTGCTCGCGCTCGGCGCCAACGACGGCCTGCGCGGCATCGACCCGGCCGTTTCTTCGTCTAACCTCCAGGGCATCATCGACCGGGTGCGGGCGAAATATCCCGCCGCAAAAATCGTGCTGGTCGGCATGCAGATGCCGCCGAACTACGGCGAGGAATACACCCGGGCCTTTGCCGCGATGTATCCGGTCCTCGCCGCCAAAGACCAGCTTACGCTTATTCCCTTCCTCCTCGAGGGCATCGGCGGCCGGTCCGAGCTTAACCAGCCCGACGGCATGCACCCCACCGCCCAAGGCCACACCATCGCGGCCGAAACGGTGTGGAAGGTACTCAAAACCCTCCTTGAGTAGAAACACCTAGAAGAGCCAGCCGTTTGCCTTAATTGCCTTGAGCTGGCCGTCTCTGCAGCTAGGTAATAAGTTATGAACCCGCGCAAGCGTGCCCCCGCGTTGCTCGCGGCCTTGCTGGTCTTGGGCTTCATCTCCCCGGCCGCCCAGGCGCAATTTGCGTGGACCAGCCTGACGTCCACCCAGGACGTCTTCAACGCCGGCAACTGGCAGGGCGGCGTCGCTCCCACTTTCAGCGGCTCCGAGGACCTGATCCTCGGCAAGGCCATCAATAACACTCTCTCCGTCACTGCTGACATCAGCGTCAACTCCATCTCCCTGACCGCAAATGACGATTACCACTTCGTCAGCGGAGCGGCGCAGACCATCACGATCGGCAGCAGCCTCCATGGTTCGCTCAGTGGCACCAACAACCGGCTGATCTTCGACTCCAACATCGATTTCACCACCACCGTCCCGCTCACGATCGACGCCGGCAACAGCACGATTGCCATCGCGGGCAAGATCAACGGTTCAGCCGACGTTTATCTTTCCAACAGCCGCGGCGGCACTTCGGGATCCCTCATCTTCAACGGCACCAGCACTGGCAGCACCTATACTGGCAACACCTACCTCACGGGCATTTCCGGTAACACCGTGGTGATCGCGTTTTGGAATGACCATCCATTCGGCGATGGCACCGGCACACTTAACATCCAGAATAGCGCCCAGTTGATCGCGCATGGCAGCCGCACTGTCTTGAACCCCATGATTTTGAGCGCAACGGGCGCGACGGATCCGATCTTCTTCAAAAGCTGGGACGATACCCTCCACATGGCCGGCGACGTCACCCTGGCCAACAACACCAACTTGGTGGCGCAGCAGGCCCAGGCGGGAATCCCTTCCCCCGACAATATGGGCGTTTACCCGATCCCGGGACCGCGGACCCGCCATGCCATCGAGTTTGCTGGCGCCTTCGGTGAAAGCGGCGGTTCGCGCACCCTGACCGTGAGTGGTCCCGGCGTGATGATTTTCGGCGGCAACAACACCTACACCGGCGGCACCACGGTCAACGGCGCCCTGGTCTTCGAAAGCACGATTTCCGCCCCGGGTGGAGCGAACAAGGTCAAGGTGAACGCCAACGGTTACGCCGGCTTCTCTGACTACTCGCCCACCAATTTCGCCACCTTCCTCAGCACGAAGATCGACCAGGTCACTTCCACCGGTGCGGTCGGTGTGGATACCCTGCCGGGCTTTTCGACCTTTACGTTTGTCGACGCCATTGATCTGTCGGGCTTCACCGCCGCCAATATCCGCATCGGCTCCGCCACCAGTGCCATCCTCACGGGCCTGATCACCCCCCAGGGCACCAACTTCCAGTTCGGCAACGGCGGCGGCACTCTTTTTGTGCAGTCCAACCTGACGGGCGGCCGGGCCGTGGGGATGAACAACGCGAGTGCCGTGCCGCTGACGCTCTACCTCCAGGGCAACAATAACTACAACGCCGGCACCAATGTCGCGAACGGCTTCGTCATCTTCGACGGCCCTAACGCCCTGCCCGGCTCAGGAGCACTCACCGCCGCCGGGGTGGCCAACAGCTACATCGGCTACACGGATGTCGCCGGCGTCTCCAACGTCGCCAACTTCCTGGCCAAGTTCAACACGGCCGGCACGTATGGCATCATCGGCTTCGACACCCACGCCGGCAATTCCACGGTCAACCTGAGCGACAGCATCAACCTGACCACGGCCGGCTTCAACAACGGCGTCTACCTTGGCACCGCCACCGGAGCGGTACTCTCGGGTACCCTGACGCCGACACTCGACGGCATCCTGCGGCTCACCGCCAGCCATGGCAGCACTCTCCAGGTGGACAACCTCTCCGGCTCGCTCGCGCTCTCGCTCGGCACCCCCGCCGGCACCGACTCCATCTACTCCGACGGCATCATCTACCTTCCCAATGCTAACACCTACACGGGCGGCACCACGGTCAACAGTACCCTCGGCGGGATTACGCTGCGGGTGGGCGCCAACGCCTCGCTCGGCATCGGCGCCCTCACCATTCCCCAGGGCGTGATCGCCGGACTGCAAGGCTCCGTCTACGGAGTCGCCCTCGCCAATCCCATTGTGTTTTCGGCCGGTGCGTCACCGGGCCAGCTTTTCATCACCGACTACCACGGGATCGAACTCGACGGCGACATCAGCGGTCCCGGTTCGATCAGCGCGATGGAGCCCTCTTATACCACCCTCACTCTCGCCGGAAACAACACCTTCACTGGTGATATCAACCTCTTCAAGACCACGCTGTACCTCAACAGCGACAACGCCGCCGGCCTGGGCACGATCCATTTCATCAACAACTCGACGGTCAACTTCAACACGGTCAGCCCCGTCATCCATGGCCTTCAGGGCGCCGACGGCACCATCAACATGAACGACGGTCTCGACTTGACCATCGACATGTCCAATCCGCTCAACAGCCACGATTTCGGCGGCTTCATCGGCAACGAAAGCCCGCCCAACGCCACCCTGACCGTGACCTCGTCGACCGGCGGTGACGCCCTCTATCTCTACGGAAACAGTAACTACGCCAGCGGCACCTTCATCACGAACAAGGGCGCGGTGGCCCTCGGGAATGACCACGCCCTCGGCGCCGGTCCCGTCACCCTGAATACCACCATGGCCGGCGGGCTCGCCCTCAATGCGGCCGTCACGTTCAGTAATGACCTGATTTACACCGGCGGCACACTGCAGGGTTTCGGCACCTTTGCCCCCGCCTCGGTCAATTCCGTGGCCGGCGGTCCCGTCATCTTCGACAGCGGCAAGGGGATCGTCGCCGGCGTCTACGGCCTCGGCAGCAAGGGCACCAACGGCAAGCTGACCCTCGCCACTGGCGCTGACTTTGCCAGCGGGGGCGCCTATCTTTGGACCATCCAGGACGGCATCCGCTCGGATGGTTTTTCCACGCTCGTCGTGGATGGCACCAATAACCTCAATATCTCGGCCACCTCCGGCAGCACCTTCACCGTCTTCCTGGCGTCGTTGGACAGCCTGGGCGCGCCCGGGTTTGCGTCCAATCTCACGCTCGGCTCGAACAACATGTTCCTCATCGCGACGACCACCGGCGGCGGCATGATTACCACGGGCGGCCTGCCTGGTTTTGACGCCACCGATTTCACCGTCGATACAAGCCTGTTCTCCAATCCCGTCACCAGCGTGTTCCTCACGGCGGATGCCAATAATCTCTGGATCAATTTCACCCCTGTCCCCGAACCGTCGACGTATGCGCTGCTCGGCCTGGGCCTCGGCGCCGTCCTCTTCCCCGCCATTCGACGCCGCAAGCGGGTTTGAGGCGGAACGCGTTGGTTTGGATCCGCTCCCGTAGGGCGGGCTTCACGCCCGATACACAGGATATCGGGCGTGAAGCCCGACCTCCGTTCTCTCCGTTTTCTCCCGTAAAACGATCGTACGCCCTCACCGCAGCAACGCCTCCGCCTGCCGCACCAGCAGGGCGAACTCGCTGCGGTAGCCGCCGACGTCCCCGTCCGTGCCGGCCTCCGCCCACGTGCGCACGTCCGCCAGGGTGCCGCTGCCCTTGTGCGGCGAATCCCGCAGGATCATCCCGAACTCCGCCACCGCCGCCGCGAACTTGAAGTCCGCACTCGCGGCCGCAAACCGCGCCCCGCCGTCCGTCAGCGGGAACTCCAGCTTCCGGCTGACTGCTCCCGCCGGCTCCTTGTAGCGCACCTTGAGGGTGAGCAGCTCACGCGAGTTTCGAGTTTCGAGTTTCGAGTTTCGATTCTCAGCGACCCGATCCTGGCCGGCACTGACGGCGGTATACTTCAGCGGATCCACCGCCGGCGCACCCATCACCCCTGACCCCTCGCCCATCGCCTGCGGCATCGCCGCCGGCACGATCTCGTACAGCGCCGTCACCGTGTGTCCCGCGCCGATCTCGCCCGCGTCCACCGCGTCGTTGTTAAAATCCTCCTTCTTCAGCAGCCGGTCCTCGTAGCCGATCAGCCGGTAGCTCGCCACCTGCGCGGGATTGAACTCCACCTGCAGCTTCACGTCCTTCGCAATCGTCAGCAGCGTCCCGTTCACCTGCTCCACCAGCAGCTTTTCCGCCTCGCGGCGCGTGTCGATGTACCCGTAGTTGCCGTTCCCCTTGTCGGCCAGCTTCTCAAGCGTGGCGTCCTTGTAGTTGCCCATGCCGAAGCCGAGCACCGTCAGGAACACCCCGGACTTCGCCTTCTCCTCGATCAGGCGCGCCAGCTCGCCTTCGCTCGTCACGCCGACATTGAAATCCCCATCCGTGCACAAAATCACGCGGTTGAGTCCGCCCGTCACAAAGTTCGCCTTCGCGATGTCGTAGGCCAGCTGGATGCCCATCGCGCCATTGGTCGAGCCGCCCGGCGCCAGCGCGTCGAGCGCCTCCAGG
Organism: uncultured Opitutia bacterium; assembly: GCA_903839035.1. Lineage (GTDB taxonomy): Bacteria > Verrucomicrobiota > Verrucomicrobiia > Opitutales > Opitutaceae > Opi-474. The sequence goes on from CAIMAQ010000125.1 coordinate 57,126, forward strand.
ATCTCGCGGGACTTCGCCACCGGCGTGGACGGCAGCGCCAGTCCGCTCGCCCCCGCATACACCACGATCGCCACGCGGTCGTCCGCGCGCAGCTTGCCGATCAGCAGGCGCATCGATTCCTTCACCAGCGGGAGCTTGTTGGCTTCGTCCATCGAGCCCGACACATCCAGCAGGAAGACCAGGTTCGCCGCGCCGCGCGCGGCCGTGGACACCTCGCGGCCCTTGAGCCCGATGCGCACCAACCGGTGCCCCGGCGCCCAGGGTGCGTCCGCGACCTCCATCGAGGCGGCAAACGGCGCCCGCAGCGCGTCTTTGTTGTCGTCCGTCGTCCGTGGCGGGGCGTAGTGATACGGGAAATAATTCACGAGTTCCTCGACGCGCACCGCATCCGGCGGCGGCAGGCGGCCCTCGGACAGGAACCGCCGCAGGTTGGCATAGCTGGCCGTGTCCACGTCGACGGAGAACGTCGACAGGGGGTTCTCCGCTGCGCCCTGGAAGTCGTTGTCGTGCTGATAGGCGTAGCTCTCGGTGTTGGACTCGAGTTTCCCCATGGCCCCAGCGGGAGGCGCGGGATTCTTGAGATAAGACCTATCGGCCACCCGGCCAACGCCTCCCGCGTAAAGCACAACCTCCGTCGGTCTTTGAACGTTCGTCTCGGCGAGGAACTCGGCTGACTTCACTTCGCTCGTAAGCGGTGTGCGCTGCACCTGATTCAGATTGCCGCCGATCGCAGCCATGGACGTCGGGCTCGGGTCGGGCCGCGACCCCGTCTTCGCTTTTTGGGTCTCCTTGTCTTTCCCGGCCATGGCCAAGCGCAGTTGGTCCGACTGCGTCTGCCTTCTGGCATCCGAGTCCGTGCTATACCCAAAACGATCGGGTGCCGGCGAACGTGCCGCGGGCAGCGCCACGACGATCCCATTTTGGGGCGCAGCAACGGGCCGGAGTGCGGGGTCATCCTGCTTCTGGTCCGCCACCGCCTGGCCCGCCACCATCGCCATCGCGTCCACGCGGCCGCGGTCCGCCTCGTTTTTCGCCGCCGACTCAGCCGTGACGGTCGGCATATTCACCATCACGTAGCTTTTTTTCTCCGCAAACTTGACCAACGGCATCGCGGGCGGCTGCTCCCGGTAGGCGACGAGCACCGCAAAGGCCGCGGCCGCCAGTCCGCCCACGACATAATAGATCTGTGGGAAATTCAGCAGCTTCCCTTTCTTCACATAGGGATCGGGCTTCGCCACCGCCGCCGCCGGCACCATCGGCTCCGCGCCGAGCGCGTTCTCCAGCTGTGCGGCCGTGGCCTGGATCTCCGCCACGGCGGCACGCGCCGCGGGATCGTCCCGCAGCGCGGCCTCGACCGCGGCGAGATCCTCGCCCTCCAGCTCGCCGAGGGCAAAGGCAGTCAGGCGGGGATCATCCGGTGAAATCTTGGAAATGTCTTTCATGGGTCTAGGGCCGCTCGGCGGCAAATTCGTGGCGCAAACGCGTCACCGCGGTGTGGATGAGAAAACCAACGTTGGTCACGGACAGCTCGGTGATCCGCGCGATTTGCTTGTAGCTGAAACCATTCTGGAACTTCAGGCGGACGACCTCCTGCTGGTTCGGCGGCAGCCGGTCGATGAACTGCAGGACCGAGGCCTGTGTCTCCGTCGCCTCGAGGGCGCGGCCGGGCCGCGGCTCCGTCGTGCTGGCCCGCTCCAGCTCGCCTTCCTCGAACCGTCTCATGCGATTCTCCTTTCGCAGGACGTCGAGCGCGCGGTTGCGGCAGACGGTGTAGAGCCATTCCACCTCGTGCCCGGCGACCTCGGACGCCGGTTGCGCCATGAACCGGACGAACGCATCCTGCACCACGTCGCGGGCGCGGTCGGGGTCGTGCAGCAGCCGGGCCGCGTAGCGGCTGAGCGGGGCGGAGTGCTCCGCAAAGATGCGTTCCAATGATCCGGTGGGGTCATGCGTCTGGGCCCGAGAGGTCGGGTGGTCGGTGGACATGAGGTTCTGCGGGTTAGACGGGCACCGGACAGGTTTCTTAGAAAAATAGTTCCCCTCCTGTCCGCCGGATGCAATGTCCGCCTCCGCCCCGCCGGCCAGCGCCGTGAATTCCCGGCTTGCCAGCCGCCATGCCCCGGCATTTTCTCCGGCCGTACCCCGCCCCGCCATGATGCCCCGCGACCATTATATTTCTCCTCTCGTCGCGAACGCGGGCCCCTCGACCCTCTGAGTCGAGTTTTCGCCCGCCGCACTCCGAGCGGGCTCCCCGGAAATCCTGTTTCCGCCAGCCCGCTCCGACCCGAGCGGGTTTTTCTACGTCCTGATTTTCCTCCTTCCGCCTCCCCTTCTGGCCCGCACTACTCGCCCTTCGCCATTCGCCGGCTTACGCCATGTTTTCCCAACTCCAAGTCATCTGGTCGCTCATGCGCGGGTTCCGCCTGCGGTATGGCTGCGCGCTCGGCTGCCTGGTGTTTGTCACCGTCCTCAACTACGGCGTGCCACTCGTCGGCAGCGCGGCGATTGACTATGCCGTGGCCCACAAGTCCCTCGACGCCACCACGCCCAGCCTCATCGCCGGGCTGCTGCGCCTCCTGGGTGGCGCGGATTTCCTCCGCACGCACCTCTGGCTCGCCCCGCTGGCGATGGTCCTCCTCGCCGCGGCCGCCGGGTTCTTCAGCTACCTCAAGGGCTGGCAGGCCTCGCTCGCCAGCGACGGCATCGCCCGCCGGCTCAAGGACGACCTCTACGACCACCTCAACCACCTCCCCGCCCGGTATCATGACAAGGCGGACACCGGCGACCTCGTGCAGCGCTGCACCAGCGACGTCGAGACTGTCCGCCAGTTTCTCGCCGCCCAGGTGATGGAAATCGGCAACGCCCTCCTGCTCGCCGCCACCGCCCTGCCCCTGCTGCTCTCACTAAGCGTGCCGATGACCCTCGTGTCGTTTGCCCTCGTCGGCCCGCTCACGATCTACGCCTACATCTATTTCCGCCAGGTGCAGCACGTCTTCAAGGAGGTCGCCGAGGCTGAGGGCGCGCTCACCGCCGTCATCCAGGAAAACCTCACCGGCATCCGCGTGGTCCGCGCGTTCGCGCGGCAGGAGTTCGAGCGCGACAAGTTCGCCACGCCCAACGCCCGTTACCGCGACCGCAGCCTTCATCTCATGCGGCTCATGGCGTGGTATTGGTCCATCAGTGACGTCGTGGCCCTGGGCCAGCTCGGCATCACCCTGATCGTCGGCGCGCAGTGGATCACCGAGGGCAAGCTCACCGTGGGCATGCTCTTCGCCTTCCTCTCGTACCTCGGCATCATGCTCTGGCCGGTCCGCCAGATGGGCCGCATCCTCACCGATCTCGGCAAAACCTCCGTCGCCCTCACCCGCATCCGGGAAATCCTCTCCGTCGCCCGGGAATCGGTGGCCGCACCGATTCCCGCCGTGAGCAAGGCTGAAGGCCGCGCCGAACGGGCAGACCCAGCTCAACCTCTGCCGCCCCTCACCGGCCGCCTCGCCGTGCGCGACCTGCACTTTCACCACGCCGGGCCAGAATCGGCGGAGGCCAGCCGCGGCGCCCTCAACGGGCTCAGCTTCGACGTCCAGCCCGGCGAAACCCTCGCCATCCTCGGCCCCTCCGGCGCCGGCAAGAGCACCCTCATGCACCTGCTGCTGCGGCTCTACGATTACACGTCGGGCTCCATCCAGTTCGACGGCCGCGAACTCTCCTCGCTGCCGCGCGCGTGGGTGCGCGCGCAGATCGGCGTGGTCATGCAGGAACCGTTCCTTTTCTCCAAGACCCTCCGCGACAACCTCCGGCTCGGGCGCGGTGACGCCCCCGACCACGAGATCGAGGCCGCCGCGCGCGCCGCGGTGATCCATGACACCATCCTCGGTTTCGCCGAGGGCTACGCCACGCTCATCGGCGAGCGCGGCATCACCCTCTCCGGCGGGCAGCGCCAGCGCGTCGCCATCGCCCGCGCCGTTCTCAAGCGCCCTCCCCTCCTCATCCTCGACGACGCCATGAGCGCGATCGACGCCGAGACCGAGTCCGTGATCCTGCAGGCCCTGCGGGAGCGCCGCGGCCGCGCCACCACGCTCGTCATCGCGCATCGCCTCTCGACCCTCGCCCACGCCGATCGCGTCATCGTGCTCGACCACGGCCGCATCATCCAGACCGGCACCCACGCCCAGCTGTCCTCGCAGGAAGGGCTCTACCGCCGGCTCTGGCAGATCCAGACCAGCGTGGAGTCGGACTTCAAAAACGAACTCAAACCCGCCTGACCATGTCCGCCCAATTTCACCAGGAGGACGAATTCTCGGCCCGGCTCGACACCGGCCTGTGGTGGAAGATTTTCCGCCGCTCCCTCCGCTACAAGCGCCAGCTCTACCCGCTCTTCGCCTCCGCAGTCGTCCTCGCCGTCTGCGACGCCCTCTTTGTCCAGATCACGCGCTGGGTAATCGATGGGGTGGTCCGCGACGGCGCCGCCGCCCCGTTCGGCCGGTACGTGGCTGTCTACCTGGCCATCACCGTGGTCTTCAGCGGCTGCGTCTGGAGTTTCATCAACCTCGCCGGCAGCCTCTGCAACCACCTCGCCCACGACATCCGCACCGAGAGCTTCGACAAGCTGCAGGCGCTGGAATTCGCCTTCTTCGACACCCGCCCCGTCGGCTGGCTCATCTCGCGCCTCACCAGCGACTGCGACCGGCTCGCACGCGTCATCGGCTGGGGTCTCCTCGATATCACCTGGGGCATCACCTACGTGGTCATGATCGCGGCCAGTCTGCTCTACATGAACTGGCGCCTCGGCCTCATCGTCATCGGCGTGGTCCCGCCGCTCGCCCTCATTTCGCGGATTTTCCAGAAAAAGATGCTCCTGAGTTCGCGGGAAATCCGGAAGTACAACTCCCAGATTACCGCCGGCTATAACGAGTCCATCCAGGGCGTCCGCACCACTAAGACCCTCGTGCGCGAGGCGGACAACCTGAAGGAGTTCCAGTCGCTCTCCGTGGCGATGTTCGACGCGTCCGTGCTCAACGCCCGGCAGACGTCCAGCTATTATCCCATTGTCACGACCCTCGGCAGCCTTGCCGCCGGCCTCGCCCTCTGGCGCGGAGGCTACCTCACGGCCGGTGGGGCCATGAGCCTCGGCACGCTCGTGGCCTTCGTGAATTTCGCCGGCCAGTTCTTCAACCCCATCAACCAGCTCGCCCAGCGCCTCACCGAAATGCAGGGCGCGCAGGCCGCGGGCGAACGGGTCCTGGGCCTGCTCGAGACCGTCCCCGCCATCAAGGACTCGCCCGCCGTCACCGCGAAAATCGCCGCCCACGCCACCTCCGTCCCGTCCCCATCGCCAATCGCCCATCACCCATCGCCCGCGGCTCTCGCCGCCGACGGCGGCCCGGCGCGCATCGATTCCATCGAGTTCCGCAACGTGACCTTCCGTTACGAAAACGGCCCGGTCGTGCTGCATGACTTCAACCTCACCGTGCGCGCCGGCGAGACCATCGCCCTCGTCGGTCCGTCCGGCGGCGGCAAGAGCACCATCGTCTCGCTCGTCTGCCGGTTCTACGAGCCGGTTTCCGGCTCGATCCTCATCAACGGCATCGACTACCGCGAGCGCTCGCTCGCCTGGCTGCAATCGCAGCTCGGCATCGTCCTGCAGACCCCGCACCTCTTCAAGGGCAACGTCCGCGAGAACATCCGCTACGGCCGGCTCACCGCCACCGACGCCGAGGTCGAGGCCGCCGCGAAGCTCGTCAACGCGCACGAGTTCATCACGCAAATGGAGAACGGCTACGACTCGTCCGTCGGCGAGGGCGGCAACCGCCTCTCCACCGGCCAGCGCCAGCTGCTGTCGTTCGCCCGCGCCCTGCTGGCCAACCCGCAGATCTTCGTCATGGACGAGGCCACGTCGTCCATCGACACCGAGACCGAGCAGCTCATCCAGCGCGGCCTCGAGACGATCTTCTCCGGCCGCATCAGCTTCGTCATCGCCCACCGGCTCAGCACCATCCGCCGCGCCGACCGCATCCTCGTGATCACCGGCGGCCGCATCGAGGAGTTCGGCACGCACGCCGAACTGCTCCGGCGCCGCGGGCACTACTACGAACTCTACACCAGCCAGTTCCGCCGCGAGCGCGAGGAAGCCGTGCTGGAGGGCTCGGGGGCGGATGGAAAGGCCTAGTTAACCGCGCAGAGCCCGTCTTGGCACGGGGCATGATGCGTGCTTTCATCCCGCTGATGCGTCGCCTGTCTTTTCTTGCCCTGCTCGCCACCGCCCTGTTTGCCACCGGCTGCGCCAAGCGCGAGACCCCGGCCGAGGAGGGCCTCCGCACCCACACGCTGCTCATCGGCAACCAGAACGAGCCCGGCACGCTCGACCCGCAGATCTATGACGCCGCCACCGACTACAATGTCATCGGCGCGCTCTTCGAAGGCCTCACCAGCTACGATGAGAAAACCGCCACCGCTGTACCGGGCGTGGCGGAACGCTGGGAGATTTCCGCGGACGGTCTCGTCTACACCTTCCACCTACGCGCCAACGCCCGCTGGTCCAACGGCGACCGCGTGACCGCGCGCGACTTTGCCTGGTCCTTTCAGCGCTTCATCACTCCGGCCCTGGGCAACTCGTACGCCTACTATTTTTACCCGGTCCGGGGGGCGGAGGCGTTTGCGACCGGTAAGACCAAGGATTTCTCCACGGTGGGCGTCGCGGTGATCGATGACCTCACTCTGCGCGTCACCCTGGATCGTCCCACCGCCTATTTCCTCGGCATCCTCGCCACGTCCGCCCTCCCCGTGCACCGCGCCTCGGTCGAGGCGGCCGGCCGCTTCGACGACCGCAACTCCCCGTGGGCCAAGCCGGGCAAGCTCATTGGCAACGGCGCCTTCACCCTGGTCGAGTGGCAGCCGAGCGCCCGCATTGTCGTCACCAAAAATCCGTATTATTGGAACGCCGCGCAAAACCACCTCGAGCGGGTGATGTTCTATCCCATCGAAAAGGCGGACGCCGAGGAACTGGCCTTCCGGGCCGGGCAGCTGCACGTCACGTACAGCGTGCCGCCGTCCAAGCTCGCCACCTACCGCTCCACCGCGCCGGAGAAGCTCCGCATCGACCCCCTGCTGCAGCTTTACTTCGTCAACTTCAACGCGACCAAGACCCCCCTCGACAATCCCAAGGTGCGCCGAGCTCTCACCCTCGCGCTCGACCGGGCGGCCATCTCGGCGAGCGTGTTCAACGGCGCCCGCCTGCCCGCCCATTCCCTCGTCCCGCCGAACTGCGGCGGCTACACCGGGCCCGCCGGCCAGACCGAGGACTATGCCGCCGCGCGCGCCCTCCTGGCCGAGGCGGGTTATCCGGGCGGACACGGCCTGCCGTCGCTGCCGATGCAGGTGCTGAACGACGACAAGGTGCCGCGGGTCGCCGAGGTGATTCAGGCGCTCTGGCGCCGCGAGCTCGGCGTGCAGATCACCCTCGAGCCCTACGACCAGAAAACGTGGATACAAAACCGGCAGAACCTGACCCATGTTCTCTCCGTGCAGGGCTGGACCGCCGATTTTCCTGACCCGATCGGCTTTCTCGACATGTTTCACACCGGGAACGGCAGCAATGTCTTCGGCTGGAGCAACCACGACTACGATGCCCTGCTCGATCAGGCGGCGAGAACCGCCGACCGCGGCGAACGTTTCGCCCTGTTGCGCAAGGCCGAGGCCCTGATGCTCGATGACGCCGCCGTTGCGCCCCTCGCCTTCGGCGCCCGCACCTACCTGATCCACCCCGCGGTGAAAAACTGGGAATCCGCCCCACTCGGCATCCACCGCTACCAGCTGATCGAGTTGAAGGCGCCGTAAGTCCGTTGTCGGGCGGAGTCGTCGAACCCCGCCTTGGCATGAGGCGCTCCGCCTGCTTTGGTCGGGCGATGCGTCTCCGCCCGTTGTCCGCCCTGCTCGTCCTTTCCGCCCTGCTCACCGCCAGCTGCACCAAGCACGAGACGCCCGTCGAGGAAGGTATCCGCACCCACACGCTCCTCATCGGCAACGCGAACGAGCCCGCCACGCTCGACCCCAGCCTGATCGATGCGTACACCGACATGAACGTCGCCGTCGCGCTGTTCGAGGGCCTCACCGTCCTGGATGAAAAAACCTCCGCGGCCCTGCCCGGCGTCGCCGAGCGCTGGGACCTCTCGCCCGACGGCTTGGTCTACACCTTTCACCTGCGCCCCACGGCGCAGTGGTCGAATGGCGACCCGGTCACCGCCGAGGATTTCGCCTACTCGTTCCGGCGCATCCTCACCCCCGACTTCGCCTCGGTTTATTCGTACATGTTGTGGCCGATCCGGAACGCCGAGGCCTTCAACTCCGGAAAGCTGAAGGATTTCTCCTCGGTCGGCGTCACCGTCCTCGACGCCCACACCCTGCGCATTACCCTCGTCCGGCCCACGCCTTACCTGCTCGCCCTCGCCGCGCACAACACCTGGATGCCCGTGCCCCGCGCCACCGTGGAGAAGTACGGCCGCATGACAGACCGCGCCACCGCCTGGACCCGCCCCGGCAACCTCGTGGGCAACGGGCCCTTCATCCTCACCGAGTGGCAACCCAACTCCCGCATCGTCGTGACCAAGAACCCGCGGTACTGGGATGCCGCCCACAACCGCCTCGAGCGCGTCATTTTCTTCCCGACCGAGCAGTCCGACACCGAGGAGCGTAATTTTCGCGCGGGCCAGGTGCATCTCACCTACAGCGTGCCCTCGTCCAAAATCCCGGTCTACCAGCAGTCGTCGCCCGGTCAGCTGCGGCTCGATCCACTGCTCAGCCTGCTCTACGTCAATTTCAACTCCACCCGGCCGCCCCTGAACAACCCCAAGGTCCGCCGCGCCCTCGCGCAGGCCATCGACCGTGCCGCCATCTGTCGGAGCATTTACAATGGCTCCCGTCTCCCGACCCAAACCCTGACCCCGCCTGGTTGCGGCGATTACACGCCGCCCGCGGGCATTCCCTTCGACTTTGCCGCGGCGCGCGCGCTGCTCGCCGAGGCGGGCTATCCCGGCGGCCGCGGCCTGCCCAGCCTGCCCTTCCAGGTGCTGAATGACGAAAAGACGCCCAAGGTCGCCGAAGCCTTGCAGGCCATGTGGCAAAAGGAGTTGGGCGTGCACATCACCATCGAGCCGTACGAGCAGAAGACCCAACTCCAGAATCAACAGTCCCTCAACTTCACCCTCGGCATCCAGGGTTGGACCGCCGATATCCCCGACCCCATCACCTTCCTGGGCACCTTCACCACCGGCAATGGCAACAACTGGACCGGCTGGGGCAGCAAGGACTACGACACCTTGATCGAGCAGGCCGGCCAGATCGCCGACCCGGCCGCCCGCCTCGCCCTGCTCAAGCGGGCCGAGACTCTGCTGCTCAACGAGGCGCCGCTCGCTCCGATCATGGTCGGGTCGCGCTCGTATCTCATCCACCCCGCGGTGAAAAACTGGCAGTCCGCCCCGCTCGGCATCCACCGCTACCAGGTCATCGAGTTGCGCAACTGATTTCATCCTCCCGCGCCGCGCATTTGAAACGGTAGCTTACCGCGAAGAACGCCCAGAGCGCAAAGGATCGAGCGCCGGAATGGATCGCGGAAGCGCGGAGGGGCGAAATCGGAAATAATCCTCCGGATCGGGATCGAATTCTGCGTTTCCGGTCCTCCGCGTTTTCGCGATAAAATTGACTTGGCCTTCGCGGCCTTGGCGAACTTCGCGGTAAAATCTATTACCCGCCCCCGCACTTGCGCCCACCCGGCCACCGGCTCAACTTCCCCCTGATGCGCCTCGTCTTCATGCTCGCCCTGTTGCTCGGTTCGGCCGGTCTTGCCCGCGCCGCCGAGGTCGAGTTCGTCCGCGTGTGGCCGAAGTGGCGCGATACCGAGTCGTTCAAGCGCATCTCCGAGTATTTCGACGGCCAGGAAAACACCGGCTCGCAGGTCGTGCTTCGCTCGCACCCTGAAATCCGCTCCGGCTTTTATTTCCTCGCCCGCGTGACCCACTCCGGCCCCGCCCTCCCCGCAGCCCAGATCGTCCTCACCCTCATCACCCCCGACTCGCCCAAGGCCAAGGCCTACACCTTCACGACGGCCCTTCCCGCAGGTGACACGGTCCTCAACCTCGGCCTCACCGGCGCCGACTGGGCCGGCGAGAAGGTCCATCCCGTGGCGTGGAAGATCGAGGTCGTCACGACCGACGGCCGCCTGCTCGGCGCCGCGAAAAGTTTCCTTTGGGAAAAGCCCGACAAGTGAGCGGCCCCGCGACCGGCGCCGGCGAGTCTGGTTGGCAGCCATTGGCGCTCAGCGGCCCGCCGCTCTCCGCCGACGTCCTCGCCGAGACCCTCGACGGCGGCCAGGCCTTCCGCTGGCGCTGGGATGACGGGATCTGGACCGGCATTTTTGACCGCAGCGTCGTCCGGCTCAGACTCGACCCCACCGGCAAGCTGCACTGGTCCGCCCCCATCGCGCTGGCGACGTCCGCCGGCCCCGCCTTTGCCCACTATTTCGACGTCGCGCGCGACCCGCGCGAACTCGCCGACTCACTGCCCTGGCGCAGCGACGTCCACCTCGCCGCCTGCCTCGCCGCCTTTCCCGGCCTGCGCATCTTGCGCCAGCCCTTCGGTGAAACGCTCCTCGGCTTTCTCTGCAGCGCGACGAAGCAAATCGTTCAGATCAAGCAGATGATCGCGCTCGTCGCGGAACGCCACGGCACGCCGCTCGAATCCAACCCATCACCAATCGCCGATCGCCCTTTGCCGTCAGCCTTTCGGCTGCCGTCCTGGCCCGAACTCGCGCTCATCCCTGAAGCCGAACTCCGCGCCTGCCAGTTCGGTTTTCGCGCCCGCTTCATCCATCAAACCGCCCAGTTCCTCTCCGCGGACCCTGGCTGGCTCGAAGCCACGGAGAAATTGCCCTACGCCGAAGCCAAGGAACGTCTCTGCTCACTGCCCGGCGTCGGCGAAAAAATCGCCGATTGCGTCCTGCTCTTCGGCGCCAACCGGCTCGAGGCCTTTCCCGTGGACACCTGGATCCTCAAGGCCATGGCGGCCCGCTACGGCCTGCACGGCTGGAAACCCGCCCAGGTCGCCCAGTTCGGCCGCGCCCACTTCGGCCCGCGCGCCGGTCTCGCCCAGCAATACCTCTTCGCTTACGAGCGGCGGAAAAGTTAACGGCCAATCCGGCCGTCTATTTCGCCCGCTGGATCAGCTCCACCTCGTAGCCCTCGGGCGCATCGATGAAGGCGATCACCGAGCCGCTGCCCGACTGGGTCGGGCCATCGCTCAGCTTGTAGCCCTTCTGCTCGAGCTGCACCGTGAACACCGCGAGGTCGTCCACCTCGAACGCGAGGTGCATCAGGTCGGGCTGGACGGCCACGCTGGGGCTGTTCGGGAGCTGGCAGATTTCGATTTCCTCGTCGCTGTGCGGGGTCGACAGGAACGCCAGCTGCGCCCCGCGCGGCGACGTGTGCTGCCGCGTGAGCTTCAAGCCCAGCGCCTCCTGGTAGAATTTCACGGTGCGGCCGAGATCGTTCACCCGCATCCGGGTGTGGAGGAGTTTTTTGACCATGGCCGCACCCTGCCATCTCTGGCCGGAGGCTGCAAGGCGGTTGGGGGCGGAAGTAACCGGAGCCAAGTGACAAGAAACAAGAGCGCCCGGTGGCCGGATTATCTCTTGGCACTTGATCCGTGAGACTTGTTACTTGGCCCCATGCTCGACCTCGCCGCCATCCAAGCCGCCCACGCCCGCATCCGGCCGCACATCCTCCGCACCCCCGTGCTCACGAGCGAGTCGCTCGACGCGCGCTGCGGCGGGAAATTGTTTTTCAAGTGCGAGAACTTCCAGCAGGCCGGCGCCTTCAAGTCCCGGGGGGCGGTCAACGCCGTGTTCTCCCTCACCGACGCTGAGGCCGCCCGCGGCGTCGCCACCCACTCCTCCGGCAACCATGCCGCCGCCCTCGCCCGCGCCGCCCGGCTCCGCGGTATCCCCGCCTACATCGTGATGCCCTCGAATTCCTCCAAGGCGAAGATCCGCAACGTCGAGGGCTATGGCGGCCGCATCACGCTCTGCGACCCCACCACCCAGGCCCGTGAGGAGACTTGCGTCCGCATCATCGCCGAGACCGGCGCCGCCATGATCCATCCGTTCACCAACGAACGTGTGATGGCCGGCCAGGGCACGGCGGTGCTTGAGCTCCTCGAGGACGTTCCTGACCTCGACCTGATTCTCTGCCCGGTCGGCGGCGGCGGACTCCTCGCCGGCACCGCCACTGCCGCCAAGGCCGTTCGCCCCGCAATCAAGGTCATCGCCGTCGAACCCGCCGGGGCCGGCGACGCCGCCCGGTCATTCGCCGCCGGTCATATCATCCCGCTCGAGCATGCCGCCACCATCGCCGACGGCCTCCGCACCACCGTGGGCGAGCCCAACTTCGCCATCATGCAGCGACTCGTGTCAGGGGTAGCCACCGTGAGCGAGGAGGCGATCATCGCCGCCATGCGCCAGCTGTGGGAAACCCTGAAGATCGTCGTCGAACCCTCCGGCGCCGTGCCCTACGCCGCTCTGTTGGAAAACAATCTCAGCGTCACCGGCCGGCGCGTCGGCCTGATCCTCACCGGCGGCAACGTGGACCTCGACGCCCTGCCGTGGATGATGAAACAGCCGTAAGGCTTAAGCGGTAAGTTTTAAGCAGCCGCGCCGCTGCATGATGCTTTCGGATTTTTGAGCCTATCGCCCAAGACCCTTCGCCTATTGCCCGCCGCGTTTATGCGGCCGCCGTCGCCGGGCCGGCCTGGCCGAGCTGGACGAGCATCTTCGTGAACCACGGCGTCTTGATGTCGAAGTGCTTGCCGCCCTTGATGCGCGGAAACTCGATCGCCCGGAGCTCGTTGTTCCGCTCCTCGTCCTCGCCCACCACGCCGCTCTCGCGGCGCAGCGCGCAGGTCACGGCGTGCCGCACGCAGCGGTCGATCAGCCCGAGGTCCGCGCTGTTCGCCGCGGCCGCCCGCGCAAAATAACCGCTCTTCTGGACGAGCACCTTGTCGGCGCCGATCAGCTTGGCGAAGCGTTCGCCAAACCATTTTCCCGGGTTGATCAGGTCGATCTTCACGTGGCCGAACGGGTCCCGCGGCGGCTCCTCGCCGCGCGCAATCATCTCGGCGACGATCTGCTCGACCCCCGCGCCCTCGCTGAGGAAAATGTTAACGTTGCCTTCCTTGTCCATGACCGCGCGCAACCGCGTGGCCTCGGTTGAGATATCAAAGGGCAGTTCCGGCAGGTAAATCCCGTGCACCGACATCCGGTCGCGCGAGATGCCGAGGCTCGGGACGTACGGCTGAGACTCGAGCAGCTTCTGGTATTCGTAGGTCGTGGCGGCCGCGAGCCAGCCGCAGTGGCGGCCCATGATCTCGTGGATGATGAGCACGCGCGTGCTCGAGCTGTGCTCGGCCACCACGCGCTGGAAAAACAGCGCGCCCTCGCGCGCCGCGGTCAGCGCACCGAGGCTCTGCCGGATGGGAATGATGTCGTTGTCGATGGTCTTCGGGAGGCCGATGACAGTCAGTTCGTGGCCCTCCTTCTTGAGATAGGCTGCGAGATCGGCGGCGGTCGTGTTGGTGTCGTCGCCCCCGATCGTATGCAGCACATCCACGCCGTCCTTGCGCAGCTGCTCGGCGGCGACAGCGAGCGGGTCCTGGCCTTCCTTCACCAGGCCGCGCTTCACACAGTCCTTGATGTTGGTGAGCTTGACGCGGCTGTTGCCGATGGGACTGCCGCCGTAATGCCGGAGGATGCGGGCGGAGTCGCGCAGGTCATCCGCCACGGGAATCTTGTCGCCCATGAGCAACCCCTTGTAGCCGTTGCGGTAGCAAATGAGCTCAATCTCCGGCGCCAGCGCCGTGTAACGTTCGATCAACCCGCCGGTGGCGGCACTCAGGCAGGGCGCGAGCCCTCCGGCGGTAAGAATGGCAACTTTACGGGGAGGCATAATCACCTCTCAACAAGCAGTTCTTGGGCCGCGCGTCCAGCCTCCCTGCCGGCGCCTTGGCAAAGGGGCCGGGTTTCTTCCAAATTGACCGGCCGGGGATTGCGTGGCGGGCTGGGTTCAACCCTTCCCGGCCATGAGCACCACGGAATCCTACGAGTACACCGCGCGGTACTACGATGCCGCATACGATGAGCTGTCGGCACAACGGGCGGACATCCCTTTTTACCAGAACCTGGCCGCGGAAACGGGCGGCCCCGTCTTGGAACTGGGCTGCGGCACCGGCCGTTCGCTGCTGCCGATCGCGGCCCGGGGCCTCGCCTGCACCGGACTGGATCTCTCCCCCGCCATGCTCGAGCAATTTCGCCGCAAGCCGGGGGCGGAGGCGGTGACGCTCGCCTGCGGCCGCATGGAGTCATTCGACTTCGGCGCCCAGCGTTTCCGGCTGATCTTCTCCTCCTTTCGCGCCTTCCAGCACCTCGACACGGTGGAACAGCAGCTCGGCTGCCTGGCCCGCGTGCGCGCGCACCTCGCCCCCGGCGGACTGTTTGCGTTCGATTTGTTCAATCCCCGGCTCGAGCGCATGGCGCTGGACAGCGAGCCGGAGACGCTCGACCTGAGTTTCAATTTCGAGGGCCGGCCCACCCGGCGCTACGTCGGTGCGACCCGCGACCGGGTCAACCAGGTGATCCAGCTCACGATGCGCTACGTCGAGGAGACCGGCGCCGGCCCGGCCCGGGAATCGATCGTCCAACTCAGCATGCGCTGGTTCTGGCGCTACGAGATCGAGCACCTGATGCACCGCGCCGGCTTCACCGACGTGAGGATTTTTGGCGACTTCGACCGCAGCCCCGTCGGCCGGAACTCACCCGCATTCGTGGTGCTGGCCCGCTGAGGGGAAAATGCCCAGGACAGGACTCGAACCTGCAAGCCTTGCGGCAACGGCTTCTAAGGCCACAGGTTCTACCTCTGAGCAAGATCGTTACCTATGAAGCATCGCGAACCGTTGCGAACAGTAATGCGCCGTTAGCAGGCTGTATCTGTCAACCACTCGTCAATGAAATCGTCAGTAAGATGGCCGCATTGCGTGCTTGGACCTCAGCATCAATCTCGCGGCCAATGAATCTCGACGTACTGATCGTCAGGTGAATTAGCGGCTAATGCCCAGACTTCAGAGCGGGGTTCGATTCCCCGTGGGGGCACTCTTTATTAACCCGCGTTACTTCAATGGGATGCGGGTTTTCTGTGGGCCGAAAAGGGCCAATACTCTAACAAACTCTAACATGGTTTCTTAGCGTCTCCTTCCGGCTTCTAGGAAATCTTTGAGCGACACGGCGTCAGTTTTACATCCAGGAGGAAGTCGGGGCCGAGGTGCAGCAGCCGCACGCGGGACCGCCGCCGAGGTGAGAGCCCCCTCACCTGCAGCCGACCTCCTTTCCTGATAGGAACCGATTAACCTCGGGCCCGCTCAAAGCAGTACCGCACCAGTTTCTTGCTTAGACTCCCAGTAAGGACGGGACGCCTTGTTCACGTATTGCAGAAACCTTAGCTTGCCTGGCTGGGCCCCATAGACCCGGGCATGGGCCTCGAAGGTACGACGGGCATACTCTTCCCACGCGACCTTGTCCGTGCTCACCCTTTCGAGCCGGTTCGCCTCGTCCGCGAAGCCCGCCGCCCGCAACGCCGCACATGTCCGAACCATCGACTCGCCCCGCACGTTGATGACCTCCGCCCAGACATGTTCGCACCGCGCAGTTCGCAGTTCCTCCGCACAGCTTTCCGCAAAATCCCGGTAATCCGTCTCGTCTCGCAACGGTAACGAAGGACAAATCATCCCAAACGTTCGAAACCCATTTTCCTGCAACCACCGCAACGACTCGATCCGTTTTGAGACCTTCGGCGCCCCTTGTTCGTAGGCCTTCGCCAAGTCGTCATCGAGGGTTCCGGTCGACACCCCGAAGATCATTCGCTCCCGATGTTCCGCCAACGCTTCCGCCACCTTCGGAAGCAAGTTCGACTTCGACAGTAATCGGATATGCCACCCGGTTAATTCCAAAATTGTTCGACAAATTTCAATCGTCTCCCGCACCAAGTCCATGTTCGCCGCCACGTCGACCAACGGACTCGCATAGATCACGCGCTGGTCGGCCGGATCGCTGAATTTGGGTCTCCCGTTTTTAAAAAGCAGTTGACCGCGCAAGACTTCGACCGGCCGGAGTCGCCGGATGACATGCTCGACGTGGTCCTCAGGATTCGCGATCCGGTGGGGGTTTTTACGCATGAGATCCGGCACATAGCAAAACGCGCACGAATAGGCGCAGGCCGACCCGGACGAAAACGTCAGCCCATCGCAAAGCATCTTATGGGAAAAGTTGCTCGCGAAGTTAACGATGGTCTTCGCATCGACTTCGATCACGGGCTTGCCGTTCATCGTTGCTCGTCGCGGCAACTCGGAAACGACGCTCGGTTGAGGATTCTCGACTGGGTTTTGATTGATTGGTTTCATTGCCGCCATCGTTGCAATTCTCATAGGACAATTTCGGTCTGGGGAGAATTATTTCTGCGTTTTGGCGGATAACCGCGTTTCGGTGTGAGCGGATCCCTCTTTTCGGTCCATCCCTGACCGGCGCCAGGGATGGAAGTAAACTCGCCGCGTAGCGGGCCGCGTAGCGGGCCGGTCCGATGTGCTCAAGAACCGTGTCTGCTGCTATGTCACCGGCCTGCAAGATCCTAAATTCCTGCGCGCCTCGCACATCAAACCTTGGGTCCACTGCATCAATGAACACCGGCTCGATTGGCATAATGGTCTACTTCTAAGTCCGAACTGTGACCACCTTTTTGACCGGGGGCTGATTTCGTTCGAGGACGACGGCCAGCACCAAGGGAAACAGAACTAGCTTCAGCCGGACGAGGATTGCTCTTTCGGCGGATACACGCCCGCATGTTCTTCCGGCAGATAGGTCACCTCTTCCACTCGCGGCAACTGCCCCTCGACCTTGACTCCCAAAGCCAGTTTAGGCCGGTATTTGACCACCGAACCGTCAATGTAATGGAATCCAAAGCCGTTGATGGTTAGGACGGGAATGCCCTTGTAGGCTGATGGCACCTCAAATCCGTTCTCAACATGGTCGTGACCGCGGACCAAACGTTTAACTGGAAACACCGATTCGACGGCCTTGGAGAACCCTTCCAAGTCTTTGTAGCCAAACTCGAACGTTGACGACGTGGCGCGCTTCGAAGGATCGTATTTCCAGCCAAGCTTGGATGGATATGCCGTGGCGCGGGTCCAAGTGAAGTCACCCAAGCACCGCTGGTGATGAAACGCTTCCATCGTCTTGAGTAACGGCCACCGGTCTTGCAGCGGCATGCCTCCATGGGTGGCAAGCAGTCCATCAGAAAACAAAACCGCGCGTGGCAGACGTCGGCAGATATCTATAAACAGACCGCCCCAAGCGCGGAGTTGTTTCGGGGAAATATCCTCCCGAGTGGAGTTCAGGAAATCCACAAATTCCGCAGGTTCCACGCTAGACGAGAAACGTTTTTCTCCGGTTTTTGAAGGGCCATAGAATATCCCCTCGTCGTGATTGCCGAGAATCCAAAGGATGCGATTTGGAAATTGTTCCACCGCCTCAAGCAGCGCGGCAAAGCACTCGATATCCAGGGGTCCGCGATCCACTAGATCGCCCAAGAA
>CAIMAQ010000126.1 GCA_903839035.1 uncultured Opitutia bacterium
AATTCGCGTCCATTCGCGGTTACCCCGTCTGATTCCTCCACGCCGGCGCTGGAGTTGCGCGGCATCGACAAGCGGTTCGGGGCCGTGCGGGCAAACCGCGCGATCTCGTGCGCCATCGCTGTCGGCAGCATCCACGGACTCATCGGCGAAAACGGCGCGGGCAAGTCCACGCTGATGAACATCGTCTACGGATTTCACCGCGCCGACGCCGGGGAAATCCGCGTGGCGGGGCGGGTGGTGGAGATCGGCTCCCCGCAGGATGCGATCGCGGCCGGCATCGGCATGGTCCACCAGCACTTCATGCTCGTGGAGAATTTCACGGTGCTGGAAAACGTCGTCCTCGGCGCCGAGGGCGGACGCCGGCTCGCGGGCGGGCTGGCGGCGGCGCGGGCCGGGTTGGAACAGCTCGCGCGGGATTACGGGCTCGATGTGCCGCTCGACGCGGTCGTGTCGGAACTGCCGGTCGGGCTGCAGCAGCGCGTGGAGATCCTGAAGGCGCTGTACCGCGGCGCGGACATCCTGATCCTCGACGAGCCGACCGCGGTGCTGACGCCGCAGGAGGCGGACCAGCTGTTCAAGATGCTCGCCCGCCTGCGGGCGCAGGGCAAAACCGTCATCCTCGTCACGCACAAGCTGCGCGAGATCATGGCCGTGACCGACCGCGTCACTGTCATGCGGCAGGGCGCAATCGTCGGGGAGGTTGAGACCAAATCCACCTCGCCGCGGGAGCTCGCCGAAAAGATGGTCGGCCGCGCGGTGCTGCTCCACGTGGACAAAACCCCGGCGCAGCCCGGCGCGACCCTGCTGGCCGTGCGGAACCTCGAGGTGCGCGACCGGCTCGGCGTGCCGCGGGTGAAGAACGTCAGTTTCAACCTGCAGGCCGGGGAGATTGTCGGCATCGCCGGCGTCGCCGGCAACGGCCAGTCGGAGCTGCTGGAGGCCCTCGCGGGCATCCGGGCGCCAAGCCGCGGGGAGGTTGTGCTCGAGGGCCGCGACCTGGTGCGCGAGGGTCTGGACGCCCGCGCGCGCCGCCGGCTCGGCCTCGCGCACGTACCGGAGGACCGGCTGCGGATGGGAGTCGTCGCGGGTTTTTCCGCGGAGGACAACGCCATCCTCGGGTACCACGATCTCCCGGTTTACCAGCGCGGCCTCTTGCTGAACCGCGCCGCGATCCACGGCGGCTGCGCGCAAAAGATGGCCGCCTACGACGTGCGTCCGCCGGACCCGGGGCTGCGCCTCGCGTCCTTTTCCGGCGGGAACCAGCAGAAGCTGGTGCTGGCGCGCGAAATTGATTCCGACCCGCGCGTGCTGCTGATCGGCCAGCCGACGCGCGGCGTGGATATCGGAGCGATCGAGTTTATCCACAAGAAGCTCGTGGCCCTGCGCGACGCCGGGAAGGCGCTGTTGCTGGTCTCAGTCGAGCTGGACGAGATCCTCGGCCTGGCTGACCGGATCCTCGTGATGAACGCCGGTGAAATCGTCGGCGAGATCGCGCGCGCCGACGCCACCGAGGAAAAAATCGGGCTCATGATGGCTGGCGTGAAAGGGGAGGGGCGGACATGAGTCCTCCGGCCAAACTCCCCCGCTGGGCCGAGCTGGGGCTCCTGCCAGCGATCAACCTGCTCGCGGCGCTGCTGCTCTCGGGCGTCATCATCAACCTCATCGGGGAGAGTCCGTGGGCAGCGCTGAAGCTCATGGCGGACGGCGCGTTCGGCTCACAGGAGTCGGTGGGGTACACGCTCTACTATGCCACCAACTTCATCTTCACCGGGCTCGCCGTCTCGGTGGCGTACCATGCGGGGCTCTTCAACATTGGCGGCGACGGCCAGGCCTACATCGGCGGGCTGGGCACCGGACTCGTGTGCCTGTGGCTCGGGGCGTGGCCGTTCTGGGCCGTGCTGCCGCTGGCGGTCTTGGCCGGCGCGGTGTTCGGCGCGGCCTGGGCGTTCATCCCGGCCTACCTCCAGGCGCGGCGCGGCAGCCACATCGTCATCACGACGATCATGTTCAACTTCATCGCCTCGGCCCTGATGACCTGGCTGCTGGTGAATATCCTGATCAAGCCCGGCCAGCAGTCACCGGAATCACGCGAGTTCGCCCCCAACGCCACGCTGCCCGGCCTGCACACGCTGCTGGGCAAGATCGGCATCCCGTTCACCAGCACACCGCTCAATCTTGCGTTTCTCTTTGCCCTGGCCGCCGGCGCCCTCGTCTGGGTGCTGGTCTGGCGCACGCGCTGGGGCTACGCGCTGCGCGTGGCCGGCCAGAATTCCGCCGCCGCGGTCTACGCGGGCATCCGGCCGTCGCGTATCACGATTCAGGCGATGCTGCTCTCGGGCGCGCTCGCCGGCCTGCTGGGGCTCAACGAGCTGATGGGCTCGCAGCACCGCATCCTGCTGGATTTTCCCGCGGGCGCGGGGTTTGTCGGCATCGCGGTCGCGCTGATGGGGCGCAACCACCCTGTCGGGATCTTCTTCGCGGCCGTGCTGTTCGGCGCGCTGATGCAAGGCGGCTCGCAGCTCTCGTTCGACATGCCGCGCGTCAACCGCGACATGGTCGTGGTCATCCAGGGCCTCGTGATCCTGTTCTGCGGTGCGCTGGAAAACGTCTTTCGCGGCCCGCTCGCCACGCTGCTGGCCCGGTTCGGTGACCGGAAGGACGCACCGTAATATGGAGACCTACACGCTCATCGTCCTGCTGCTGGCCGCCACGATCCGCGTGGCGACGCCGCTGCTGCTGGCGGCGATCGCGGGCCTGTTTTCGGAACGCTCGGGCGTGATCGCGCTCGGCCTGGAGGGCATGATGCTGGGCGCGGCCTTTACCTCGGCCGCGGTCGCGGCGGTGAGCGGCTCGGCCTGGCTCGGACTGGTCGCGGGCATCGTCACGGCCGTGGCGCTGGCGCTGCTGCTGGCGTTTGCCTGCGTGACGCACCGCGGCAACCAGGTCGTCGCCGGCATGGCGGTGAACATCATGGTCGCGGGCCTTGGGCCCTCGCTCGCGCTCGCCTGGTTCAATCTCGGCGGCCAGACGCCCCAGTTGGAGGGCGTGGGTCAGCGTTTCCTGGCCCTGCACTGGCCGGGGGCGGAAGCAGCGCGGTCGGTGCCACTTCCGGGGCTGCTCTACGCCGAGCTGTTGAGCGGACACAATCTCTTGGTCTATTTCGCGGCGGCGCTGGTGCCGATCAGCGCATGGGTGCTGTTTCGCACGCGCTTTGGCCTGCGGTTGCGGGCGGTGGGGGAAAACCCGTCGGCGGTGGATACGGCGGGTATTTCCGTGACGCGGCTACGCTACCAGGCGGTGCTTATTTCCGGCGCGCTGTGCGGCGTGGCGGGCACGTACCTGTCCACGGCGGCGAGCTCGGGCTTCGTGCGCGACATGACGGCGGGCAAAGGCTACCTCGCGCTGGCCGCGCTGATCTTTGGCAAATGGAAGCCTTACCCCACGCTGGGCGCGTGCCTGCTTTTTGCCTTCACCGACGCGCTCGCCACCCGGCTGCAGGGCGTGGCGCTACCGCTGGTCGGCGTGATCCCGGTGCAGTTCATCCTCGCCCTGCCCTACGTGCTCACAGTGCTGCTGCTGGCCGGATTTGTCGGAACGGCAGTGGCACCGAAGGCCATCGGCGTGCCGTATGCGAAGGAGAAGTGAAGGCTATTTGCCCACGGAACACACGGAATTGTAAAATCCAGCGGCGAGAATTGCCGGTCTTCGCCATGATCCTTCGGTTTTTCCGTGTCATCCGTGTGTTCCGTGGGCAATCGCTACTCTGTGCTGAAGGGTTCTTGTGCTTCTGGCGCGTTTTTGCGGCAATCCCCGCATGGCCATCAAAGACCAGCTCGCCCGACATTTTTCCCAGACGCCCGATATCGCCGGGGCGCTGTTCATCGCGGCGAACGCCACGGTCAACGGCGATGTGGTGCTGGGACCGCAGACGAGCGTGTTTTACGGCGCGGTGCTGCGGGGCGACATCCACGAGATCCGGGTGGGCGAGGGGACCAACATCCAGGACAACGCGATCGTCCACCTCGCCGACGACTATGGCGCCTACATTGGCAAGTGGTGCACGATCGGCCACGCAGCGATCGTCCACGCATGCACGATTGGCGATGAGTGCCTCATTGGCATGGGTGCGACCATCCTCGATGGCGCGAAGATTGGCGCGCAGAGCATTGTCGGGGCGAACTCCCTCGTGCCGCAGCATTTTGTATGTCCGCCGGGCTCGATGGTCTATGGCTCGCCGGCCAAGGTGATCCGCCCGCTCCGGCCCGAGGAAATCGCGACCTTGAAGCCTTGGGCGGAGAAATACGTCGAGACCGCGAAGGCGCATGCGGCGGCGCAGCGGAGATAGAACCTGTTTTTTTAACCGCGAATGAACGCGAAGTTCGATCTCCGAAATTTATCGCGGAAGCGCGGAGGGGCGGAAACGCGGAGTTCTGACTTTGGGGTGTTTCCCGGTATTTCCGCTTCTCTGCGGTTCCGCGATAAAAGGCCTAGGCTTCGTGGTTAAAAACTACGGACGCTCGAGCGTGTAGAACGTGTAGCGGAAGTTGGCGTCCGCGCTCTCGCGCCGGCTGGTCTCGCGCCAGGCGAGGTGGCGCCACTCGGGGAAATAAGTATCCCCGGGCACGTCGGCGTGCACGAGCGTCAGGTGCAGCCGCATGGGCCGGTTGAGCGCGAGGGTTTCCCCGTAGATGCGCTCGCCGCCGCAAAGGTGGATTTCGCCCGGCAGCTTTTCCGCGATCGCGAGGGCGGCGGTGAGCGAGCCGGCCACGCGGACCTGGTCAGTGGCGAGCGCGGTGTTCCGCGTGATGACGACGGGTTGGCGGCCGTCGAGCAGGACGCGCGGCCAGGTCTCGAAGCACACCCGGCCGAGCACGACGGTCTGGCCGGCGGTCTGGTCATGGAAGAACTGCAGGTCCTCCGGAATCCGCCACGGCAGCCGGCCCTCGCGCCCGATCACGCGGTTCTCGGCGCAGGCGACCTGGAGATGGAGGAGCTTGGGCATGGGGAAAGGTCATGACGTAGCCTCCGCGTGCGTCGGAGGGCAAACCTCGTTTTGCCGCACCCGCCAAAAAACGTGAAGGCTTGCCCTGACAGGCGTGAATTGAATGCTTGGCCCCATGGCTCGCGGTTGTCGTGCGGTGTACATCCTGGTCATTGGCCTCTGGCTGGGACTGGTGATTCCGGCGGGGGCCAAAGAACACTGGACGCGGATCGAATCGCCCTTTTTTACGCTCTACGCCCAGAGCGACCTGAGCGATGCACGGGAATGGGCCGTGAACTTTGAACAGTTCCGGCGCTTTGTGAGCGAAGTGATCCGGGTCCCGCCCACGCAGCTGCAGCCGCTGACCATCGTGATGTTCAACAGCTTTCAGGGCCTGGCTCCCTACCTGCCCAACAAGGATGGCAAGCTGTCAAACGGGTTGAACTCCAAGACGATGGTTCTGCCCACGGGAACGATCGTCATCACGTATCGCAACTGGGACGACACTATCACCCGGCAGTCCTTTTATGAGGCCGGGACCTATTGGTTTTTGAGCGGCTTCAAATACAGCGGTCCCGACTGGTTCAAAGCGGGGCTGGCGGGCACGTTCAAGACCTTCCTCGTGACGCACCACGAGGTCCGCGTGGGCCTCTCGCCCCAGGCGGAACTCCATTACCTGAACACGCATGACCTCATCCCGCTGCCCCAGCTGTTTGGCACCGAGATGAAGGACCTCGCGTTTCAGGGGGACGACCGGACGAAGCTGTTCTTTTGCGAGTCCTGGGCGCTGGTGCATTATTTTGTCTTTGGCCGGGAACATGCGCTGAGCCCCGGCACGCGGTCACCCCAGCTGGCGGATTTCATGGAGGCGTTGCAAAAGGGCGAGGAAGCGGAGCCGGCCTTCCAGCGGGTGTTTGGCACCGACTACAACGGCATGCTCCAGCGCTTGTCCGACTATGTTTCGCGGGGAAATTATTCCATCATCAGCAGCAAGTTCGACCCTGTGGAGACCTCGACCGCTTTCAAGGGCGAGTTGGAAACCGACGGGGGCACGGAACTGATCCATGGTTACGCGGCGCTTGCCGCGGAACAGCATGATGAAGCCCGGCGGCGGTTTCTCACCGCCAAGACCCGGGGGGCGGACGAGCTGAGGGCGGAGGAAGGCCTCGGGGATGCCGCCATCGCGGTCGGTGATCCCACGGAGGCGAAGCTGCATTACACCCGGGCCGTCGAGTTGGGTTCGCGTAATTACCGGCCCTATTATTTCCTCGGTGAGCTGTTGGAGCGCGGTGCGATTGACGAGTCGACCCACCAGCTGCAACTCGGGCCAGCCCTGGCCCGGGAGGCGGCGAGCCGGTTCGAGCACGCGATCAACCTCTACCCCCGCTACATCCCGAGCTATGAGGCATTGGCACTCCTCATGCCGTGCCTGAAGACGTTTTCCGAGAGCGACCGTCAATTTCTCCAACTGGGGACCCAGGTTGCGCCCGACAACGATGTGATCGCGGCGGGTCTGGGCCTCTGGGAGATTAAGAACCAGCAGGTGGAAAAAGGACAGGAACGCCTGCGCGGATTGGTCGCCGCCGGGCATCCGCCCTCGCGCTGGGTTCAAACCGTCGTGCGGGATATGGACCAGGCGAGCGCCAACGGGCGGGGCCTCGCGGCGGCGCGCCAACTACTGGCCGAAGGAAAGACCGACGAGGCGGGAGCGTTGGTGGAAAAATTACTGCAGGTCTCCCCCGAAGAGGCGCAACGCGCGAGTCTTGCGGCCCTGCAAGGTGAAATTGGTCTGCTCGATCTCGTGCTGCAGGCGGAGAAGCTCGCCGACGGGCAGCAATGGGAGGCTGCCGGGTCGATCGCGCTGAACGTCCTCGAGCTCAAACCGCCGGCGGCCCTGGTCCAGCGGGCCAATGCCGTGCTGGCCCGGGTGCAGGCAAAAAAATAGCGGCTGGGGATTAGCCCAGCCGCCAGTGGCAGATTCAGAACCCCGCCTTACTTGGCCGGGACGATCGTGATGCTGGTGACCTCGACGCGCTCGATGGGCGTGCTCTTCTCGCCGCCGCCGCCGGAGCTCGTCGGCATGGTCGCGATGCGCTCGAGGACAGCGTCACCGGACACCAGCTCGCCGAACGCCGTGTACTGGCGGTCGAGGAACTTGGCCTCGCCGTGGCAGATGAAGAACTGGCTGCCGGCGGAGTCGGGGTGGGCCGAGCGCGCCATCGAGATGACGCCGCGGACGTGGGACTTGGAATTGAACTCGGCCTTGAGCTTGAAGCCGGGGCCGCCGGTGCCGGGCATGCCGGACTCGCCCTTCTTGGTGTTGGGGCAGCCGCCCTGGATCATGAAGCCCTTGATGACGCGGTGGAACGCGGTGCCATCGTAGAACTTCTCGCTGGCGAGCTTCTTGAAATTCTCGACCGTCTTCGGGGCGACATCGGGCCAGAAGGCGATCGTCATGTCACCGTAGGTGGTCTTGATCAGGGCGTGTTCGGCAGAGGTGGGAGTGGTCATAGGAAGGCGCAGCGAACCGGACCGAGCGGGCTGCGGCAAGAAGCAAAAAACACCGGCCCTGACTGGGAAATTTATCGCGGAAACGCGGAAGGGCGGAAACACCGGGAAATCCAATCCGGGCCCGGAATTTCGCGCTTCCGCGATAGGCTCAGGCCGGAACGGTGACTATTTCAGGGTCTTGGCCAGGAAATCGGCGATCTTGGTGTAGGTTTCAGCCTCATAAGCGGAGGTCTTCACCTTGTCGGCGGCATGATAGTCGACTTCCGACCACTCGTAGGACTTGTGATGCTTTTCGAAGCTGTTGCGAATGAGCGCGGCCTCGCGGGCCGAAAAGGTAAAGCCGTACCAGCTGGTATAGATGAGCATCGCCGGCGCTGACAGCTTCGCCATGAAGGACTCGGGCTCAAACTGGTGGACCAGATCGTAGGCCGCCTGGGTCCCGCCGGCCTGCTTGATGATCGTCGGGGTCTCCGCAATCGAACTGCTTTGCCAGCTGATGGCCGAGGCCGTCAGGTCGCACTGGGTATTGTAGGCCACCACCGCCTGGAAAGTCGGAGAAACCGCCGCCGTGCGCAGGGCAAACAAGCCGCCGAGCCCGTAACCCATGAGGGCAACACGGTGCGGATCGATCAGGCCGTCGCGGGCCAGCTGGGCCACGCCATCCTCAAAATCCTGGACGATTTTCCCGGCGAGCTGAAAGTCGCCCGCCTGTTTGAATTTGTGCCCGAAGCCGGCGCTGCCCCGGACGGCGAAGTGCGCCACCGCGATGCCCCGGCTGGCGAAATACTGGTCCCGGGCGCTGAAATACTTGGCGGTGGCGGCGTGTTCGCCGACGTATTGCATGCCCATTACCAGAACCGGGACGGGTTTGGCGTCCGGACTTGGCCGGGGCATCACCACATAGCCGGTCTCAGCGAGGCCGTCGCGGGTCTGGAAGGAAAAGTAGCGGACATTGCCCAGGGTGCCGGGCGCAATGTCGGGCCGCTGTTCGCCCAGCAGGGACAGGCGGTGCTGGGCGGCATCAAACAGATAATAGCGCGAGGGATAACCGGGTGGCCAGGCTTCGATGATGCGCACCATCCCGTCCTTGGACGAGCTGGTCACGCGATGGATCATGCCCGGCAGCGAGTTGTCGAGGACGGCGGAAAAACGCTGCGCCTCGGCCGTGAAGAAGGTCGAGTCCTCGGAGCCGTTGCTGTAAAAGGTCGCGCCGGCCGCGGCAAATTGCGGGGCCATCCAAACCAGTCCCAGCGCGTCGCGATCCGGCCGCCGGGCGAGGAGCGTCCGCTGATCGGTCTCGGGGTCGAGAAGCATGACCGCCTCGGTGTCACTCGTGTCCCGGGAATAGACGAGGATATGGCGGTCGTCGTCGGCGATCCCCGCGGGCACGAAGGTGGGGAAATCCTCGTTGCTGCACTCCAGCGTGTGCCAGGCCTGGCCGGCCCGCGCCCGCCAGGCGAGGTGCCACTGGCCGCGGTCCTGCCAGAGCTTGGCGCGCAATTCGCCGCTGGCGGAAACGACGGTGTAGTCGAAGAGGGAGATGAAGCTTTCCAGCTTGGTGGAGTGGCCGGTATTGAGGTTGATCCGGGAAAGGTACTCTTCCCGCCAGAAATTCAGCGCGACCACGTGCTCGGTATCGTTGGGCATCACCGTGATCCAGTTGGTGGGCACCCCCTTCAGGATCGGAATCGGTCGCGGCGGGGTGTTCGTCAGTTCCTGGACGAAATATTCCGTATTTTCCATGCCGAAGCCCTGCACCAACACGCGCTGGTTCCCGATCCACCAAAAGGCCCCCACATCACCTTCCCCGGCACTGAACAGGCCCTGGATTTGCCCGGTGAGGCGGTCGATCTTGAAGAGGCAGGAGTGACCGTTGGATTGAGCGATGAAGCCGATGCTGCGTCCATCTGGCGAAATCGCCGGTGCGTCGAATTCTGGGAGCTTGAAATAGACCTCGGCGGCGGAAGGCGCGGCCGGAGTGGCGCTGCGGACGGCGGGCAGGACCGGAGCCGACAGGGCGGCGAGGATCAACAAGGCGATTCCGGGTCGTTTTAACTGAAGGGTGGGATAGTCCATCGCAGTAAAACACGGTTGGCGGCGTGGTTGGACGCCGCTGAGGGTTGGGGTGGCTCAGGCTGGAAACGCTGCGTCCACCAATTCGCAGAAGTGGTGGATGAGAAAGAGGTGGGCTTCCTGGGCGGCGGCGCCGCTCTGGCCCGGCATGATCAGCTCGCAGGTGGCGTGGCCCTTCGCCTTGCCGCCGCCGCGGCCGAGGAAGGCGAGACTCTCGAGCCCGAGTTGCTTCGCCTCGGCGAGCGCGGCCAGGATGTTGGCGGAGTTGCCGCTGGAGGTGAGCACGACCACGAGGTCGCCGGGCTTCGCGAGGCCGGCCACCTGGCGGGAGAAAATCTGGTCGAAGCCGTAGTCGTTGCCGATGCAGGTAATCAGCGAGCCGTCGGAGGACAGGGCGATGGCGGGCAGGGCGCGGCGGCTTTTCTGGTAGCGGCCGACGAGCTCAGTGGCGAAGTGCGCGGCCTCGGCGGCGCTGCCGCCGTTGCCGGCGATGAGCAGTTTTCCGCCGCGCTGCAGCGTCGCGAGGATCATCTGCCCGGCGCGATCAATGGCCGGGCGCAGGGCGGGGAGCGCCTGCAGGGTTTTGACGGATTCGGCGAGCGAGGCTTCGAAGGTCATGCAACCACAAGAGTAGCCGAGAGAACGGGCGAGGGGAAGAATTTGTTGTGGCCGGGGACGGCCACGAAAACCCCGACTACCTTCGAGCCGATCGCACTGCGATAAACTGCCCGGATCCAGTAAGGTCATCCCCGGCGCTGATATTTTCGTGCCTTTTGGCGGCCAACCCTGCCTGAATCAGCGCACGGTCATGCGCCTGAAAAAAATCACCCTGCGGCATTTTCGAAACGTGGGCTTTGCCGCGCTCGAGTTTTCCGGCCGGCAGCAGTTTCTCGTCGGCGCGAACGGGCAGGGGAAGACCAACCTGCTCGAGGCGGCGGGCTTCATCACGGCGCTGCGGTCATTCCGCGCGACGGACAACAAGCTCCTCATCGGCCACGGCCAGCACGGCGCGGCCATCGCCGCCGAGTTGGAGCACGAAAAGCAGGGTGACACGAATGTGACGATCAAGCTGCGGCATGACGGCAAGGAACTGTGGTGCGATCAGGCGCGGGTCACGCGGCTGGCGGATCATCTGGGCCGGTTTCCGACGGTGGTTTTTTCCGCCCAGGACCTGCAGCTGGTGCGGGGCGCGCCGGCGCTGCGGCGGCGCTGGCTGGACCTGACGCTGGCGGCGATGGACGCCGGTTACCTGCGGGTGCTGCAAACCTACGGCCGGGCGCTGGCCGAGCGGAACAGCCTGCTCAAGCGCGGCGGGGCGGGGGAGTCGGAGCTGGCGGCCTTCGAGCAAATCCTCGCGCCTGCGGCCGCGGAGCTCATTGCCCGGCGCGAGACCGGGCTGCGGGAAATCGGCGCCGGCCTGAAGCAGGCCTATGCGCAACTGAGCGACGGGGCGGAGCCGGCGGGGCTGGGTTACGAGCCGGATTTTGCGGAGGCTTCGGCCGAGGTGCTGCTGGCGCGGCTCGAGTCGGGCCGGGCCCGGGACCAGCAGTTTCGCACCACGCTGACCGGGCCGCATCGCGATGATTTCCATTTCTCGGTGCATGGCACCGCGGCGAAGGATTTTGCGTCGGAGGGCCAGCAGCGCGCGCTCGTCCTCGCCCTGCGGCTGGCGCAGGCGGCCTGGTGTCGCGAAAAAAGCGGGGTGCGCCCGGTGCTGCTGGCGGACGACGTCCTGGGCGAGCTCGATCCGGCGCGCCGGCAGCGGTTCTGGTCGGGGATCGACCCGGAGTCGCAGGTCATCGCCACCGGCACGACCCCGCCGGATGCGGGGCTGGGCCCGTGGCAGTTGTTTGTCGTCGCCGACGGCACCTTTACCGAGAAACCTGCCGGCACATGAATCTTGAACCGTGGCAATGGGTCCTCGCCGTCGTGGCGGCGCTGGTGATCGGCCTCGCGAAAACCGGCATCAGCGGGATGGGCCTGCTGGCCGTGGTCATCTTCGCGAACCTGATGCCGGCGCGGCAGGCGAGCGGCTTCGTGCTGCCGATGCTGGTGTTCGCCGACGTCGTGGCGGTCGTTTCGTACCGGCGGCATGCGCAATGGAGTTACTTGTGGAAGCTGTTTCCGTGGACGGCGCTCGGGGTGGTGGCGGGTTATTTTGCCCTCGGCCGGATTGATGACCGGCAGGCGAAGGTGCTGATCGGCATCATCGTGCTCACGCTGCTGGCGGTGCACCTCGTGCGCCGGTCGCGTCCGGCGGCGGAGGAAAGGGCCGAGTACGGCTGGTGGTATGCGCCGGTGATCGGGATCCTCGCGGGGTTCACGACGCTGGTGGCGAATGCCGCCGGTTCCCTGATGATCATCTATCTCCTCTCGATGCGGCTGCCGAAGATGGAATTCATGGGCACGGGGGCGTATTATTTCCTGCTGATGAACCTGTTCAAGGTGCCCTTCATGATGAACCTCGGGCTGATTGATGCCCACAGTTTCAAGGGCAACCTGCTGCTGCTGCCGGCGGTGATCGTGGGTGCGCTGGCGGGGCGGGTGATTTTGAAGAAGCTTGACCAGAAACTGTTTGAAAACCTTGCGCTTGGACTCTCGGCCGTGGCCGGGGTAAAGCTTTTGTTCTGACATGGCGCGCATGACGGTCAGGGAAATGTGGAAGGCGAAGCTCGAGGGACGATCCGTCCCGGCGAGCGGCCCGGTCGTGGTTTCACTGCAGCGGCCGCCGTTCCACGGCTGCGTGCTTGGCATCGATCCCTCGCTACGCGGTACGGGGCTGGCATTGGTGGAATTTGCGCCGGGCCGGCAGCCGGTGCTGCTGCGGTGCCAGACGGTGCGCGTGGCGGCGAAGCACCCGATGGCGTTCGCGCTGGGGGAGATCCACCGGGCGGTGACGGCGTTTTTGACCGGCGTTGAGGTGAAGCATGTCGCGCTGGAGCAGACGATTTACGTGCAGAATTTCCAGACTGCGCAGATCCTGGGGGCGGCGCGCGGCGCGGCGATTGCCGCGGTGGCGCTGCACGCGCGGCCGGTTTTCGAATATGCGCCCTTGCGCGTGAAGCAGGCGGTGGTGGGCGCGGGGCGGGCGAGCAAGGAGCAGATGGCGCGCACGGTGATGGCGATGCTCGGCCACGGCCGGCCGCTGGCACCCGACGAGGCCGATGCCGCGGGCGTCGCGCTGTGCCACGCCTTCACCTGGCGGGAGTGAGGGTTCGTCGGGCGCGGCTACTGGTGGGGTGAAGACCTGCTCCTGATTGCGGGCGCCGGCTTGCAGGGGAGGTTCCGGCCGGCCAGTCTTGCCGGCAGGACCATGAGTGACCCCCTGCGAAGCTATTTTTCCTTCCGGCCGAAACTCATCGAATGCCTCCGCGACTACACGCGGGCCAAGTTTGTCGCGGATGTGCTGGCGGGCCTGACTGTCGGCATTGTCGCGCTGCCGCTGGCGATCGGCCTGGGCATCGCGTCCGGCGTCTCCCCGGGCACGGGTCTCTACACGGCGATCATCGGCGGCTTCCTGGTCTCGGCCTTCGGCGGCTCCCGGGTGCAAATCGGCGGACCGGCGGGCGCGTTCGTGGGCCTCGTGTATGCGATCATCGTGCGCTACGGGCTGCCCAACCTGCTCGTCTGCACGGCGATGTCCGGGGTGTTCCTGTTCGCCCTGGGGGCGGCCCGGCTGGGGACGCTGATCAAGTTCATCCCGCACCCGGTGACCACGGGCTTCACCTGCGGCATCGCGATCACGATCATGCTGACGCAGGTGAAGGATTTCCTCGGGCTGAAAATCGCGGAGGTGCCGGCGGAGTTTTTCGCCAAGCTCGAGGTGTTCGGGCAGGGGCTGCCCACCTTGAGCGGGTCGACCCTCGCCATTGGGCTGGGGTCGGTGGCCATCATCACCTTCTGGCCGAAACCGTGGGGCCGCTTTGTCCCGGGTTCAATTGTCGCGGTGATCTTGGGCACGTTGGTGGTGGAGTTTTTCCACCTGCCGGTGGCCACGATTGCGAGTCGGTTCGGCGCGGGCGCGTTTCCGGACGGGCTGCCGGTGCCGCACGCCCTCGTCTTTGACTGGCAACACCTGGGCAGCCTCCTCGCGCCGGCAGTGGCCATCACCATGATGGGCTCGATCGAGTCGCTGCTCTCGGCGGTGGTGGCCGACGGCATGATCGACGACCGGCATGACTCCAACCAGGAGCTGATGGCGCAGGGCATTGCGAATTTCACCGTGCCGTTTTTCGGGGGCATCCCGGTGACGGGAGTGCTGGCGCGCACGGCCACCAATGTGCGCAACGGCGCGAATTCGCCGGTCGCGGGCCTGGTCCACGCGCTGACGCTGCTCCTCGTCGTGCTGCTGGCGGCGCCGCTGGCGAAACTGATCCCGCTGACCGTGTTGGGGGCGGTGCTCCTCGTGGTTGCGGTGCGCATGGGCGAATGGGACGAGTTTCTCCTGCTCGGGCGCCAGGCGAAGAGCGACGCCGCGGTGTTTCTCGTGACCTTCATCCTGACGACCTGCTTTGACCTGACGGTCGCGGTGAAGTGGGGATTGATCCTGGCGGGGGCGCTGTTCGTCAAGCGCATCGCGGACACGACCCACGTGTTTGAGCACGACGACGACGCGTCCCTCACGCAGGGCCATGAGGCGGTCGCCGACCTGCCGAAGGGCGTGCTGGTATTCCGCGTGTTTGGCGCGCTGATGTTTGGGGCGGCGGACAAGCTCGACAGCGTCATGCGCCGGGCCGGGGCCGACACGCGGGTGGTGATCCTGCACCTGGCGGCGGTGACCGCGCTGGACGCCACCGCGCTCAACGCCCTCGAGAATCTCTACGAAAAATTGCACCGCCACGGCAAACGCTTGGTGCTGAGCGGGCCGCACACGCAGCCCTATTTCCTGATGGAGAAGGCGGGGTTCCTGGCCCGCGTGGGGCCGGAGAACATCACGGGCGACCTCGCGGCGGCGGTGGTGCGCGCGCGGGCGCTGGTGGAGGAGCTGAAGCCGAAACGGGCTAGCCGAGCACCGTTTTGAGCAGCTTGCCCAGGTCGGCCACGCGGTAGGGCTTCGTGAGGTGGCCGCAGAAGCCGGCGTCGAGGAACTTGCGGACCATGTCCTCGTTGTCGTAGCCGCTGGAGATGATGGCGCGGACGTCGGGATCGAGCTTTTTCAGCTCAGCGAAGGTTTCCTCCGCGCCCATGCCGCCGATGACATTGATGTCCATGATGACGGCGTCGTAGGGGCGGCCGATGTTGAGGTAGCGCTTGTAGAGGACGAGGGTTTCCTCGCCGCCCTTGGCGAGGTCGAACTTGTAATCGAGGCTCTTCAGCATCGTGGAGGTGAGCGACGTGATGGAGGCGTCGTCGTCCATGAACAGCACGCGGCCCGTGCCGAAGCGGAGCGAGGGCGCGCGGCGGGCCTGCACCTCGGGCGGGCGGCCGGCGGGCGGCAGGTAGACGGTGAAGGCGGTGCCGTCACCGACGGTGGTGTCGAGGGTGATCTGGCCGCCGTGTTTGCGGACGATGGTGAGGACGGTGGCGAGGCCGAGGCCGGTGCCGTGCTTCTTGGTGGTGAAAAACGGGTCGAAGATTTTGGCGAGGTGCTCGGGCGGGATGCCGCTGGCATTGTCGCGGACCTCGAACTCCACGTAATCCCCGGCGGCGAGCGCGGGCACCTGGCCGTCGGTCAGGGTGACGTTGCCGGCGCGGAGCTGGAGCTTGGCGCGGTGGGGCGGGGGCGGCATGGCCTGCAGGGCGTTGACGACAAGGTTCTGGAACACCTGCAGGATCTGCGCGCGGTCCACCTGGACCGGAGCGGTGCGGTCGGCGACCTCGGTGGTGATCTCTGCCGTGGAGCCCGCCGCGGCGATCTTGACGGCGTCGGCGAGGATCTCCGAGGCGGGGACGACGGCCTGCGTGCTGGCGCCGCCCTTGGCGAACGACAGCAGCTGCTTCGTGAGGCCCTTGGCGATCATGCAGGCCTTCTCGCTGTCCTCGAGGGACGAGTAGTCGCGGATGTCCTTGGCCAGTGAGATGCCGCCGAGAATGGTGGTGAGCAGGTTGTTGAAATCGTGCGCAATGCCGCCGGCGAGGAGGCCGAGGGTCTCGAAGCGGTTGGCCTTCACGAGCTCCTCGGGCGTGAGGTTCATTTCCGCCGGGTCGCGGAAGGCGATCGCGACGCCGAGGGGCTTGCTGTCGGGGTCAAAGACCGCCCGGGCCGTCCAGACGATGGGCGTGGCCGCAGCGCTCTCGACGGCCGGGGCCAGGGCGTCCTGGCTGATCAGCGGGAGGGTCTGGTCGGCGGTGAGCGCCCGGTCGAACGCGGGATCGGAGGCGCGGCCGCTCTCCTGGCTGACGAGCCGGAAGATCTCGTTGACCGGCTGGCCCGACACGGCTTCAGCGGGGCGCTGGAGCAGGCGGATCGCCGCGGCGTTGGCAAAGACGATTTTTCCATGGCCGTCGGCCACGAGGACGCCCTCGGCGACGGTCCCGAGGGCCTGGTGCGCGAGAACGGACGGCAGGCCGCCGCCCGTGGACAGGGACTGGCCGGCCGGGATGGCGCAGATGAAGCCCGTCACGCGCGCGAGTTCCTTCTTGCGCGTGAATTGGCGGTGCGCGCCGAGCAGCACGGTCACGCGGCGGCCGGCCTTGTCGATCAACTCCACGGGCCCCAAGAACGACGGCTGGCCGGGGGCGAGGGCGAGCAGCCAGGCCTCGACGCCCGCTGCGGCGACCTCGCGGGGCAGGGCGGCGCCGAAGGTCTCGAGTTCCGCGGCGCGTTCCTCCTCGGACCAGCCGAGGGTTTTTTCCCACGCGGGGGAAAACCAGAAGACCTTGCCGGTGAAATCGAGCTCGAACGCGCCGAGCGGGCCGAGGCTGCTGAGCTCCTGCATGCGCGTGTCGTTGGCGATGCTGCTTTCCTCGAGCTCCTTGCGCTCGGTGATGTCGAGGTGGAGGCCGATGATCCGTTCCAGCTCGCCAGTCGCGCCGGGCACCTGCAGGCCGAGGCATTGGATCCACACCCAGTGGCCCTGCTGATGCTTCATCCGGTACTCGACGCTGAACGGCCGGGGACTGGTGGCCAGTTTCTTGCCAAGCTGGTCGGGAGCTGCGGCCGAATCGTCGGGATGGATGAGTTCACGCCACTGCTCGATCGTGTCGGGCAGCTCGGCCTCGAGGTAGCCGAGGATTTTTTTCCAGGCGGCGGAGTAATGCGCGCGGCCGGTCTTGAGGTTCAGGTCGAAGAAGCCGGCGACGCCCTTTTCAGTCAGGAGGCGGAAGCTGGCGACATCACCGACGGCGGGCACCGCCAGGGCCTGCAGCGTCTGAAGGGTGGCAATGTAGCCGGGCGTGGCGCCGAGGTGGGTTTCCAGACGCACCATCACCGGGCGGGAGGCGCCGATCACCGGCTTGGTGATGAGAAGCGTGTTCTGGTCGAGCGTGGCGTTGAGCAGCACCTTCCACTGGGCGACGATCCAGCCGGGTTCGTCGGAAACGAGGTCGAACTGGATCAGGTTGGCAAAATGTCCGCCGACCGGATCACGGTTGCTGGTTTGCCAGAGCGTCCGGGCTGAATGGTTGGCGGCCGTGACGCGCCCCTCGGCGTCGAGGATCAAGACTGCACTGAGCTCAGGCGCGGCCGACGACGAAGACTGGCTCGAAAAGGCGAAGGGCGGCCGAGATAGAGTGGGCTGGTCCACGATTAGGCATCAGCCAGCCAGCGCTGGGTCCGTTTGGCGAGAAAATCGATGAACGCCGGGTGCTGGTTCAGGCAGGGGATCTGCCGGAAAGTGACGCCGCCCGCGGCGGTGAATTCCTCGCGCCCGCGCCCGGAGATTTCCTCCAGGGTCTCCAGGCAGTCGGTCACGAAGGCGGGGCAGATCACGAGGAGATTTTTCACCCCGACCTTGGGCAGGCGGGCGAATTCCACGTCCGTGAACGGCTCCAGCCAGGGCTCGCCGGCCAGGCGGGATTGAAACGAGACCGAATGCCGCGCGGGATCGAGGCCGGCGCGCGCCGCGAGCGCCCGCGTGGTGGCGAGGCATTGCGCGCGATAGCAGGTGGCGTGGACGGGCGAGCAGGTCAGGCAGCAGTCGGCGACCGTCATGCAGTGCGCGCGCGAGGAGTCGGCCTTGCGCATGTGCCGCACGGGCAGCCCGTGGTAGCTGAACAGCAGGTGGTCGTAGCTTTCAGCCAGATACGGGGCGGCGACCGCGTGGAGGGCGTTGATGTAGTCGGCGTCGGCGTAGAACGGCTGCACCGTGGTCACGCGGATGCCGGGCGCCTGTTTTGCGATCTCCTCCATGACGCGGACGACGACCGTCTCCCACGAGGACATGGCATAGTGGGGGTACTGGGGAAACAGGAGCAGTTCCTTCACGCCGTCGGCGGCGAGCTGGGCGATGACGCTCGCGATCGAGGGATTGCCATAACGCATGGCGAGGTAGACCGGGGTGTCGGGTCCGAGGGCGGCGGCGAGGGCGGCCTGCACCTGGCGGGAGGTCGCGATGAGGGGCGAGCCTTCCTTGGTCCAGACCGTGGCGTAGGCCTCGGCGGATTTTTTCGGCCGGGTGCGCAGGATGATGCCCTCGAGCAGGAGCCAGCGCGCCGCGGCGGGCAGGTCGAGGACGCGTTCGTCGCCGAGAAATTCCTGCAAATAACGGCGTACATCGGGCACCGAGGGTGAATCGGGCGAGCCGAGATTGACGAGAAGGACTGCACGTTGGGCCATGGCGGGCAAATTCGTCAGCGCATCGCGAAGTGTTGTCAAACGCCGTGAAGCGCGTTTGTTACGCCTTGATCCTCCATGGCCACGACCCGCACCCCCGTCCTCCTCGTCATCCGTGATGGCTGGGGCAAGAATCCCGATCCGGCCCAGAACCCGGTCAATGCCATTTTCCTGGCGAAAAAGGCCTGCGACGACGCCCTGCAGGCCCGGTACCCGCACACGCTGATCGCAGCCAGCGGGCTCGACGTCGGCCTGCCGGACGGCGTGATGGGCAACAGCGAGGTCGGCCATGAGAACATCGGCGCGGGCCGCATCGTGGATCAGGAACTCGTCCGCCTGAACAAGCTGTTTTCCGAAAAACGCCTCGCCACCAACCCCGTCTGGCGCGGGCTGGTGGACCGGGTGAAGACGCGTTCCTCGCGCCTGCACCTCATGGGCATCGTCTCCGACGCCGGCGTGCACGGCATGCTGGAGCACCTTTACGGCATCCTGCGGCAGGCGAAGGAGGATGGTATCCAGGAGGTGTTCATCCACGCCTTCACCGACGGCCGCGACACGCCGCCCCAGAGCGGGCTTGGCTACGTGCAGCAGGTGGACGCCGAGTGCAAAAAGATCGGCGTCGGCCGGATCGCCACGGTCTGCGGACGCTTCTGGGCGATGGACCGCGACAACCGCTGGGAACGCGTGCAAAAGGCCTATGACCTCCTGACCGGCCGCAAGGCCGTCGCGACGGCGCCGAGCGCGGCGGCGGCGGTGCAGCAGTATTACAATGCGCCGCTGACGGAGACGCAGAAAGGCGACGAGTTTGTCGCCCCGACCGCCGTGCTTGGCGCCACGGGTCAACCGGTGGCGGTGATCGCGAACGGCGACGCGGTGCTGTTCTACAATTATCGCGGCGACCGTCCGCGCGAGATCACCAAGGCGTTTGTCCTCGACGATTTCAAGGGCTTCGACCGCGGCCCCAAGCTCGACCTCTATTATGCGACGATGACGGAATACGAGACGGGCCTGCCGGTGCACGTCGTGGCCATGAAGCCGCCGCCGTTGAAAAACATCCTCGGGCAGGTCGTGAGCGACGCCGGCCTCGCGCAGTTCCGCTGCGCGGAGACGGAGAAGAACCCGCACGTGACGTTTTTCTTCAACAATTACCGCAGCGCGCCGTTTCCCGGCGAGGAGCGGGCGTGTCCGCCGAGCCCGAAGGTCGCGACCTACGACCTGCAGCCCGAGATGTCGGCCGCAGCGGTGACGGAGCTCGCGAAGGCGGCGATCCTTTCCGGCAAGTACGGTTTCCTCGTCGTGAACTACGCCAATCCCGACATGGTTGGCCACACCGGTTCGCTGCCGGCGGCGATCAAGGCAGTGGAGACGACCGACCGCGGAGTGGGGGAACTGCTGGCCGCGCTTGCGAGCGTGGGCGGCAAGGCCCTCATCTGCGCGGACCACGGCAACGCCGAGCAGATGTGGGATTTCGCGCACAACGCGCCGCACACCTCGCACACGCTGAACCTCGTGGAGGTCTTTGTGGTGGGCGACGGCCTCGTGGTCGGGAAAACCAGGCTGCGCCCGGGCGGCCGGTTGGCGGACATCGCGCCGACCCTGCTCGCGCTGATGGGTCTGCCGAAGCCGGCGGAAATGACCGGCGAGAACCTGGTGCTGCCGACCTGACGCCAAGGTGAAGCCCGGATATCGCATTCTCCTCGGTCTGTTGTGCGGCCTGATGGCGGGTTCACTGCACGCCCAGTCCCTCTGGCCGGGCACCGGTGCAGGCATGCCGCTGGAGGAAGTACGGAAGCTTTTCCCCGAGGCGCATGAGGCGGACCCGGCGGCCGAGCTGCCCGCCGGGCGGGGCACGGAGCTGCTGGAGCTCGACCAGACGGTCATCGCGGGCCACCGGTTCACGGTGAAGTTCTTTTTCAAGCACGAGCAGCTGGTGGCGGTGGCGCTGACGGAAACCGGGGAGATCCTGATGAAGGACTTCGAGATGTTTCGCGACCTGCTGCGCCGGAAGTACGGCCTGGAGTATTCCACCACGAGTTCGGAGTCCATTGAGCTCACCTGGAAGGCGGTCCAGACCGTCATCCTGCTGAAATGGAAACCGCTGCGTCCGGGCAACGCCACCCTCAGCATCACTTACGAAGCCCCGATTCCCAAGGAGACCGACCGACTATGAACTCACCCGATGCGGAAGATTTGACCCTCGAAATGGACCAGGCGAACGGCGTGATCCGGCTCAAGGCTGCCGCGACGTTTGGCGAGCCGGTGGAGTTGTCGGCGGACGCCGCGCGGGAACTCGCGCAGCAGTTGATCCGGCTGGCCGACGAGCTCGAATAATCCGCGCCGCCGGTCCCGTCCCGGCCGCCTGTGTCATAGCACCCCAAATTCTGGTTGCTCCGGGGCGGGGCGGTCGGCTTATCTGGCCCCTCCGTGCCCATGAAACGCTCCCATCACTGTGCCCAGCTTACCAAGTCCGACCTTGGCGCGACCGTCGCGCTGCTGGGCTGGGTGGATTCCATCCGCGACCACGGCGGCATCATTTTCATCGACCTGCGCGACCGCAAGGGCCTGACGCAGGTGAAGTTCGACCCCAAGGACAACGCGGCCCTCGGCACCGCCGCGGCGCACCTCAAGCCGGAGTCGGTCATCGCCATCGGGGGCAAGCTCGTGCCGCGCCCCGCCGGCACGGTCAACCCCGGCCTGCCCACCGGCGAGGTCGAGGTCGCCGCTGATACCCTCGAGGTGCTGAATGTGTCCGAGACCCCCCCGTTCCCGCTCGACGATGCCGGCGGCGACAAGGTCAACGAGGACCTCCGGCTGACCTACCGCTACCTCGACCTTCGCCGGCCGAAGATGCGGAAAAACCTCCAGGTGCGTCACCGGGCCGCCAAGTCCGTGCGCGACTACTTCGACGCGCAGGAGTTCATCGAGGTCGAGACGCCCGCGCTGTTCAAGAGCACCCCCGAGGGTGCGCGCGAATACCTCGTGCCGTCGCGCATCCATGCGGGCGAGTTTTACGCGCTCTCGCAGTCGCCCCAGCAGTTCAAGCAGATCCTCATGGTCGCCGGCGTGGAGAAATATTTCCAGATCGCCCGCTGCTTCCGCGACGAGGACCTGCGCTCGGACCGCCAGATGGAGTTCACCCAGATCGACGTCGAGGCGTCGTTCATCGACCGCGAGGGCA
The DNA here is from genome assembly GCA_903839035.1 of uncultured Opitutia bacterium. Lineage (GTDB taxonomy): Bacteria > Verrucomicrobiota > Verrucomicrobiia > Opitutales > Opitutaceae > Opi-474. The sequence continues at coordinate 21,457 of CAIMAQ010000126.1, forward strand.
TCTATTCACTCTTCGAGGGCATGCTGAAGAAGGTCTGGCTCGACGTGCTCGGCACGGAACTGAAGACACCGTTCCCGCGGATGACGTTCCACGACGCGATGAACCGCTATGGCGTGGACAAGCCCGACGTGCGCTTTGCGATGGAGCTCGCGGACTTCTCGGAGACCTTCAAGGCCTCCGCGTTCAAGGTCTTCTCGTCCACCGTCGCCAACGGCGGGGTGATCAAGGCGATCAACGCCAAGGGCCTCGCGGACCTCACGCAGGGCGAGACGAAGAACCTCGAGGAGATTGCGAAATCCCTCGGTGCGAAGGGCCTCGCCTTCATCAAGGTCGAGGGCGGCGAATGGAAGTCGCCCATCGTGAAATTCTTCTCCGACACCGAGAAGGCCGCGCTCACGGCGCAGCTCGGCATCGCGGACGGCGACATCGTGTTCTTCGCGGCGGCGCCGTGGGAGAAGGCCTGTGCCATCCTGGGCCGGCTGCGGCTCGAGGCGGCCGCCCTGCTGCAGAAGCGCGGCCTCCTGACGCTGCGGCCCGATGACTGGCAGTTTCTCTGGGTGGTGGATTTCCCGCTGATGACCCACGACGAGGTGGAGAACCGCTATGTCGCCACGCACCACCCGTTCACCTCGCCGGTGCTCGAGGACATCCCCCTGCTCGACACCGACCCGAAGAAGGTTCGCGGCCAGCACTACGACATCGTGCTCAACGGCATGGAGCTCGGCGGTGGCTCGATCCGGATCCACCAGCCGGCGCTCCAGAAAAAGGTGTTCGAGGACGTGCTCAAGATCCCGGCCGACGTGGTCGAGAGCCGCTTCGGCTACATGCTCAAGGCGTTTACCTTCGGCGCGCCACCGCACGGCGGCATCGCCTTCGGCCTCGACCGCATGGTCGCGCTGCTCTGTGGCACGACGAGCATCCGGGACGTGATCGCCTTCCCGAAGACGCAGAAAGGGCAGGACCTCATGGCCCAGAGCCCGACACCGGTCACGGCCAAGCAGCTCAAGGAGCTCCATATCCAGACGGTGATGCCCGAGTAACGCGGGCTTGCGCCACCCGGCCATCGCCTATCCAATCGGGTCAGAGATCTTATCCCATGAAACTAATCATCGCCATCATCAAGCCGTTCAAACTCGAGGAAGTGAAGGAAGCCCTCGCCAAGGTTGGGGTGGAGGGCATGACCGTGACCGAGGTCAAGGGCTTCGGCCGCCAGAAGGGCCACACCGAGATTTACCGCGGCAGCGAGTACACCGTGGATTTCCTGCCGAAGGTGAAAATCGAGATCGTGGTGGCCGATGACGTGAAGGCCAAGACGGTCGACGCCATCGTCAAGGCGGCCAAGACCGGCAAGATCGGCGACGGCAAGGTGTTCGTGCTGCCGATTGATGAGGCCGTGCGCATCCGTACCGACGAACGCGGCGAAGCCGCGGTCTGAGCGCATCTTCCGGATTATTTTGGGCCGGCTCCTGCGAGGGGGCCGGCCCTTTGTTTTTGGGGTAATGACACGACGGCCGGGGCGGGTGGCATGGGTGCTGCTTAAAGGCCGCTGACCATGCATACTCCCCAGCGTCTGCTTCGCACTGCCTTGTTCGCGTGTCTGGCCTGTTATCTCAGCCTGACCGCCGTAGCACAGACCCCAGCTCCGGCTGCTCCTGCTGCTCCCACCTCGGATGAACGCATTGCGGCCCTCGAGGCCTACGTGAACAACACCGATCCCGGCAAAAGCCTGACCGGCGTCGCCGGCCCCGGCCACAACGCCTGGATGATGACGAGCGCCGCGCTCGTCCTCTTCATGACGCTGCCCGGCCTCGCGCTGTTCTACGGCGGCCTCGTCCGTAAAAAGAACGTGCTGTCCGTGCTCGCCCAATGCCTGGGCATCACCGGCCTCGTCACGATCCTCTGGTGGGCCTTCGGCTACAGCCTCGTGTTCGGCTCCAACTTCAACAGCCCGTACCTGGGGGGCACGGAATACTTCTTCCTCAAGGACGTCACCTCGGCGCCCAACACCAACTACGCGTACTGGGTCTCGCAGAACGTCTTCTCGATGTACCAGCTGATGTTCGCGATCATCACGCCCGCCCTGATCGTGGGCGCCATCGCCGAGCGCATGAAATTCTCGGCCATCCTGGCCTTCGTCACGGTCTGGATGTTCGTGGTCTACTTCCCGCTCGCCCACATGGTCTGGGGCTCCAGCGGCTTCATGAACGGCGTCTGGAACGGTGACGCCAAGATCCCCGCGATCGACTTCGCCGGCGGCACCGTGGTGCACATGAGCTCCGGCTGGTCCGCGCTCCTCCTCTGCATCATCCTCGGGCCGCGCGTCGGCTTCGGGAAGGACAAGATGGCCCCGCACAGCATGGTGCTCTGCATGGTCGGCACCGGCATGCTCTGGGTCGGCTGGTACGGCTTCAACGCCGGCTCTGCGGTCGCCGCCGACGGCGTCGCCGCCAACGCGTTCACCACCACCACGCTCGCCACCGCCGTGGCCGCCTTCACCTGGGGCGCGATTGAGCGGATCTTCCGCGGTCACGCCTCCATCCTCGGCTTCTGCTCCGGCGCCGTCGCCGGCCTCGTGGTCATCACGCCCGCCTGCGGCTTCGTGAACAGCACCGGCGCCGTCATCATCGGCGTCCTGGCCGCGGCCGTGCCCTACCTGGCCTGCACCAAGCTCAAGGCGAAGTTCGGCTACGATGACGCCCTCGACACCTTCGGCGTCCACGCCGTCGGCGGCACGCTCGGCGCCTTCATCACCGGCGTCCTCGCGACCGCCTCGGTCAATTCCAACCTCACCGGCGCGCCGGCCGTCAAGAACGGCCTCGCGAAACTGGTCACCGACGGCGGTCTCTGGACCGCCCAGTTGAAGGCCATCGGTGTCACGCTGGTGCTCGCGCTCGTCGCGACCCTGGCCATCGCCTACCTCGTCAAGGTCACCATCGGCCTCCGTCCGACCGAAGAGGTCGAGCGCCAGGGTCTCGACATCAACGAACACGGCGAAGAGGGCTACGCCAGCTAACCTCAAACCCATCCAGATATGAAACTCATCATTGCAATCATCAAGCCGTTCAAGCTCGAGGAAGTGAAGACGGCGCTGGCGGAAGTCGGCGTCGAGGGTATGACCGTCACCGAGGTCAAGGGCTTCGGCCGCCAGAAGGGCCATACCGAGATCTACCGGGGCAGCGAATACACGGTGGACTTCCTGCCGAAGGTCAAAATCGAGATCGGCGTCGCCGACGACGCCGTCGCCAAGGCGGTCGCCGCCATCGTCAAATCCGCCAAGACCGGCAAAATCGGGGACGGCAAGGTCTTCGTGGTGCCGATCGAGGACGTGGTGCGCATTCGCACCGACGAGCGCGGCGATTCCGCCCTCTGAGCCAGCGGCTCGACCGTAAAGTTACCAGGCCGGCTCCGTGCAAACGGAGCCGGCCTTTTTTTGGCCGGGGCGGACCACCCGCCATCGCGACCCCAACGTTGCTTTTTGCCCCGCCGCCGATGCAATTTCCCCATGCCCGTTCCCCAGCGCCTCCGCCTCATCGACTCCCACACCGGGGGTGAGCCGACGCGGCTGGTCCTGGAGGGCGGTCCCGACCTCGGGGCGGGCCCGCTGAGCGGGCGGGTGGGGCGCTTCCGCGAAAAATTCGATGCGTGGCGTACCGCCATCGTGTGTGAACCGCGAGGCTCCGACCCGGTGGTGGGCGCGCTGCTGGTGCCGCCCCAGGCGGCGGGCTGCGCCTTCGGCGTCATCTATTTCAACAACGCCGGCTATCTCGGCATGTGCGGCCACGGCACCATCGGGCTGGTCGCCTCACTGGCGCATCTCGGCCAAATCACCCCGGGCGTGGTGAAAATCGACACGCCTGTGGGCGTCATCACCGCCGAATTGCACGCCACGGGCGAAGTCTCCGTCAATAACGTCGCCAGCTACCGCAAGGCCAAGGCCGTGGCCATCAACGTCCCCGGCCTCGGCGAGGTTCGCGGCGATGTGGCCTGGGGTGGCAACTGGTTTTTCCTCGTCGCGGACCACGGGTTGAATCTCACGCTCGCGAGTCTGCCGCAGCTCATGGATTACACCGTGCGCGTGCTCCAGGCGGTCAACGCACAGGGGTTTCCCGAAGTGGACCACGTGGAGCTGTTTGCCGCGTCGGTCCAGCCGGGCGTGCACAGCCGGAATTTTGTCCTCTGCCCGGGCCTGGCCTACGACCGCTCGCCCTGCGGCACTGGCACCAGCGCCAAGCTCGCCTGCCTCGCCACCGACGGCAAACTCGCCGAGGGCGCCGCCTGGGTGCAGGAGAGCGTGATCGGCAGCAGGTTTACGGCCCGCTACCGCTGGCTCGACCGTGCGAAGGGTGAGGTCGCCCCGACGATCACGGGCACGGCCTTTGTCACCGCGGAAACAACCCTGCTGCTCGACCCGCGCGACCCGTTTTGCTGGGGGATTGGCGCGCCGCAGTTAAAAGTTGAGTGATGAAGGTTGAAAGCCGTACCCGGGGGCTGACTGCAATTGGTCCTGCCTTTCAACTTTCAACCTTCCACATTCAACTCCAGATTGGGTCCGAATGGCTTCCTCGAAATCTGTAATCATCTGCGGTGGCGGCATTGTGGGGCTCAGTTGCGCCTACTACCTCGCCCGGGACGGCTGGAGCGTGACCGTCGTCGAGCGCAACGCCGAGGGAGCGGATTCCTGCGCCCAGGGCAGTGCGGGTTACATTTCACCCAGCCACGTGGTGCCGCTGGCGGCGCCGGGTATGGTGTGGAAGGGCCTGAAGTGGATGATGAGCTCAAAGAGCCCATTCTACATCAAGCCGCGGCTCAACGCCGACCTGATGCGCTGGGGCTGGCTGTTCGCGCGCGCCTGCACGCCCGAGCATACCGTCCGCGCCGCGCCCGTGCTGCGCGACCTCTCCATGGGCGGACGGAAGCTCTTCGTCGAGCTGGCCGACCTCACGGGCAATGCCTTTGAGCTCAAAAAAGAGGGTCTGCTCAACCTCTGCAAAACCCAGGAGTGTCTCGACCACGAGTCCCACGGGCTCGCCCGTCTCGCCAACGAACTCGGCATCGAGGCGCAGGTGCTCGACGCGAAGCAGACCGCCGCGCTGGAACCCGGCGCGCGGATGGACGTCGCCGGGTCGGTCTATTTTCCCATCGATGCCCACCTCTCGCCCCGGAAATTCATCCCGGCGCTGATCGGCCTGCTCAAACAGATGGGCGTGACCTTCCGGTGGAACACGAGGGTCGATGGCTGGCGCACCGAGGGTGGACGTGTTGCGACCGTGCACACGACGGCGGGAGAGCTGACCGCGGATGAGTTCGTCCTCGCTGCAGGGTCGTGGTCCCCGGACATGGTCAAGGGACTCGAGATTCGGCTGCCGTTGCAGGCGGGCAAAGGCTACAGTCTCACCATCGAAAAACCGCGTTTCCAGCTGACGAAGTCACTTATCCTCACCGAGCGCCGGGTGGCCGCCACCCCCATGGGTGATACGCTGCGCTTCGGCGGCACGATGGAAATCAGCGGCATCAACGACCGGATCCGGTCCGAGCGCGTGCAGCAGATCATTGATGCCGTGCCGCATTACTTCCCGGATTTCACCGCCGAGGACTTTGCCGGGATCAAGCCATGGTATGGCCTGCGTCCCGTCACGCCCGACGGCCTGCCCTACATCGGCCGCTTCGGCCGGCACCCGAACCTCACCGCCGCCTGCGGCCACGCGATGCTCGGCGTAACCATGGCCCCCAGCACAGGTCTGCTGGTCGCCGAGGTGCTCGGCGACCGGAAGCCTTCCCTCTCCCTCGCCATGCTCAGTCCCGACCGTTACGCCTGAAGAATCCCCGCCATGAACTGGAAAGGTGTCATCCCCGCCATCACGACCAATCTCCGCGCCAACGGCGCGGTCGACCATGCGGCGCTCGCCAAACATTGCCGCTGGATGATCGACAGCGGCTGCACTGGCATCGTGTGCTGCGGCTCGCTGGGCGAGGCCGCGACGCTGTCCTTCGCCGAGAAAATCGCCGTGGCGAAGACGTGCGTGAAAGCTGTCGGAGACCGGGCCCCGGTCGTGCTGGGCATCGCCTCGCTTTCGACCACGGAGGCCGTGGCCCTCGCCAAGGCGGCTGCGCGGGCCGGCTGCGAGGGGCTGATGGTGCTCCCGCCGTATGTTTACAGTACCGATTGGCGCGAGATGAAGGCGCATGTCAGCGCCGTGATTGCCGCCACGAAGCTGTCCTGCCTGCTCTACAACAATCCGCCGGCGTACAAGACCGACTTCCTGCCCTGGCAGATCGCCGAACTTGCGGCGGATCATCCGAATCTGGAGGCAGTGAAGGAATCCAGCGGCGATACGCGGCGTGTGACCGCCATCCGCATCGCCTGCGGGCGGCGGCTGGACATCCTGATCGGCATGGATGACGCGATCGTCGAAGGCATCTACGCCGGCGCCGTCGGCTGGATCGCCGGGCTGGTGAATGCGTTTCCCGAAGAATCCGTGGCGCTGTTCGACTATGCAAGCCGCGGCGACAAGGTGCGCGCGGCGGCGTTGTATGCCTGGTTCCTGCCGCTGCTGCAGCTCGATACGGTGCCGAAGTTCGTGCAAATCATCAAATGGGTGCAGGCCGAGATCGGTCGCGGCTCAGCCACGGTGCGGGAGCCGCGGCTGGCGCTGACGGGTGGGGATTTGGCACACGCCAAGGCGGTGCTGGCCAAGGCACTGAAGACGCCACCAAAACTTTAATATGAAACCTGCTGGGACCTCCTTCATTGGCTTTGGCCGCGGCACGGCGGGCGGCGCGACGTTCCGCGCGTTTGACCCGGCGGCGGTCCGGGAGCTGGAGCCGGTTTTCCACTCGGTGTCCGCGCTCGAATGCGAGCGCGCGGTGCAACTCGCCGCGGGTGCAGCGCCGGCCTGGGCCGAACTGTCTGGCGCGGAGCGTAACCGTTTCCTGCGGCTGATTGCCGACAAGCTGGACGCCAAGGCCGCAATCCTCGCCGAGCGGGCGGTGCAGGAGACGGGTTTGCCGCTGGCCCGTTGCACGGGCGAGGTGGCCCGCACCTCCGGCCAGTTGCGGCTTTGCGGCGAGACGGCGGGGCGGGGCGACTGGCGCGATGCGCGCATCGAAACCGCGCTGCCCGACCGCAAGCCGCTGCCCAAGCCCGACCATCGCTCGATGCTCCGGCCGCTCGGCCCGGTGGTGGTGTTTGGCTCGAGCAACTTTCCCTTCGCGTACTCGGTCGCCGGCGGTGACACCGCCTCGGCGTTCGCCGCGGGCTGCCCGGTGATCGTCAAGGCGCATCCCGCCCATCCCGGCACGGGTGAACTCGTCGGCCAGCTCATCGTCGACGCGGTGAAGGAATGCGGTCTGCCCGAGGGCACCTTTTCCCTGCTGTTTGATGCCGGTTTCGAACTGGGGCAGGCGCTGGTGAAGCATCCGTTGGTGAAGGCCGTGGGCTTTACGGGTTCGCTCAAGGGCGGCCGGGCGCTGGCGGACCTCGCCGCCGCGCGCCCCGAGCCGATCCCGGTCTACGCCGAGATGGGCAGCATTAACCCGCTGTTCATCCTGCCCGGGGCGCTGGCCGAGCGGTCGGCCGCCATCGTGGACGGTCTCCACGCCTCATCGACCGTGGGCGTCGGGCAATTTTGCACCAACCCCGGCCTGATCGTGCTGCAGCGCTCGGCGGCCGCGGAACAGTTCGGGCAGGCCTTGGCGGCGAAACTCACGGCCACGCCGGAGAGTGCCATGCTCACGCCGGGCATCAGGCAGAATTTCGCCACCCACACCGCGGCCCGGGCGAAACAGGCGGGGGTGACGGTGATCACCGAGGCGAAGGCGGAAAAACCCGGTGGCGCGGCGCCAGTGTGGTTCGAGACTGAGGCTGCGACCTTCCTCAGCAATCACCGCTTGTCGGAGGAAATCTTCGGGCCGAGTTCGCTGGTGGTCTGGTGCCGGGACGAGGCGGAAATGCACGCAGTTGCCCGCCACCTTGAAGGCAGCCTGACGGCAACCCTGCACGCGGGCGCGGCCGAAGCGGCCGGGCAGGGCGCGTTGGTCGCGCTGCTCGCCGCGAACGCCGGTCGCGTGATTCTCAACAGCTAGCCGACGGGCCTCGAGGTCAGTCCGGCCATCGTCCACGGCGGGCCGTATCCCTCCGCGAGTGACGGTGGCCGCAGCACGTCCGTGGGCACGCGCGCGCTGAACCGCTGGGTGCGCCTGGTGTGCTATCAAAATTTCTCCGACGGTTTGCTTCCGCCGGAGTTGAAGAATGCCAATCCGCTCGGACTGCTGCGCCAGGTGAACGGGGAATTCACCCGGGCGGGGATTTAGTCCGAACCGGTGTCACGTCGAGGCGCTGAGAACGCGAAGCAGTGCGTCAGAACAGGCCGGCTTCGCGCCTCTGCGACTCTGCGTGAAACTCAGGCTTTTCTCTTTTCTGGCAGGGCGCGGGTCGTGACCTCGGTCTTCAGTTTCGCGACGAAGGCGTCGGCGGGCATGACGCCCTCGTCGCCGCGGGCGCGGCTGCGGACGGAGACGCTGTTCGCCTCGGCCTCTTTCTGGCCGATCACGAGGGTGTAGGGCACCTTGTCGAGTTCCGCGCGGCGGATCTTCGCGCCCAGCTTGTCGCTGTGCCCGTCGAGCGTGGCGCGCAGGCCCTCGGCCTTGAGCTTCGCGAACAGACCGGCGGCGTAATCGTTGAGCTTGTCGCTGATGGGCACGAGGCGCACCTGCTCAGGCGCGAGCCAGGCGGGGAAATCACCGCCGAAGTGCTCGATCAGTACCCCGCAGAAGCGCTCCATCGAGCCGAACGGCGCGCGGTGGATCATCACGGGGCGGTGCGGCTGGTTGTCGGCGCCGATGTACGACAGGTCGAAGCGCACCGGCAGGTTGTAGTCCACCTGCACGGTGCCGAGCTGCCATTCGCGGCCGATCACGTCCTTGATGACGAAGTCGATCTTCGGGCCGTAAAACGCGGCCTCGCCGGGTTCCTCGGTGAACGGCACGCCGAGCGTCTGGGCGGCGGCGCGGCAGGCGGCCTCGGCCTTGTCCCAGTTGGCGGCGTCACCAGTGTATTTCTTCGAATCCGGGTCGCGCAGGCCGACGCGAACGCGGTAGTCGCTCATGCCCAGCGTGGTGAGGACGATTTTGACGAGGGCAAGGCAGCCGATGAGTTCGGCCGGGACCTGGTCCTCGGTGCAGAAGAGATGGGCGTCGTCCTGCGTGAAGCCGCGGACGCGCGTCATGCCGGTGAGCTCACCCGACTGTTCCCAGCGGTAGACGGTGCCGAATTCCGCGAGGCGCACGGGCAGATCGCGGTAAGAGTGGGGCTGCGAGGCGAAGATCTTGATGTGATGCGGGCAGTTCATCGGCTTCAGCATGAAACCGTCGAGCAGCTGGTCGTTGGGCTTCACGCGGTCGGCCGTGATGGTTTCCTTGCCGGTGCGGGCGTTGACCTGCGCGGCGAGGTGCGCGGAGACGGCATCGAGGCGGGCGTAGACCTCGGCGCACGAGCAGCCCTCGGAAATGACCTTCGCGAGCGATTCGTTTTCGATGACCGGGGAGAACTGCGATTCCTTGTAATAGGGGAAGTGGCCGGAAGTCTTGTAGAGCTCGAGCTTGCCGATGTGCGGCGTGAACACCTGCGAGTAGCCCTGCTTGTGCAGCTCGCCGCCGATGAAATTCTGGAGCTCCTGGCGGATGATGGACCCGTTGGGGGTCCAGAGGATGAGGCCCTGACCGACGTCCTCGTCGATGACAAAGAGCTTCAGGTCCCGGCCGAGTTTCCGGTGGTCGCGGGCCTTGGCCTGCTCCTGCTGCTCGAGGTAGGCGGCCAGCTCGTCCTTCGTCGGGAAGGCGGTGCCGTAGATGCGCTGGAGCTGCTGGTTCTTCTCGTCGCCGCGGTGATACGCGCCGGCGATGGAAAGCAGCTTGAACGCCTTCAGCTTCGAGGAATAGCGCACGTGCGAGCCGGCGCAGAGGTCGGTGAACTCGCCGTTGGAGTAGAACGAGATCTTCTCGTCGGCGGGGATGTCGGCGAGCCGGCCCAGCTTGTAACGCTCCTGGCCGCGGGACTTGATGATCTCGACGGCCTCCTCGCGGGAGACTTCCTTGCGGAGGAACGGCTGGTTCTCGTCCGCGATCTTCTTCATCTCGGCCTCGATTTTGACGAGGTCGTCGGCGGTGAATTTATGGTCGAGATCGATGTCGTAGTAAAACCCGGTGTCCGTCGGCGGTCCGATGTCGAGTTTGGCCTCGGGGAAGAGGCGGAGAATGGCCGTCGCCATGATGTGCGAGGCCGAGTGGCGGAGTTCTTCGAGCGGGGACATGGACATGATGTTATTTGGTTTGGGCCCTGCCTACGATGCAGCGCCGAAAGGGAAAAATAGAGGATTCAGTTTTTCTTCGACGGTTCGAGGGAATAGCCGTCCTTGCGGTCGAGCATGGACCAGCCGGCGGCGGTCAGTTCCTTGCGCAGGGCGTCGGCCGTGGCGAAGTCCTTGGCCTGCTTGGCGGCCCAGCGTTTGTCGGCCAGGACGGTGACGGCGGCCGGGGCGTCGGCCTTGGCGGCGACCGCATTCAGATCCAGGCCAAGAGCGAACATCACGCGGTCGAAAGCGGCGGCATTGACCACCAAACCCTTGGTATTCACGACGGTGAAGAGCGCGCCCAATGCCGCCGGGGTATTGAGGTCGTTGTTCAGGGCCTCAAACTCCGCCGCGAAAACGTTGGGATCTCCCCCGGTCGCCGGCAGGGTCGCGCGAAACGCGCGCAAGGAAGTCAGCGCGCTCTCCGCCGCGTGGAGCGAATCCAAGGTGAAGTTGAGCTGTTTGCGCGGGTGGCCCATCAGCAGGGCGTAGCGCACGGCCATGGGGGAGTAGCCCTTGGCCACGAGGTCGCCGAGCGTGTAGTAGTTACCCTTGCTCTTGCTCATCGTGGTGCCGTCCACGAGGAGGTGTTCGCTGTGGTACCAATGGTGCGCGAAGGTCGTGCCGTTGCAGCACTGGCTCTGGGCAATTTCGTTTTCGTGGTGCGGGAACAGCAGGTCCACGCCGCCTGTGTGGAGGTCGATGGTCTCGCCCAGGTGTTTTTTGATCATCGCGCTGCACTCGATGTGCCAGCCGGGCCGGCCGGCGGAAGCGCCCTGTGGGCCGGGCCACTGGACATCGCCGTCATCCTCGGGCTTGTAGGCTTTCCACAGGGCGAAGTCGCCGACGTCGTCCTTGTGGTCGGCATCGAAAGCGCTGTTGGTCACCTTCAACTCCCGCTCCTTGATGCGCGACAGGGCGCCATACTCCGGAAACGACGCGATCTTGAAATACACCGAGCCGTCGGGTGCGCGGTAGGCGTTACCTTTCTTCATCAGCACCTCAATCATGTTAACCTGCTCGGGGATGTGCCCGGTGGCCGTCGGCTCAACATGGGGGCGCAGGCAGTTGAGGGCGGCGCAGTCCTCATGGAACTGGTCGGTCCACTTCTTCGTGATCTGCCCGAGCGGGTGACCTTCCTTTTTCGACTGGCCGATGGTGCGGTCATCGACGTCGGTGAGGTTGCGCACGTGCTTCACCTTGTCCTGGCCGAGTTCGAGTTCCAGCAGGCGGCGAAGCACGTCATTGATGACGAAGGTCCGGAAATTGCCGATATGGGCGGGAGCGTAGACCGTCGGGCCGCAGTTGTAGAAACGGAAGACGCCGTCGGGGTGGGAGGGCGTAAGTTCGCGGATCTCCCGCTTGAGCGAGTCGAAAAGCTTGATGGCCATGGAAGGAAAAGGGTCGGGTGAAGGTTACTACCTGAAATTCCGCCGCAGCGGAATGCGATTTTGCCGGATACGGCGCACGGCGGCGCCGGCGGTTGTCGGACTTAACAACCGCAACGCGTGGTTCGCGACGTCGAGGGACGGCGCGAAACGGTGCAAAATCGTGTGGCGAACCGGGGCATGGCGTGCTCTGCTGAAGGGCCAGAAACGCCAATATGCCCGCCAACTTCAAGCTCGATTTAACCCAACGCCCGCGGCGCCTCCGCCGCTCCGCCAACCTGCGCGCGCTCGTCGAGGAGACGGTGCTGCGCCCGGTGGACTTCATCGCGCCGCTCTTCGTCGTCGAGGGCAAGGCCCGGCCGGACGAGATCAAGTCCATGCCCGGAGTTTTCCGGCTGAACCTCACGGACCTCGTCAAGGAATGCCGGGCGCTCCACCAACTGGGCGTGCCGGCAGTGGCGCTGTTTCCGAAGCTCGACCCGAAGCTCAAGGACCATGAGGGGACGCAGGCCCTGAACGAGGAGTCGCTGATTCTCCGGGCGGTCCGGGCGGTGAAAAAGGCGGTTCCCGAGCTGGTGATTTTGACGGACGTCGCGCTCGATCCCTATACGACGCACGGCCATGACGGCGTGCTGACCCCGGCGATGGACGACGTCGAGAACGACCGCACGGTTGGCATCCTGACCAAGATGGCGGTCCTGCAGGCGCGGGCGGGCGTGGATCTCGTGGCGCCGTCGGACATGATGGACGGGCGCGTCGGTGCGATCCGGCGGGCGCTGGATGGCGCGGGCTATTCGGGCACGGGCATCATGGCCTACTCGGCGAAGTTCAATTCCGGCTATTACGGGCCGTTCCGCGATGCGGTCGGCAGTTCGCAGGCCGCCGGCACGCGGCTGCTCAGCAAGGCGACCTACCAGTTGAATCCCGCGAACCGCCGCGAGGCGATCGCCGAGGCGCTGCTCGATGAGGCCGAGGGCGCGGACATCATCATGGTGAAACCGGCCGGGCTGTACCTCGACATCATCCGTGATGTGCGCGAGGTGACACGGAAGCCGGTCGCCGCCTACCAGATCTCGGGCGAATACGCGCAGATCCACGCCGCGGCGCGGCTGGGCTGGCTCGACTATGCGCGCTGCCGCCACGAATCGCTGCTGGCGATCAAGCGCGCGGGCGCGGACATGATCCTGACGTATTTCGCCAAGGAGATGGCGAAGGAGCTGGGTCGCTAAACAGCGACCCGCTGAAAGCTTGGCTCAGAACGGCGACCGCGGCACCTGCACGGAGTCGCCGGGCATGAGCTGGACGTCCCGGGCGGGGTCTTTTTGCGCGAGGGTGATGTTGATTTCGTAGGACTTCTGGTCGCGCACGAGGTTCACCTTGGTTTCCTTCGCGTAGAGCGTGAAGCCGCCCGCGGCCTGCACGGCCTTCGAGACGGTCAGATCCGGCGTCCAGATGATGCGGCCCGGGCGGGTTACCTCGCCGCCCACGTAAACGTAGCGCTCGGTCACGCTCACGGAGACCTCCAGCGTGATGTAGAATTTTTTCGCGATGTAGGTCGCGCGGATGCGTTGGGCGAGCTGGTCGGTCGTGGCGTTGGCCGTCGAGATCGTGCCGATGTAGGGCAGGCTGATCGTCTCATTGTCGCTGATCTGCACCTGGTTGTTGCTCGGGTCGGGCACGCCCTGGAGGGCGACGACCAGGCTGTCCCCCGGACGTACCTGCACGATCCGGCTGGCCGGGGGAACCTGCGGATCAGCGGCAGCGGCGGTGCTCGCCACCAGCAGCAGGGCGAGACTGACACAGCGCAGCACCGCGCGAGAGATGAGTTCCATGGGCATGGCTGATTAGGCCAAACCGGGACCAACGCAATCTTACCGTTTGCCGCGGGTCTTGCGCCGGGGCTTTTCGTCTTCGTCCTCGGACTTGGCCGGCTTGTCGTCGTCGCCGTCCTCCTTTTCCCCGTCATCGTCCTTGGACTTTTTCTCGCCGTCCTCGTCGCTTTCCTCGTCGTCATCCCACTTGAGCGACTCGTCGTTCTTGAGTTTTTCCTCCTCGGCCTCGTCGAGCTCGGGCAGGTCGTCGTCCTCCTCGGTGCTCTTGGCGGGCTTCTCGTCGTCGGACTCGTAGCCGGCGGGCATGAAGTCGAGGATGGCGGTGATCTCCTCGAACGAGTGGACCGCGCGGCCCTCGATAAAATGGCTGTTCTGTGCCTCGCGGAGCTCGTCCTCGACCTCGTCGACGGTGAGCTTGGATTCGAAGTCGAAAAGGTCGTTGAGCATCTTCACGCGGCAGCGCGTGAGCAGGTCGAGCAGGTCGGCGTACGGGCCGTTCTCCTCGTCCAGCACGTCGGGCAGCACGAAAAGCTTTTCCTCGGACTCAAACAGCGACTCCTTGGTGCGCTTGAGGCGCACCTTGCCGGCGCCGAGATCCTTCTCGATGCGGAAGAGGATGAAGGCGCGCTCCATCAAATCCTGGTCAAAGCCGTAGTCGCGCAGCGGGTCCACCAACTCGATGAGGTGGGAGAGCTGGCGCGGATCAATGATGCTCAGGCCGTCGACGTCCCAGCGCACCGGATCACTGGTTTCGTTGACCCACCAGTTATGATCATCACCGAGACGGACGATGCACCATTCGAGAGTAGAAGTAGCTTTGGCCATGAGTTGGGAGGGCGGGTGTGATTTTTGGCGCAGCGTGCGAGGGGAGGGTGAAAAAACAAGCACAAAAAACTTCGCGGGTGTCCGGGCCAAAAAAACACCGTGAATCCTGCGAAAATCCTTTGCGGTGGGGCGTTTACCCGCGTGGGTACTTGCCTTTTGCCACCGCGATTTCACTGTCCGCCTCCATGGGGTTGATTTACGAGAAACTGGTCCGCCGAGCCCTCTTCACGCTGGACGCCGAGCATGCGCACGAGCTGGGCATCGATGCGCTGACGGTGCTCGCCGCACTGCCGCCATTGTGCCGGCTGATGGAGCGATGGAACGGCCTACCGGCGGCGTCCTCTCGGCCGGTGGAGGCCTTCGGGCTGAAATTTCCCAACGCCGTCGGGCTTGCGGCGGGGTTCGACAAGAACGCCACCGCCTGGCCCGCCGCGGCGGCGCTGGGTTTCGGCCATGTCGAGATCGGCACCGTGACCGCGCTGCGGCAGCCGGGCAACGACCGGCCGCGGGCGTTTCGCTATCCCGCGTCGGAGGCGGTGATCAACCGCATGGGCTTCAACAACCACGGCGCCGAAGCCGTGGCCAGGCGGCTGGCCCGCCGGGCCGGTCCCGGGCACCGGCGCATCCCGCTCGGGATCAACCTCGGCAAGTCGAAGGTCGCCCCACTGGACCAGGCTGTCGCGGATTACCTCGCGAGTTTCAACCTGCTGGCCGGCCATGCCGACTATCTGGTGCTCAATGTCAGCAGCCCGAACACGCCGGGCCTGCGGCAACTGCAGGATGGGGACCGGCTGCGCGATCTGCTCGGCGCGGTGACCGCCGCCAACCGCGCGCGCGCCACGACCCCCGGCCAGAGCCGCAAGCCACTGCTGCTGAAAATCGCGCCGGACCTGAATTTCCGGCAGATTGACGCCGTACTCGAAACGATCGCCGAGTTCAGCCTCGACGGTATCATTGCCACCAACACCACGCTGGCCCGGCCCGGCCCGTTTGCGGCAGTCAACGAGGCGGGCGGTTTAAGCGGGGCGCCGCTGCGTTCGCGCTCGACCGAGATCATCAGCTACATTTCCCGCGCGACGCACGGCCGGCTGCCGATCATCGGCGTCGGCGGCATCATGGATGCGGCGGGGGCTGGCGAGAAACTCGATGCCGGGGCCATGCTCGTACAGATATATACCGGGCTGGTGTATCGCGGGCCGTTTTTCGCGGCGGAGGTCGCGCAGGCGCTGGCGGACCGGCAGCGGACGTAGGGTCTGCTTCTGCCGAGCAGGCGGCGGGGCCACGGTACGTTCCATCCGTGATGGCTTGGGCCGAAATGGCTCCGCGGCGCCACCGCCGCGGGCGTGCCGGAACGCGGCGAAGGCGCTGCGACCCCAAGAAACAAACGCCTTTACAAGCCGCGCGCGATTCCTCTTAGTCCGCCTTCCCCTGTTTTTTCGATGCTCGGGTGGTGGAATTGGTAGACACACACGTTTGAGGGGCGTGTGCCGTAAGGCGTGCAGGTTCGAGTCCTGTCCCGAGCACCATTTTTGAGGCGGGGCCTCAAAAATGCCCTTCGAAGCCCGCCGGGCGAAGTCGGGTAGGCGAATCCAGGTCTCCATGTCGCGTCCTTTTCGTCTCCGCGCTATAGTTCCTTCGCGGCGCTAATTTCTCCTCTGGGAAATCGCTTGCCTCACCCCCGGGAGCGTGGACACTCCCTGCCGACTATCACCGGCGCATTGTGCGCCCCAGCAAACCACCGCGGGCCCGTGCCCGCTTGCCTCGACTACATGGACGACCAGCCCGCCAAGGAAAATCCTCCCAAGGATTTCAATAAACTCGATCTGAGCCAGCTTCAGGGATTCAGCTTCGGCACCCAGTGGGCCCAAGACAAAACCGGCGCGTCCGACCGACGCGAGTCCGGTGACCGTCCGCCCCGCGAGGGTGGCGACCGCCGGGATGCCCCGCGCGACCGCCGCGCGTTCCGCAAGCCCGCCGGGCCCATGTCCGGGAACGAGCCCTCCCGTCCGGCCGAAGGTGCGGGCGCCCCGTCCGCCCGCCGCAATTACGGCGGCGACCGGCCCCAGGGTGGGGAGCGCCGCGAGGGATCGAATTATCCGTCCGACGGCCGCCGGGATGGCCCGGGTGGCGGACGCTATGGCGGCCGCAACGAGCCCATCGAGCGCGGCCCGTACGAGAGCCCGCACTTCAGCGCGACATTCTACCCCGAGGACACGAGCTTCAATGCGCTCGCAAAGACCATCCGCTCCTCCTGCCGGACCATCGAGCTGTTCGAGATTGCGCGCACCGTCATCGACAAGCTCGACCGCTTTGTCGTCGTGCTCACGCGCAAGCCCGCCGCGGCCGACACCCGGCCCGCGCCGATCTCCATCGCCGTGCCGGACGGCCTGCCGTTCGAGAATGATGACGCGGCCATCGCCCACGTGCTCAGCCAGCACCTCGACAAATTCTTCGACAAGAGCGACGTGGAGATCGACCCGCCGAAGGGCAATTTCCTGGTGATCAACAAGTGCACGATCACAGGCGAGCTGCTTGGGCCGCCGAATTACCACCGGTACAACCAGATGGTGCAGCAGCATTTCGCGGCCAAGATTCGCGGCATGTCGCTCGAGGCCTACCGCAACCGCATCGAGACCATCCGCGACCCCGAGGTCGTGGCGCAATGGCTTGAGAAGATGAAGAAGACCACGCGCTACACGTGGAAGGTTTCCACCAAACCGGCCAAGCCCGCCTCCGCCGAGCCTACGGCGGACAGGCCCGCCGCCGCGACGGTAGCTACGACGGACACTGCCCCGGCCGCCCCCGCAGCCGAAGTGACCACGCCTGCGCCGGAATCGGCCAGCCCCGCGCCGGAAGCGCCCGTGACTGACGCGCCCGTGGCGGAAGCCCCGGCCGCATCCGCAGCGGCCGAGCCTTCCGCCGTCGCTGAAGCTACGGCGGACAAGCCCGCCGCCCCGGCGTTCGACAATTTCGAGGATGCGCGCACGTACCTCCTGACCCAGGCCCGCGACAAGATCGTGCGCCAGTCCGACTCCGCGCGCTTCCACGGCAAGATTGCCGAGTCGCTGCCCGACGGCGAAATCCGCCGCGCCATCGAGGGCGCGCTGGAGCGCCAGCGCCGCTTCCCGCTTGACACCGCCAACGCCCTCCGCGGCCGCCTGCGCCGCGAGCACTTCACGATCTTCAAGAAGGGCTCGAAGGGCGTCTCCTATGTTTGCGCGGTGAAGCGCAAGTTCCGCGTGCCCGGCCAGACGTTTGCCGACAGCATCGGCGCGCTCATCTCGTTCATCGAGGCGCACCCGATGATCAAGGCGAGCGAGCTCGCGACGAAATTCCTCGGCATCAAGGTGCCGGCGAAGCCCCCGGCCGCCCCGGCATCCGTGGCCGAGTCCACCGCGCCCGCGGTCGAAGCGGCTGCCGCCGAGCCCACCCTCACGATCGAAGAGCGCACGAAGCTCTCCCGGATGCAGGGTGACCTGCGCTGGCTTGTGACCGAGGGCTATGTGACCGAGTTCATCGACGGCCGCGTGTTTGCGTCGCCGCCGATTGCCGAGGCCCGCAAGAAAGAGGCGGAGACCGAGGAGAACGACCCGGAGAACTTCCCTGAGGTCCCCACGGCCTCCACGGCGCCGTTTGAAGCCAAGCCGGCCGAGGCTGCACCCGCGCCCCAGGCTTCGGAAACTCCGAGTCCGGCTCCTGCGCCCGCCGCGGAACCGACACCCCCGGCCACGAATTGAACCGGGCGCCACTCATGCGTCCGATTCCCTCCCTAGCGGAAATTGAGGCCTACCTGCACAAGCACATCCCGCTGTCCGCGGGCATGGGCATCAGCGTGGTGGCGTGTGATGCGTCCGGCGTGACGTTGCGCGCCCCGCTGGCGCCCAACATCAACCATCATTCCACCGTGTTTGGGGGCAGTACGTCGGCGGTGGGTATTTTGTCGGCGTGGACCTGGCTGCACTTTGCGCTGCGCTCGGCCGGGCACACCTCGCGGCTCGTTATCCAGCGCAACACCGTGGATTACCTCGCGCCGATCAAGCGGGATTTTGAGGCGCGCTGCACCGGGATGGCGGCGGCGCAATTCGAGGAATTTCTCCGCACGCTTGGCCGCTACGGCAAGGCCCGGGCATCGCTCACCGCAGTGCTCACCTGCGAGGGTGAAAAAGTCGCCGTGTTTGCGGGCGACTACGTGGCGGCGCGCTAAAGACCGCGGTCGGGCCACAAAGCCCGCGCTGGATCACCGCAATCTCAGCGTGTGCCGTTCGTCCGCGGCGATGCCGAGGTCGAGCTGCAGGGCGCCAGGAGGCAGCCAGCCGGAAATTTTCTCCGGCCACTCGACGGCGAGACACCAGGGCGACACGAGAAAGTCCTCGAGCAGCAGATCCTCGACCTGCTTCGGGTGGTCGAGCCGGTAGGCGTCGAGATGGATCAAGGTGCGCCCACCCGCATCGCGGGCGTGATGCACCGTGTAGATGTTGAACGTGGGACTGGTAACGGGCTCGGTGATGCCGAAGCCGCGCGCCAGTCCTTGCACGAAGGTGGTCTTGCCGACGCCCAGGTTGCCATGCAGCGCGAGCGTGGTGTCGGGCGGCAGTGCCGCGGCGAGTTGGGCCGCGAATGCCTGGGTCTCGGCGGCGGACGCCGTCGTCACGCCGGCCCGGAGTTTAGCGAAGATGCTCGTAGCCACGGTAGTCGTCGAGGTTGAGCGATCCGGCGGGCAACGCATTTGTCCGCACAAA
Source organism: uncultured Opitutia bacterium (assembly GCA_903839035.1). Classification (GTDB taxonomy): domain Bacteria; phylum Verrucomicrobiota; class Verrucomicrobiia; order Opitutales; family Opitutaceae; genus Opi-474. Next base: position 40,587 of record CAIMAQ010000126.1, read on the forward strand.
GCGCCCGAGGCAGGAGAGCCGCGTGCGCGGGAAGACCCTCCGCCATGCCCGTTCGAAGGCCCGGCGATCACGGCCTGCGCCCAGCGCGAATACGAGTTCGTAGTCCTCCCCGTCGCTCAGGGCCGCGGCGACGGTGCTGCCGGGGCGACAGGGCAGGGTGGTGGGATCAAGGCCGGGCACGGCGCCACGGGGCGTCAACGCGTGCAGGTCCTTCGCAAGGCCGTCGCTCACGTCCATCATGGCGTGAACACCCGCCTGCCGCGCGAGCCAGGCACCCTCGGCGAGGCGCGGGGTGAATTGGTAGTGATGCCGGCTGCGGAGACTGCCGCCGAGCGTGCCCGTGACGTAAATCCAGTCGCCCACGCGTGAGCCGGTGCGGGTGACGACCCGCGGACCGGCGGCCTGGCCCAGCAGGGTGAGGCTGGCCGCGACGATTCCATCGGCCTGGGCGAGGTCGCCGCCGACGATGGGCACGCGGTAGCGGCGGGCACTGGCGGCGAGTCCGCGGTAGAATTGCTCGAGCCATTTCCGACTCACGCGGGCGTCCAGCGTCAGCGCGAGCACGGCGGCGGTGGGCCGGCCACCCATGGCGGCGAGGTCGCTGAGGTTGCGCTTGAGCAGTTTCGCGCCGACGGCGCGGGGCGGCACGGCGTCGTTGAAATGCCGGCCGTAGATGACGGGATCCACTGTGATAAGCTGCCGGCCGCGCGTCGCGGGCAGCACGGCGCAGTCGTCACCGATGCCGAACGGCGAGCGCGGCGACGCGGTCCCAAGCCAGCGGCGGATGGCGGCGAGGAGCTTTTCCTCACCCCAGGCCGAGACGGAATCCGCGTAATTCTTGGTGAAGGGATGCACCGCTAGTTCACGAATCCACGCCGGCGAGCACGAGCAGGGCGGCGTTCAGGTTGAACAAGGCGTGGGCGACCATGGTGGTGCCGATGTTGCCGGTCCGCTCGTAGGCGAGGGAGAAAACCACGGCGAGGGTCACGAGCGGCACGAAGCTGCCCACGTCGAGGTGGAGCATCGCGAACAACACGGCCGGCAGCAGCAGGGCGATCCAGCGTTTGGACCGGGTCCGCAGGTAGCGGAAGAAACCCGCCCGGAAGATCAATTCCTCGCTGAGGGGGGCGACCAGGATGGCGACGGACACCAGGGTGACCTTCAGGCCGAGGGAGTCGGTGTGGCGTAGCAGCTCGATCGAATCCTGAGGTTTGATCGGGTAGTGGACGACCTTGAGCAGGAGCTGCCACACGAGGCTGACCGCGGTGAGAACCGGCAGGGAAATCAGGAACGTCGCCACGCCGGAAGCCAGCGCCCCAGGCAGGGTGAGCACTAGGCGCGCCTGCGCCCGGGCGAAGGCAAACCGGTAGACCACCATGCCGAGGAGCATGCCGCCATGCAGCCCCGCGGTGCCGAGAATGAGCTGATGCGCCGTGTCACTCGGGTGATATTTGAGGTACAGGCCGACGCTGTATTCGCCCACCAGCCCGCCGAGGATGACGAGCCAGATAAACAGGAAGAAGTCGCTCAGGGAAACGTCCCAGGCGGGCAGCAGCGCGGGTTTCGTGCGGGCGACCGGGCCCAGTCCCTGGCGCCACAGCAGCACCAAGCCGCCAAGGAGCAGCACGAATTCAATCGCGAGGACAGTGGACGTGGCGGACAAAGGCATCCCGATGAGTGCGGAGGAAAACCGCGGGGCGCGCAACGCCAACCCCGCGATGGGCAACCCTTCGGGTTAAACCGTGATTTGCCCGTTCGCGAAGACCACCCGGCCGTCCACGATCGTGGTCTTGACCCGGCCGGTGAGCTTCTGGCCGTGCCAGGGGGAGTTGCTGGACTTGCTGAAGCCGGTCTTGGCGTCGTAGGTCCACGTCTCGTTCGGGTCAAAGAGGCAGACATCGGCGGCGGCGCCGGCGGCGAGCGTGCCGGCGGGCAGGCCGAGGATGCGGGCGCCCCGATGGGTCAGGAGGTCGATGACCTGGCTGAGCTGGAACTTGCTGCGGCGCACGAGCACATCGAGCGACACGGCGAGGGACGTCTCGAGGCCGAGGATGCCGTTGGGGGCGTAGTCGAACTCCTTGTCCTTCTCGTAGTCGGTGTGCGGCGCGTGGTCGGTCGAGATGCAGTCGAGGGTGCCGTCGCGGAGGCCGGCGATGAGTGCGCGGCGGTCGGCCTCGGTGCGCAGCGGCGGGTTCATCTTGAAGTTCGTGTCGTAGGTCGCGAGCGACTCCTCGGTAAGCGCGAGATGGTGCGGCGTGGCCTCGGCGGTGATCTTCACGCCGCGGGACTTGGCGCGGCGGATGATGCCGACGGAGTAGCGCGACGAGATGTGCTGCAGGTGGATGTGCGCACCGGTGTATTCCGAGAGGATGACGTTGCGGGCGACGATGATGTCCTCGGCGGCGTGCGGCCAGCCGCGCAGGCCCAGGCGGGTGGAGACGGTGCCCTCGTTCATCACGGAGCCCTGCGTGAGGGCGGCGTCCTGGCAGTGGTCCATGATCGGCAGGTTGAACATCTTGGCGTACTCGCAGGCGCGGCGCATGAGCTCGTTGCTCTGCACGCAGTCGCCGTCGTCGGTGAGGGCGACGATGCCGGCGCGCTTGAGCGAGCCGAAGGGCGCGAGGTGGGTGCCCTTCATGCCGACGGTGATGCAGCCGGTGGGGAGGACCTTGATGACGGCGTCGCGGCGGGCGGCGTCGTTGATGAACTGGATGGTGCCGGCGTTGTCCGCGACAGGCGCGGTGTTGGGCATGCAGACGACGGTGGTGAAACCTCCGGCGGCGGCGGCGCGGGAGCCGGTGCCGATGGTTTCCTTGTGCGTCTGGCCGGGTTCGCGGAAATGGACGTGGATGTCGACGAGGCCGGGGCAGGCAACGAGACCCTTGGCGTCGATGACGGTCGCCGCCTTTTTCGCCGCGGCGGAGAGGGAGGGGACCAGCCGGCCGTCGGTGATGAAGAGGTCACCCACGCCATTGCGCTTGGCGGCGGGGTCGATGACGCGGGCGGAGCGGATCCAGAGGGAGGGCATCGGGAAGGGGATTAGCGCGGGTCGGCGCCGGAGTAGACGTTTTCGGGCTGGCCGCCGGAGCAGAGGTAGAGCACGGCCATGCGGATCGCGATGCCGTTGGTCACCTGCTCGAGGATCACGCTGCGCTCGCCGTCGGCGAGCTCGCTGTCGATCTCGACGCCGCGGTTGATCGGGCCGGGGTGCATGATGATGGCCTTGGGGTTGAGCCACGAGGCGCGGGTCTTGTTGAGGCCGAACATGCTGGTGTATTCGCCCAGCGAGGGGAAATGCCCGCTGGCCTGGCGCTCGTGCTGGATGCGGAGCAGCATCACGACCTCGGCGTCGGCGAGGGCGGACTTGAGGTCGTGGGACACCTTTACGCCGAGGTCGGTGAACCAGTGCGGCACGAGGGTGGACGGGCCAACAAGGGTGACGGCGGCGCCCATCTTGGTGAGGGCATGAATGTTGGAGCGGGCGACGCGGCTGAAGAGGATGTCGCCGAGGATGACGACCTTGCGGCCCTTCAGTTTCCCGAGGTGCTCCTTCATCGTGAACGTGTCGAGGAGGCCCTGCGTGGGATGCTCGTGCGCACCGTCGCCGGCGTTGATGACCGGGATGTGGAGGATTTTGGAGAGGTAAAGCGGCGAGCCGGCGGCGGCGTGGCGGATGACAATCATGTCGGCCTGCAGCGCCTGGATGTTCTGCACGGTGTCGCGGAGGGTCTCCCCCTTGGTCGTGCTGGAGGACGAGCCGTCGAGCGAGATGACGTCCGCGCTGAGGCGCTTGGCGGCCATGTCGAAGGCCATGCGGGTGCGGGTGCTGGGCTCGAGGAAGAGGTTGACGATGGTCTTGCCGCGGAGGGCGGGGACTTTTTTCACGCTGCGCCCGAGCGTGCGTTTGAAGGCGACGGCGGTGGCGTGGATCTGTTCGATCTCGGCGAGGGAGAGTTCCTCCAGGGTGAGCAGGTGCTGGCGCGTCCAGGGCATTGGGGGATTTGCGATTTTAAAATTTCGATTTTCGATTGGGCAGCACGTTCACAGCGTCTTGCTTCGGGTTCTTGGGATCAAGCGTGACGACGACCTTTTCATCCGGGCCCGCCTTCACGGTCAGGCCGGTGTAGTCGGCGGCCACGGGCAGGAGCCGGCCGCCGCGGTCCACGAGGACGGCGAGCTCGACCTTGGTGGGCCGGCCGTGGTCGAAGAGCTCGTCGAGGGCGGCCTTCACGGTGCGGCCGGAGAACAGGACGTCATCCACGAGGATGACCATCGCGCCGTGGACATCGGCGGGGATATGGGTGGGGGCGAACTCCTTCGGGATGGGGTGGCGGCCGATGTCGTCGCGGTGGAAGGAGATATCGAGCGTGCCGCAGACGGCACGCGGGCCATGGGCGCTGGGTGAGAGGCGATCGGCCAGGCGCCGGGCCAGGGCGACGCCGCCGTTGGCGATACCGAGGAGCAGAAGGTTTTTTTCACCCGCGTGGCGGGCGGAAATGGCCGCGGCCAGCCGCTCAATCGCAGCGTGGATTTCCCCGGAACCAATGGTCTTTGGCGTGGCCACGAGAACCGGTTCTGAAGCGGAGGAAGGCAAAGGGGAAGGGTAAAAAAAAGACCGCCCCAAAAATGGGGCGGTCAGGCAGTGAAGCCGGCCGGGCTCAGTTCGTGCCCTTGGCCGGGAGGTCGATGACCTCGCTGGGGCCGACATTGACCTTGCCGTTGCGGGTGAGGTTGCGGGCGAGGAAGTCCTCGACCTGGCGGTAGAAGCGCACGCGGGCGTTCTCGTTGCCGAAACCGTGGCCCTCGTTGCCCTCGCGGACGAATTCGTAGGGCTTGTTGTACCGGTCGAGCTCGGCCTTCAGGCGCTTCCAGTGGTCAATGTCCACGCGCGGGTCGTTTTCGCCGTAGGCGTGCAGCGTGGGCACGCGGATGTTCTGGACGAAGTTGACCGGCGAACGGTCGTGCAGGTACGTGGAGTCGTCCCCGATCCAGTTTTTCTGGAAGAGGCGCTCACTGCCGGCGACGCGGGCGTGGCTGGTGATGATGGTGAGGTCGGAGACGCCGACATAGTTGACGCCGCAGCAATACAGCTCGGGGGTGAAGGTGACGCCGGCCAGTGCGGCATAGCCGCCGTAGCTGGCGCCCACGATGGCGACGCGCGCGGGATCCGCGTAACCCTGCGCGATGGCCCACTTCACGCCATCGGACAGGTCGTCCTGCATCTTGCCGCCCCATTCCCGGCGGCCGGCGAGGAGGAATTCCGTGCCGTAGCCGCCCGAGCCGCGGTAGTTGGGCTGCAGCACGGCATAACCGCGGTTGGCGTAGAGCTGAACCTCGGGATCAAAGCCCCAGACATCGCGGATGCCGTAGGGACCGCCGTGTGGGTGGACGATGAGCGGGACGCGCTTGCCCTCGGCGCCCGCGGGGAGGGTGAGATAGCCGTGGATGGTCAGGCCGTCGCGGGCCTGGTAGCTGATCGGCATCTGCGGCCGCAGGTCCTCGGCGTGCAGATTGGGATTCGCGGAGCCCAGCATCATGATCGCGGGGCGGCCCTTGGCGGGATTCAGCAGGTTGAGGATGTAGTAAACGGGAGTCTGGCGGTCGGACGTGCTGACGAGCACGTGCACCTGGTCATCCGCGGAGGAGCTGGCGATGAAGTTGACGGTGCCGGGCAGGGCGCCGTCGATCTTCGCCTGCAGCGCGGCCCGGCCGGCGTCGAACCAGTGGACATTCCGCTTTTCGGTCGTGGTGTAAACGCCCAGCAGCTTGGAGCGATCCCACGACATCACGAGGCTGTCGAATTCACCCTCGAGCGGGTAATCGAGCCCGGGGAGAAACGACCGGTTCGCCACGTCGTAGGCGCGCAGCCGGTCGGTCTGGCCCAGCTCGCGCGTGATGACATAAAGGGTCTGGTTGTCCGCGCCGAAGAGGATGGGCTGCCAGGTCGGGGCCTCGATGGCCGTGTCGGCGGGCGACGAGGCGACCTTGGTGAAGTCCGACTTGAGGTTGGTCCGGATGTAATGGTTGACGTTCTTTTCCTGGAGACGATCGAGGCAGCGGATGAGGCCGGTGTTGTCGGCCATCAGGCCGAAGGCCCCCTCGACATCGGCGCCCGGCGCCTTGGCGCGGTCGCCGTATTGGACATCGAGCAGGTACACGCCGCCGGTCCACGTGCCGACGCCCTTGCGGCCGATGATGAGCACGTGCTGGTTGTCGAACTTCAGGTTGTCCAGGATGCTGGCGGTATCGGCGTTGTCATCGATGTTGGCCTGGTGGGAGTTGGCCAGCTCGATGGCCTTGCGCTTGGAGAGGGTGATGGCCCGGAGGGCATTGGACTCGTTGCCGCCCAGGTCGCCACCGTAGACGATGCGGTCGTTGCCCTTCCAGACGTAGAACTTGATGTTCTCGTCCTTGGCGGCGACGAGCGGCTCGATCTTGCCGGACTGGAGGTCCATCAGCGCGATGCCGATCTTGCCGGTGCCAAGGGTGGTCAGGAAAGCCAGGTGCGAGCCGTCGGGGGACAGCTGGACGGAGCGCATCTGCGAATCGGCGAACAGCACCTCCAGCGGAATCAGGGGCGGCGGGGCGGCGCGCAGGGCCAGCGGAGCGAGGGTGAGGAGCGCGGTGGCGAGCAACGCGCGGAACGGGGTGGATCGGTGCGTAATCATGTGTGGTAGTGAAAGCGTGGGGAGGTTTGCGCCCGAGCAAAAGGAAAAAGCCCCGGTCTCACCCTCCGCTGGTCCCGCGGGAACCCCGCCGGACAAAAAAAGCTTGCCGTACTAACCGTACTAGTTCAAATAGTACAGTGTGCTGCCCTTCTCCATCGAACTCAAGGCCGGTCTCCCCGTGGCGGAGCAGATCCTGTTTGCGGTGAAAAAAGCCGTCGTGGCCGGTCAGCTGCGGTCGGGGGACAAGTTTCCGTCGGTGCGGGTGCTGAGTCAGGAACTGAAGGTGAACCCGAACACGGCGCACAGGGTCGTGGCGGCGCTGGTCGCGGAGGGCGTGCTGGTGACGACGCCCGCGGTCGGCAGCATCGTGGCCGAGCGCGCCACGGGCGGACGCAAGGAGCGCGCGGAGCTGCTGGGCGCGGATTTGGAACGGCTGGTCGTCGAGGCCCGGAAGCTCGGCCTCGAGCTGGATGACGTGTCGGTGGCGCTCGCCGCGCACTGGAAGAAATTGGGCGGCAAATAGGTTTTTTCACGATTTCCCCATGAACATCATCGAAACCCACAATCTGACCCGGCGGTTCGGGCGCACCGAGGCGGTGCACGGGCTGGACCTCGCGGTGCCGGAGGGCAGCGTGTTTGCCCTGCTCGGGCCCAACGGCGCGGGCAAGTCCACCACGATCAAGATGCTCATGAACCTGATCGCGCCGACGGTGGGCGAGGCGCGAGTGCTGGGCGTGGACTCGCGTCAGCTGAGTCCGCGTGAGCGGGAGCAGATCGGGTACGTGTCGGAGAACCAACCGCTGCCACTCTGGATGACGGTGCGGCAGTATCTCGACTACTGCCGGCCGTTTTACTCGGCGTGGGATGGCGAATTGGAAAAAACCCTGCTGGCCAAGTTCGAGCTGCCGGGGGACCGGAAGTTGCAGCATCTCTCGCGGGGCATGCTGATGAAGGCGGCGCTGCTTTCCTCGCTGGCCTACCGGCCGAAGCTGCTCGTGCTGGACGAGCCGTTCAGCGGACTCGATCCGCTCGTCCGCGATGAATTTGTGCGCGGCATCCTGGAGGTGTCGGAGCTGGGCGGTTGGACGGTGCTGGTTTCGTCCCACGACATCGAGGAGGTGGAGCGCCTGTGCGACCGGATCGCCCTGATGGACGAAGGCCGCCTGCAATTCGCCGAGTCGACGGAAAGCCTGCTCGGGCGTTTCCGCCGCGTGGAAGTGACGCTGCAAGGCGGGACGGCCGACCTAGCCTCGCCGCCGCCGGACTGGCTGGAACTGGAGCGCACGGGTGAACTGGTTCGATTCACCACGACCCGCCATGAGCGCGAGGTGACGGAGCAGGCCTGCCGGCAGCGCTTTCCCGGGGCGGCCGTCGCGGTCAACCCGATGACGCTGCGCGATATTTTCATCGTCCTGACCCGTGCGGGTCGCACGGCGAAGAAAGGAGCGGCCGCATGAACCTCACCTGGTATATACTCAAAAAGGATTTCGTCCGGCTCCGTCTGCCGCTGGCGCTTTGGGTCATCCTGATGGTGGGACGCTTTTTGGTGGGTGACCGGATTCTCCGCGTGGAGAACAGCGACCTGGACGCGCTCCAAGTCACCCTCGGCACGCTGGGTGCGATGCACAACGTGCTGTTTGGATTGCAGCTGATTCTCTGCTGCGTGCTCGTTGCCGCCCTGATTCATGAGGATTCGGTGGTCGGAGAGAATGCCTGGTGGGTCACGCGGCCGATTTCGGGGGCCCGGTTGCTGGGGGCGAAGCTCGTCGGGCTGGTCCTGTTCTTCTGGGTGCTGCCCCAGGTGGTGTCGCTGCCCTGGTGGCTCTATTCGGGTTTTGATCGCCGGGCCATCGGCGGGGCCGTGATCCAACTGGCGTATACTCAAGCGGCATTGAGCCTGTTGGTGTTGGTGGTGGCGGTGCTTACGGCGAACGCGGCGCGTTTCGTGGCGATGGTGCTCTTGCTGGTGTTCGCCTGGATGTGCGGTTTCATCACTTTCCTGGCGCACTCGCCGGATGTCCCGCTGGGCGTGACGCAAACCCGGGCGCTGGCCGGCGTGGTGCTGTCCCTTGCGGTCATCGCGCTGGTGGTGGGGCATCAATTTCTGACCCGGCGGCGGGGTCGCTCCTGGGTGATGTTTTCCGTGGGTTTTGTCCTGATGCTCCTGCTGGCGAACTTCTGGCCTTGGGATTGGTCGCGCTGGGCCCTCTGGCGGGGCAGTGAACCGCCAGCCCTGGCGCGCGTGACCGTCGCACCGACCGGCGAGGTGGCTTTCACCAAGGTGGGTTCCAACCTGGATCCGTCCCTGGTCCGGATGGAAATGGGTTTTCGCTACGTGAATCTGCCCGGAGACTATTCCCTGAATTTCGGCAGCGTCACCGGCACCTTGCGCTGGCCGGACGGCACGATGCAAAAACGGACGGGCTGGATTCAATCCTATCCCATGGCGATCAGCTGGCACATCATGGGCCTAAGGGCGCCGGCGGGGGTCAGTCCGGAAGAGTGGCGGAACAGTGCGCAACGCCGGGGGGACGCCGCCATAATTTTTATTCCCGGCTCGTATGCGGCGAAGCTTCGTCAGCAGGCGCCGGCGTGGACGGGCGAACTCGAGCTCGCGGCCTATCACGGGGAACTCGTGGCCGAGGTCCCGTTCCGGGAGGGAGCAGCCGACGGCCGGGCCGGGCACAAGGTCCGCGTCATGCGGATTGAACACCTGGAGAGTGGCAGCTTGGTCGTGAATTTGGCCGAGTCAGTACCCATCCCGGCCGGCGAAGACCTGCCTATCCCGCTGGATATCGCGACCCGCCGGCGCCCCCCGGCGTGCTATGTTTTAAGCAGCCGGGACCGGACCAAGTTTGTCCTGCTGCGGCCTTACGCGGAAAGCGGGACGTTCGTGAACTCGGTGGTGGTCCTGCGCAGCACCTTCAGCGTGAATGTCGGGCAGTTGGAGAATCCGGCGGATCCCCACTGGCTCGATCAGGCGGAAGTGTTGAAAGTCGCCTATTGGTCGGTGGGATCGCTGGTCCGGCCGGCTCACAGCGACGGACTGCATGAAACCCAATTCAGGAATGGCCACCGGGTGGAGCCGGCCACCGCGCCCAAGCCAGCTCCCGGAACCTAGTTTGAGCCCCGCAGCCACGCGGCGAGGTCGGCGTCGGTGAGGACGTTGGCGCCGAACTGGTAGTCAGGGGCGAGGAGGCTCGCGTAGGCGGGTTCGAGGAAGCGGCGGCAGTGCAGGATCACGCGGGCGCGCTGGCCGGGCGCGCGCACGAGGCGGCCAAGGGCCTGGTTCACCTTGGTCATGCCGGGAATCTGGTACACGCGGCGGAACGCGGCCTCGCGGCCGAGCGGCGAGAATTCCGCCAGCCGGGCGCGCTGGATGGCGTTTACCTCGGGCAGCGCGGGGCCGACGACCATCGCATGGGTCACGCGGCCGCCCAGCGCATCAATGCTCTCGGCGAAACTCGAGCCGAGTACGAGGAAGAGCGCGTCGGTGAACGCGAGTGACTGCTCGACCCACGCGGTCTGCGCGGCGAGCTCGCGGAGGCGGGGCTGCACCGCTACCTTCACGGGCGCGAGCCGCTCGAGTTCCTGTGCAACGGACTCGGCGTAGGCATAGGAGGGGAAAAAAACGGCGACGGGACCATTCGCCGCGGCTTGCAGTGCGGCAATCGTGGCGGCGGTGGTCGCGAAGTAACTCGCGCGCTGCTGAAAGGTCGTGTCCACGCGCGCGTCCACCGCCACATCGTAGGCGCCGTCGCGCCAGGGCGTTTGCGCAGTCACCTGCGCAAACGCGGAGATGGGAGAGGGAAGATGGGAGATGGGGGCGGAGCTTGGAGAGGTCAGGTTGGATCGACTTCCATCTCCCATCTCCCATCTGCCATCTCCGGCGGCGAAGCCGCACGATTCGGCGAACTCGGCCTGCGGGGTGAGCGTCGCGCTGGCGAGGACCACGCCGCCGTACTCGCGGAGGGTGGCGCCGATGGCGTCGGCGGCGTCAATGCAGGTGAAGGCAAGTTCGCCGGGACGCGGACACCAGAGGAGTTTTTTCAGGCGCGAATCGGCGAGCCATTCGCCGAGCTGCTGGGTTTGCCAGAGCTGGTCACTGAACTGCGGGCCGAGCGCGGCGTAGTCGAGCGGGAGGTCGCCGAGGAATTCGGCGATCTTGGCGAGCGTGTCGGTGACGTCGGCCTCGAGGGCGGGATCGAGGGCGTCCACGGGCTGCAGGGCGAGGAGGAGCTGGGTCCAGCTTTCCCACGCGCGCACGAGCGGCGCGGCGGCGTTGACGTGATCAAGCTCGGCGAGCAGGGCCGAGGCGTCGTTCGCGCGGGCGGTGTGCGAGTGGGCGTCGGCGACGCGCGAGGGCAGGTTATGGGCCTCGTCGAGGAGGAGAAGCGTGCGGGCGGGATCGAAGCCGGGCTGGTTATAGAACAGCGGGCGGTTGCGCGGGGCGAAGACGTAATTGTAGTCGCCGATCCACACGTCGTTGAAGGCGAGGGCGGCACGGGTGATCTCGTAGGGGCAGATCCGGGTGTCGCGGCCGGCAGTGCGCAGCGTCTCAAGGTCGCGCGCGTGGTTTTCGAAGCGGTAAAAGCGGGTTAGACCGCTGGCGGGCCAGCGTTCCTCGAGGCGGTCGAGATAGCTGCAGGATTCGCGCACGCAGTGGAAGACGGCGTTGATGCAGTGCTCGCTCTTGTTGCGGACATGCCAGACCGCGACTGGAGTCGCGGTGGGTGATGGGTTATTGGTGATGGGTGATGGGCTGGAGGCTTCAGAACCTATGACCGATGACCCATCACCCATGACCTGCAGCGTCCTCACCACCTGCAGCTGCCCGGTGGATTTGCTCGTCAGATAGAGGGCGCGGTCGAAGTGGCCGGCGCGGAGCTGGCCAAGGGCAAACTCGAGGAGGACGCCGGTTTTGCCGAAGCCGGTGGGCGCCTCGAAGAGCACGAGCGGGTGCTGTTCGAACGCCGTGGTCAGCTCGACCTGGGTCGTCTCCTGACCGGGGCGCAGGACGGCGAAGGGCGAGTGAAAGTGGAGGTCGCGCAGGCGCTCGCGGGCGCGCAGGCGGAGGTTGAGAAATTCGGCGACCCGCTCGAGCTGGACCTGGAAGATCGATTCGTCGGCGGGCGTGAGCGGGACGGTCTGGGCGAGTCCGCTGGAGGTTTCGACGAACACCAATTCCGCGCGGAGCGTGGAGCGGGTGATGGGCGCTGGGTGATGGGCAATGGGTGCGATTTCCGCGCTGGCTGGGGCATGGGGAGCTGATGGCTGATCGCGGACGGCTGACAGCCGCCACAGCGTGAGGTAACTCGCGAGCTGGACGAAATAGCCGGGGTAATCGGCGCGGAGGGCGGCCTCGTCGGTGGGGAGGGGGCGGGTGACGGTCTTGATTTCGCGCAGCGTGACGGTGCCGGGGTCGCGGAGGAGCTGGTCGATCCGGCCGGTGAGGGTGATCGTCCAGCCGCCGTGAAAAATACTGCCCGCGATCACGAGTTCGAACTCGGCGGTGGGCGTCTCGGCGGCGGCGCGGGCGCGGAGTTCGTTGTGCCAGTGCGTGCCGAGCTGGGCGCGCCAGAGGCCCGCGTGGCCGCTGCCGGCGTCATGCGGGCCGGTGGTGAAGTCGGCGAACTCGCCGACACTCAGACTGGCGGTGCGCTGGTCGAGGTTGAATTCCATTAAGTCACCACGAGGGTACGGTTGCTTTGACTACGGATTTCACGCCAGGACACGGATCAAAAATTCGATCTGATATTACAGGAGGTAACGGAGAGAACGGAGAGGTCATCTCTCAGTTGTCTCCGTTATCTCCTGTGAAAGTAAGTTTTGGGAATTCATTGCGGGACGATCAATCCAGCAGGATCTCGGTGTGGCCGGTGAGGTATTCCTCGAGGCGTTTTTGCAGGCGGGCGACGACGGCGAGGGTGGCGGTTTGCTCGGCGAGCGGGCGGTTGAGCAGGGTGGCAACCGCCTCGCGGTCGGCGACGGGCAGGGTGGGGAACCACTGCTGCTTCACGGGGTAGCCCTCGTCGCGGGCGAAGCAGTAGAGGCTCTTGAACCACACGAAGTCCGGCCGCGCGCCTGCGGCGAACGAGGCGAAGGCCTGCCGGAGAAGGGCGGCGACCTGCTGGCGGCCGTCCTCGTGCACGGGATTGCGCGCGACGAGGGCGGCGAGGGCGGAGGCGTGGCGGAGGGTTTCGTAGCTGCGGCCGAGGTCGGCATGGCGGGTAACGAGGCGCGTCTCTTGCACGAACCAGGTCTGGCCCTGGTTGGAACTCTCCAGCCGGAGCGAAACCTCGTCGAACAGGTCGAGCGCAACGGTGGTGGACCCGGTCTTGCCCGTGGTGCGCTTGGGCAGCCGCTGGTGAACGAGCAGCGCGCCGTGCTCGGCGGAGAAAACGTTGAAGCCCTGGAACGAGTCGGAGGGCGGACGCTTCAGCAGCACGAAGGCGTCGGTCTGGAGCGGGAGGCCGGGCACACGCTTAGGCCGGGTCGGCTGGTTTCCTGGCGGACTCGGCCCGGTGGGGCGGGACCACGGCGCCGCCGGAAATGACCATCTTCATGCCGTCACCGACGGACATATCGAGCTCGGTGATCTCGGTGGGCGGGAAAAACAGGACGAAGCCGCTGGTGGGGTTGGGCGAGGTGGGCACGAAGACCGCCCAGAGCTCCCGGCCGGCGCGGGCCTGGGCCTCCGCCTGCGTCTTGCTGGTGAGAAAGCCGAGCGTCCAGACGCCAGGGCGGGGGTATTGGACGAGGACGACGCGGCTGAAGAGGTTGCGGTTTTGGGAGCCGAAGGTCGCGACGACTTGCTTGACCGAGCCGTAGACCGTGCTGACGCCCGGGATGCCGGTGATGACGCGCTCGCCGAGGTCGAGGAGGTACTTGCCGAACAGGTAGTGGGAGATGAAGCCAAAGAGCGTGATCAGGATGCAGACCACGAGGGTGACGGCGACGTCCCAGACGAAGGGAATGCTCTGGAGCCGGAGGGGCAGGACGAGGTCGAACAGCGGCCGGAAACTCCCGCCCACGACCCCGATGATCCAGATGAAGCCATAGATGGTGACGGCGAGCGGCGCGAGCAGCAGGATGCCCGAGAAAAACGCGGTGCGGACGGTGACGATGTGCTGGGTCGAGCGGATGGTCATGGGTCGCGCCTAGGGTCGGTGAATCCCGCCCCGACGCAAAGTTTTTTGCGCGCCTTAAAGGTGCCGGGGTCGTTTTCACTTATTAAGTGAAACCGACATGGGAGGAGGGCGGGCGGATTAAATGGTCAGCCGAGGGAGGAATGTTCCGCCTGACCCCGGATCGGTTCTCCCCACCGGTCTGAGGACCGGTTCTTGCGATCGCCTGGGCCAACCCAAGGATCGGCCTTGGGCCGGCGCTAGCGGAGCGAAGAAAACACCGGGAGGGCCCCCGCGGAGCTCAAAAGCTTCATGGCCCGGGCCTCGGCGCGGCGCATCTGGCGCTTTTTGGCGGGATGGAGGTCGTCGTAGCCGGCGAGGTGGAGCCAGCCGTGGACAAGGTAGAGGGTGAGTTCGGCGGAAAAATCTCGGCGAGGGCCGACTTCGCGGATGGCGGCGTCGGCGGAGACGCAGATTTCACCGGCGGTGCCTTGGGTGGGATCGCCTTCGAAGGTGATGACGTCGGTGGGCGTCGGGTCGGCCAGGAAGTCGGCGTGGAGTTGGGCGAGGGCGGGGTCGGTCAGGAACACCACCGACAGTTCGGTGGTGGGCGATAGGTTATGGGCGATGGGCGATGGGTTCTTTTTCGGCGAGGCGGCGATTCGATTCGGGCGAAAAGCCGCCAAGTTCGCGTCCAGGGTGTGGATCACGCGGGCCACGGCGCGGCGGTTGAGGCGCAGGCGGGGATGGCGGTTGGCGATCAGGATTACGCGGGGCATTGAAGGCGGATATGTGGCCCGCGAATCACGCAAAATGACGCGAAACAACAGAAGACGTCGGAGTGACCGTTTCAGAATTCGCGTTCATTCGCGTGTTTCGCGGCCACATCAATCGGGCTTAGGCCTTGGCTTCGGTCGTGGGCGACTGCTCCGCGGCGGGATAGGCGACGCGGGCGTGGAGCATGTTGAGCAGCGTGAACTGGAAGCTGTTCTTCACCTTGTTCAGTTCCTCGAAGGTGAGCGGGGCCTCGTCCAGTTGGCCGGCGGCGATGCGGTCGCCGACGATGCGGTCGATGAGCGGGACGAGCTGGCCGGCGCTGACGGAGCGGAGCGAGCGCGTCGCGGCCTCGACGCCGTCGGCGAGCGAGATGATGGCGCTCTCCTTGAACTGCGGTTTCGGACCGTCGTAGCGGTAGGCCGCTTCCACCGGGGGCGCGAGCAGCGGGATCGGGTGCGGGAGGTTCTTGACCGGGAACGGCACCCGGGACTGCTCGACGGCGCGCAGGTAAAACGAGCGCACGAGGGTGGTGCCGTGGTGCTGCTGGATGACGTCTATTGCGGCGCGGGGCAGGCGGTGCCGGTTGGCGAGTTCCACGCCGTCGGTCACGTGCGCCTTGATGATCTGCGCAGAGGCCATGGGCGTGAGACCATCGTGCGGGTTAACGCTTTCGCGCTGGTTCTCGGTGAAATAGGCGGCATGGGGCGTCTTGCCGATGTCATGGAACAGCGCGCAGACGCGGGCGAGCAGCGGGTTGGCGCCGATGGCGTTGGCGGCGTTCTCGGCGAGTTGGGCGACGACGAGCGAGTGGTGGTAGGTGCCGGGCGCCTCGAGCTGCTGCTGGCGGAGCAGCGGGTGGTTGTAGTCGGTGAGCTCGAGCAGGGTGATGTCGGTGGTGCGCTTGAAGAGCGACTCCAGCACGGGCAGCACGCCGACGACGGCCATGCCGGTGAGCAGCCCGGTGGCAACGGCGGCGGTCATCTGGCGGGCGAGCGTGGCGAACGGCACCTGGTCGGCGAAACCGATGGGCAGGGCGAAGAGCGCGAGCGTGAGCCCGCCGGCGGCGGCGGCGCGGACGACGCGCCCGCGCTTGTGCACGACGCGGCAGCCGAAGATGGCGACGAGTGAGGCGAGGAAGGTAAGCACCACGAGGTCGAGCCGGTTGCCGTAGATAACGCCGGTGAAGATCGAGATGAGCAGCGCCATGAAGATGGCGGACCCGGCGTCGATCAGGATCGCGACGATGAGCGGGGCGAGGGCGGTGGGAGCGACGTACGGCAGGGTCGAGGCCCAGGAGCCGTCGTGGATGAAGAAATCGAGACCGCCGATGGAGTAGACCAGCCGCACGAGCGCGAGATTGAAGATCGTAACGAGCGCGAGGAGGCCCAGCCGGCCGTTGCGCTGGAGGGTTTCGGCGTCCTCGAGCCGGATGTAGAGGACGCTGGCGATGACCATCGCGAGCACAAGGAGGATGCGGCCAAAGAGGGTGAGGCCCTCGTCAAACGCCGTGTCGGTGTGCTCGCGCAGGAAGCGGCGGTAGGCCATGAGCATCTCGAACTGCCCGGGCGAGACGCGTTCACCGGGCTCGATGATCGTCTGGCCGCGGGCGATGCTGACGAGCACGGGCTTCACCTGGCGGCGGGCTTCGGTTTCGCGGGCCTGCGTGGCGTCACGGTCGAAGGCCAGGTTGGCCGTCAGGCCGGCGCGAAAGAAGCGGAAGAGCGCCAGCGCGGTCGGGCGCGGCACGCCCTCGACGGCAAGGCTGACGCGCAGAAAGGTCATGGCCTCCTCCAGCGATTGAACGGGTCGGAGCGCGATCTCGCCGGTCGGTCGCACGACTTGGAAAACGGTGACATTGCCCGGGGCGAAGCCGCCGAGATTGTCGTCATGCACGCCTTCGGCGGCGATGTCGCGGAGGGCGGCGAGGCCGGTGTCGAAGAGGGCGGCGCGCGCCTTGCCATCACCGGCGGCGAGCACGGCGGCGACATCCTCCGCGTTGGCGTGATAGGGTCCCCGGGTATTGAACGCCTCCACCAAGGTGGCGAATTCGGCCCGGGGATCATTGAGCAGGAGGGCGTTGGCCGGATGGGTGCGTTCGAACCCCTCCAACTGCACGAGCAGTGCCCGGGCATTGGCGTCGAAGCGTCGGGACGGCTCCAAGTCGAGCCGGTAAACCGGCGGCAGGCGGTTGACGACCTGCTCGCCCGCGGCGGTGGTCTGTTCGAGACTCTGGTAGGTGAATGGCGTCGCCGCGACGACCCGGACGGTGGCGAGCTGGTTGGGCAGGACGGGGACGTTGAGGGTGGTGAGGCCGGCCGAGCTGATGAGCACGATGGCGGCGACCGTGGCGACGAAGATGAGCATCGCGACCAGGCGGCTCCGGTCGAAGAATTCGCGCGTGGCGGAGTGGGCCGGCGGGGTGCGACCGGCGCGGCGCGCGCTGAGGCCGCCGACGAGAAGCTTAAGTTGGTTGCGGACGGACATGAGGTAAATTTTCGATTCCCGGACGCGGTAGAAGGGGGGGCGGATCAGGATTTGCCGGCGGCACCGGTGTCCGGGTTCATCGGGTTCCGGTACTGGTCGTAGGCCTCGATGATCTTCTGGACGAGCGGGTGGCGGACGACGTCGGCGCCGCTGAAGGTGTGGAAGTCGATGCCGGGGATGTCGGTGAGGATATGGCGGACCTCGAGGAGGCCGCTGGCCTTGGAGCGCGGGAGGTCGATCTGCGTGATGTCGCCGGTCACGACCATCCGCGAGTCCTCGCCGAGACGGGTGAGGAACATCATCATCTGCTCAGCGGTGGCGTTCTGCGCCTCATCAAGGATGATGAACGAATGGGAGAGGGTGCGGCCGCGCATGTAGGCGAGCGGGGCGATCTCGATGACGCCCTTTTCGGTGAGCCGGGCGGTGTCCTCGGGGTCGAGCATGTCGCCGAGCGCGTCATAGAGCGGCCGGAGGTAGGGCAGGATTTTTTCGCGCAGGTCGCCGGGGAGGAAGCCGAGGGTTTCGCCGGCCTCGACGGCGGGGCGGGTGAGGATGATGCGTTCGACCTCGTTGCGCAGGAGGGCGGAGACGGCGGCGGCCATGGCGAGGTAGGTCTTGCCGGTGCCGGCGGGGCCGATGCCAAAGACGACCGGGTGGGCGAGCATCGACTGGAGATAGAGTTTCTGGCCGAGGGTTTTCGGGACGATGCTCTTACGGTTGGTGGCGATGACCAGCGGCTCGTCGATGAGGGCGCGCATCTGCTCGCCCTCGCCGCGGGCGAATCCGTCGGCGATGCGGTGGAAGTCGGGCGTGCGGATGGTCATGCCCTGGCCGCGGGCCTCGTTGAGGAAGTTGAACAGGGCCTCGGTACGGGCGATGGGGCCGGCAGCCTCGGTGGCGGACACGCCGTGGGCGGGCTCGATCTTCAGCCAGCCCTCCCGCGTGATCAGCTTCACGCCGAGGGTGCGCTCGGCGTGGGCGAGGTTTTCCTCGCGACCGGCATAGAGCGCGGACAGGTGGCGGGGACTGGGAAAATGGAGGGTCTTGGCGGGCACCGCAGAAAGTAAGAATTAAGAAGGAAGAATTAAGAGGTCAGACCCGGAGCAACGGGCGCAGCGCTCATTTGCGCCTGGACCGTTTTGCTGGCTTAAGTTTCGCGGCGGCGGCGGAGAGTTTTTCCCAGGCGCGCTCGAGGGATTCGGGGAGGACGCGGGTCTGGCCGAGGACGGGCATGAAGTTGTTGTCGCCGTTCCAGCGCGGGACGATGTGGCCGTGGAGATGGGCGATGCTGCCGCCGGCGGCGGAGCCGAGATTGAAGCCGAGATTAAAGCCGTCGGGTTTGAGCGTGGCGCCGAGCAGGCGCTTGGCGAAGGTCATCGTCTCCATCAGGTCGGCGCGTCCGGCCGGGGTGAGCTGATCCAGATCGGACACCTCGCGAAACGGGACCGCGAGCAGATGGCCCGGGTTGTAGGGATAGCGGTTGAGAACGAGGTAGGACAGGCGGCTCCGGTAAACGATGAGCGCGGCCCGGTCGTCGCCCATGGCGGGCAAGTCGGTGAAAGGGCGCTTGAGCGCAGCGGGATAACGCGGCGCCTGAATGTAGTCCATGCGCCAATAGGCGTGCAGCTGCTGCATTTTCAAAGGGCGGCGAGCAAAACGAGCGGTGCCGGCAAAGTCAAAGAAAGGTCGGCTGGGAGGGGAATTGGGCATGAGGGACATCTGACGGCGCGAGGGAGACTTGGACGGTGGGGTGGGGTCGGACCATAGGACGTAAAGGTCTTATAAGGCACACAGGAAGAATGGTTAAGGAATTATATGAGGTGGGCCTAAGTGGCTGGTTGGGCGTGATCTCTATGCTGGCCGACCTAATTCACGACTAGTGCTTGCCATTTGGTATGACGCTCGTCATTTAACCGCCTCCGATGCGCTATCCCCCCTCCCACAAGCATGCCACGCGTCGCCGCATCGTCGCGGCGGCGAGTGCGGCGTTTCGCGAGCGCGGGGTGGAGGGCGTTGGCGTGGACGAGGTCATGCGGAGGGCGGGACTGACGCATGGCGGGTTTTATGCGCATTTCCGGGACAAGACCGAGCTGGTCGCGGAGGCCTGCGCCGAGGCGTTTGACGAGGCGGTGGTGAATCTGGACCGCATCGCGGCCCAGCCTACGGCGGCCAGTCGCGCGCGGCTTCTGATCGACAGTTATCTTTCCACCCACCACCGCGACAACCGCGGCTCGGGCTGCCTCGTGGTCGCAGTCGGCGCCGACATGGCGCGGCTCAGCGGCCCGGCGCGCGGGGACTATGCGCGGGGCTTTGTGCGGCACATCGACCGCCTGTGCGAGGCGTTGCGCCTCGCGCGCGACCCCGGCGAAAACCGCGACCGCGTCACTTACCTGATGAGTTCGCTCGTCGGCGCTCTGATTTTTGCCCGGGCCACGGACGACCCGGCGCGCAGCGATGCGCTGCTGTCGTCCTCCCGGCGCATGCTCCGCAAAACCTTCGCTTTCGTCCCATGAATCCTGCCTCCACTCCCGCCCGCCGCGTGGTCATCACCGGTATCGGCGCCGTCACTCCCTGCGGCAACTCCGCCCCCGAAACCTGGGCCGCGCTCATCGCCGGCCGCAGCGGCATCGCGCGGATCACGCGCTTTGATCCCACCGGCTGCACCGCGCACATCGCGGGCGAGGTGAAAAACTTCGATCCCGCACGGCCGCTGCCGGCGCCGCTGCACCCGCGCGGTCCCGGCTCCGACCCGATGACGCAGGCGATCACGCCGAAGGATGTGAAGAAATTCGGCCGCTTCACGCATCTCGGCGCGGCGGCGGCGGTCGAGGCGTACGCCGACTCCGGGCTCGATGCGCACCGGGCCACGCTCGATCCCGAACGGATGGGCGTGAACCTCGGCGTCGGCCTCGGCGGCCTGCCCGAGATGGAGGCGATGCACGACACGTGGAAGGCGGGCGGCTTCCGGAAAATCTCCCCGTTCTTCATCATCCAGATCGCCCCCAACCTCCTGGCGGGCCAGGTGAGCCTGCTGCTCGACTGCCGCGGGCCGAACATGAGCGTCGCCTCGGCGTGCGCCACGAGCGGCCACGCGCTGGGCGAGGCGGCGGCGGCGATCGTGCGCGGCGATGCCGATGTGATGATCGCGGGCGGCGCTGAATCGACGGTGACGCCGCTGGGTATCGGCGCGTTTGCGCAGATGCGCGCGCTCTCGACGCGTAACGAAGCGCCAGAGCAGGCCTCGCGGCCGTACGAGAAGGACCGCGATGGCTTTGTGCTGTCGGAGGGCAGCGCGGTTTTTGTGCTCGAGGAATACGGCCAGGCCGTGAAGCGCGGCGCGAAGATCTACGCCGAGCTGCGCGGCTATGGCGCGACCGCGGATGCCTACCACCTGTCTTCGCTCGCGCCCGGCGCCGAGGGCTCGGCCCGGGCGATGCGGCTCGCGTTGAAGCGCGCCGGTATGGCGCCGACGGAGATCGACTATGTCTCGGCCCACGCGACCTCGACCCCGGGCGGCGACGGCGAGGAAGCCGCGGCGATCGCGACGGTGTTTGCCGACAACAAGGCGAACCTGCACGTGAGCGGCGTGAAATCCATGATCGGCCACCTGCTGGGTGGCGCGGGCGCGATGGGCGCGTTTGCCGCGGTGCTGGCGATCCGCGACGGCATCGTGCCGCCGACGATCAACCTCACGAACCTGGATCCCGAGTGCGCGGCGACCGGCCTGAACTTCACGCCCAACACGGCGGTGCGGAAGCCGGTGCGCGCCGCGCTGGCGAACAGCTTCGGTTTCGGCGGGACGAACGCCTCGCTGGTGTTCAGCAAGGTGTGAGGA